>NZ_LZDD01000001.1 GCF_001885095.1 Streptococcus bovimastitidis | reverse complement strand
GAACGCCTGAAGTAGTTGGGGGTTGCCCCCTGTTAGATACGGAAGTCGCTTAGCTTAGGAACACTCAATGGGAGTTTAGCTCAGCTGGGAGAGCATCTGCCTTACAAGCAGAGGGTCAGCGGTTCGAACCCGTTAACTCCCATAAGTAAGAAAAAAGGTCCCGTAGTGTAGCGGTTATCACGTCGCCCTGTCACGGCGAAGATCGCGGGTTCGATTCCCGTCGGGACCGTTTTGAAAGCCCTGAGGCCTTTCAAAAGTTGTGGATTGAAGAAAATCAATTAAAAACATTAAATGATGATAAGACTCGTTAGCTCAGTTGGTAGAGCAATTGACTTTTAATCAATGGGTCACTGGTTCGAGCCCAGTACGGGTCATCAAAGCGGGTTTGGCGGAATTGGCAGACGCACCAGATTTAGGATCTGGCGCTTAACGGCGTGGGGGTTCAAGTCCCTTAACCCGCATAAAACTTTAGCCGGCTTAGCTCAGTTGGTAGAGCATCTGATTTGTAATCAGAGGGTCGCGTGTTCAAATCATGTAGCCGGCATTAAAATAGAATAATTGCGAACGTAGTTCAGTGGTAGAACACCACCTTGCCAAGGTGGGGGTCGCGGGTTCGAATCCCGTCGTTCGCTTTAGATAGGCCGGGGTGGCGGAACTGGCAGACGCACAGGACTTAAAATCCTGCGATGGTTTTCATCGTACCGGTTCGATTCCGGTCCTCGGCATTACTAATTTAATAATAAGCACCCTTAGCTCAACTGGATAGAGTACCTGACTACGAATCAGGCGGTTAGAGGTTCGACTCCTCTAGGGTGCATTAGTTCGGGAAGTAGCTCAGCTTGGTAGAGTACTTGGTTTGGGACCAAGGTGTCGCAGGTTCGAATCCTGTCTTCCCGATATTCTTTATTTTTTAATAGAGAAAAGACCTTTGAGAACTGAATAAGACAAGAAAAACCAAATGTGAGGGTGATATGTTAAGAAGCATATTATCCGTCAATGAAGTAAAAAAAACAATAAATCTGTCAGCGACAGAAAAAGAACGAGTAAGTTCAAACTAAAATGAGAGTTTGATCCTGGCTCAGGACGAACGCTGGCGGCGTGCCTAATACATGCAAGTAGAACGCTGAGGTCTGGTGCTTGCACTAGACCAAGGAGTTGCGAACGGGTGAGTAACGCGTAGGTAACCTACCTCATAGCGGGGGATAACTATTGGAAACGATAGCTAATACCGCATGACAATAGAGTACACATGTACTTAATTTAAAAGGGGCAACTGCTCCACTATGAGATGGACCTGCGTTGTATTAGCTAGTTGGTGAGGTAACGGCTCACCAAGGCGACGATACATAGCCGACCTGAGAGGGTGATCGGCCACACTGGGACTGAGACACGGCCCAGACTCCTACGGGAGGCAGCAGTAGGGAATCTTCGGCAATGGGGGGAACCCTGACCGAGCAACGCCGCGTNTTAGCTCAGTTGGTAGAGCATCTGATTTGTAATCAGAGGGTCGCGTGTTCAAATCATGTAGCCGGCATTAAAATAGAATAATTGCGAACGTAGTTCAGTGGTAGAACACCACCTTGCCAAGGTGGGGGTCGCGGGTTCGAATCCCGTCGTTCGCTTTAGATAGGCCGGGGTGGCGGAACTGGCAGACGCACAGGACTTAAAATCCTGCGATGGTTTTCATCGTACCGGTTCGATTCCGGTCCTCGGCATTACTAATTTAATAATAAGCACCCTTAGCTCAACTGGATAGAGTACCTGACTACGAATCAGGCGGTTAGAGGTTCGACTCCTCTAGGGTGCATTAGTTCGGGAAGTAGCTCAGCTTGGTAGAGTACTTGGTTTGGGACCAAGGTGTCGCAGGTTCGAATCCTGTCTTCCCGATTATGGCGGTGTAGCTCAGATGGCTAGAGCGTCCGGTTCATACCCGGAAGGTCGGGGGTTCGATCCCCTTCGCCGCTATTGTTTTTATATGGATGACTTTGGACCTTTAGCTCAACTGGTTAGAGCACTCGGCTCATAACCGAGCGGTCGTAGGTTCGAGTCCTACAAGGTCCATATATCGTGGAGGATTACCCAAGTCCGGCTGAAGGGAACGGTCTTGAAAACCGTCAGGCGTGTAAAAGCGTGCGTGGGTTCGAATCCCACATCCTCCTTTTTACTTATCGCGGGATGGAGCAGCTAGGTAGCTCGTCGGGCTCATAACCCGAAGGTCGTAGGTTCAAATCCTGCTCCCGCAATATACAATGTTTTGTATACATGGCTCGGTAGCTCAGTTGGTAGAGCAATGGATTGAAGCTCCATGTGTCGGCGGTTCGATTCCGTCTCGCGCCATTTTTCTTAAATGCGGGTGTAGTTTAGTGGTAAAACTACAGCCTTCCAAGCTGTTGTCGCGAGTTCGATTCTCGTCACCCGCTTTATAGTTACCATGCTATAAATAGCATGGGCGCGTAGCTCAGGTGGTTAGAGCGCACGCCTGATAAGCGTGAGGTCGGTGGTTCGAGTCCACTCGTGCCCATTTAATTAATATGGAGAATTACTCAAGAGGCTGAAGAGGACGGTTTGCTAAATCGTTAGGTCGGGTAACTGGCGCAAGGGTTCGAATCCCTTATTCTCCGTTTTTATAGCCCTAAGGGGCTTTTTTTATTTTATCATTTAAGATGAAGTAGAGTTTAATCTTATATTTTTTGATTTTATTCATTTAAAATTCTTTTAACTATTATTTACAGACTTTCTGTTAACACTTTACAAGCACGCATTTTTTGTAACATTTTTTAAATAAATGACTAAATTTTTTTATTAATTATTACACATAACTGTAACAAATGCGTAACATTAATTGGGCTTTTTTTTGGTACAATATATGATGTCTTATCGAAAAGGAGTAGTTTACTATAATGAAAAAGAGAATTTTATCAGCAGTTCTTGTAAGTGGTGTAACCCTTGGAGCAGCTTCAATTGTTCAAGCGGACGATTTTGATGCCAAAATTGCTGCGCAAGATACAATTATTTCCAATCTTACAGCAGAGCAAACTGCTGCACAAGAACAAGTTACAACATTACAAACACAAATTGGTTCATTGCAAACTGAGCAAGATACATTAACTGCACAAAACAATGAGTTACAAGCAAAATCTGAAAAATTAGGAAAAGAAATTCAATCACTTTCAAGTAAGATTGTTGCTCGTAACGAAGCTTTGAAAAAACAAGCTCGCAGTGCTCAACGTGGTAACACAACAACAAGTTACATCAATACTTTATTAAATTCTAAATCAATTTCAGATGCTATTAATCGTATTGCTGCAATTCGTGAAGTTGTAACTGCGAATGCAAAAATGTTAAACCAACAAAAATCTGATAAAGAATCACTTGAAGTAAAACAAACTGAGAACCAAGAAGCTATTAATACAGTAGCTGCTAATATGGAAACTATTGCAGCAAATAAAGTTTCGTTGGAAACTCAAAAAGCTAATTTAGAAGTTGCTAAAATTACATTATCAGAACAAATGGCAAGTGCGCAAGCTGAGAAAACAAACCTTCAAGGTCAAAAAGCTGAAGCAGAACGCGTAGCAGCTGAAAAAGCTGCAGCTGAAGCAGCTGCACAAGCAAAAGCTCAAGCAGAAGCAAAAGCTCAAGCAGAATCAGTTGCAAAAGCTCAAGCAGAACTTGCTCAATCACAAGCAACAGCTGAATCAACTGCACCAGCAGCAAGCACAGCTCCAGCGGCTTCAACTGCACCGGCAGCAAGCACAGCTCCAGCTACTTCAACTGCACCAGCAGCAAGCACAGCTCCAGCTACTTCAACTGCACCAGCAGCAAGCACAGCTCCAGTTGCATCAGCTAAACCAGCGACTTCAACTGCACCTGTTGCTTCTACAGTAACAAGAACAGTTTCTACAACTCCAAAACAAACTTATAGCGCTGCTAATACTTACCCAGTTGGTCAATGTACTTGGGGTGTTAAATCATTAGCTCCTTGGGTTGGTAATTACTGGGGTAATGGTGGACAATGGGCTTCTAGCGCAGCTGCAGCAGGTTATTCTGTAGGTTCAACTCCAGTAGTTGGATCAGTTGCAGTATGGACTGGTGGTGGATACGGACACGTTGCTTATGTAACAGCCGTAGAAAGCTCAACTAAGATTCAAGTTATGGAAAGTAACTATAACGGAATTCAATCAATTGGTAACTACCGTGGATGGTTCAACCCAACTGCTACTTACCAAGGTTCAGCCGTATATATTTATCCAAATTAATATGAGTGACCAGCTTAGCTGGTCTTTTTTAGTGTCTACTATTACTAAAAGAATTGAAAAAATCCTTGAAAAGGGTTAAAATGGTAAAGGATTAAAAGTTTGGAGGAAAAAATGTCTTATTCTGATTTAAAGTTGTTTGCCCTATCGTCAAACAAGGAACTAGCGGAAAAAGTTGCTGATTCAATGGGTATTTCACTTGGAAAGTCAACCGTTCGTCAATTTTCAGACGGTGAAATTCAAGTTAATATTGAGGAATCTATTCGAGGACACCATGTGTTCATTTTACAATCTACCAGTTCACCTGTTAATGATAATTTGATGGAAATCCTTATCATGGTAGATGCTTTAAAACGTGCTAGTGCTGAAACAGTCAGTGTAGTTATGCCTTATTATGGATATGCACGTCAAGACCGTAAAGCTCGTTCTCGCGAGCCTATTACATCAAAACTGGTCGCTAATATGTTAGAAGTTGCGGGTGTTGATCGTTTACTAACAGTTGATTTACACGCGGCTCAGATTCAAGGTTTCTTTGATATTCCTGTCGATCACTTAATGGGTGCTCCATTAATTGCTGAATATTTTGATCGTCATGGTTTAGTTGGTCAAGATGTTGTTGTTGTAAGTCCAGACCATGGTGGGGTAACTCGTGCTCGTAAATTAGCACAATTCCTTCATACACCAATTGCTATTATTGATAAACGTCGCAGTGTTAATAAAATGAATACTAGTGAAGTTATGAATATTATTGGTAATGTTGAAGGTAAAAAATGTATTCTTATCGATGATATGATTGATACTGCTGGAACAATTTGTCATGCAGCGGATGCTCTTGCTGAAGCTGGTGCAACAGAAGTCTATGCATCATGTACGCACCCAGTATTATCAGGACCTGCTTTAGACAATATCCAAAACTCAGCTATTAAGAAATTAGTTGTTTTAGACACTATTTTCCTTCCAGAAGAACGTTTGATTGATAAAATTGACCAAATTTCTATTGCTGAACTTATTGGTGAAGCTATTATTAGAATTCATGAAAAACGTCCATTATCACCATTATTTGAAGTTGATTAACAAAAAAAGTAGTCTTTGACTACTTTTTTTGTTTTAGTGACTTTTATTATCTTATGGTTATTTTTTCGATTTTCGGTATAATAGTAGTATTCATTTAAAGGAAGGCACATTATGGATTTAAGTCACAGATTTAACGAACAACTTGGTAAAATTGAAATTTCGCTCATAAGGCAATTTGATCAGTCCATTTCTGAAATACCAGGAATGATTAAGTTGACTTTAGGTGAACCAGATTTTACAACGCCGGATCATGTCAAAGAAGCAGCTAAGAAAGCTATTGATGATAATCAGTCGCATTATACAGGAATGAGTGGCCTACCTGCACTTCGAAAAGCCGCTAGTGACTTTGTCAAAACCAAGTATAATTTAGACTATAATCCTGAGAATGAGATCATGGTCACCATCGGTGCCACTGAAGCCCTCTCAGCCTCTCTCTTAGCCATCCTAGAAGCAGGCGATAAAGTTCTCTTGCCAGCACCAGCATATCCCGGATACGAGCCCATAGTGACTCTAGCGGGCGCTGAAATTGTTGAGATAGATACAACAGCTAATAACTTCATCTTAACGGCAGAGGCACTCGAAGAAGCCTTAATTGCTGAAGGTGAAAAAGTTAAGGCGGTACTCTTAAATTTCCCTACAAACCCAACTGGTGTTACCTATTCACGTGAAGAAATGGCCTCATTCGCCAAAGTCCTTGAGAAATTCCCGGTTTTTGTGGTTTCGGATGAAGTTTATTCCGAACTTAACTACACTGACCAAGGTCACGTATCAATAGCAGAGTTTCTCCCAGACCAAACTATCTTAGTCAATGGTTTGTCCAAATCTCATGCCATGACAGGTTGGCGCATCGGCTTTATTTTTGCAAAAGAATTACTGGCACACGAATTACTAAAGAGTCACCAGTATCTCGTTACAGCAGCTACAACAATGGCACAGTATGCGGGAATTGAAGCATTAACTGAGGGAATTAATGATACACTCCCAATGAAGCGTGAATACATCTTGCGTCGCGATTACATCATTGAAGAAATGACTAAACTTGACTTTTCAATCATTCGACCTGATGGTGCCTTTTATATCTTTGCTAAAATTCCAGAAGGATTTGGTCAAGAAGATTCCTTTAAGTTCTGTCAAGATTTAGCTAAAAAAGAGAAATTAGCCCTTATCCCAGGAATTGCCTTTGGTCAATACGGAGAAGGCTACATCCGTCTGTCTTATGCCGCAAGTATGGCAACTATTGTTGAAGCTATGGCTCGTCTAACAGCATTCATGGAAAATTATGGACAATAAAGAAAGTCTTGGACTGGTCCTATACAATAAAAACTATCGTGAAGACGATAAATTGGTTAAGATTTTTACTGAAATAGCAGGAAAACGGATGTTCTTTGTCAAACATGCCAGTAAATCAAAAGTGGCTTCAGTTATTCACCCCTTAACTGTCGCTGACTTTTTAATGAAGATTAACCAAACAGGACTATCCTATATTGATGATTACAACGCTATGGAAACTTATCCTAACATTAACCAGGATCTTTATCGCTTAGCCTATGCTTCCTATGTCATGTCATTAGCAGATGCTGCCATTCCAGATAATGAGGCTGACAGTCAGCTCTTTGCCTTTCTGAAGAAAACCCTAGATTTGATGGAAGAAGGCTTAGATTATGAAATTGTGACCAATATTTTTGAAATTCAAATCTTGGAACGCTTTGGTGTTCGTTTGAATTTCCATGAGTGTGTCTTTTGTCATCGTGTTGGCTTGCCATTTGATTTCTCGCATAAGTATTCTGGACCTTTATGTCCGCAACATTTGCAAGAGGACGCGCATCGTAATCACTTAGATCCGAATGTTCTCTATTTATTGGATCAATTTCAAAATGTCCATTTTGATGACTTAAAAATCATCTCTTTAAAGCCTGAAATGAAGGCTAAACTAAGACAGTTCATTGATGAACTTTATGAAGACTATGTTGGTATTCATTTAAAGAGCAAAAAATTTATTGATGACTTAGACCAATGGGGTCAGATTATGAAATCCAATGATCCTTCAAAATAACCTTTGAAGAGTTAGTCGATTGGAATCGGCGAGCACTTTTGCATAGAATAAGCTTTTTCAGGTATCAGATACACACCTAGCTACTGTGAAATGATATGACTTTATGCTATAATAAGGTCGTTATTCCAAGCTAATGGAAGGTAAAAGGAGTTGCAATCACATGAAAATTATCGCTGTTGATGCCATGGGTGGAGACAATGCACCCAAAGCTATTGTAGAAGGTGTAAATAAAGCTATAGAAAGTTTTTCTGATATTCAGATTCAATTGTATGGAGATCAGGAAAAAATAAAAACTTATTTAACCCCATCAGACCGTGTAACGATTGTTCATACCGATGAAAAAATCAACTCTGATGATGAACCGGCTAAAGCTATTCGACGAAAGAAAAACGCTTCAATGGTCTTAGCTGCCAAAGCTGTTAAAGAAGGTCAGGCGCAAGCTGTGCTCTCAGCTGGAAATACAGGTGCCTTATTAGCAGCAGGACTCTTTGTTGTTGGTCGTATTAAAGGTGTAGACCGACCAGGTCTATTATCAACCTTACCAACAAATAATCAACAAGGGTTTGACATGCTTGACCTAGGAGCAAATGCTGAAAATACAGCATCTCACTTGCATCAATACGCTATATTAGGCTCTTTTTATGCAAAAAACCTTAGAGGCATCGCTCAACCACGAGTCGGTCTCCTCAATAATGGAACAGAAGAAACCAAAGGTGACCCGCTTCGTAAAGAAACTTATGACCTATTGGTGGCAGACCCAAGCCTTAACTTTATTGGAAATATCGAAGCTCGTGACCTCATGGGCGGAGTAGCGGACGTCGTTGTTGCGGATGGTTTTACCGGAAATGCCGTGCTTAAATCCATCGAAGGAACAGCACTAAGTATTATGAAGCAGTTAAAAACATCCATCAAAGGTGGTGGCATTAAAGCTAAGTTGGGAGCCCTTCTATTGAAGGACAGCTTGATGGACATGAAGAATTCACTGGATTACTCCGGAGCTGGTGGAGCGGTACTCTTCGGCCTCAAAGCACCAGTTGTAAAATCGCATGGTTCCAGTGATGCCAAATCCATTTTCTATACCATTAAACAAATTAGTTCCATGTTAGAAACTGATGTGGTTGGACAATTAGTAGAAGAATTTTCTAAGGAGACTAGTAGCAATGACTAGAGAAGCTATTTTAGTAAAATTACAAGAAATAATGATTGAACAGGATGATACAAAAGATTTCGTTCTGACAGAAGAAACAAGCTTGAAAGATGATATCGCAGTTGATTCCATTGAATTAACAGAATTTATTATTAATGTTGAGGATGTTTTTAATATTAGTATACCTGATGAGGATGTTGAAGATTTAACAAAAATCAGTAATCTGATTGATTATCTTGAAGGCCGATTGGCAAAATAAGAATAAAGGGGTAATGCCTAAAAGGGGCATGCCTCTTTTTTGTTATCCAATTTGCTCATTTTCTGGGAAGAAAATGAGTAAACAGAAATAAAAACCGAACGTTTAAAATTACATTTTTGTTAATTGTCGACAAAACGTTGAATATTATCCTTATATATGTTATTCTTTATTCGAAAGTATATGAAAGGCGAACAATTAATGAACAAGAACCTAATTTATTCCGGGAAAGCTAAGGACATCTATGCTACTGAGGATCAGGATGTTATTAAATCCGTTTACAAGGATCAAGCGACTATGTTGAATGGTGCTCGTAAAGAGACAATCTCAGGCAAGGGAGTTTTAAATAATCAGATTTCATCTTTAATTTTTGAAAAATTAAACCAAGCCGGCGTTAAAACACACTTTATTAAGCAAATTTCGGAAACAGAACAACTTAATAAAAAAGTCACTATTATTCCTTTAGAAGTTGTTCTTCGTAATGTAACAGCGGGTTCTTTCTCAAAACGCTTTGGTGTTGAAGAAGGGCTTCAATTAGAAGAACCAATTATTGAATTCTACTATAAAAAAGACGAACTAGACGATCCTTTTATTAATGAGGAACATATTCAATTTTTAAAAATTGCTAGTCCTCAAGATATCGCCTATATCAAAGCAGAGACCAGACGTGTTAATGAGCTTCTCAGCCAATGGTTTAAAGAGATTGATCTCCGCTTGATCGACTTCAAATTAGAGTTTGGTTTTGATAAAGAAGGTCATATTATCTTAGCAGATGAGTTTTCTCCTGATAACTGTCGTCTTTGGGATGCCCAAGGTAACCATATGGACAAGGATGTCTTTAGACGTGATTTAGGCAGTTTAACAGATGTCTACCAAGAGGTATTGGATAAGTTAAGAGCTGCAAATTAATTGATAGCTAACGAAAAAAGTACAAAAGGATAAAAAATGGATAAACGGATTTTTGTTGAGAAAAAAGCTGATTTTCAAATCAAGTCAGAATCATTAGTTAAAGAATTAAAACATAATTTACAAGTTGCTTCTTTAAAAACATTAAGACTTATTCAGGTTTACGATGTTTTTCAGTTAAGTGAGCAACTCATGGATAAGGCAGAGAAGCAAATTTTTGCTGAGCAAGTGACTGATAATATCTTAGTTGAAGAAGATGTGATGGCAGATTTAGTGGATTATGCCTTTTTCGCCATTGAATCCCTACCTGGGCAATTTGATCAACGCGCAGCCAGCTCTCAGGAAGCTATTCTACTTTTAGGTGGTTCTTCAGATGTCATCGTCAATACAGCGCAGCTATTCTTAGTTAATAAAGACATTGCAGAAGACGACTTGGCGGCTATTAAGGCTTACTTGCTTAATCCTGTGGACTCTCGTTTTAAAGACATTAGTCAAGGTATTCAATACCATGATTTTTCAGAGTCTGATAAAAGCATTCCAAATTTAGATTTCTTCACTTCTTATACTGCAGAGGATTTTGCTGCTTATAAAGTTAAAGAAGGCTTGGCCATGGAAGTGGATGATCTTCTCTTCATCCAAGACTATTACAAGGGTATTGGGCGCGTGCCAACGGAAACAGAATTAAAAGTTCTTGATACCTACTGGTCTGACCATTGCCGTCATACAACCTTTGAAACAGAATTAAAAGCTATTGATTTTTCGGGTTCTCGTTTTGAAAAGCAGTTGCAGGAAACTTATGATAAGTACTTGGCTATGCGGTCAGAATTAGGACGTTCTGAAAAGCCACAAACATTGATGGATATGGCGACTATTTTTGGTCGTTACGAGCGAGCTAACGGCCGTCTTGATGACATGGAAGTTTCAGATGAAATCAATGCTTGTTCGATTGAAATTGAAGTTGATGTTAATGGTGTTAAAGAGCCTTGGTTATTGATGTTCAAAAACGAAACCCATAACCATCCAACTGAGATTGAACCTTTTGGTGGTGCAGCGACCTGTATTGGTGGTGCCATCCGCGATCCATTATCGGGTCGGTCATTTGTATATCAAGCCATGCGTATTTCGGGCGCAGGCGATATCACCATGCCGCTTTCGGAGACACGTAAGGGTAAATTACCGCAACAAGTCATTTCAAAAACTGCGGCGCACGGCTATTCTTCATACGGAAACCAAATCGGTCTAGCAACTACATATGTTAAGGAATATTTCCACCCAGGCTTTGTGGCTAAACGCATGGAGTTGGGTGCTGTTGTTGGTGCAGCTCCTAAAGCTAATGTAGTTCGGGAAAAACCCCTAGCTGGTGACCTTGTTATCCTTTTAGGTGGTAAAACAGGTCGTGACGGTGTCGGAGGTGCCACAGGTTCTTCTAAAGTACAAACTGTTGAATCTGTTGAAACAGCTGGTGCAGAAGTCCAAAAAGGGAATGCCATTGAAGAACGTAAGATTCAACGTCTTTTCCGTAATGGTCAAGTGACACGTTTAATCAAGAAATCTAATGACTTTGGTGCTGGTGGTGTCTGTGTGGCTATCGGTGAACTTGCTGACGGTTTAGAAATCGATTTAGACAAAGTGCCTTTGAAATACCAAGGCTTAAACGGAACTGAAATAGCCATCTCTGAATCACAAGAAAGGATGTCTGTTGTTGTTGCTCCAGAAGATGCAGCAGCCTTTATTGAAGCTTGTCATTTAGAAAATATTGAAGCGGTTATTGTTGCTAAGGTGACAGAAAAAGCCAATTTAGTGATGACTTGGAATGGTCAAACTATTGTTGATATTGAACGCTCATTCCTTGATACTAATGGCGTTCGTGTTGTGGTTGATGCTAAAGTTGTTGATAAAAACGTCGCTTTACCAGCTCAACGTAAAACATCGCAAGAAACGGTATTAGCTGATACAAAAGCCTTATTATCAGAATTAAACCATGCTTCACAAAAAGGTCTCCAAACCATTTTTGATAGCTCTGTAGGTCGTTCAACCGTTAATCATCCTTTAGGTGGTCGTTACCAAATGACACCAACCGAAAGTTCTGTTCAAAAATTACCAGTTCAAAATGGTGTTACGAAGACAGCTTCAGTTATGGCTCAAGGTTACAACCCTTATATTGCGGAATGGTCACCTTATCACGGAGCAGCTTATGCTGTTATTGAAGCAACTGCACGTTTAGTTGCTACTGGTGCCAACTGGAGCAAGGCCCGTTTCTCTTATCAAGAGTATTTCCAACGTATGGATAAATTGGCTGAAAACTTTGGTCAACCTCTTGCAGCTTTACTTGGTTCTGTCGAAGCTCAAACTCAACTAGGCTTGCCATCAATTGGTGGTAAAGACTCCATGTCTGGAACTTTTGAAGATATCACCGTTCCACCAACACTTGTTGCCTTTGGTGTGACAACAGCTAATGTTGATAAGGTATTATCTCCAGAATTTAAAGCAGCTGGACAGTATATTTACTATCTATCAGGTCAAGCCATTTCTGAAGATATTGACTTCACAAGCATCAAGGCTAACTTCCAAAACTTTGAAAAAATCCAAAAAGAACACCAAATTACTGCAGCATCTGCTATCAAATATGGCGGACTCATGGAAAGTCTAGCACTAATGACTTTCGGTAACCAAATCGGTGCGCAAATCACCCATGACAACCTAGCTGACAGTCTTTCAGGCCAATTAGGTGGCTTTGTCTTCACTTCTACCGAAGAAATCGCTGGCGCAGAAAAACTAGGCTACACCATCCCAGACTTTACCTTAACAGTCAACGGACTTGAGATGCCAGGAGCAGAGCTTCTTGAGGCCTTTGAGGGCAAATTAGAAGATATCTATCCCACAGCATTCACTCAGTCCCAAGAGCTAGCGCAAGTCCCAGAAGTCAACAATAAACAAGTCATTAAAGCAACTGAAAGTATTGCTCAACCAACGGTTTACATTCCAGTCTTCCCAGGAACAAACTCAGAATATGATTCAGCCAAAGCCTTCGAAAAAGAAGGGGCAAAAGTCAACATGGTAGCATTTGTAACCTTGAATGAAGAAGCAATTGTTGCTTCTGTCGATACCATGGTGGCAAATATTGAAGAAGCTAACATTATCTTCTTCGCCGGTGGCTTCTCAGCAGCTGATGAACCTGATGGTTCTGCTAAATTTATTGTTAACATTCTCCTTAACGCTAAGGTCCGTGCAGCCATTGATACCTTTATTGCTAAAGGTGGACTGATTATTGGTATCTGCAATGGCTTCCAAGCTTTGGTTAAGTCAGGACTTCTTCCTTATGGAAACTTTGATTCTGCCAGTGAAACGAGTCCGACACTCTTTTACAATGATGCTAACCAGCACGTTGCCAAGATGGTAGAAACACGGATTGCGAATACCAATTCCCCATGGCTTTCAAAAGTTTCTGTCGGTGATATTCATGCTATTCCAGTGTCACATGGTGAAGGTAAATTTGTGGTCACTGATCAAGAATTTGCGGCTCTCCGTGATAATGGTCAAATCTTCAGTCAGTACGTTGATTTTGAGGGTAAACCAAGCATGGATTCCAAATACAATCCAAATGGCTCAAGCCATGCTATTGAAGGCCTTACCAGCCTAAATGGTCAAATTATTGGGAAAATGGGTCATTCAGAACGTTATGAAGAGGGTCTCTTCCAAAATATTCCAGGACAAAAAGATCAAGGCTTATTTGCCGCAGCGGTAGCTTACTTTACTGGAAAATAAGATTTGAAAAATTCTAATACAAACGAGGTTAAGATGACATACGAAGTAAAATCACTCAATGAAGAGTGTGGTGTCTTCGGGATTTGGGGTCATCCCCAAGCAGCCCAAGTCACTTATTTTGGACTCCATAGTTTACAACACCGGGGTCAAGAAGGGGCAGGCATTGTTGCTAATAACAATGGTAAGCTCCATCAGCATCGCGATATAGGACTTCTCTCCGACGTCTTTAAAAATCAAGCTGACTTAGATAAATTAACCGGCAATGCAGCTATCGGACACGTTCGTTATGCGACAGCTGGAACAGCATCCATAAACAATATCCAGCCTTTCCTCTATAACTTTACAGATGCTCAGTTTGGTCTTTGCCATAATGGGAATTTGACTAATGCTATTTCACTAAAAAAAGAATTAGAACATGAAGGGGCAATCTTCAATGCCTCTTCAGATACTGAAATTCTCATGCATTTGATCCGTCGTAGCCATCATCCAGAATATATTGGCAAAGTTAAAGAGGCCCTAAATACCGTTAAAGGTGGATTTGCTTATCTCTTGATGACAGAAGATAAATTAATTGCGGCTCTTGATCCCAATGGATTCAGACCCTTATCCATTGGGCAAATGTCAAATGGTGCTTGGATTATTTCCAGTGAAACATGTGCCTTTGAAGTTATCGGTGCAAAATGGGTACGTGATGTCATGCCAGGTGAATTGATCACCATTGATGATAATGGTATTACAATTGACACCTACACAACTGATACACAGTTAGCTATTTGTTCTATGGAGTACGTCTACTTTGCACGGCCAGACTCAACCATTTATGGCGTAAACGTCCATACAGCGCGTAAGAAGATGGGGAAACGGCTAGCGCAGGAATTCCATCATGAAGCTGATATCGTGATTGGTGTCCCTAATTCTTCTTTATCCGCAGCCATGGGCTTTGCAGAAGAATCAGGATTGCCAAATGAGATGGGACTGGTGAAGAATCAATACACTCAAAGAACCTTTATCCAGCCAACTCAGGAATTACGGGAACAAGGCGTTCGTATGAAACTTTCAGCTGTTTCAGGCGTGGTTAAAGACAAGCGCGTGGTCATGATTGACGATTCCATCGTTCGCGGAACAACGTCACGTCGCATCGTCAGCTTACTGAGGGAGGCAGGTGCCAAAGAAGTTCACGTGGCAATCGGCAGTCCAGAGTTGAAATACCCATGTTTTTACGGGATTGATATTCAAACACGTCGAGAATTGATTTCAGCCAACCATAGTGCCGAAGAAGTCTGCAAGATTATCGGCGCAGATAGTTTAACTTACCTCTCATTAGATGGCTTAATTGAATCTATTGGACTTGAAACAGACGCCCCAAATGGCGGCCTCTGTGTTGCCTATTTTGATGGCGAGTATCCAACGCCCCTCTATGATTATGAAGAAGCTTACGTCAAGAGCTTAGAAGAAAAAACAAGTTTCTTTATTGATGATGTTAAGTGATTGGGAGTAAACGCCCTTATCACAAGGCGGCAATCGCTATTATGCGATTTGCCTAAAGATACCACTAGATCGAAACAAAGAACTAGCGACTTTATTTTCTCGAGTTGCCTCTCTAATCAAGATTTGTTTAAAGGAAAAGGAAAAATCAAATGACTGAAAAAAATGCTTATGCTCAATCTGGTGTTGATGTTGAAGCGGGTTATGAAGTTGTAGAACGGATTAAAAAACATGTAGCTCGGACGGAACGTGCGGGTGTTATGGGAGCTCTAGGTGGCTTCGGTGGCATGTTTGACCTTTCGAAAACAGGTGTTAAAGAACCGGTTTTGATTTCTGGCACTGACGGTGTTGGAACCAAACTGATGTTAGCCATCAAATATGATAAACATGACACCATCGGACAAGATTGTGTGGCCATGTGTGTTAATGATATTATTGCTGCCGGAGCAGAACCTCTTTACTTCTTAGACTATATTGCAACTGGTAAAAATGAACCAGCCAAATTAGAACAGGTCGTGGCTGGTGTTGCTGAAGGTTGTGTCCAAGCTGGCGCTGCCCTTATTGGTGGTGAAACAGCCGAAATGCCAGGCATGTATGGTGAAGACGACTACGATTTAGCTGGATTTGCAGTCGGTGTGGCTGAGAAATCAGAAATTATTGATGGCTCAAAAGTTGCTGAAGGTGATATCCTTTTAGGCCTTGCTTCTAGCGGTATTCATTCTAACGGCTACTCCCTTGTACGTCGTGTATTTGCTGACTATGAAGGCCAAGCTATCTTACCTGAACTTGAAGGCAAAGCTTTAAAAGAAGTCCTATTAGAACCAACTCGCATCTATGTGAAAGCTGTTCTTCCCTTGGTCAAAGAAAAATTGGTTAACGGCATTGCCCACATCACTGGTGGTGGCTTTATTGAAAATGTGCCACGGATGTTTGCGGACCATTTAGCAGCTGAAATTGATGAGGCTCAAGTACCTGTTTTACCAATCTTCAAAGCCTTGGAAAAATATGGCGACATCAAACATGAAGAAATGTTCGAAATCTTTAATATGGGTATTGGACTCATGCTAGCGGTTAAACCAGAGCATGTGGCGCGTGTTAAAGAATTGCTTGATGAACCTGTTTATGAAATTGGCCGAATCATTAAAAAAGAAGATAAGAGTGTTATCATCAAATGAGCAAAAAAATAGCCGTCTTTGCCTCTGGTAATGGGTCGAATTTTCAGGTCATTGCCGAGCAGTTCCAGGTAGCCTTGGTCTTTTCAGACCATCGCGATGCCTATGTCTTAGAGCGTGCCAACAAGCTAGGTGTTCAAGCTGTCGCTTTTGAGCTCAAAGAGTTTGCCAACAAGCAAGCCTATGAAGAAAAAATTGTCCAAATGTTGGATGAACATGGTATTGACTTGGTTTGTTTAGCAGGCTACATGAAAATTGTCGGACCAACCTTGTTAGAAGCCTACCAAGGTAAAATCATCAACATTCATCCAGCCTATCTACCAGAATTTCCAGGTGCCCATGGCATCGAGGATGCTTGGAATGCAGGTGTTGATCAGTCAGGTGTAACCATTCATTGGGTGGACAGTGGTGTTGATACTGGGCAAATTATCAAACAAGTCCGTGTCCCACGCCTGCAAGAAGATAGTATTGAAAGCTTTGAAGCCAGAATCCATGAAGCAGAATATAAGCTTTATCCGGAGGTCATCAAAGAACTTTTAGGGGAGCAATCAGACAAGTGATTGTCAGAAATAAAATGGTTAAAAATGAGTTATTCACATCATGTGAAAACTTTGAGATATAGAGAGAAAAGGAAGAACGATGACAAAACGTGCACTGATTTCAGTTTCAGATAAAGCGGGCATTGTAGACTTTGCCCAAGAATTAAAAAGCCTTGGTTGGGATATTATCTCAACAGGTGGGACTAAGACTGCCCTTGATGCAGCAGGTCTTGATACCGTCGCCATTGATGATGTGACAGGTTTCCCAGAAATGATGGATGGCCGTGTCAAAACCCTTCATCCCAACATTCATGGGGGTCTTCTAGCTCGTCGCGATTTGGATACCCACTTACAAGCAGCTAAAGATAATGCCATTGAATTGATTGATTTGGTTGTGGTTAACCTTTACCCATTCAAAGAAACCATCTTAAAACCAGACGTCACTTATGCTTCAGCAGTTGAAAATATCGACATCGGTGGTCCATCAATGCTGCGCTCGGCAGCCAAAAACCATGCCAGCGTAACCGTTATTGTCGACCCAGTTGACTATGCGCCCGTGCTAGCAGAATTAAAAGAAATCGGGGAAACCAAATACGAAACGCGTCAGGCTTTGGCAGCTAAAGTTTTCCGCCACACCGCAGCTTATGATGCCTTGATTGCCGAATATTTCACTGCCCAAGTGGGTGAAACAAAACCAGAAAAATTAACCCTCACTTACGACTTGAAACAAGAAATGCGCTATGGTGAAAATCCACAACAAGGGGCTGACTTCTATCAAAAAGCCTTGCCAACGGATTATTCTATAGCTTCAGCTAAACAATTGAATGGGAAAGAATTATCTTTCAATAACATTCGTGACGCTGACGCGGCTATCCGCATTATCCGTGACTTCAAAGAGCGCCCAACAGTCGTAGCTCTTAAACACATGAATCCATGTGGCATCGGCCAAGCTGACACTATCGAAAAAGCTTGGGACTATGCCTATGAGGCAGATTCTGTTTCTATCTTTGGTGGAATTGTTGTTCTTAACAGAGAAGTTGACAAAGCGACAGCTGAGAAAATGCACCCTATCTTCCTTGAGATCATCATTGCACCAAGCTATTCTGATGAAGCGCTAGCCATTCTCACAAACAAGAAGAAAAACCTTCGTATCCTCCAATTGCCATTTGAAGGGCAAGATGCTTCTGAGATTGAGGCGGAATACACAGGTGTTGTCGGTGGTATGCTGGTTCAAAATCAGGATGTTGTTGAGGAAAAAGCAGAGGCTTGGGAAGTTGTTACCGATCGTCAACCAAGCCCAGAAGAAAAAGAAGCCTTGGAATTTGCTTGGCGCGCCATCAAGTACGTGAAGTCAAATGGTATCTTGATCGCCAATAATCATATGACTCTTGGTGTTGGACCTGGTCAAACAAACCGTGTAGCTTCTGTTCGTATTGCTATTGAGCAAGCTAAGGATCGTCTAGAAGGAGCAGCCTTGGCTAGTGATGCCTTTTTCCCATTTGCGGATAACATTGAAGAAATTGCAGCAGCTGGCATCAAAGCTATTATTCAACCTGGTGGCTCAGTTCGTGACCAAGAATCCATTGATGCAGCAAATAAACATGGTATCACCATGATTTTTACAGGAGTTCGCCACTTCAGACATTAATTTTAACTTTAAGGTTTGTGAAAGGAATCTTTAAGCTATTCTTAAGGACTCTCTAGTAAACTAGAGTCATTCTAGAAATAGGACCCCTAAAATCTTCTTTTCATAAACCTCCTATACCCTAAAACCCTAGCCATTTAGAATTGGCTAGGGTTTTGTTTTAAGATTGCTTGACTTGATCCCAATTTACCCAAGTTTCTTTTTGTCCAATTTTGATTTTTAGGCCTTTGGTTTTTTGGTCTACTTGTAGAATCTTGTATTTTCCTGGGATAGTGAAGTAGTCACCTGGGTAAAGAACTTGGTCCCCGGATTTATGACCCTGCTTGTTGCTTTCAAGAAGGGGCCTTGGGTCTAGCCAATTGAGTTGGGTCGCAGGTCCACCCGCTAAACTATTACTTGAAACCATCCAACCGTGGTTTTGGCTGACTTGAAAAGGCCCCCTAAAAGTGATGCTATCTCCGACTTTGAAACTTTTATCTGTGGCTTTTTTTGTCAACTTTTCAATGGCCACGTAACGCCGATTGCCAGAACCGCCAATATAAGACAGCCAGCGATAGCCGTCCGCTTCCAAAACCCGGTCATAGAATACGACTCCGCCAACAGGGTAGCTGTCTAGGTCTGCACTTTTGAAAATCGGATCAGCCTTTACACCTGTTTTGGCCTTAAAAGTATAGGAGCCACTTGATGCCAGACTTGAGGTCTGGCTGCGCTTGGAACTTGATTCACTGCTAGTATCAGCTGTTAGATCCTTGAAATGAATATAGCCTGAGGCTTGTTTCCGGCGAATCTTTCTGCAGTTGTATTGTTCCGGCCCTTGGCCGGCATTAAAATTGTATTCTTCTAGGGTCACCCTGTCACCCTTAACCTCAGCTACCCAAGCGACATGCCCATACTGTTTATGTGAGAAGGCCACGCCTTTATCAAACCAAGCCACAGAACCCACCTTAGGATTATGGTCGACCAAGTAGCCTTTCTGCTTGGCAATTGTTCCCCAGGATTCCGCATTTCCATAGCCAATGGGCAGAGTAAACCCGTTAACCTTTTCCAGGCGGTGGGCCACAAAAGAGGTGCATTGCCGAAGAATCATCCCCCAGTGGTCACTGCCAGCGCCTTTTTTCCAAGCCAGGGGGTAATCATCCCCATGGACGTTAGCCTTAGCCTGATGACTAGTCATCAAGGTTATGAGAGCCAAAAGGCTAAGAAATAGTGTGCGACAAAGTCGCCAATACTGTGTTGTTTTCATTTTCAATCCTCCTTAACTATCTATTCGAAAAAAATAAGAAAACCCTGCCAAAAAAGCAGGGTAATTTTATGGGAACTAAAGTGACTCAAGAAATCGTGATTTTACTTAGGGAACATTTACGGTGTAAACCAAATCTACACCAGGAACATAGACAACAGCTAGAGTTGTTGTCTTGTGACTTTCAACAGCAGTTTTTACGGCCCAACCAATGGCACCTGAAATAACGGCCGCAAAGCCAGCAGTAGCAGGATTCACCGCAAACTGCTTTAAGTACCAACCGGCATAACCAGCTGCGAAAGCACCTGCCGCCCAGCCGGACATACCACGTACTTTGGGACCGAGGTTGAAGCGAATACCAACAGGTCCTCTCATATATGTGTTTGGGAGTTCTTTGACAGCTTCATAGTAAAGTTGAGCATCTGCTTCAGAAATATTGAGTAATCTTGCAAGTTCTTTAGCATCTCCACGTAAGCCGATCGCTCCGGTCTTCTTAACATAAAAATAGTCTTCCAAGGCTTTGGCCTTTTCCAGCATTTTAGCGTCAGGTTTTGGTTGGGTCAGGTTACCTTCTAAGTCAGAAATGGGAAGCCATTCTTGACCTTGACTTGTGGTTTCTATTTTTGGTTGAGCTGTCTGCTCTGCCATGACAGCCGGAAGTGAAGAATTGACCATGAAGGAAGCCAGTAGAGTAAGGGTTGTTGTTTTAATGAGTTTATGCATCATTTTTTCCTTTCTATTCTTTTTTGACATTAGCTGGGAGTTGACTAAAGTAATTATTTCCGTTGCTTATCTCTCCTTTCTTTTAGCAACTCCACTATTTTTTACCTCCTTACCTATCTATTCGAAAAAAAAAGAAACAACTGCCATCAAAACAGTTGTTTTTTAGAAAAGAGTATCATTTGTTGTTTTTGCCATATAATAACAGGGTTAAGGAAGAGATGAAAGTCAATGATGCGAAAACCAGCCATTGCTTTAAGTGAAAAAAGCTAAGCGTCCAAAATAGTAAGGTAAAGAAGAGACAGAGATAAAAAAGTGATTTTGGAGAGTGGGAATTCATTGTAACTTCATTCCTCCTTTCTATAAGTTATACAAAGACATCATAACAAAAACTTTTGTCAGTGAAAATAGCAAAAATGTCTGATTAACTTTTTCTTACCTCAATTATTCGATAATATGGTTTTTTTGTCTCGGTCAAAAAGTGAGCAAGCTCCTAAAAACTGAATTGATAGAGGCGAGAGTATGTATTATGGTAATCACCAAGGTAAAGTATTATCATATGAAAAATAGTTTTAAATCAATTCAATTGCAAAAAAGTTTTAAGTTTATAGTTGTTTCGTGACTTTTGGTATGCTTTTTATTAGCATTCACAATATTAATGACCAATCGGATTATCAGATCGACTGGCTGAGTCAACTCTTTTTTTAGGCTTATATTATAATTCGAAAAAAATTTTCAAGGATGGCAGTTGGCTGAGACTCTTTATTATTTTTTTATGTGATTACCTGATGAGTTACCTTTCGCTATTATCTTAAATAAGTCTGTTAAATGCTATTACTCTTACTTTCTTATCCCTGAGACTCTTTTCCTTTTTGACATTTTATTCTAGATGGAAAGAGCTAGAATAAAAGGAAATTGAAAGGAATCAAAAAATGAAAAAAATATTTAATGGTATGAGTCAAGTTAACGTCATTCTAATTGGAATACTTGTTTCTATTCAATATCTGATGGGAAATTCAAGAATGATAGTTCAAGCTTGTCATCTAGTGCTGATTTTCCAACTAGCCTTTGCTTATGCTGTAATCAAATTCTTGATGACTTATTTGCTAAAAATTCCAATTGTAAATAAGTTGTCAATAAAAATCGGGAAATAGCGCATTTGCTAAAAGATATCCGATTAATTTAGGATATCTTTTTTAAATTTCCGAACATATATGTTATAATGATAATGTATAATTCGTCAATGAAAGGATTTGAATTGAAGTCATTAGCTTTGATTCCTGTAAAAATATGAAACTTTTAGTTGTTGGTTCTGGTGGCCGTGAACATGCTATTGCTAAAAAATTGTTAGAGTCTGATGGGGTTGAGACTGTATTTGTTGCTCCTGGTAATGATGGCATGACCTTAGATGGTTTACAATTGGTCGACATTGCTATTTCCGAACATTCAAAATTGATTGCCTTTGCGCAAGAACATGATATTGCTTGGACTTTTATTGGTCCAGATGATGCCTTGGCAGCTGGGATTGTTGATGATTTTAACACAGCCGGCTTGAAAGCTTTTGGTCCAAGCCGTTTAGCAGCGGAGCTTGAGTGGTCTAAGGATTTTGCCAAAGAAATCATGGTTAAGTACCAAGTTCCGACAGCAGCCTATGGCACATTCTCCGACTTCCAAGAAGCTAAGGCCTACATCCTAGAAAAAGGCGCACCAATCGTTGTTAAGGCTGACGGTTTGGCTCTTGGTAAGGGTGTTGTTGTGGCTGAAACGGTTGATCAGGCAGTAGAAGCTGCTCATGAGATGCTTCTAGACAATAAATTTGGCGATTCTGGTGCCAGAGTGGTTATTGAAGAGTTTCTTGAGGGTGAGGAATTTTCACTCTTTGCTTTCGTTAATGGCGACAAGTTCTATATGATGCCGACAGCCCAAGACCATAAGCGGGCCTATGATGGTGACAAGGGTCCAAATACAGGCGGAATGGGAGCATATGCGCCAGTACCGCACATTTCACAAGATGTGGTTGATCAAGCTGTGGAAACTATTGTTAAACCAGTCCTTAATGGTATGATTGCAGAAGGGCGACCTTACCTTGGAATCCTTTATGCGGGTCTGATTTTGACGGATGAGGGTCCAAAAGTTATTGAATTTAATGCTCGCTTCGGTGATCCGGAAACGCAGATTATTCTTCCTCGCCTCACCTCAAACTTTGCCCAAAACATTACAGACATTCTTGATCAAAAGGAGACCACAATCACTTGGTTAGAAGAAGGACTTACTCTGGGTGTCGTGGTAGCCTCAGAAGGTTACCCATTAGCCTATGATAAAGGTGTTGTTTTGCCAGCTAAAAGCGAGGGCGAGATTGTGACTTACTATGCCGGCGCTAAGTTTTCGGCGGATGGCCAAGCACTGCTGTCCAATGGCGGTCGGGTTTACATGTTGGTCACCACAGCTGACGACGTCTCAGCTGCGCAAACCAGAATTTACCAAGAACTGGATAAACAAAAACGGCCAGGCCTCTTTTACCGTAACGACATCGGAAGCAAAGCTTTGAAATAATAATTGGAGTTGGTTTGTTAATTTATTTGAATTTATCATCAAATTGAAATATTAAAAAGCGCAAGCAAAAAAGAATCAATGATTTATATTAAGGAGAGAAAATGGAAGCAATTGTATCCATCATCATGGGGTCTAGTTCTGATTGGGCAACCATGCAAAAAGCAGCAGAAGTCTTGGATAAATTTGGCATTGCCTATGAGAAAAAAGTGGTTTCTGCTCATCGGACACCTGACTTGATGTTCAAGCATGCTGAAGAAGCGCGTGGCCGTGGTATCAAGATTATTATTGCAGGTGCGGGAGGTGCAGCGCATCTGCCTGGAATGGTAGCTGCTAAAACAACCTTGCCGGTTATTGGTGTGCCTGTGAAGTCACGTGCTTTGAGTGGTCTTGATTCCCTATACTCCATTGTGCAAATGCCAGGTGGCGTTCCTGTTGCAACTATGGCTATTGGTGAAGCAGGGGCTACCAATGCAGCATTGACAGCCTTGCGAATCCTTTCTATTGAAGACCCAAAAATTGCTCAGGCATTAGCTGATTTCCAATTGGAACAAGGTAAACTTGCGGAGGCTATGACAGATGAACTCAACTAAAACAATTGGAATTATTGGTGGCGGTCAACTAGGTCAAATGATGGCAATTTCGGCCATTTACAAGGGGCATAAGGTGATTACTTTGAATCCGGCTGCTGATTGCCCATCATCACGTGTCAGTGAAGTCATTGTGGCGCCTTATGATGATGTTGATGCGCTTCGCCAGTTGGCAGACCGTTGTGACGTCCTCACGTATGAATTTGAAAATGTTGATGCTGATGGTTTAGATGCTGTTATTAATGATGGTCAATTACCACAAGGGACAGACCTTTTACGAATCTCTCAAAATCGCATCACTGAAAAAGACTTTCTTGCCAACAAAGCAAGTGTTAAAGTAGCGCCTTATAAAGTGATTAAATCTGCAACTGACTTGGATGACATTGACTTGACTAAAAACCATGTCCTTAAAACAGCAACTGGTGGCTATGATGGTCACGGCCAAATCGTGATTAAGTCTGAAGCTGATCTTCCTAAGGCTAGAAAATTAGCTGACGCTGCTGACTGTGTCTTGGAAGAGTTCGTTAATTTCGATCTTGAAGTGTCTGTTATCGTCTCAGGTAACCAGAAAGAATTTACGGTCTTCCCAGTCCAAGAAAACATCCACAGAAATAATATTTTGTCTAAGACCATTGTTCCAGCCCGCATTTCAGAAGGCCTAGCAGAAAAGGCTAAGGCCATGGCCTTGGAGATTGCTAAGGAGTTGAATCTAGCAGGAACCCTTTGTGTGGAAATGTTTGCCAGCAAAGATGACATTATTGTCAACGAGATTGCCCCAAGACCGCATAATTCTGGTCACTATTCTATCGAAGCTTGTGATTTCTCACAGTTCGACACTCATATTCTGGGTGTGCTCGGTTTGCCGCTGCCAGCCATTACTTTGCACGCTCCAGCGGTCATGCTTAATGTCTTAGGTCAACATGTGGACAAAGCGCAAGCCTATGTCCAAGAAAACCCTAGCGCCCACCTTCATCTTTATGGTAAACTAGAAGCGAAACAAAACCGCAAGATGGGACATATGACGCTGTTTAGTGATGTGCCTGATGAGGTTGAGGAGTTTGGTAAAGGAATCGATTTTAATTAAGGAGAAAAGATGTTAGAACGTTATTCACGCCCTGAGATGGCGAACATTTGGAGTGAAGAAAATAAATACCGTGCTTGGTTAGAGGTGGAAATCCTCGCAGATGAGGCTTGGGCTGAGCTTGGTGAGATTCCGAAAGAGGATGTGGCTAAGATTCGTGCTAATGCCGACTTTGATGTGGATCGGATTCTTGAAATTGAAAAAGAAACCCGTCATGATGTGGTGGCTTTCACTCGTGCGGTTTCAGAAACCCTGGGTGATGAGCGTAAGTGGGTTCACTATGGTTTGACGTCAACGGACGTTGTTGATACGGCTTATGGTTACCTCTACAAACAAGCTAATGATATTATTCGTCGCGACCTTGAGAACTTTACGCAGATCGTGGCTGATAAGGCACGTGAGCATAAGATGACGATCATGATGGGTCGTACTCACGGTGTACATGCGGAACCAACGACCTTTGGGCTTAAGCTGGCGACTTGGTATAGCGAGATGAAGCGTAATCAAGAGCGTTTCGAACGTGCTGCTGCTGGGGTTGAGGCTGGTAAAATCTCTGGCGCCGTAGGCAATTTTGCCAATATTCCTCCATTTGTGGAAGAATATGTTTGTGGTAAGCTTGGCATCCGCCCCCAAGAAATTTCTACACAGGTCTTACCTCGTGATTTACATGCCGAATACTTTGCGGTTCTAGCAAGCATCGCAACTTCTATTGAACGCATGGCGACTGAAATCCGTGGGTTACAAAAATCTGAACAACGTGAAGTGGAAGAGTTCTTTGCCAAAGGGCAAAAAGGTAGCTCAGCCATGCCACATAAACGTAACCCAATCGGTTCTGAAAATATGACAGGTTTGGCGCGTGTTATCCGTGGTCATATGATCACAGCATATGAAAATGTTCCTTTATGGCATGAACGTGATATTTCTCATTCTTCTGCAGAACGGATTATTACTCCAGATACAACCATTCTCATTAACTACATGCTTAACCGTTTTGGCAATATCGTTAAAAACTTAACGGTCTTCCCAGAAAATATGATCCGCAACATGGGCTCTACCTTTGGTCTTATTTTCAGCCAACGTGTTATGCTGAAATTGATTGAAAAAGGCATGACTCGTGAAGGTGCTTATGACTTAGTTCAACCAAAAACAGCTTACTCATGGGATAACCAAGTGGACTTTAAACCCCTTTTAGAAGCTGATGAAGAAGTGACTTCTCGTCTAACCCAAGAAGAAATCGACGAACTCTTCAACCCTGTTTATTACACACAACGTGTCGATGATATCTTTAACCGTTTAGGTTTATAAAAAATAAGGATGAGTCCTTATTTTTTTTGTTTCTTTTAAAATTAACAAAAGATGTCAAAAATGTTATAATTAGATAAAAAAATGATTAGGAGTTCTGAATGCAGCAACTTGGGGAAAAGATCCGTAAACTTAGGACAGATAGGGGCTTAACCCGCGAAGCGCTTTGCGGGGATGAATCTCAGCTGTCTACTCGTCAACTGGCCCGTATTGAAAAAAGTCAATCCATACCAACCCTTGCCAAGGTCCAATTTATCGCCAAACAACTAGCTCTACCTGTTTCCGAATTAATTGATCCTGACCAACTGGTTTTGCCCAAACGCTATAAAGAATTAAAGTATTGTATCCTCCGTCAGCCAACTTATATGAATGAGCAAAGTCTTTCAAAAAGAGAGGCTCAATTTGATGATATTTTTGAGAATTACTACGATCATTTGCCTGAGGAAGAGAAATTGATCATTGATCTCTTGCAATCACGTTTTGATGTCTATCAGAGTGGGGATATTAATTATGGTAAGGAGCTTTTACAGGAATACATCGCTCAAATTCGAAAGAAAAAGGGCTTTAGCCTGAATGATATTTTCCTGATTGACCTCTATTTAACTTGTGGTCTGGTCTCCAACTTTCAGGAAGAACTTTTTGATTTAGCTATTTTTAATTGCTTTACAAGCAAACTCTTGAAATTAGAGGAAGAATTGGATTTCAAGGATCTTTTCTTACTTAATAATGTTCTTTTAACGTCTATATACGTTGGCTTAGAGTTGAAAGAGTATCAAAAAATTCGACGCTTATTAGATGTTTGCCGGCGTATTATGACCATTACGCAAGACTTCCAACGCATGCCCATCTATTATATGTATGAATGGCGTTATTGTTTATTCTTTATGAAGGATAGTCGAAAAGCTGCTTATTATTATCGTCAGTCGATCATTTATGCTAAGACCTTGACGGATGCTTATCTGGTCCAACGCTTAAAAGAAAGTTGGGATAATGACCAAGCTCAGTAACATGACATTGATGTCATGTTATTTTTTTGCCTTAGTCGGTATAATGTTAAAAAAATAAAGGAGGAACCTTATGTTCAAAAAATACAAATACACCCTACTTTTACTGGCAATCTTATTGGCTAAAGCAGCTACAACCATGATTGAAAAAGATTGGTGGTCTATCGGATGAATGGTCCCTAGCTTTGTGCTATAATAAGGGCATGACTAGAATTTTAGATAACGATGTAATGGGTGATGAAGAACTGGTAGAAAGAACTTTACGCCCGCAATATTTAAGAGAATACATTGGACAGGATAAGGTCAAGGACCAGCTGTCCATCTTTATTGAAGCTGCAAAGATGCGTGATGAATCATTGGATCACGTTCTCCTTTTTGGCCCTCCAGGTTTGGGGAAAACAACCATGGCATTTGTTATTGCCAATGAATTGGGCGTTAATTTGAAACAGACATCAGGCCCGGCCATTGAAAAGTCTGGGGACTTGGTTGCTATTTTAAATGACCTAGAACCAGGTGATGTCCTTTTTATTGATGAGATTCACCGCATGCCTATGGCAGTTGAAGAAGTGCTTTACAGTGCCATGGAAGATTTCTATATTGATATTATGATTGGTGCAGGTGATACTAGCCGTAGTGTCCATCTAGAATTGCCACCTTTTACCTTAATTGGGGCAACAACTCGTGCAGGGATGTTATCTAATCCTTTACGGGCCCGTTTTGGAATCACAGGTCATATGGAATATTACCAAGTTGATGATTTAACGGAAATCATTGAACGGACTTCTGATATTTTTGAGATGGAAATTATTCAAGAAGCGGCTCATGAATTGGCTCGCCGTAGTCGTGGCACTCCCCGTATTGCTAACCGTCTTTTAAAACGTGTGCGTGACTATGCTCAAATTATGGGTGATGGTGTCATCACCAAAGAGATTACGGATAAGGCTTTAGCCATGTTGGATGTCGATCATGAAGGACTAGATTATGTCGATCAGAAAATCTTAAGAACTATGATTGAAATGTATAATGGTGGCCCAGTTGGTTTAGGAACACTTTCGGTCAATATCGCTGAAGAACGTGACACGGTTGAAGATATGTATGAACCATATTTGATTCAAAAAGGTTTCATTATGAGGACGCGGACGGGTCGGGTGGCTACGCAAAAAGCTTACGACCATCTGCATTATCCGTATAACAGTCAATAATTTTAGATCGTGTTCATAAGATAACTTAAACGGAAATCAGTAGCTTAGTTTTTTTTAGCTATCAATTTAGGAAGTTGAGTTTAACTCAGCTTCTTTTTTATCTTTGTCAGAATTATATGAGTTCTTTTGACTTCATAAGATTAAATAAAATAATCCAATTTTACAAATTACTTAAGAAAAAATAAAGCTTTTTTTGTTATTCTGCATAAGATGGCTAATGGTGGGCTTTTTTGTTCTAATTTCTGAAAAATACTTTAAAAAGTAAGAAAGTAAGAAGTTTTATTTTGCTCTCTTTTTTTGGAAAAAATTGAAAATAATAAGGGGATTTTTCGGTGCTTTGCCGATATTCTGTTATAATGAAAAGGAGGTGTTTAGGAATGAAAAAAGTTTGTTTTGTTTGTCTAGGTAACATTTGTCGTTCGACAATGGCAGAATTTGTAATGAAATCACTAGATCTTCAAGAAAATTTACTAATTGAAAGCCGTGGCACTTCCAATTGGGAACACGGGAATCCGATTCATCATGGTACCCAAAATATTCTGCGGCGCTATGCTATTCCCTATAATAGTAGTAAGACCTCACAGCAGATTAGTCTGGAGGATATGGAGTACTTTGATTTAGTGCTTGGTATGGACCAGAATAATGTCAGTGATTTGTTGGCTCTTTCAGCTGGTCGCTGGGATGAGAAAATCTTTCTCTTCAACGAGAATGGGGTTCCAGATCCTTGGTACACGGGCGATTTTGAGGAAACCTATGCCTTGGTAACTGAGGGTTGTCAGAATTGGTTAAGTAAGATTAAAAATAATAAAGATTTGAGTTGAAAGTAGTCATGGAAAATATCAGGACATTTTTTAAGAATATAAAGATTACCAGAGTCCAACTTGAAATTGTGACTCTTATTGTGTTGGTGGTTTGTGGTTTATCTGTATTGACCCTTAAACATCAATCACAGGCAGCTTTGAGTTTTGATCATGGTAAGATTAAGTATAATGGTGCTGTTGTTAATCACCGGATGAATGGCAAAGGGAAATTGGTTTTTGCTAATGGTGACACTTATGTCGGCAACTTCCGTGATGGTCAGTTTAATGGTCAAGGGACTTATAAGGCAAGTAGCGGTTGGTCTTATAAGGGTCAATTTAAAAAGGGTCAGGTTGACGGTAAAGGCACTTTAAATGCAAATAATAGTAAGGTTTATAAAGGAACCTTTAAGCAGGGGATTTATCAAAAATGAGAATAAAATGGTTTTCTTTTATTAGGGTAACGGGACTACTTTTAGTTTTACTCTATCACTTTTTTAAGAATAGTTTTCCAGGTGGCTTCATTGGGGTTGATGTCTTCTTCACTTTTTCTGGTTTCCTGATTACGGCCTTATTAATTGATGAATATGCTAAAAATAATAAGATTGATCTTCTAGGTTTCTACCGTAGACGTTTTTACAGGATTGTTCCGCCTCTTGTTTTAATGGTCCTCCTAGTTATACCCTTTACCTTTTTGGTTAAGAGCGACTTTGTAGCTAGTATTGGTCACCAGATTGCGGCGACACTTGGTTTTACGACCAACTTCTATGAGATTTTAACCGGCTCTAGTTATGAGAGTCAGTTTATTCCCCACCTCTTTGTTCATACTTGGAGTTTAGCCATTGAGGTTCATTTTTATATTTTATGGGGTCTCTTGGTTTGGTATTTAGGGCAACGTCAACAGAGCGATAAACAATTTAGAGGTATGCTCTTTATTGTTTCAAGTGCCTTCTTTGTCATTAGTTTCTTAACCATGTTTGTAAGAGCATTTTTGGTTAATAACTTCTCATTAATTTACTTTTCAAGTATTGCTCACGTTTTTCCTTTCTTCATTGGTGCCATGTTTGCTACTATTTCTGGGATCAAGGATACGACTATCCGTTTCCAAAAAAATGTGCGTCTCTGGCCTAAAAAATATGTGATTGGCTTTATGGCTGGTGCCTTCGCCCTTCTCTTCCTCTTAACTCTAACCTTGAATTTTGATCATCTCTTTACATACCTTTTTGGTTTTGTTTTAGCCAGTCTCTTTACGGCAGTGATGATTTATGCGGCGCGTGTTTTAAATGACCAAACACCTGAGTTAGAAGAGCCAAAAGTCATAACTTATATTGCGGATGTCAGTTATGGGGTTTACCTCTTCCATTGGCCTTTCTATATTATTTTTAGTCAATTAATGCCTAACTGGCTTGCGGTGATTTTAACCACCTTCTTCTCATTCTTATTTGCTTCCATTTCTTATTATGTGGCAGAGCCACTGATTGCGGGTAAGAAACCAAATCTCTTTGGTTTGAAGTTGGATTTGACACCCTACTTAAAATGGATGGCATTGGCTGTTTTGGCTCTCTTCATCTTAATGTTGGGTCGGTCAATGACAGCTCCAGCTGTCGGCAAGTTTGAAACAGATTTGTTGGTTGGTGGCTTGCAACAAAGTCAAAGCAATATCAACCGGACCCATACGCTGGCTGCGGGGGATGCTAATGCGCTTAGTGATGTCAGCATTATTGGGGACTCTGTTGCCTTGAGATCGCAAGCGGCTTTCGCTAAAATTATGCCAGCAGCGCAGCTTGATGCTGCCGTTAGTCGTAATTTCTCGCTTGCATATGAGATTTATGACAATCGTATAAAGAGCAATTCTTTATCCAAAACAACAGTATTAGCTGTAGGGGTTAACTCGCTTGATAATTACAAGTCAGACTTGCAAGAGTTTATTAAAGATTTACCAAAAGGTAGTCGTTTGATTATTGTGTCACCATACAACGCTAATAACTTGGCTCAGGTAGCAGAAGTTCGGAATTATGAATTGCGTTTGGCTAAGAAATATTCTTATGTGACGATTGCTGACTGGTATCAAGTTGCTGTTTCAAATCCAGATATTTGGGTTGGAACTGATGGGGTCCATTATAGCGATGCAGATACAAAGGGAGCAGATCTCTATGTAAATACTATTAAATCGTCTATTGAAAAAGCTGCTAAAAAGCACGCAAAATAAGGCCTTTAAAGGGTCTTATTTTTTTGCACAAAAAAGTTTGAAAAAAAGTTCACAATTTTCTTGTGAAACTATTTACAAACTTTCGATTTATGTTATAATAAATCATGTAAATAAATTGTGAAACTTTTAACAAGTTACTTTTAAGGAGAAAATATTAATGGTTGAAGCTAAATTAACACCAGAACAAAAAATGGAAGAAGCTCAAAAACATGTTGATGAGCTTGTTCAAAAAGGTCTTGTTGCCTTAGAAGAATTTCGTCAATTAAATCAAGAACAAGTTGACTATATTGTTGCTAAAGCTTCTGTTGCTGCTTTAGATGCTCACGGTATTCTTGCAATGCATGCTTTTGAAGAAACTGGACGTGGAGTCTTTGAGGATAAAGCAACTAAAAACTTATTTGCTTGTGAACACGTTGTTAACAACATGCGTCATACAAAAACTGTAGGTATTATTGAAGAAGATGATACAACTGGTTTAACCTTAATTGCTGAACCTGTCGGCGTTATCTGTGGGGTTACACCAACAACAAACCCAACATCAACAGCAATCTTTAAATCATTGATTGCTTTGAAAACACGTAATCCAATTGTCTTTGGTTTCCACCCATCAGCTCAAGAATCTTCAGCTCACGCAGCTCAAATTGTTCGCGATGCAGCGATTGCCGCTGGTGCTCCTGAAAACTGTATCCAATGGATTACAAAACCTTCAATGGAAGCAACTGGAGCCTTGATGAACCATGATGGTATTGCAACTATCCTTGCTACTGGTGGTAATGCAATGGTTCGTGCAGCTTACTCTTGTGGTAAACCTGCCCTTGGGGTTGGTGCTGGTAACGTTCCTGCTTACGTAGAAAAATCAGCTGATATCCGACAAGCGGCTCATGACATCGTTATGTCTAAATCATTTGATAATGGAATGGTTTGTGCTTCTGAACAAGCTGTTATCATTGATAAAGAAATCTACAATGAATTTGTTGAAGAATTCAAATCATATAAAACTTACTTTGTTAATAAAAAAGAGAAAGCCCTTCTTGAAGAATTCTGTTTTGGTGCGAAAGCTAACAGCAAAAACTGTGCTGGTGCTAAATTGAATGCTGACATTGTTGGTAAACCAGCAACTTGGATTGCTGAACAAGCTGGCTTTACAGTTCCAGAAGGAACTAATATCTTAGCTGCTGAATGTGCTGAAGTTGGTGTTAAAGAACCGTTAACACGTGAAAAACTTTCTCCAGTCATTGCTGTTCTTAAAGCTGATTCAACTGAAGATGGTCTTACAAAAGCGCGTCAAATGGTTGAATTTAACGGACTTGGTCACTCAGCTGCGATCCATACTAAAGATGAAGAACTTGCTAAACGTTTCGGTACTGAAATGAAAGCAATGCGTATCATTTGGAATTCACCTTCAACATTTGGTGGTATTGGTGACGTTTATAATGCATTTATCCCATCATTAACATTAGGATGTGGTTCATATGGACGTAACTCTGTAGGTGATAACGTTAGTGCTATCAACCTCTTAAATATCAAAAAAGTAGGAAGACGTAGAAATAATATGCAATGGTTTAAAGTTCCTTCAAAAACATACTTCGAACGTGATTCTATTCAATACTTACAAAAAGCTCGTGATGTTGAACGTGTTATGATCGTTACTGACCATGCCATGGTTGAACTTGGTTTCTTGAATAAAATTATTGAACAATTAGACTTTCGTCGTAACAAAGTTGTTTACCAAATTTTTGCAGATGTTGAGCCTGATCCAGATATCACAACTGTTCAAAAAGGTACTGAATTAATGCGTTCATTTGAACCAGATACAATCATTGCACTTGGTGGTGGTTCTCCAATGGATGCTGCTAAAGTGATGTGGTTATTCTACGAACAACCAGAAGTTGACTTCCGTGACCTCGTTCAAAAATTCATGGATATCCGTAAACGTGCCTTCAAATTCCCTGAACTTGGTAAGAAAACAAAATTCATTGCTATCCCTACAACATCAGGTACTGGTTCTGAAGTAACACCTTTTGCAGTTATCTCTGATAAGAAAAACAACCGTAAATACCCAATCGCTGACTACTCATTGACACCAACAATTGCCATTGTTGACCCATCATTAGTACTTACAGTTCCAGGCTTTATCGCTGCTGATACTGGTATGGATGTCTTGACTCACGCGACTGAAGCTTACGTTTCTCAATTAGCTAACGACTTTACTGACGGACTTGCTCTTCAAGCTATTAAGATTGTCTTTGAAAACTTAGAACGTTCTGTTAAAGAAGCTGATTTCGAATCTCGTGAAAAAATGCATAATGCATCAACCATGGCGGGTATGGCCTTTGCTAATGCTTTCCTCGGAATGAGCCACTCAATGGCGCATAAAATTGGCGGGGTACACCACACTATTCACGGTCGTACCAATGCTATCCTTCTTCCATATGTGGTTCGTTACAATGGTACTCGTCCAGCTAAAACAGCTACTTGGCCTAAATACAACTACTGGAAAGCTGATGAAAAATACCAAGATATCGCTCGTATGTTAGGTTTACCTTGCTCAACTCCAGAAGAAGCAGTTGCTTCATATGCACAAGCCATCTATGACTTGGGTACTAAAGTTGGTATCAAGATGAACTTTAAAGATCAAGGTATCGATGAAAAAGAATGGATGGATAGCTTAAATGAAATTGCTCTTCTTGCTTATGAAGACCAATGTTCACCTGCTAACCCACGCTTGCCATTAGTTGCTGATATGAAAGAAATCATGGCTGATGCTTACTATGGTTATGCTGAAAGACCAGGTCGTCTTAAATAAGACCTATTCAATCACCTAAAATTGTTTCTGTAATATGAAATGCCCAGTTTCCTTATTCTGGGCATTTCTATTTTGTATTTCTAATATTTCGATCACTTCTATTTTATTAAAGGAATTTCCATTTTTCATCTTTACAAGACAGATGTGACGTAATATAATAAAATTGACATTAAAGGTTAGCTTTAGGAGGATAAAAAGCGATGGCTGAAAGAATTTATGACTTGTTAGCTTTGGTCTGGATTAGCCTAGCAGGAGTGGATTCTAACTGGGTCAATTAAGATCCTATGGAGTAGTTCTATTTAAAGAGCTACTCTTTTTTTGAGCTCGCCTTTCCAGCTCTGCTTATTTTGTGGTACAATATCAAAAAGACATGCAAGGATGAGGAATATTTATGGGAATTATTTACCAATCAACTCGTGATGCTGAGAATCGTGTTAGTGCCAGTCAGGCTATTTTAAGTGGTTTGGCCAGTGATGGTGGTCTCTTTACGCCGCTTTCAATGCCTAATATTGACTTGGATTTTAACCGTTTGAAGGATGCAACTTATCAAGAGATTGCTAAGTTGGTCATGTCAGCTTTCTTTGATGATTTTACGGATGAAGAATTGGACCATTGTATTGCGCAAGCTTATGATGAGAAGTTTGATACTAAGGTCATTGCACCTCTTGTAGAACTTAAGGATTATTATAATTTAGAATTATTCCATGGGGCAACGATTGCCTTTAAGGATATGGCTTTATCTATTCTGCCTCATCTTTTAACGACAGCGGCTAAGAAACAGGGTGTTACTAATAAGATTGTTATTTTGACAGCTACTTCTGGGGACACTGGTAAGGCAGCAATGGCTGGTTTTGCGGATGTTCCTGGGACTGAGATTATAGTTTTCTACCCTAAAGATGGTGTCAGCAAGATTCAAGAGTTGCAGATGACAACACAAAAAGGGGCTAACACGCATGTTGTGGCTATCGATGGTAATTTTGATGATGCCCAAACAGATGTTAAGCGCATGTTCAATGACAAGCTCTTGGCGGACAAATTGTTAGCTAATGGAATGCAATTGTCTTCGGCTAACTCCATGAATATCGGGCGGTTAATTCCTCAGGTTGTTTACTATGTTTATGCCTACGCCCAATTGGTGAAAAAGCGCAGCATTGCTGATGGGGACTTGATTAATATCACGGTTCCAACTGGTAACTTCGGGAATATTTTAGCAGCTTATTATGCTAAAGAAATAGGCCTTCCGGTGGCTAAGCTCATCTGTGCTTCTAACGAAAACAATGTTCTGACTGACTTCTTTGCTAACCAGGTCTACGATAAGAAGCGCGACTTCAAGGTGACCAGCAGTCCGTCCATGGACATTTTGGTTTCCTCAAACTTGGAACGCTTGATTTTCCATTTGGTGGGTAATGATGCTGCTAAGACTAAAGCTTTGATGGCGGACTTAGGGGCTAAGGGAGAATACCACTTAGAGGCAGTTCGTCCTGAGATATTAGACCTCTTTGCAGCAGGTTTTGCCAGTGAAGCAGAAACGGAAGCAGAAATCAAGGCTGTTTATGAATCTGACGCTTATGTCTTAGATCCTCATACGGCTGTCGCTTCGGCAGTTTATCGTCGTTACCGACAAGAATCTGGTAATCTTAAGCCAACGGTAATTGTGTCTACTGCAAGCCCATATAAATTCCCGAGAGTGGTGGTGGAAGCCATTAAGGGCCAACAAATTGCTGATGACTTCCAGGCTGTTGCAGAATTGCAGGAGCTATCTAAGGTTGCTATTCCAGCAGCGCTAGATGGTCTGCAGGAAGCGCCTGTTTTACATAAGACAGCAGTTGCAAGCGATCAGATGCAAGCAGCCGTTGAGAACTATTTAGGAGTATAAAAAGGAGCCTTTGGCTCCTTTCTTTGGTTGATATGAAATTATTAAATAGAAAGAAGATTTTAAGTCTGGCCTTGCCGGCCATGGTTGAGAATGTCTTGCAAATGCTGATGGGATTTGTTGATAACTTTTTAGTTGCACAAATCTCATTGTTAGCGGTTTCAGGCGTGACTATTGCCAATAACCTGATTACGGTTTACCAAGCCCTGTTTATTGCTCTCAGCTCAGCTATTTCCAGCCTCCTAGCCAGAAGTATTGGGGAGAGGGATGACGAAAAAGAGTTGGGCTATATGGCCGACGCCTTGATGGTGACGCTTTTCTTGTCACTAATTTTGGGTTTTTTTAGTATTGTCTTTGGCTGCCCCTTGCTTTTTGCTCTTGGTGCAGGTCCGGAGGTTGTAGCTGAGGCTTACGGCTATTTGCTGATTGTTGGGGGTCTGATTTTTAGTCTGGGGCTTTTGACGACTTTTGGGGCCATTCTTCGGGCGCGTGGTTACAGCAAGTTGCCCATGCATGTCAGTTTTCTGACGACTTTTTTGAATGCCGTTTTTTCCCTTACTTCGATTCAAGTGTTTCACTTGGGAGTCCTTGGTGTGGCTGGGTCGACAGTCTTAGCTCGTCTGATTGGTATTGTTATTTTAGTTAAGTTTCTTCCTATTAAAAGAATTATGACTAAGATGCGTTTTAAATTGGATCCAGAAATTCTTTCTTTAAGTCTTCCAGCTGCGGGTGAACGTTTGATGATGCGTCTAGGTGATTTATTGATTTTAATGATTGTCATTCATTTTGGTGAAAAAGTTTTAGCCGGGAATGCTATTGGTGAGACCATCAGTCAATTTAATTATATGCCGGGATTAGGGATTTCAACTGCAACAGTTATTCTAGTGGCTAACCACTTGGGTAGGCAAGAACATCAGGAAATAGATAAACTTATTAAAGAGTCCTTTCTTCTTTCAACGCTACTCATGTTTTGTTTTAGTTTCCTCGTTTTTATTTCAAGTCCTTGGTTGATTGCTGGTTTTACTAATAATATTGAAGCCATTGAAGCAGCAAAAGTGGTCTTGCTCTTTTCCCTGATTAGTGTACCTGCTACGTCAGGGACTTTAGTCTATACGTCTCTTTGGCAAGGTTTGGGGAATGCAAGGCTACCATTCTATGCGACTAGTATTGGTATGTGGTTAATTCGGATTCTAGCTGGTTACTTTCTGGGTGTCCTGCTCAAGCTTGGTTTGGAAGGGGTTTGGTTGGCGACAGCCCTAGATAATTTAACTCGGTGGTTGATTCTCAAAAGCGCTTATAATAAGAAAAGAAAAATTTCACTATAGGGTGAAATTTTTTTAAATTATTTTGCAGAAAGACTTGCAATGGGAATACAAATTTGTTATTATACTATGGTGCTGTAAAAATTACAGCTGTAGCTATGATACGAGAGGTTGCGACACGCTCGGTTGCATTGCCACGCAACACGTGTTGGTTTTCTCGGGGAGCTAGCCTATTATCGTAAATAGACGAGAGGAGAAAAGATGGCAAATAAAAAAATCCGTATCCGTTTGAAAGCGTACGAACACCGTACACTTGACACAGCGGCAGAAAAAATCGTTGAAACTGCAACACGTACAGGTGCTACTGTAGCTGGACCAGTTCCACTTCCAACAGAACGTAGTCTTTACACAATTATTCGTGCGACTCACAAATATAAAGATTCTCGCGAACAATTTGAGATGCGTACTCACAAACGTCTTATCGACATCGTGAACCCAACTCAAAAGACTGTTGACGCTCTTATGAAATTGGATCTTCCAAGTGGTGTAAACGTAGAAATCAAATTATAATTTGATTTCTGAGCACAAAAAACGCTCGTAAAAAACTTTTTTGAGCACGAAAAACGCTCATAAAAAACTTTTTGAAAAAAATAAGAAAAGGAAATATTTTCTCATGACAAAAGGAATCTTAGGGAAAAAAGTGGGAATGACTCAAATCTTCACTGAATCAGGCGAATTTATCCCTGTAACTGTCATCGAAGCGACTCCAAACGTTGTGCTTCAAGTTAAAACTGTTGAAACAGACGGTTACGAAGCAGTACAAATTGGTTTTGATGACAAACGCGAAGTATTGAGCAACAAACCTGCCAAAGGCCATGTAGCGAAAGCTAACACTGCTCCTAAGCGCTTCATTCGTGAATTCAAAAACATTGAAGGCTTAGAAGTTGGATCAGAAATTACTGTAGAATCATTCGGAGTTGGAGATGTCGTTGATGTAACGGGTACTTCAAAAGGTAAAGGTTTCCAAGGTGTTATCAAACGCCACGGTCAATCACGCGGCCCTATGGCCCATGGTTCTCGTTACCACCGTCGTCCAGGTTCAATGGGACCTGTTGCGCCTAACCGTGTTTTCAAAAACAAACACTTGGCAGGACGTATGGGTGGAAACCGTGTAACAATTCAAAATCTTGAAATTGTACAAGTTATCCCAGAAAAGAACGTTATCCTTATTAAAGGTAACGTACCAGGTGCTAAGAAATCTCTTATCACTATCAAATCAGCAGTTAAAGCTGCTAAATAATCAGAAAGGAGAAAACAGTTAAAATGGCAAACGTAAAACTATTTGACCAAACTGGTAAAGAAGTTAGTTCAGTTGAATTAAACGACGCTATCTTCGGTATCGAACCAAACGAATCAGTTGTCTTTGATGTTGTAATCAGCCAACGTGCTAGCCTTCGTCAAGGTACTCACGCGGTTAAAAACCGTTCAGCAGTATCAGGTGGCGGACGCAAACCATGGCGTCAAAAAGGAACTGGACGTGCTCGTCAAGGTTCTATCCGTTCACCACAATGGCGTGGTGGTGGTGTTGTCTTCGGACCAACTCCTCGTTCATACGGATATAAACTTCCACAAAAAGTTCGTCGCCTTGCTTTGAAATCAGTTTACTCAGCAAAAGTTGCTGATGATAAATTTGTAGCTGTAGAAGGCCTTTCATTTGCAGCGCCAAAAACTGCTGAATTTGCAAAAGTTCTTTCAGCGCTAAGTATCGATTCAAAAGTACTTGTTATCGTTGAAGAAGGAAATGAATTTGCAGCATTATCTGCTCGCAACCTTCCAAACGTTAAAGTTGCTACTGCAACAACTGCAAGTGTTCTTGATATTGTAAATAGCGATAAACTTCTTGTTACTAAAGAAGCAATCTCTACAATTGAGGAGGTTCTTGCATAATGAATTTGTACGACGTAATTAAAAAACCAGTTATCACTGAAAAATCTATGATTGCTCTTGAAGAAGGCAAATATACATTTGAAGTTGATACACGTGCACATAAACTTTTAATCAAACAAGCTGTTGAAGCTGCGTTTGAAGGAGTTAAAGTTGCTAGCGTGAACACTGTTAACGTTAAACCAAAAGCTAAACGCGTTGGTCGTTATACAGGTTTCACTTCTAAAACAAAAAAAGCTATCATCACTCTTACAGCTGATTCTAAAGCAATCGAGTTGTACGCAGCTGAAGCTGAATAATCTAAGGAGGAAATAACGTGGGTATTAAAGTTTATAAACCAACGACAAATGGCCGTCGTAACATGACTTCTTTGGATTTCGCTGAAATCACAACAAGCACACCTGAGAAATCATTGCTTGTTTCTCTTAAAAACAAAGCTGGTCGTAACAACAATGGTCGCATCACTGTTCGTCATCAAGGTGGCGGTCACAAACGTCATTACCGTGTAATTGACTTCAAACGTAACAAAGATGGCGTTGAAGCAGTTGTTAAAACTATCGAATATGATCCAAACCGTACTGCTAACATTGCATTAGTAAACTATACTGATGGTGTTAAAGCTTACATCATTGCACCTAAAGGTCTTGAAGTAGGTCAACGTATCGTTTCTGGACCAGAAGCAGACATCAAAATTGGTAATGCATTACCACTTGCTAACATCCCTGTTGGTACAGTTATTCACAACATCGAGTTGAAACCTGGTAAAGGTGGAGAACTTGTCCGTGCTGCTGGAGCTTCTGCTCAAGTACTTGGTCAAGAAGGTAAATACGTTCTTGTTCGTCTTCAATCAGGCGAAGTTCGTATGATTCTTGGAACTTGTCGTGCAACAATCGGTTCAGTTGGTAACGAACAACAATCGCTTGTTAGCATTGGTAAAGCTGGACGTAACCGTTGGAAAGGTATCCGCCCAACAGTTCGTGGTTCTGTAATGAACCCTAACGATCACCCACACGGTGGTGGTGAAGGTAAAGCACCAGTTGGACGTAAATCACCAATGACACCATGGGGCAAACCAGCTCTTGGTCTTAAAACTCGTAATAAGAAAGCTAAATCAGACAAACTTATCGTACGTCGTCGTAACGCTAAATAATCGATTAGCTAAAATCTTATTAACCTTCCGCCAACTCGGTAGCCTTCTAGGCAAGCCGTTGTGGTACATCATTTAAAGGAGAAAACTACAAAATGGGACGTAGTCTTAAAAAAGGACCTTTCGTCGATGAGCATTTAATGAAAAAAGTTGAAGCTCAAGCTAAAGACGAAAAGAAAAAAGTAATTAAAACTTGGTCACGTCGTTCAACGATTTTCCCAAGTTTCATCGGATATACAATCGCAGTTTATGATGGACGTAAACATGTACCTGTTTACATCCAAGAAGACATGGTAGGTCACAAACTTGGTGAATTTGCACCAACTCGTACTTACAAAGGTCACGCAGCTGACGACAAGAAAACACGTCGTTAATAGGAGGAGGACACAATGGCAGAAATTACTTCAGCTAAAGCAATGGCTCGTACAGTGCGTGTTTCACCTCGTAAAACACGTTTAGTACTTGATCTTATCCGCGGTAAGAACGTTGCTGACGCAATCGCAATCTTAAAATTCACTCCAAACAAAGCAGCTCGTGTTATTGAGAAAACTCTTAACTCAGCAATTGCAAACGCAGAAAACAACTTTGGTTTGGAAAAAGCTAACTTGGTAGTATCTGAAACATTCGCAAACGAAGGACCAACAATGAAACGTTTCCGTCCACGTGCGAAAGGTTCAGCTTCACCAATCAACAAACGTACAACTCACGTAACTGTAGTTGTATCAGAAAAATAAGGAGGTAAAATCGTGGGTCAAAAAGTACATCCAATTGGTATGCGTGTCGGTATCATCCGTGACTGGGATGCGAAATGGTATGCTGAAAAAGAATACGCGGATTACCTTCATGAAGATCTTTCAATCCGTAAATTCGTTCAAAAAGAATTAGCAGAAGCTTCAGTTTCAACTATCGAAATTGAACGTGCTATCAACAAAGTTATTGTTTCACTTCACACTGCAAAACCAGGTATGGTTATCGGTAAAGGTGGAGCAAACGTTGATGCGCTTCGTGCTCAACTTAATAAATTAACTGGAAAACAAGTACACATCAACATTATTGAAATCAAATCACCAGATCTTGATGCTCACCTCGTTGGTGAAAACATTGCTCGTCAATTAGAGCAACGTGTTGCTTTCCGTCGTGCACAAAAACAAGCTATCCAACGTACAATGCGTGCTGGAGCTAAAGGGATCAAAACCCAAGTTTCAGGTCGTTTGAACGGTGCTGATATCGCTCGTGCAGAAGGTTATTCAGAAGGAACTGTTCCTCTTCATACACTTCGTGCTGATATCGATTACGCTTGGGAAGAAGCAGACACTACATATGGTAAACTTGGTGTTAAAGTTTGGATCTATCGTGGTGAAGTTCTTCCAGCTCGTAAAAACACTAAAGGAGGCAAATAACATATGTTAGTACCTAAACGTGTTAAACACCGTCGTGAGTTCCGTGGAAAAATGCGCGGTGAAGCAAAAGGTGGAAAAGAAGTATCATTCGGTGAATACGGTCTTCAAGCTACAACTAGCTCATGGATCACAAACCGCCAAATCGAAGCTGCCCGTATCGCTATGACGCGTTACATGAAACGTGGTGGTAAAGTTTGGATCAAAATCTTCCCTCACAAATCTTACACTGCTAAAGCTATCGGGGTTCGTATGGGTTCTGGTAAAGGTGCACCTGAAGGTTGGGTATCGCCAGTTAAACGTGGTAAAGTAATGTTCGAAATTGCCGGTGTATCTGAAGAAGTTGCACGTGAAGCATTCCGTCTTGCTGGACACAAATTACCAGTTAAAGTTAAATTCGTGAAACGCGAAGCAGAATAAGGAGAAGACATGAAACTTGAAGAAATCAAAAAGTTTGTTGCTGAGCTTCGTGGCTTGTCTCAAGAAGAGCTTGCTAAAAAAGAAAACGAACTCAAGAAAGAACTTTTCGACCTTCGTTTTCAAGCTGCAGCGGGTCAACTTGATCAAACTGCTCGCTTAAACGAAGTTAAAAAACAAATTGCACGTATCAAAACAGTGCAATCTGAAATGAAATAATAGATTGGGAAAGGAGAAATTCTAATAATGGAACGTAATCAACGTAGAACCCTTGTTGGACGTGTCGTATCTGACAAGATGGATAAAACAATCACTGTTATAGTTGAAACAAAACGTAACCACCCAGTCTATGGTAAACGTATCAACTATTCTAAAAAATATAAAGCACATGACGAAAATAACCTTGCTAAAGAAGGCGATATCGTTCGTATCATGGAAACTCGTCCACTTTCAGCTACAAAACATTTCCGTCTTGTAGAAGTTGTGGAAAAAGCTGTTATTATCTAATCAAACTAAAAGGAGAAAATTGAAATGATTCAACAAGAAACTCGCTTGAAAGTTGCTGATAATAGTGGTGCCCGTGAGATCTTGACTATCAAAGTACTTGGTGGTTCAGGACGTAAATTCGCTAACATCGGCGACGTTATCGTTGCTTCTGTAAAACAAGCTACACCTGGTGGAGCAGTTAAAAAAGGTGACGTTGTGAAAGCAGTTATCGTTCGTACAAAAACTGGTGCTCGCCGTCCAGACGGTTCATACATCAAATTTGACGACAATGCTGCAGTAATCATCCGTGATGACAAAACTCCTCGCGGAACTCGTATCTTTGGTCCAGTTGCACGTGAATTACGTGAAGGTGGATACATGAAGATCGTTTCACTTGCACCAGAAGTACTTTAATTTTTAAATAAATTAAACAAACTAAGTCCCCTAGGTATTTCCTAGGGTGCCCATAGGGGCGTAAGAAATCAATAGGAGAAAAACTCAAATGTTTGTAAAAAAAGGCGACAAAGTTCGCGTTATTGCTGGTAAAGACAAGGGAACTGAAGCTGTAGTTCTTAAAGCTCTTCCAAAAGTTAACAAAGTTGTTGTTGAAGGTGTTGGTATGATTAAAAAACACCAAAAACCTAACACAGAAAACCCTCAAGGTGCTATCGTTGAAAAAGAAGCACCAATCCACGTGTCAAACGTTCAAGTGCTTGACAAAAATGGTGTTGCAGGTCGTGTTGGTTATAAAGTTGTTGACGGCAAAAAAGTTCGTTACAGCAAAAAATCAGGCGAAGTGCTTGATTAATCACGAAGGAAAGGAGAAGCATAAATGGCAAATCGTTTAAAAGAAAAATATACTAACGAAGTAATCCCTGCGTTGTCAGAGAAATTTAGTTACACTACAGTTATGGCTGTACCTCGCGTTGAGAAAATTGTTCTTAACATGGGTGTTGGTGATGCTGTTTCTAACGCAAAAAACCTTGAAAAAGCTGCTGCTGAATTAGAGCTTATTTCAGGTCAAAAACCACTTATTACTAAAGCTAAGAAATCAATCGCTGGCTTCCGTCTTCGTGAAGGTGTTGCGATCGGTGCGAAAGTTACACTTCGTGGCGAACGTATGTACGAATTCCTAGACAAATTAGTTAGCGTTTCACTTCCTCGTGTCCGTGATTTCCACGGAGTACCAACAAAATCATTTGATGGACGTGGTAACTACACACTTGGTGTGAAAGAACAACTTATCTTCCCAGAAATCAACTTCGATGATGTTGATAAAGTACGTGGTCTTGATATCGTAATCGTCACTACTGCAAATACTGACGAAGAATCACGTGAATTGCTTAAAGGCCTTGGAATGCCTTTTGCAAAATAATAGGGGGTAAATAAATTGGCTAAAAAATCTATGATTGCTAAAAACAAACGTCCTGCGAAACACTCTACGCAAGCTTATACTCGCTGTGAAAAATGTGGACGTCCACATTCAGTTTACCGCAAGTTTAAACTTTGTCGTGTTTGCTTCCGTGAATTGGCTTACAAAGGTCAAATTCCAGGTGTTGTAAAAGCTTCTTGGTAATTTGAAAAACTTGTAAATTATCTATATAATTTACTTGAATACTACTGATACAATGTATCATTTGCCTTCGGGCAACATTAACTAGCAAGTGATCAAATTCAAACTGCTAGTAAGAGGAGAATTTAAAAATGGTTATGACAGACCCAATTGCTGACTTTTTAACACGTATTCGTAATGCTAACCAAGTAAAACACGAAGTGTTAGAAGTACCAGCTTCAAACATCAAAAAGGGGATTGCTGAAATCCTTAAACGTGAAGGTTTTGTAAAAAACGTTGAAGTTATCGAAGACGATAAACAAGGAATCATCCGTGTTTTCCTTAAATATGGTCAAAATGGCGAACGCGTTATCACTAACTTGAAACGTATTTCAAAACCGGGTCTTCGTGTTTATACAAAACGTGAAGATGTTCCTAAAGTTCTTAATGGACTTGGAATTGCAATTATCTCTACTTCAGAAGGTCTTTTGACTGATAAAGAAGCTCGCCAAAAAAATGTTGGTGGAGAAGTTATTGCATACGTTTGGTAATTTAAGGTAATTAGAGCATCGTGGACAAAGTGAAAATAGGAAATCCTACTTAAAGTGTTTACTCTCATGGAAGATTGATCTTTTTCACGCAAGCCACAGCTTGTCTTCAATTTTAAAATATAAATTGAAGGATATCTTTCTATCAAACCCCCGTGAAAACTAGCTTATATGGCTTGACAATTTAACAGGAGAAAATAAAACATGTCACGTATTGGTAATAAAATCATCACTATGCCTGCAGGTGTTGAACTTAAAAACGACAACAACGTCGTAACAGTTAAAGGCCCTAAAGGCGAACTCACTCGTGAGTTCAATAAAAACATTGAAATTAAAGTTGAAGGAACTGAAATTACTGTTTCACGTCCTAACGACTCTAAAGAAATGAAAACTATCCACGGAACTACTCGTGCTTTGTTAAACAACATGGTACAAGGTGTTTCTGAAGGATTTAAAAAAGATCTTGAAATGAAGGGTGTCGGTTACCGTGCTCAACTTCAAGGAAATAAATTAGTTCTTTCAGTTGGTAAATCTCACCAAGACGAAGTAGAAGCTCCAGAAGGAATCACTTTCACTCTTGCTAATCCAACTTCAATTTCAGTTGAAGGTATTAACAAAGAAGTTGTTGGTCAAACTGCTGCTTATATTCGTAGCTTACGTTCACCAGAACCTTACAAAGGTAAAGGTATTCGTTACGTTGGTGAATATGTACGCCTTAAAGAAGGTAAAACTGGTAAATAATTATTTTATAGAGTTGATCAGATGTTTCTGGTCGCTTGAAGAAATAAGTGCTAATTTGTTAAAAACAAATGTTTAAAAATTAAGAGGTGAAAATTGTGATTTCTAAACCAGATAAAAATAAAATCCGCCAAAAACGCCATCGTCGCGTACGCGGTAAACTCTCTGGAACTGCAGAACGCCCACGTTTGAACGTATACCGTTCTAATACAGGCATCTACGCTCAAGTAATTGATGACGTAGCGGGTGTAACGCTCGCAAGCGCATCAACTCTTGATAAAGACGTTTCAAAAGGAACAAAAACTGAACAAGCCGTTGTAGTCGGCAAACTTGTTGCTGAACGTGCAGTGGCTAAAGGTATTTCTGAAGTGGTGTTTGACCGCGGTGGATATCTCTATCACGGACGTGTAAAAGCTTTAGCTGATGCAGCTCGTGAAAACGGATTGAAATTCTAAAAGGGAGGACACAAAATAATGGCATTTAAAGATAATGCAGTTGAACTTGAAGAACGCGTAGTTGCTATCAACCGTGTTACAAAAGTTGTTAAAGGTGGACGTCGTCTTCGCTTCGCAGCTCTTGTAGTTGTTGGTGATGGTAATGGTCGTGTTGGTTTCGGAACTGGTAAAGCTCAAGAAGTACCAGAAGCTATTCGTAAAGCTGTTGAAGCAGCTAAAAAGAATATGATCGAAGTACCAATGGTTGGTACAACAATTCCTCACGAAGTTTTCACTAACTTTGGTGGAGCGAAAGTATTGTTGAAACCAGCTGTAGAAGGTTCTGGAGTTGCCGCAGGTGGTGCAGTTCGTGCCGTTGTGGAATTAGCAGGTATTGCTGATATCACTTCAAAATCACTTGGTTCTAACACACCAATCAACATTGTTCGTGCAACTGTTGAAGGTTTGAAACAGCTTAAACGTGCAGAAGAAGTTGCTGCTTTACGCGGCGTTTCAGTTTCTGACTTAGCTTAAGAAAGGGGATTATAATGGCTCAAATTAAAATTACTTTGACTAAGTCTCCAATCGGGCGTAAACCAGAACAACGTAAAACTGTTCAAGCTCTTGGACTTGGTAAATTAAACTCTTCAGTTATCAAAGAAGATAACGCTGCTATCCGTGGTATGGTTACAGCGATTTCTCACTTATTAACAGTAGAAGACGTTAAATAAAAATTGTTTAAGTCGTAGGGTTAATTCTCTGCGACTTATAGTTGATTATATGTAAAGGCGAGTTTCTATGGGGAGTCCTTTCCCCTCATAGAGGCGTTAGCAATTTACAAAAAAAGGAGAAAAAATGAAACTTTATGAATTAAAAGCTGCTGAAGGCTCACGTAAAGTACGCAACCGCGTAGGTCGTGGATCATCATCAGGTAACGGTAAAACATCTGGACGCGGACAAAAAGGTCAAAACTCACGTAGTGGTGGTGGCGTTCGTTTAGGTTTTGAGGGTGGACAAACTCCATTGTTCCGTCGCATGCCTAAACGTGGATTCTCAAACATCAATACTAAAGAGTATGCTCTTGTTAACCTTGATCAATTAAACGTTTTTGAAGATGGTACTGAAGTAACACCAGTTGTTCTTAAAGAAGCTGGTATCGTTCGTGCTGAAAAATCAGGCGTTAAAATTCTTGGTAATGGCGAATTGACTAAAAAATTGACTGTAAAAGCAGCTAAATTCTCAAAATCTGCTGAAGCAGCAATTACTGCTAAAGGTGGTTCAATCGAAGTCATCTAATGAGGGGTAACTCATTATGTTCTTAAAAATACTTAAAGATGCATTGAAAATAAAGAATGTTAGACATAAAATTTTCTACACAATCTTTATTATTCTTATATTTCGTATCGGGACACATATTACAGTTCCTGGTGTAAATGCAAAAAGCTTAGAGCAATTGAGTGAACTTCCTTTTCTTAATATGTTGAACTTGGTGAGTGGTAATGCCATGAGAAACTTCTCTGTTTTCTCTATGGGGGTTAGCCCTTACATTACTGCTTCCATTGTTGTTCAACTATTACAAATGGATATTTTACCTAAATTTGTTGAATGGGGAAAACAAGGTGAAGTTGGACGTCGCAAGTTAAATCAAGCGACTCGCTATATTTCATTAGGTTTAGCTTTCATTCAATCAATCGGTATCACGGCAGGTTTCAACAGCTTGTCTAATGTTGCTTTAGTTTCAACACCAAATGTAAAAACTTATTTACTGATCGGTGCTTTGCTAACAACAGGTAGTATGATTGTAACCTGGTTAGGTGAACAAATTACAGATAAAGGATTTGGCAATGGTGTTTCAATGATTATCTTTGCGGGTATCATTTCATCTATTCCAAATGCGATTGCGACAGTACATGAAGATTATTTTGTAAACGTCAAAGCGGGTGATATTCAATCATCATACGTTGTAGTTGGCTTATTAATCCTTGCCGTACTTGCAATTGTCTTCTTTACAACATTTGTTCAACAAGCGGAATACAAAATTCCAATCCAATATACTAAACTTGTTCAGGGCGCACCTACAAGTTCGTATCTTCCTCTAAAAGTTAATCCAGCAGGCGTTATTCCCGTTATCTTTGCTAGCTCGATTACAACCATTCCAAGTACTCTGATTCCTTTCTTTCAAAATGGAAGAGATATTCCTTGGCTAACAAAAATGCAAGAGATTTTTAATTATCAGTCTCCGACTGGAATGATTGTCTATGCATTCTTGATTATCTTGTTCTCATTCTTCTATACCTTTGTCCAAGTAAATCCTGAGAAAACAGCTGAAAATCTACAGAAGAATTCGTCTTATATTCCAAGTGTTCGACCTGGACGTGAAACAGAACAATATATGTCGTCATTGCTTAAGAAATTGGCAACCTTAGGTGCGATTTTCTTAGCGTTTATCTCTTTAGTTCCAATTGCGGCACAGCAATCACTAAATCTTTCTTCAGGCATCGCCTTGGGGGGGACTAGCTTGCTCATCTTGATTTCAACAGGAATTGAAGGAATGAAACAACTTGAAGGCTACCTTCTCAAGAGAAAGTATGTCGGATTTATGAATACAGCAGAATAGAATATAGGTTGACATTGTCAACCTACTATTTTGTTTTCAGGTGATAGTAAGACTTAGTCAGATTTCTTATTATCATTTGAAAACAAAAACCAAAATGAGCATTCATTTTATTATTTTAGTCAAGAGGAGACTGACATGAATCTTTTAATTATGGGATTACCTGGTGCAGGTAAAGGGACTCAAGCAGCAAAAATCGTTGAAGAATTTGGTGTAATCCATATTTCAACAGGTGACATGTTCCGTGCGGCAATGGCTAACCAAACTGAAATGGGTAAACTTGCTAAATCTTACATTGATAAAGGTGATTTAGTACCAGATGAAGTAACAAATGGTATTGTAAAAGAACGTTTATCTCAAGATGACATTAAAGCAAAAGGTTTCTTATTAGATGGTTATCCACGTACAATTGATCAGGCTCATGCTTTGGATGCAACTTTAGAAGCTTTAGGATTAAAACTTGATGGTGTTATTAACATCGTTGTGGACCCTGCTTCATTAGTTGAACGTCTAAGTGGCCGTATCATTAACAAAAAAACTGGCGAAACATTCCATAAAGTATTTAACCCACCTGCTGGGGATTATGATGAAAATGACTACTACCAACGCGAAGATGATAAACCAGAAACCGTTAAACGTCGTTTGGATGTTAACATCGCACAAGGTCAGCCAATAATTGATCATTACAGAGAAGCAGGAATCGTTATCGATATTAACGGTAACCAAGAAATCGAAACAGTTTTCAGTGACATTGAAAAAGTCATCGAAAAGCTAAAATAATTTCTAATAAACTACTTGCGAAAGTAGAAATGAAGTGCTATAATAGGCTAGTCTGACTTATAATTGTTACCTCTGTGCTCAGAGGACATCAAATCGAAATTTAGGGGGTACTTTTGCGTGGCAAAAGAAGACGTGATTGAAATTGAAGGTAAAGTTGTTGAAACGATGCCAAACGCAATGTTTACTGTTGAATTAGAAAATGGACACCAAATTCTAGCAACTGTATCAGGTAAAATCCGTAAAAATTACATTCGTATTTTAGTAGGGGACCGTGTTACAGTAGAAATGAGTCCGTACGATTTAACACGTGGACGTATCACATACCGCTTTAAATAGTCGAAATAATTGGAGGGATTAAAACATGAAGGTAAGACCATCGGTTAAACCAATTTGCGAATACTGTAAAGTAATTCGTCGTAACGGTCGTGTTATGGTGATTTGTCCAACAAATCCAAAACACAAACAACGTCAAGGATAATATAGAAAGGAGAAAAAATGGCTCGTATAGCTGGAGTTGATATTCCAAATGATAAACGCGTAGTAATTTCACTTACTTATGTTTACGGAATTGGTCTTGCAACATCACAAAAAATCTTAGCAAATGCTGGTATCTCAGAAGATATCCGTGTTAAAGATTTAACAAGTGATCAAGAAGATGCAATCCGTCGCGAAATCGATTCAATCAAAGTTGAAGGTGACCTTCGTCGTGAAGTTAACTTAAACATCAAACGTTTGATGGAAATCGGATCATACCGTGGAATCCGTCACCGTCGTGGACTTCCTGTCCGTGGACAAAACACAAAAAACAACGCTCGTACTCGTAAAGGGAAACCTACTGCGATTGCTGGTAAGAAAAAATAAAATAGGAGGTAAAGAAATTGGCTAAACCAACACGTAAACGTCGTGTGAAAAAGAACATCGAATCTGGTGTTGCCCATATTCACGCTACATTTAATAACACTATTGTTATGATTACAGATGTTCATGGTAACGCTCTTGCATGGTCATCAGCTGGTGCTCTTGGTTTCAAAGGATCTCGTAAATCAACACCTTTTGCTGCTCAAATGGCTGCTGAAGCTGCTGCGAAATCTGCACAAGAACACGGTCTTAAAACTGTTGAAGTTACTGTAAAAGGCCCTGGTTCAGGTCGTGAGTCTGCTATTCGTGCGCTTGCTGCTGCAGGTCTTGAAGTAACTGCAATTCGTGACGTGACTCCTGTACCACATAATGGTGCTCGTCCTCCAAAACGTCGTCGTGTATAATCATAATAACTAATAGTACACAAGTTTCGTTTCGAGGGGTGAAAAAATGATTGAGTTTGAAAAACCAACAATAACAAAAATTGATGAAAATAAAGATTACGGAAGATTTGTGATCGAACCACTAGAACGTGGCTACGGTACAACTCTAGGTAATTCACTTCGTCGTGTACTCTTGTCATCACTTCCGGGTGCGGCAGTTACATCAATTAAATTTGATGGGGTATTACACGAATTTGATACAATCCCAGGTGTACGTGAAGATGTGATGCAAATTATCCTTAACGTTAAGGGTCTTGCTGTAAAATCTTACGTAGAAGACGAAAAGATGATCGAACTAGATGTAGAAGGTCCTGCAGAAGTTACTGCTGGTGATATTCTTACAGATAGCGACATTGAACTTGTTAACCCAGATCATTATCTCTTTACCATTGCTGAAGGTCATTCACTAAAAGCAACTATGACTGTTGCTAAAAAACGTGGTTATGTCCTTGCAGAAGGTAATAAAAAAGATGATGCACCTGTTGGAACATTGGCAGTAGATTCTATCTACACACCAGTGAAAAAAGTTAACTATCAAGTTGAACCTGCCCGCGTTGGTAGCAATGATGGCTTTGATAAGTTAACAATTGAAATCATGACAAATGGAACTATCATTCCTGAAGATGCATTAGGTCTGTCTGCTCGAGTTTTAATTGAACACTTGAATCTCTTTACTGACTTAACTGAAGTGGCTAAAGCTACAGATGTTATGAAAGAAACTGAAAAAGTGAACGATGAAAAAGTACTTGACCGCACAATTGAGGAACTTGATTTATCCGTACGCTCATATAACTGTCTTAAACGCGCAGGCATTAATACTGTCTTCGATTTAACAGAAAAATCTGAGCCTGAAATGATGAAAGTCCGTAACCTTGGACGTAAGAGTCTAGAAGAAGTTAAGGTAAAACTTGCTGATTTAGGTCTTGGACTAAAAAACGATAAATAATATAGGAGGACAAAATGGCTTACCGTAAACTAGGACGCACTAGCTCACAACGTAAAGCAATGCTTCGTGATTTAACGACTGACTTATTAATCAACGAATCTATTGTTACAACTGAAGCACGTGCAAAAGAAATCCGTAAAACAGTTGAAAAAATGATTACTCTTGGTAAACGTGGTGATCTTCATGCTCGTCGTCAAGCAGCTGCTTACGTACGTAATGAAATTGCATCAGAAAACTATGACGAAGCTACAGATAAATATTCATCTACTACAGCTCTTCAAAAACTTTTCGATGATATCGCACCTCGTTATGCTGAACGCAATGGTGGATACACTCGTATTCTTAAAACAGAACCACGCCGTGGAGATGCTGCTCCAATGGCAATTATTGAATTAGTATAATTTTTATCAATTTTGTTGAGTGTTATGATGGTGGAACGTTCTTTATTTCGTTCTTAGTCTAGCTCTGGTCTACCGCTAGGAATTTTTCCTAGCGGGAACACTCATCATATTGTTAGTGGTAACGCTTGTTTACGAAATAGATCTAAGTTTAGACGTATTTCGCAAGCAGGCGTTTTGTTGTGCTTAAAACATGCTATATTGGCCTATAAATCGTATATTTTCACCCTTAAATACAATCTGTTTAAGTTAAGTAGGAAAATTGCTGAGCACCATATAGTATGACAGTGGTCCAGAAATAATTAAAAAAGTTTCGAAAACTTATTGACTTTGGAATTGAAAGTCGGTATACTAATAAAGCTGTCAAAAGCGTCGCTGGAAATGCTATAAAAAAGTAATAAAAAATGCCAAAGAAAAGTCAAAAAAGTATTGACAAAGGCATAGTGACCTGATAGAATATAATAGTTGTCTCGTAAGAGATGGCAAGACCTTTGAGAACTGAATAAGACAAGAAAAACCAAATGTGAGGGTGATATGTTAAGAAGCATATTATCCGTCAATGAAGTAAAAAANAAAAAACAATAAATCTGTCAGCGACAGAAAAAGAACGAGTAAGTTCAAACTAAAATGAGAGTTTGATCCTGGCTCAGGACGAACGCTGGCGGCGTGCCTAATACATGCAAGTAGAACGCTGAGGTCTGGTGCTTGCACTAGACCAAGGAGTTGCGAACGGGTGAGTAACGCGTAGGTAACCTACCTCATAGCGGGGGATAACTATTGGAAACGATAGCTAATACCGCATGACAATAGAGTACACATGTACTTAATTTAAAAGGGGCAACTGCTCCACTATGAGATGGACCTGCGTTGTATTAGCTAGTTGGTGAGGTAACGGCTCACCAAGGCGACGATACATAGCCGACCTGAGAGGGTGATCGGCCACACTGGGACTGAGACACGGCCCAGACTCCTACGGGAGGCAGCAGTAGGGAATCTTCGGCAATGGGGGGAACCCTGACCGAGCAACGCCGCGTGAGTGAAGAAGGTTTTCGGATCGTAAAGCTCTGTTGTTAGAGAAGAACGGTAATGGGAGTGGAAAATCCATTACGTGACGGTAACTAACCAGAAAGGGACGGCTAACTACGTGCCAGCAGCCGCGGTAATACGTAGGTCTCGAGCGTTGTCCGGATTTATTGGGCGTAAAGCGAGCGCAGGCGGTTTGATAAGTCTGAAGTTAAAGGCTGTGGCTTAACCATAGTATGCTTTGGAAACTGTCAAACTTGAGTGCAGAAGGGGAGAGTGGAATTCCATGTGTAGCGGTGAAATGCGTAGATATATGGAGGAACACCGGTGGCGAAAGCGGCTCTCTGGTCTGTAACTGACGCTGAGGCTCGAAAGCGTGGGGAGCAAACAGGATTAGATACCCTGGTAGTCCACGCCGTAAACGATGAGTGCTAGGTGTTAGGCCCTTTCCGGGGCTTAGTGCCGCAGCTAACGCATTAAGCACTCCGCCTGGGGAGTACGACCGCAAGGTTGAAACTCAAAGGAATTGACGGGGGCCCGCACAAGCGGTGGAGCATGTGGTTTAATTCGAAGCAACGCGAAGAACCTTACCAGGTCTTGACATCCTTCTGACCGTCCTAGAGATAGGATTTCCCTTCGGGGCAGAAGTGACAGGTGGTGCATGGTTGTCGTCAGCTCGTGTCGTGAGATGTTGGGTTAAGTCCCGCAACGAGCGCAACCCCTATTGTTAGTTGCCATCATTAAGTTGGGCACTCTAGCGAGACTGCCGGTAATAAACCGGAGGAAGGTGGGGATGACGTCAAATCATCATGCCCCTTATGACCTGGGCTACACACGTGCTACAATGGTTGGTACAACGAGTCGCAAGCCGGTGACGGCAAGCTAATCTCTTAAAGCCAATCTCAGTTCGGATTGTAGGCTGCAACTCGCCTACATGAAGTCGGAATCGCTAGTAATCGCGGATCAGCACGCCGCGGTGAATACGTTCCCGGGCCTTGTACACACCGCCCGTCACACCACGAGAGTTTGTAACACCCGAAGTCGGTGAGGTAACCTTTTAGGAGCCAGCCGCCTAAGGTGGGATAGATGATTGGGGTGAAGTCGTAACAAGGTAGCCGTATCGGAAGGTGCGGCTGGATCACCTCCTTTCTAAGGAAATGGAAACATTTGGTTTTGTCTTATTTAGTTTTGAGAGGTCTTATTTAAGTTATGAGAACGTTAAGAAATCTGTATGAAAATAGGAAATTGACGCCGTGTGCTTGCACACAAGGAAAATTATCTTTTTCACTAAGATTTTAGTTCGAATACAATTAAGCTTCACGTAATAGAATAGAATACCACTAATAATGTAACAACCAGTTTATTAGTCGGGGCCTTAGCTCAGCTGGGAGAGCGCCTGCTTTGCACGCAGGAGGTCAGCGGTTCGATCCCGCTAGGCTCCATTATCTAGGATACAAAGAGATGTTCGGCTAGCCGAAATTTCTTAGGAAACTAGATAAATGATATTTGAATAGGAACCTAAACTTACTAGAAATAAGTCAAAACCAACTCGTGTCTGAAGACACATCACTGGTTTGTTCCTTATTTTACGCAAGTTTTACGACAAGTCGTACCGGTTCTTAATATCATAATAGTCCATTGAAAATTGAATAACTATATCAAATTCCACGATCATGAAAATGATTGTAGAAAAAAGTAACAAGAAATAAACCGAAAAAAAGATAAACGCGAACATATTAAAAAAAATTAAGAAGGTCGAAAGACTGGAACTAAGGTTAAGTTAATAAGGGCGCACGGTGGATGCCTTGGCACTAGAAGCCGATGAAGGACGTGACTAACGACGAAATGCTTTGGGGAGCTGTAAGTAAGCGCTGATCCAGAGATGTCCGAATGGGGGAACCCGGCATGTAATGCATGTCATCACTAATTGTTAAGATTAGTTGAAGGAAGACGCAGTGAACTGAAACATCTAAGTAGCTGCAGGAAGAGAAAGCAAACGCGATTGCCTTAGTAGCGGCGAGCGAAACGGCAGGAGGGCAAACCGAGGAGTTTACTCCTCGGGGTTGTAGGACTGCGACGTGGGACTTTAATTTAATAGAAGAATTACCTGGGAAGGTAAGCCGTAGAGAGTAACAGCCTCGTACTTAAAATTGAATTGAGCCCTAGCAGTATCCTGAGTACGGCGAGACACGCGAAATCTCGTCGGAATCTGGGAGGACCATCTCCCAACCCTAAATACTCTCTAGTGACCGATAGTGAACCAGTACCGTGAGGGAAAGGTGAAAAGCACCCCGGGAGGGGAGTGAAATAGAACCTGAAACCGTGTGCCTACAACAAGTTCGAGCCCGTTAATGGGTGAGAGCGTGCCTTTTGTAGAATGAACCGGCGAGTTACGTTATGATGCGAGGTTAAGTTGAAGAGACGGAGCCGTAGGGAAACCGAGTCTTAATAGGGCGACTTAGTATCATGATGTAGACCCGAAACCATGTGACCTACCCATGAGCAGGTTGAAGGTGCGGTAAAACGCACTGGAGGACCGAACCAGGGCACGTTGAAAAGTGCTTGGATGACTTGTGGGTAGCGGAGAAATTCCAAACGAACTTGGAGATAGCTGGTTCTCTCCGAAATAGCTTTAGGGCTAGCGTCGATGTTAAGTCTCTTGGAGGTAGAGCACTGTTTGGGTGAGGGGTCCATCCCGGATTACCAATCTCAGATAAACTCCGAATGCCAAGTAGATATAATCGGCAGTCAGACTGCGAGTGCTAAGATCCGTAGTCGAAAGGGAAACAGCCCAGACCACCAGCTAAGGTCCCAAAATAATTGTTAAGTGGAAAAGGATGTGGGGTTGCACAGACAACTAGGATGTTAGCTTAGAAGCAGCTATTCATTCAAAGAGTGCGTAATAGCTCACTAGTCGAGTGACCCTGCGCCGAAAATGTACCGGGGCTAAAACAATTTACCGAAGCTGTGGATCCCGTAAGGGATGGTAGGAGAGCGTTCTATGTGTGAAGAAGGTATACCGTGAGGAGTGCTGGAACGCATAGAAGTGAGAATGCCGGTATGAGTAGCGCAAGACAGGTGAGAATCCTGTCCACCGTAAGACTAAGGTTTCCAGGGGAAGGCTCGTCCGCCCTGGGTTAGTCGGGACCTAAGGAGAGACCGAAAGGTGTATTCGATGGCCAACAGGTTGATATTCCTGTACTAGTATGTAAAGTGATGGAGGGACGCAGTAGGCTACCTAAAGCGTGCGACTGGAAGTGCACGTCCAAGCAGTGAGGTGTGGTATGAGTAAAATGCTTATACCTGATACATTGAGCTGTGATGGGGAGCGAATTTAAGTAGCGAAGTTAGAGATGTCACACTGCCAAGAAAAGCTTCTAGCGTTTAATTACATACTACCCGTACCGCAAACCGACACAGGTAGTCGAGGCGAGTAGCCTCAGGTGATCGAGAGAACTCTCGTTAAGGAACTCGGCAAAATGACCCCGTAACTTCGGGAGAAGGGGTGCTGTCAGCGATGACAGCCGCAGTGAATAGGCCCAAGCAACTGTTTATCAAAAACACAGCTCTCTGCTAAATCGTAAGATGATGTATAGGGGGTGACGCCTGCCCGGTGCTGGAAGGTTAAGAGGAGTGCTTAGCGTAAGCGAAGGTATGAATTGAAGCCCCAGTAAACGGCGGCCGTAACTATAACGGTCCTAAGGTAGCGAAATTCCTTGTCGGGTAAGTTCCGACCCGCACGAAAGGCGTAATGATTTGGGCACTGTCTCAACGAGAGACTCGGTGAAATTTTAGTACCTGTGAAGATGCAGGTTACCCGCGACAGGACGGAAAGACCCCATGGAGCTTTACTGCAGTTTGATATTGAGTATCTGTACCACATGTACAGGATAGGTAGGAGCCATTGAGGACGGGACGCCAGTTTCGTTTGAGGCGTTGTTGGGATACTACCCTTGTGTTATGGCTACTCTAACCCAGATAGGTTTATCCCTATCGGAGACAGTGTCTGACGGGCAGTTTGACTGGGGCGGTCGCCTCCTAAAAGGTAACGGAGGCGCCCAAAGGTTCCCTCAGAATGGTTGGAAATCATTCGCAGAGTGTAAAGGTATAAGGGAGCTTGACTGCGAGAGCTACAACTCGAGCAGGGACGAAAGTCGGGCTTAGTGATCCGGTGGTTCCGCATGGAAGGGCCATCGCTCAACGGATAAAAGCTACCCTGGGGATAACAGGCTTATCTCCCCCAAGAGTTCACATCGACGGGGAGGTTTGGCACCTCGATGTCGGCTCGTCGCATCCTGGGGCTGTAGTCGGTCCCAAGGGTTGGGCTGTTCGCCCATTAAAGCGGCACGCGAGCTGGGTTCAGAACGTCGTGAGACAGTTCGGTCCCTATCCGTCGCGGGCGTAGGAAATTTGAGAGGATCTGCTCCTAGTACGAGAGGACCAGAGTGGACTTACCGCTGGTGTACCAGTTGTCTTGCCAAAGGCATCGCTGGGTAGCTATGTAGGGAAGGGATAAGCGCTGAAAGCATCTAAGTGCGAAGCCCCCCTCAAGATGAGATTTCCCATGATTTTATATCAGTAAGAGCCCTGAGAGATGATCAGGTAGATAGGTTAGAAGTGGAAGTGTAGTGATACATGTAGCGGACTAATACTAATAGCTCGAGGACTTATCCAAAGATAAGAATTAATAAAGAAAAGTTTATTGACATAGAGGTAGACTTCTTGTTAAGATATAGTTATTCAATTTTGAGTGGACTAAAAAGTTAAGTGACGATAGCCTAGGAGATACACCTGTACCCATGCCGAACACAGTAGTTAAGCCCTAGAACGCCTGAAGTAGTTGGGGGTTGCCCCCTGTTAGATACGGAAGTCGCTTAGCTTTTATCCGCCATAGCTCAGTTGGTAGTAGCGCATGACTGTTAATCATGATGTCGTAGGTTCGAGTCCTACTGGCGGAGTCGATAGAGATAGGGATTCCTATCTTTTTTGATTTATTTTTAAAAAAGGTGTATACTAATTTTAGGAATGTATTTAGCACCCTTAGCTCAACTGGATAGAGTACCTGACTACGAATCAGGCGGTTAGAGGTTCGACTCCTCTAGGGTGCATCTTATATCAAAGAACATGACATTGATGTCATGTTCTTTTTTTCCTTCTTTTTTTACAATGGAGCTACTATTGTGAAAGAAGGTGTTCTTATTAATCCAATTACTCAAAGTGAATTAAATCAGGCCTTTAATCTAGTTAAACCCATTATTTATAAGTTAAGGAGAACCTATTATATTCAATTATGGGAGTTAGATGATTGGTTACAAGAAGGGCGATTAATATTATATCAATTATTAGAATTGTATCCTGATTTGATTCTCATCCAAAACAGTCTTAAATTGAAGATATTTTTTAAAACCAAATTTTCATCCTACATAAAAGATAGAATAAGACACCAAGAATCTTATAAGTGCCGTTTTAATCGCTTACCTTACGAGGAAGTTTCCGATATTTCTCATAGAATTCCAGATGATGGACTTGTTATTGACGACATTGTTTGTTACCGTGCTGTTCTCGAAGAATTGAAAGTTCATTTAAATGGGGATGATTTAAATAAATTAGATAAAGTGCTAAGTGGTCAACAATTTTCAGGAAAAAAAGCATTTCTTAGACGGCTGAAACCCTATTTTATTGATTTTCAATAGTTCCTAATTATCCTCTTTGCCTGCATTACTTTTGTTTGGCAATATGGTATAATAAAGGGTAATAAAAAATTTGGAGAAAAAATGAGCATTGACGATTATAGGCCCACTTTCATTGTGGAAGCCGTTTATGATTTAAGAGCAGATGATTTATTAAGAAGAGGGATCTCAGCAGTCCTTGTTGACCTGGATAATACCCTCATTGCCTGGAATAACCCTGACGGTACACCTGAAGTAAGAGCTTGGTTGGATGAAATGACCATGGCAGACATCACGGTAGTTGTAGTTTCTAACAACAATTACAAGAGAGTTGAGAGAGCAGTATCACGCTTTGGGGTAGATTTTGTTAGTAGAGCAATGAAGCCTTTTTCGCGTGGCATTGATATTGCAATGAAACGCTATGGTTTTTCAGATGATGAAGTCATAATGGTTGGTGATCAATTGATGACAGATATTCGAGCAAGTCATCGGGCAGGTATTCAATCTGTTTTAGTTAAACCACTTGTGACGACAGATGCTTGGAATACAAAAGTTAATCGTTTTAGAGAAAAACGTGTACTTAAAAAATTAGAAAATAAATATGGTAAATTTGTTTACCAAAAAGGAATTTAATGGAAGAATTATTTTGTATCGGATGTGGAATTAAAATCCAAACCGAAAATAAGGAAGAAGCTGGCTTTACACCAAATGCGGCTTTAAAAAAAGGCTTAGAAACTGGTGAATTATATTGCCAACGTTGTTTCCGTTTACGGCACTACAATGAAATTACAGATGTTCATTTGACTGACGATGACTTTTTGAAGCTCTTACATGAGGTTGGTGATAGTGATGCCTTAGTCGTAAATGTGGTAGATATTTTTGACTTTAATGGTTCGGTCATTCCAGGCTTATCACGCTTTGTTTCTGGTAATGATGTTCTATTAGTTGGAAATAAAAAAGATATCTTACCAAAATCAACAAAAGATAGCAAAGTTAGCCAATGGTTATTAGAAAGAGCTCATGAAGAAGGCTTAAGACCAGTTGACGTTGTTCTTACTAGTGCACAAAATAAGTATGCCATTAAGGACCTAATTGACGCTATCAATAAATTGAGAAAAGGTCGCGACGTGTACGTTGTTGGTGTTACAAATGTTGGTAAGTCAACTTTAATTAATGCTATTATCCAAGAAATCACTGGTGATAAAAATGTCATTACGACGTCACGTTTCCCTGGTACAACTCTGGATAAAATTGAGATTCCTCTCGATGACGGTACTTTCATTTTCGATACCCCAGGTATTATACACCGTCACCAAATGGCACATTATCTTAAGGCTAAAGACCTTAAATACATTAGTCCCAAAAAAGAAATTAAACCTAAAACTTATCAGTTGAATCCAGAACAAACCTTATTCTTAGGTGGATTGGGCCGTTTTGATTTTATTTCAGGTGACCGTCAGGGTGTTACAGCTTATTTTGACAACAACCTCACTATTCACCGAACTAAACTAGAGGGCGCTAGCGATTTTTATAAAAAACATAAGGGAACACTATTGACCCCGCCTGACCAAGAAGATGCGGAAACTTTCCCAGATTTAGTATCTTATGAGTTTACCATAGACAGTAAGATGGATTTGGTTTTTTCTGGTTTAGGCTGGATTAGGGTTAACGGAAGCAAAGAGAATGTTCTTAAAATTGCTGGCTGGGCTCCAAAAGGTGTTGCTGTGCTAGTAAGAAAAGCAATTATTTAGAAAAGTAAAAGGAAAATATCATGTTAACAAGTAAACAAAGAGCTTTTTTGAAAGCTGAAGCTCATAGCCTAAAGCCAATTGTTCAGATTGGAAAAAATGGCCTAAATAATCAGATTAAGACAAGCATTCGTCAGGCTCTTGATGCAAGAGAATTAATTAAAGTAACCTTATTGCAAAATACAGATGAAGATATTCATGATGTTGCTGAAACATTGGAAGATGAAATCGGTTGTGATTCTGTGTTAAAAATTGGACGTATATTAATTCTTTATAAAGTATCAGCTAAAAAAGAAAACCGTAAGTTATCACCAAAAGTTAAAGAGATTTAAATTAACTATAAGAAAATGTTGCTTTAAAACGTTTGGTGATTTAAATAGATTAGTATGTTGGAGAAATAATGGCTTTAGAACTTTTAACCCCCTTTACAAAAGTTGAATTAGAAGTAGAAGAAAAAGATTCAAATCGAAAACAAGTTGGTATCTTGGGTGGAAATTTCAACCCTATTCATAATGCCCATCTAGTAGTTGCTGATCAAGTTCGTCAACAATTAGGTTTAGATCAAGTCCTTTTGATGCCAGAATTTAAACCACCTCATGTTGATACAAAGGAAACCATTGATGAAAAGCATCGCTTGAAAATGGTGGAGTTGGCAATAGAGAATGTCCAAGGCTTAGCAATCGAAACCATTGAATTAGAACGTAAAGGCATTTCTTATACTTATGACACCATGGCCTTGTTGAAAGAGCAAAATCCAGATGTTGACTACTATTTCATCATTGGTGCAGATATGGTCAACTATTTGCCGAAATGGCATCGCATTGATGAACTTGTTGAAATGGTACAATTTGTAGGTGTTCAAAGACCGAAGTATAAGGCTGGAACCTCATATCCTGTGATTTGGGTTGACGTCCCACTAATGGACATTTCTTCAAGCATGATTCGTGACTTCATTAAAAAAGATAGAAAACCTAATTATTTAATGCCGCATTCAGTCTTAGATTATATTGAAAAAGAAGGACTTTATAAATGAGTTACCAAGATTATCTTCCCTATACCCGTGAGGAGCTTCTAGGGAAAATAGCCGAGCAGATGAGCAAGAAACGCTTTAAGCACGTACTAGGTGTTGAAAAGGCAGCAATAACATTAGCCGAAAAGAATCAGTATGATCCTGAGAAAGCAGGATTAGCTGCGCTTCTCCATGATTATGCCAAAGAATGTTCAGACCAAGTTTTTATTGACCTCATCACTAAATATGATTTGGACAAAGACTTATTAAATTGGAACAATAATGTTTGGCATGGGATGGTTGGAATTTATAAAATGCAAGAAGATTTACTGATTTCTGATCCAGATATTCTAAGAGCTATTGCTATTCATACAGTTGGTGCCAAAGAAATGTCTTTGCTTGACAAAATTCTCTATGTAGCCGATTATATAGAGGAGGGGAGAAATTTTCCTTTAGTTGATCAAGCTAGACAAATTGCTAACGAAAATTTAGATAAGGCAGTAGCCTTTGAAACCGTTAATACTGTTGCTTACTTGGCTTCTAAAGGTCAAGCTATCTATCCTCAAACACTGGAAACTTACAATGCATTTTGCCATTATTTGAAAGAAGGTTAGATGAAAGAATCACTGATTATTATTGATGTTCAATAACAATTAATTGCTGAAAAACCCTATCCATATGAGACTTTTTTGACTCAACTAGGTCAAGTTATTGATTGGGCTAGACAATCAGAACGTAAGATTATTTTTTGTCCGACATCAGGATGATTTTCTTATACCAGGGACTGAGGATTGGCAGATTGCTAAACCAATCAAACCAATGCAGGATGAAGCTATTTTTGGTAAAACCTCTAACCCCGCTTTTAAGGGAACTGATTTAGAAAATTATCTTAATAATAAGGGAATCAAGAATGTCATACTAGTAGGAATACAAACGGAATACTGTATCGATGCTACGGTAAAACTTGCTTTTGAGAAGGGCTTCAAGGTCACAATTCCAAGTGCTCTCCATACTACCACAGACAATCAGTGGATGACTGCTCAAGAAATGATTGCATTCTACCAGGCTATGTGGCATTGTCGCTACGGCCAAATCATTTCACTCCAAAAATTAATGAAATAAGGAAAGAAAATTTATATATGAAAAAAGAAGAACTGTTAAACGTCGTTGTCAAAGCAGCAGATGAAAAACGGGCCGAAGATATTTTAGCACTTGATTTAGAAGGATTAACAAGTCTAACTGACTACTTTGTTATCACGAGTGCTACTAACAGTCGTCAATTAGAAGCAATTGCCGAAAACATTCGTGAAAAAGTGAAAGAAGTTGGCGGTGATGCCAGTCATATTGAAGGCGACAGCACAACGGGGTGGGTTCTTTTAGACCTTAACGATGTTGTTGTTCACATCTTCTCTGAAGAGCAACGTTACTACTATAACTTAGAGAAATTATGGCATGATGCACCGGTTGTGGATGTATCAAGTCAATTGGTTTAAGATAAAAAACAAACAGTCTGTTGTGGGCTGTTTTTTAAAAATTGAGGATAGATTTACATGACGACTTATGAAACCTTTGCATCCGTTTATGATGCCATAATGGATGATTCTTTATACGATCTTTGGACCGACTTTTCGCTCCGCCATTTACCAAAAGAAAATAAAAAAAAGAAATTATTAGAACTAGCTTGTGGTACGGGGATCCAGTCCTTACGTTTTGCAGATGCTGGCTTTGAGGTGACAGGCCTCGATTTGAGTCAGGAGATGCTTAATATTGCACAAAAGCGATCTCAGGAAGCTAACAAAGATATCAACTTCTTACAGGGCAATATGCTGGATTTGTCTCAGGCGGGCAAGTATGATTTTGTCACTTGCTACTCGGATTCCATTTGTTACATGCAGGACGAAGTCGAAGTTGGTGATGTGTTCAAGGAAGTTTATGATTGCTTGAATCCCGATGGCGTCTTTATTTTTGATGTCCATTCAACATACCAAACAGATGAGGTTTTTCCTGGCTATTCTTACCACGAGAATGCAGATGATTTTGCCATGGTCTGGGACAGCTATGAGGACGAGGCACCGCATTCAGTAGTCCACGAATTGACCTTCTTTCTGAAAGAATCAGACGGTTCTTTCTCTAGACATGATGAAATTCATGAAGAGCGAACCTACGACATCTTAACCTATGATATCCTCTTAGAACAAGCAGGCTTCAAATCCTTCAAGGTCTATGCTGATTTTGAAGATAAAGAACCAAGTGACAAAAGCCAACGCTGGTTCTTTGTAGCACAGAAGTAAAAAATATTTGAATGAGGAGATTTTATGAAAATTGCTTTACTAATTTATCCAGAATTTTCCTTATATGAAATTACTCCATTAACAGCATCATTAGCACTTCAATATAATGAAAAAGTTGATATTATTGCTAGTCAGAAAAAACTGCATAAAAGTGAAGATGGTTTCCAAGTAATGCCTCATTATTCAATTGATGAGATTGACTTAACAACATATGAACTAATTCTTCTAACTGGCACAATGGACCCTTTTTTTGCTGTAAATGATGTTAATTTAATCAATACGCTTTCAAAAATTAGCTTAGAAGATACAGTTGTAGCTTCTATTTCATCCTCTCCATTACTACTTGCAAAAGCAGGGTTATTAGATACTTATAAATTTACAGGTGGAATCTATCGTAACTATTTTAATAGTTTTACTTGGTTGAAAGAAAGTAACTATTTACCTAGACTTTGTACCATTGATAGAAATCTGATAACTGCAATAGGTAGTTCTAAGGCTGTTTCTTTATTTACTGATTCAGTCTTAGCTAAATTACATTTCATAAATGAATTTCCTGAACTACCAAGTGAGGAAGTTTCGTTTACTCTAGAACAAAATGATTATGAACAAATGATAGGAGAAGTTCGACTTCTCTATCCAAACATTAATTAACCAAGGAGGTTCTATGGCTATTACAGGCATTGTTGCTGAATTTAATCCTTTCCATTATGGCCATAAGTACCTGCTTGAGCAGGCTGAGGGCCTGAAAATTGTGGCCATGTCGGGCAATTTCGTCCAGCGTGGTGAGCCGGCTATTGTTGATAAGTGGACTCGGGCTCAAATGGCACTGGAAAATGGTGCAGACATTGTTGTTGAGATCCCTTTTCAAGTGGCTGTTCAGTCGGCTGATTATTTTGCTCAGGGAGCTGTCGACATTCTTACTAAGATGGGTGTAGATACTTTGGCTTTCGGCACAGAAGAAAACCTGGATTATAGTGAGATTGCTAGGGTTTATGAGGAAAAATCTGAGCAGATGACAGCTTTTCTAGCGACGCTAGAAGATTCCCTCTCTTACCCTCAGAAAACCCAACTAATGTGGGAAAAGTTTACCGGAATTGATTTTTCTGGTAATACCCCAAATCACATTTTGGCTTTGGCTTACGCAAAGGCTAGCGCGGGGAAAAATTTACGACTACAGCCCACCACAAGGCAGGGCGCCGCATACCATTCCCAAGATAAAAATCAGCTCATGGCCTCCGCAACGGCCATCCGCAAACACATTTCAGACCCAGTATTTTTAAAACAGGCAACGCCCAGCACGGAGTTGATTCTATCCGCACCGCACTTGACTTGGGACAACTATTACCCTCTTTTAAGGTATCAGCTCTTAACGCATCCCGATTTGACCCAGATTCCGCAGGTTAACCAGGAATTGGCCAGTCGCATCAGCTCGGCCATTGCGAGCGCAGCGAACTTGGAAGACCTAGTGGAGCAAGTGGCGACCAAACGCTACACCAAAGCGCGGGTTCGCCGGCTCTTGACCTACATCTTAGTTAATGCTCAGGAAGCGCCTTTGCCGCAAGGAATCCATCTTTTAGGTTTTACGGAAAATGGCCAAGCTCATTTAAAGAGTTTGAAAAAATCAGTCCATTTAATCAGTAAAATCGGTGCCGATCCTTGGGATAAACCAACACAGCAGGCTGATTTGGTCTATCGAATTGGCCATCCTGATCTGCCAGAACAAACTTTCGGGCGAAGTCCCATTAGGATTTTAAAAAATTAACTTGGTTTAGCCAAGTTTTTTTATTTTCTGCTTGACCCTAACCTAAGGTAATGGTTTATACTAGTCTTAAGCTAGCAAAGATGAGAAAGGAGGACAGTATGAAGACTGTTAAAGAAGTCAGTCAATTAACAGGGATTACCATTCGAACCCTGCATCACTATGATAAAATTGGCTTATTAAAGCCAGCAGTCATAAAGGAAAATGGCTATCGTTATTATGATGATGACAATTTGCAAAGATTACAAGAAATTTTACTTTTCAGAGAATTAGAATTTCCTTTAAAGGCCATAGACCAAATCCTCAATCACAGGTCTTATGATCGTCAGCAGGCACTTAAAGATCACATAAAATTATTGGAAATGAAAGAGGCAAAGCTAAAAGAATTATTGGCTTTTGCTAGAGATTTAGAAAAAGGAGTAGCAACAATGACATTTGACGCTTTTAAAGACAAAGAGTATGAAGAGTATCAAACAGAGGTTAAGGAACGCTGGGGTTCAACTCAAGTTTATGCTGAATTTGAAGAGAAAAAAGACAAAGTAGATTATCATGCAGTCAGCCAAGAAATGGCAGCCATTTTTGGACAATTTGGGGCCTTGAAAGACTTGGGTGCAGACCACGAAACGGTACAAACTCAGGTTAAAAGATTGCAAGACTATATCACAAATCATTTTTATACTTGTACAAATGAGATACTAGCTGGCTTAGGTCAAATGTACGTTGGCGACCTACGCTTTAAGGAGAATATTGACCAAATGGGTGGCCCTGGGACAGCTGATTTTGCGTCAGAGGCTATTGCTATTTATTGTCAAAAATAAAAAGTTAATTGAATTTTTCTATTTTTTTTCGAATCATAAAGTATGGACTAGTTGAGAATCTATTCCTCAAACTAAATTCTAAAGGCATTATTCATTCCATGATATAATATCTTGGAAAAGGAGATTGCTATGACGACAATTGCGATAACAGGTGTAACTGGAAAGCTCGGTGGCTACTTAGCTTCTGAATTAAATCAATTAGGGATAGAAAGCCGTCATTTGGCTAGAAGGCCAGAAAAGGCACAAACATATGCTAATGCGGAGCTTGTTCAGTCTTTCTATGATGAGTCAGATCAAACAATCAAGTCTCTGACTGGGATTGAGGTATTATTCATGGTTTCGGCTCGTGAGAGTTTATCACGACTTGAGGAGCATAAAGCCCTTTTGCGTGCTGCCCAAAAAGCTGGTGTCAAGCATATTATTTACACTTCCTTCATGAATGCAAGGCCTGATGCAACCTTCACCTTGGCTCGTGATCATGCTTGGACGGAGGGTTACAACAAAGAATTGGGCTTTAGCTACACTTTTTTTCGGGATAATTTTTATCAGGATATGTTTTTGGAAATAGCTGAGCAGGCTAGCTTATTAAGAGGCCCAGCAGGGCAAGGAAAAGTCTCTGCCCTACTTCGTTCAGATGTGGCAGCAGTTGCTTTAAGAATCCTCCAAGAACCCGCAAAATGGGAAAATCAGAGCTTGAACTTAACGGGACCGCAAGCCCTATCCCTAGAGGAGATAGCTGCCTTATTGACTCAGTATTTAGGTAAAGAAGTCACTTATTATGATGAAGGGCTTGAAGAAGCTTATGAGTGGCGTAAGCAGTGGCCAGTTGAAGACTGGCAGTATGATGCCTGGGTCTCAACCTATACCGCCATTGCCAAAGATGAATTGTCTTTAGTCTCTAATGACATTGAAAAGGTCTTGGGGAGACCGGCAACTTCTTTGCAAGACTTCTTGAAAAATCGCTAATGAATTTTTTAGCCACTGGCTCCTTATTTTCCATTTTACCAATTGCCCTCAAAGTGCTATAATAATAGAGTTAATGAGACAGCTCTGCTATTTACAAAAAAGAGAGCTTTAAAAAAATACACTTATAACGAGGAGAATCCAATGGGACGTAAATGGGCCAATATTGTTGCCAAAAAAACTGCTAAAGACGGAGCTACTTCAAAAGTTTATGCTAAGTTTGGGGTAGAAATCTATGTTGCTGCTAAGCAAGGAGACCCAGATCCAGAATCAAACTCTGCTCTTAAATTCGTTATCGATCGTGCGAAACAGGCCCAAGTGCCAAAACACGTTATCGATAAAGCTATTGATAAAGCTAAAGGTAACACAGATGAGACCTTCGTTGAAGGCCGTTATGAAGGCTTCGGTCCTAATGGTTCAATGATTATCGTTGATACTTTGACATCAAATGTAAACAGAACGGCTGCTAATGTTCGTACTGCCTACGGTAAAAATGGTGGTAACATGGGTGCTTCAGGATCTGTTGCCTATATGTTTGACAAAAAAGGGGTCATTGTTTTTGCTGGTGACGACGCAGATGCTATCTTCGAATTGCTTTTAGAAGCTGATGTTGAAGTAGATGATGTTGAAGCAGAAGAAGGAACAATTACAGTCTACACTGCACCAACTGATTTACATAAAGGAATTCAAGCCCTTCGTGATTCAGGTATTTCAGAATTCCAAGTGACCGAATTAGAAATGATTCCACAAAGTGAAGTGACACTTGAAGGTGAAGACTTAGAAAAATTTGAAAAATTAGTAGATGCTCTAGAATCTGACGATGATGTGCAAAAAGTTTACCACAACGTTGCTGATTTCTAAGCAATAATATCGAAAGAGCCACAAGGCTCTTTTTTTGATACCATTTGCTTATCACAGTGATTAAAAATGGGTATTAGTCGACTTTGTTTTTTGGTGGTAGAATAGGACAATAAGATAGAATAAGGAGTTATAGAATGACAAATAAAAAAACAAGTGCTCTTCTTGCTGTGACTTTGCTAGCTACGGGGATTTTAGCGGCTTGTGGCAATGATAAAGCTGCTAGCAAGAATGACAAAGAAAGCATTACATTTGCGACCGTTGGAACCACAGCTCCATTCTCATACGAAAAAGATGGAAACTTGACAGGTTATGATGTAGAAGTGGCAAAAGCTGTTTTCAAAGGCTCTGACAAGTATAAAGTTAATTTTAAAAAGACAGAATGGTCTTCCATTTTCACTGGCCTAGATTCTAGCAAGTACCAAATGGCTGGAAATAATATTTCCTTTACTAAAGAGAGAGCTAATAAATACCTCTTCTCATACCCAAGTGGTACAACGCCATCTGTTTTGGTAGTACCTAAAGACAGTGACATTAAATCATATGCTGATATCAAAAACCATTCAACACAAGTGGTTCAAGGAACAACTACAGCAGCTCAATTAGAAGATTTCAATAAGAAAAATGCTAATGCAAAAGTTGAACTTAAATACACTAATGAAAATATCACGCAAATGCTAAGCAACTTGAGTGAAGGCAAGGCAGACTTCAAAATCTTTGATGCCCCAACAGTTAATGCAATCATCAAAAATCAAGGATTGGATAATCTTAAAACCATTCCATTGGAAAGCAAAGAACAACCTTTCATCTATTTTATTTTTGGTCAAGACCAAGAAGAGTTACAAAAATTTGTCAACAAACGTCTGAAAGAATTGGAAAAAGAAGGTACTTTGAGCAAGTTAGCTAAGGCTCATTTGGGTGGCGACTACGCGCCAAAAGCTGAGCAGCTAAAGTTACCAAAATAAAAGCTTCCAAACCCTCTCTCACCCCTCCCCCTAAAAATGCAAATAACTCTGGATAGGATCTAGAGTTGTTTTTTTGCCTTCAAAATCAGTTTTCCATGGCCTCCGGCTTCAAAGTGAATCAAGCATGACATCAAAAATGTGATGGACTAATTAGTTTTGTTATAGTTTAAAACTATATAAATACCCAAAAATTACCAATTTGCAAACTATAACTACTTTCGGTAAAATAAGGACATTACTTATTGAAAGAAGGATTTATCCATGACATATAAAAAAATAATTAGCTTTGTCGGTATTCTATTTGCTTCGACTTTATTAGTAGCTTGTGGCTCTCCCAAAAATGATAAAAACACCATTACTGTTGGGGTTATGACTAAAACCGAATCAGATGATGCGCGTTGGAAAAAAATTGAATCACTCCTCAAAGAAGATGGCATCACCCTTAAATATAAAGAGTTTACAGATTACTCACAGCCCAATAAAGCAGTTGCTAACGGAGAAGTTGACATTAATGCCTTCCAGCATTACAATTTCTTAAATAACTGGAATAAAGAAAACAAAGAGAATTTAGTAGCTATTGCTGATACCTATATTAGCCCAATCCATCTTTTCTCTGGCACTAGCCAAAAAGGGAAAGCAAAATACACTTCAGTCAGTGAATTGCCAAAAGGGGCTCAAATTGCTGTACCAAATGACGCTACTAATGAAAGTCGTGCCCTTTATTTGCTCCAATCGGCTGGCTTAATCAAACTTAATGTTTCTGGTGATAAATTAGCGACCATTGCTAATGTAACGGAAAACAAAAAAGATTTAGATATAAAAGAATTGGATGCCAGTCAAACTGCTCGTGCTTTGACATCTGCAGATGCTGCTATTGTCAACAATAGTTTCGCAGTTCCAGCAAAAATTGATTATAAAACATCTTTATATAAAGAAAAAGCTGATGAAAATTCAAAACAATGGATTAACATTTTAACAGCTAAAAAAGATTGGAAATCGTCTAAGAAAGCTAACGCCATTAAAAAATTAATTAAAGCTTACCATACAGATGAATTGAAAAAAGTCGTTGATAAAACCTCAAATGGTATCGACCTACCTGTTTGGTAAATCCTAATAGCAGAGGCTGGGAGCATCGCCCCTAGCCTTTCTCCTGTTATCAAGGTAAGAAAATTTTTATCACACTGAAAGGAAGAGTTACCATGACATTAAGAGCCGACAACTATAATCAAGAACTCTGGCAAGATTCAACTGTTAAAAGCTATCTTGAAGAATTAAAGACCTTAATTGGGATGAAATCTATTTTTGCTCAAAAAATAGGTTTAGAAGAAGTGGCTGATTATTTAGGACAGCTCTTTAAAAAAGCAGGGGCTCAAGTCCTGGTCGATAAAACTTTTATGGCACCTTTTGTCATAGCAGAATTTAAAAGCTCAAAACCTAATGCTAAAACCTTAATTTTTTACAATCACTATGATACAGTTCCGGCTGATAGTGACCAAGTTTGGACGTCTGATCCCTTTACATTAGCTATTCGTGATGGTATCATGTATGGTCGAGGGGTTGATGACGATAAGGGACATATTACGGCTCGACTGACGGCAGTTATGCGTTATCTTCAAAAACATGAGGATCTCCCAATCAATATCATTTTTATGATGGAAGGGGCAGAGGAATCAGCTTCTGTTGATTTAGATAAGTACTTGACCAAGTATCAGGACAAATTGAAGCATGCGGACCTACTCATTTGGGAACAAGGAATTCGAAATGAGCGGGACCAGCTTGAATTGACAGGTGGAAATAAAGGGATTCTGACCTTTGATATGGCTGTCAAAAGTGCTGCCAGTGATCTGCATTCTAAGTTTGGAGGAGTTGTGGATTCTGCCACTTGGTACTTGATTGAAGCAATAGCCAGCCTGCGGGATTCGGAGGGCAACCTCTTGGTGCCAGCTATTTTAGAGGCTCTTAAAGTGCCTAGTCAGCGTGAAATGGACTTAGTAGGCCACTATGCCACCGAAGATGCGGAAGGCCTTAAAGCCTTACATGGTTTGTCCCTGCCTTTACTTGAGGAAGATAGGCAAGCTTTTCTGCAACGTTATTATTTTCAACCATCTGTGACCATTCAAGGATTGTCGTCAGGCTATCTTGGCTCGGGTGTTAAAACCATCATTCCAGCTGATGCTTGGGCTAAAATGGAGGTTCGTTTGGTTCCTGGTCTTGAACCCAAAAAAGTTTTTGCGGCAATTGGCAATTATTTAAAGGAAAAAGGGTTTGACCAAGTCGAGCTGACCTATACATTAGGGGAGAAGAGTTACCGCAGTGACCTGTCAGCACCTGAAATTGGCAGATTAATTAAAATCATTGTGGATAATTACCCGGGAGGGGTATGTTTGTTACCGACATCGGCTGGTACAGGCCCGATGTATTCCGTTTTTGAAGTACTTGAGGTACCCATGGTATCGCTAGGACTTGGAAATGCTAATAGTTCAGATCATTCTGGTGATGAGAATGTTCTGATTGCTGACTACCTAAATCACATCACATTAATTGAGGAGTTTATTAAAAGCTATGAGTAAAGCAATGATACAATTGGATCATATTGATATCACTTTCCAACAAGGGAAGCGGCAGATTGAGGCCGTTAAGGACGTGACTGTTCACATCAATCAAGGCGATATTTATGGAATTGTCGGCTATTCTGGGGCTGGTAAATCGACACTCGTGCGGGTAATTAATTTACTACAAGTACCGACAGCGGGACAGATTCAAGTTGATGGCAACTGGACCTATAAAGATGGCAAAGTCGTTCTTTCTAGTCAGGATTTGCGGAATATGAGGCGTCAGATAGGGATGATTTTCCAGCATTTCAATCTCATGGCCCAAAAAACAGCCAAAGAAAACGTGGCCTTTGCATTACGTCATTCCGGCTTAAGCAAGTCAGAAACTGAAGAAAAAGTAGCTCATCTCCTTAATTTAGTTGGTTTAAGCGACCGAGCGGATAATTACCCTTCCCAATTGTCTGGTGGGCAAAAACAAAGAGTAGCTATTGCGCGTGCCTTGGCAAACGATCCAAAAATTTTGATTTCGGATGAAGCTACATCAGCTCTAGATCCAAAAACAACCAAACAAATTTTAGCTTTATTGCAAGATTTAAATCGCAAATTGGGCTTAACTATTGTTATGATTACCCATGAAATGCAAATCGTTAAAGATATTTGTAATCGTGTTGCTGTTATGCAAAATGGCTCATTGATTGAAGAGGGGTCCGTCTTAGATATTTTCTCAAATCCAAAAGAGACCTTAACGCAAGAATTTATTCGTACGGCAACAGGTATTGATGAGGCTTTAGAAAAAATTTACCAACAAGATATCGTTAAAGACTTGCCTAAAGGCGCTTTGTTGGTTCAATTGAAATATGCAGGACATAGTACTGATGAACCTATTCTGAATCAAATTTATAAAGATTATGACGTCAGAGCCAATATTCTTTATGGCAATATTGAAATCTTAGATCAAGTGCCTGTTGGTGAAATGGTCTTGGTTCTTGAAGGTGACCCGACTAATTTAGCTTTGGCAGAAGAAGCCTTGGCTAAAGCAGGGGTTGACGTATCTGTATTGAAGAGAGGAGCATAAATGTCAAGTTTGATTCAAACCTATTTACCTAATGTTTATCAGTTAGGCTGGTCTGGTGATGCAGGCTGGGGCTTAGCCATTTGGAATACAATTTACATGACCATTGTTCCTTTTATTGTTGGGGGCAGTATCGGTCTCTTCTTAGGCTTACTTCTGGTTTTGATGGGACCAGGTGGGGTTATTGAAAACAAAGCTGTTTCTTGGCTTTTAGATAAAATCACCTCTATTTTCCGGGCCATTCCTTTTATTATTTTAATCGCCATCTTGGCTAGCTTTACATATCTAGTGATGGGGACTATCTTGGGTGCAAACGCAGCCTTGGTACCCTTAACCTTTGCGACATTCCCATTCTTTGCCCGTCAGGTTCAAGTCGTTTTCTCAGAGCTTGATAAAGGCGTTATTGAAGCGGCTCAAGCTTCAGGAGCGACTTTCTGGGACATTGTTCGTGTCTATTTAAGTGAAGGACTTCCTGATTTAATCCGCGTTTCAACTGTAACCTTAATTTCACTGGTTGGTGAAACGGCAATGGCTGGTGCCATCGGAGCTGGAGGACTAGGAAATGTGGCCATTTCTTACGGTTATAATCGCTTCAATAATGATGTGACCTGGGTTGCTACTCTGATTATTTTATTACTGATCTTTGGTATTCAATTCACCGGCGATCGTTTAACGCGCCGCTTCAGCCACAAATAAACTAAAAAGCTAGGACTTCGTCCTAGCTTTTTGAATATTCTCCTAAGAATGACTAAGAGGATTAGTTTTTCTGAGATTATTATTTTACTTTTATTTCAGATAACCTAAATAATCAAACTTCTCGAAAGTATGATCGTTGGCGATGGCGACAATAATGATGTCAGCTTCTAAAGGTTCCGTAGGGTTAAGATTTGGGTCTAAATCGCTTTCGTTAGCGTGTCTTGTACCAATAATGTTGAGTTCGTATTTTTGGCGGACGTCCAATTCGGTTAAGGACTTGCCAATCCAAGATTCTGGAATTTTAAAATTAATCATGGAAATACCATGCTCTAAGTATATGATATTTTCTATACGATGTTTTAAAATATTTGAGGCAACTTGTTTACCAGAATCTCGTTCAGGGGTGATCACATTTGTGGCTCCAATCCCATACAAGACTTCCTCATGGATTTTATTTTTGGCCTTAGCAATGATTGCTGGTACTTTCATTTTTTTACAATGCATAATGGCAAGTACTGATGATTCCAAGTTATTTCCTGTTGCAATGACGACGGTGTCACATTGGTCAATGCCAACAGCTAAAAGAAAGTCCTTATCAGTCATATCGCCAACGGCAGCTTTTGTGACGAAATCGCCAATTTCATTAACATTGGCTTCACTGGTATCAATGGCAATGACATCTTGATCAAATTGACTTAATTGTCGAGCTACCGTTCGACCAAAGATTCCTAAGCCTAAAACACCGACAGTTTTACGTTTCATTCCGTTCTCCTATCCTACTAAAATATCTGTTGTTGCATAACGAATTGTTTTTTCTTTCCGTTGAATTAAACTCAACAAGAAAGTGATGGGGCCAACCCGACCGATAAACATTAAGAGCATGATGATTATCCGACCTGGTGTTGATAGTTTTGGGGTTAAATCCATGGTGACCCCAACAGTATCGATAGCTGAAACAGCTTCAAACAAAAGGGCAACAGGGTCTAAATGCGGCTCGACGCCTAAGAGAAAAATATAACCAGTAATCAAAACCGAGAAAAAGAAAATAAGGACCGACATGGTCTGTTTAACCGTCCTGCTGGCAATGATTCGATTATGAAAAGTCACTTCAGATTGACCAGAAAGCTCTGCTTTTAGTAAGAGTAGTGTAATTGCTACTGTAGTGACTTTAACTCCACCAGCCGTTCCTCCTGGACCACCGCCGATAATCATCTGAATCATGTATAAAAAGTTTGTTGGTGCTAGTGTATCCAGGTAAGAAAGTGTAGCAAAACCAGCTGTTCTCATGGTAACGGTTTGGAAAAAGCTAACCATCAGTTGTTGGATAAAGGTATAGTTAGCAATCGTTTTAGGATTGTCTTTTTCTAAGAACCAAGTGACAAGAGTACCTGCGAATAGAATAATAGCAGTTGTTTGTAGAACCAACTTAGTCTGATTAGAGAGTTTGCGGTAGAAAAGACCGTGTCGTTTAGGTTTTTCGATAAAAAAGCGCTTAAGATTATCAACCAAATCATGCCAGACGGCAAAACCAATCCCGCCAAAAATAATTAAGAAAGCTACGACAAAATTAATCAAGGGATTTAAGACAAAGTCTTGGAGACTCGAACTGTTGAAATTATCAAAGCCTGCATTACAGTAGGCTGAAACGGCAAGAAAGAGACTGTTGAAGAGGCCATGTTTGATGCCAAATCGTGGGACAAAATCTATAGCAATAATCAAAAATGCAATTACCTCAATGATAAAAGTAATCTTATAGGCAAAGAAGAGAAAATCTTTGAGGTTTTTACTATCATTTCGATTAAGGGCTGACTGGAGCAAGGTGTGTCCGGATAAGTCCATTTTGCGTTGCAAAGCGTAAGTGCTAAAGGCAATTAAGGAAACTAAACCTAAACCACCAATTTGCATTAAACAGATGGCCACCAGCTGTCCTAAACCATTATAGGCTTCAGAGACAGGAACAACAGAAAGGCCAGTTACACAAACCATGGAAACAGTATTAAAAAGATGGTCCAGGTAATGGGTTTCTGGGCCATTTGGGTAATGCATAATGGGCAGTGATAAGAGAATGCTGCCTATTATGATAACAGATGCAAAACTTAGGGACAATTTTTGGGTTACCGTCCAAGTTCTGATAGATGGTAGTCTCATAATTCCTCCTTAAGGTATCATCTTCATCATAACAAATTCTAAGAAATAAAGCTAAATTGCCACAGCGATTTAACTTTTTTGACATTATAAGGGATTTTTGGCAGGGGTTCCCGCTTTACGAGGATATTTATTAGGCGTTTCTTTTTTCTTTTCGACAATTGTCATATATCGTGAATCACCATTTGGTAATTGGTAGTGGTGATTTTCAATGATTTGAGCAAATAATAAGCGTAGGGCTTTTTGGGCCTCCTCTATCTCTTGGTCAGCTGCTTGAGCTTTTAGGGCGATTAATTGTCCTCCTACTTGCAAGAAAGGGATGGTTAATTCTGACAGGACTTGCATCCTTGCCACAGCGCGAGCTGTCACTAGGTCAAATTGAGAGCGGAAGCTCTTGTCTTGGGCAAAGTCCTCTGCTCGGCCATGATAAAAAGCAACCCCAGTAAGATCAAGTTCCTCTGCCAAGTGGTTTAAAAAGGTGATGCGTTTATTTAGGGAATCAATAATGGTCACTTGAAGTTGGGGGAAGATAATTTTCATGGGAATTGATGGGAAACCAGCTCCGGCACCGATATCAAGGAGTTGAATTGCTTCGTTTTTTATGTATCCTTGAAGAATAGGAGCGATGGAATCGTAGAAGTGCTTTAGATAGACATCGTCCCTTTCTGTGATAGCAGTTAAGTTGATTTTTTGGTTCCATTCAATCAGTGTTTTAAAATAAGTGTTGAATTGGTCTTTTTGTTTTTGATTAAGTGGGAATCCGGCTTCATCTAAGGCTAGGTAAAATTCTTCTGGAGTCATGCTTTTCCTCAATATCTGATTTTTTTACTATTTTAACATAAATAAAGTCAGAACTAAATGAAAAATAGCTATTGGAGAAAGCTTGACAGTTGCTATTGCGCTGAAAATTGCTATAATTGAGTCAATAGATAAAAAGGAGAATTGCTATGTCACTTGCACTTATCATTATTGTTATTCTTGTCCTAGTAGCTATTTGGCTTATGGCTAGTTATAATAGCTTAGTAAAAAGCCGTATGCAAACAAAAGAAGCTTGGAGTCAAATTGACGTTCAATTAAAAAGACGTAACGACTTAATTCCAAATTTAATTGAAACGGTTAAAGGTTATGCTGCCTACGAAGAAAAGACCTTTGAAAAAATTACTGAATTGCGTTCACAAGTTGCTCATGCGTCAACACCAGCAGCTACCATGGAAGCATCAAATGAATTGACTAAACAAGTTGCTAGCTTGATTGCCATAGCTGAAAACTATCCTGATTTGAAAGCAAATACTAATTTCTTGAAATTACAGGATGAATTGACTAATACTGAAAATAAAATTTCTTATTCTCGTCAATTGTTTAATACCACAACATCAAATTACAATGTTAAATTAGAATCATTTCCTAGCAACATTGTTGGTAAATTATTTGGTTTCAAACCAAGTGAATTCTTACAAACACCAGAAGAAGAAAAAGCTGTTCCAAAAGTGGAATTTAATTTCTAATTTTTTCAATCGCGTTTTAGAAAAGGGGAGAAAATGCTTTATCAACAAATTTCTCAAAATAAGCGTCGAACCATTGTTCTGATCCTTACCTTTTTCATCTTACTTGCCCTTATTGGTGGTGCTGCAGGTTATATTCTAGTTGAATCTTATCAGTTAGGTATGGTTTTAGCCTTAATAATTGGTGGCATTTATGCCCTAAGCATGATTTTCCAATCGACAGCAGTTGTCATGAGTATGAATAATGCTAGAGAAATTAGCGTAGAACAGGCCCCTGATTTTTTCCATATTGTTGAAGATATGGCAATGGTTGCACAGATACCCATGCCAAAGGTTTATATCATAGACGATGCTGCTCTAAATGCTTTTGCCACAGGGTCAAGCCCTAAAAATGCAGCGGTAGCAGCGACCTCTGGTCTTTTACAAGTCATGAATCGGGAAGAATTAGAAGGTGTCATCGGTCACGAGATTAGCCACATTCGAAATTACGATATTCGCATTTCAACCATTGCTGTTGCCTTAGCTAGTGCTATTACCCTTATTTCGAGCATTGGTAGTCGGATGATGTGGTATAGTGGCGGCAGTCGTAGTCGTGATGATAATCGAGATAGTAGTGGTTTAGGGATAGTACTCTTAATTTTCTCACTGCTATCACTGGTTTTAGCCCCCCTTGTAGCAACGTTGGTACAACTTGCCATATCACGGCAAAGAGAATATTTGGCTGATGCAAGTTCAGTCGAGCTAACGCGAAATCCAGAGGGAATGATTAAGGCCTTAGAAAAGTTGCAAAATTCTCAGCCAATGACTCAAAAGGTTGATGATGCAAGTGCAGCCTTATATATTAATGAGCCTCGTAAAAAAGAAAATATATCATCTTTATTTAGTACTCACCCACCAATTGCAGAACGTATTGAACGACTGCGTCATATGTAAGAGTTTAAGAAATTCTTAAGCTCTTCTTTTTATAATAAGATAGTATTAAGTTTTCTGTTTATCTTATTAAATAAATTCAATGAAAAACTGTCAATAATTTTAAAGAATGAAAAAGAAGAACCGTAATTTTTACAAAAAATATTTGACAAATTCTTAAAATAATAGTAAAAATAAATTAGAGTTTTATTAGGAGAAAGAATGATTAACATTACAGAAATCAAAAAAAGACAAGAGGCGCTTCCATTTAATCAGATTCTTGACATTAAAGAACAGCTTCTTGAACGGGATCCATCAATTATAGATGTCAAAGATGTACAGGTGAAAGGTCATATCCAGTATGATCAAGGTCTTTATTTATTAAACTACCAGCTTACTTACACCTTAACATTACCATCGAGCCGCTCAATGCAAGCTGTTGAACTTAATGAAGAGCAAGCCATTGAAGAAATTTTTATTGAAAAAAATGACCTTCAAGCCAAGGCAGATTTAGTAGAAGACAATCTTGTTTTAGTCTTGGAAGAAGATGCTATTAGTTTGGAAGAAAGTGCTATTGACAATATTTTATTAGCTATCCCTTTACAGGTACTGACGCCTGAAGAATTAGCATCAGATGACTTACCTTCCGGAAATGACTGGGAAGTCTTAACAGAAGAGCAGTATCAAGCTTTAAAGGCTGAAACTAAGAAAGAAAATAATCCTTTTGCTAGCCTAGATGGGCTGTTTAATGAATAAAACTGACTATTTAAGAAAATTGTAATTTTTGATTGAAAAATTTGTGACACTCTGATATACTCTATACAGTATCTGATTAGTTATAAAATAAAATGTATTACCAATCTGATGTTGATCAAGAATAGATGTCGTAGAGACTAATAGATAAAAAAATAAACTCTAATAAAAAACGGAAATACTTTTGATAGCGGACTTAACTTAAAATCAAAAGGAAAAGGAAAAAACTATGTCAAAGAAAATTCTTATTGTTGAAGATGAAAAAAATCTTGCACGATTTGTTTCATTAGAACTTCAACATGAAGGTTATGAAGTAACGGTTGAAGTTAATGGTCGTGAAGGCTTGGAAACTGCACTTGAAAAAGATTTTGATCTCATTCTGCTAGATTTAATGCTTCCAGAGATGGATGGTTTCGAAGTAACTCGTCGTTTACAAACTGAAAAAACAACTTACATCATGATGATGACCGCTCGCGATTCAATTATGGATGTTGTTGCTGGTCTTGACCGTGGTGCTGATGATTATATCGTAAAACCATTTGCTATTGAGGAATTGTTAGCTCGTATCCGGGCAATTTTCCGTCGTCAAGATATTGAAACCGAGAAAAAAGCACCTAGTCAAGGTGTTTACCGTGATTTAGTTTTAAATCCACAAAACCGTTCTGTTAATCGTGGTGATGATGAAATTTCACTAACAAAACGTGAATATGATTTGTTAAACATTTTAATGACAAATATGAACCGTGTAATGACACGTGAAGAATTACTTTCAAATGTTTGGAAATATGATGAAGCTGTTGAAACAAACGTCGTTGATGTTTATATTCGTTACCTCCGTGGTAAAATTGACATGCCTGGACGTGAATCATACATTCAAACTGTTCGTGGAATGGGTTACGTCATCCGCGAAAAATAATAAAACTTATGAAAAAACGGAAATTGTTAAAATATAAAAGATCTTTACCAAAACGACTTTCAAGTTTATTCTTTGTATTATTTTTCTGCATTTTTTCAGCCTTTACTTTGCTAGCTTATTATTCAACTGATTATTTCTTACTCAAAAAAGAAAATCAAGCTATCAATCATACAATTGATTTAGTTAGAGTTCGTCTGTCAGAGGTGAACTCTAATTTTACATTTCATAATCTAATCGATACCCTTTATCAAAATGATAAAGAACAGTTTAGAGTTGATACAAGTAAAGGGAATAATTTTATCCGGAGTAAACGCGATCTGACTAATATCCTTGATTCTAAACAGGATATCTACATTTATAATAATAAGAAAAAGATGATTTTCACAACAGATGAAACCAACTTTACTTATGAGTTATGTGGGCCATTAAATAAAGTCTTTAAGGATGAAGAGGAAGGTCAATATCGAGGAATTTCGATTACAAAAAAAGTATACTCCGAGCACGGTAAAAAATTATTAGGCTACGTTGCAATCTACCAAGACTTGGAAGATTACTTTGTTATTAGAGCTCGTTTACTATTATGGTTGATATTTGTTGAGTTGTTTGGAACCTGTTTAGCATATGCTATTATCTATTTTTCAACACGTAAGTTCTTGGGACCATTGAAGAATTTACATGAAGTCATGCGCAATATTTCAGAGAACCCAAATAATTTAGCCCTTAGATCTTCAATCACTTCAGGTGATGAAATTGAAGAATTGTCAGAAATCTTTGATACCATGCTGGATAAGGTTGAGAATTATACCAATCTCCAGTCGCGGTTTATTAGTGATGTCAGCCATGAGCTCAGAACACCTGTTGCTATCATAAAGGGTCATATTGGCCTCCTGCAAAGATGGGGGAAAAATGACCAAGAGATTCTTGAGGAAAGTCTATCTGCTGCTGGACATGAGGCAGACAGGATGGCTATCATGATCAATGATATGTTAGATATGATTCGCGTCCAAGGATCATTTGAGCAGCATCAAAATGACCGTACTGTTTTAGAGAATTCAATTGAGACTGTTATTGGAAACTTTAGAGTATTAAAAGAAGATTTTGTCTTTAACTGGACATCCAGAGCTAGTCAAACTAGTGCACGAATTTATAAGAATCACTTTGAACAAGCTTTGATGATTTTGATTGATAATGCGATCAAGTATTCTCGAAGGGAAAACAAAATCACCATTGACTTAGAAACGACTGGTCAAAATGCTATAGTAAAAGTCAGCGATAAGGGTGAAGGTATTTCAGAAGAAGATATTAAACATATCTTTGAACGCTTTTATAGGACTGATAAATCACGAAATCGGACTAGTACTCAAGCTGGTTTAGGGATAGGATTATCAATTTTAGAACAAATCGTTGAAGGCTATCATTTGGAGATGAGAGTCGAAAGTGTTGTAAATGAAGGTTCAACCTTTATTATTTCAATCCCACTAGATTAATAAATATAGGAGCATTCCTTTAGATTTTATTTTTGTCATAGAGTGCTTTAAAAAGTCAGTTGAAAAATGCTGGCTTTTTTCTGATTTTTGATAAATTGGTTCCCTAATTGAGGGGAGTCCTAGCTTTTGTTATCTCTGTTTTTATGGTAAAATAGAGTACTAGATTATTTCCGTAGAATTGGGGTGTTTTTCGTGCGTTGTCCAAAATGTAACTATAATAAATCAAGTGTTGTTGATAGTCGCCAAGCAGAAGATGGGAACACAATCAGACGTCGTAGAGAATGTGAGAAATGTCATACACGGTTTACAACTTTTGAGCGCTTAGAAGAACTCCCTTTATTGGTTATCAAAAAAGACGGTACGAGGGAGCAATTTTCAAGAGATAAAATTCTTAATGGGGTTGTTCAAAGTGCTCAAAAAAGACCTGTTTCAAGTACTGATATTGAGAATTTGATTTCTCGGATTGAACAAAAAGTTCGTGCTGATTATGAAAACGAGGTCTCAAGTACGGCTATTGGTAACTTGGTCATGGAAGAACTGGCTGAATTAGATGAGATTACTTATGTTCGTTTTGCCAGCGTCTACAAGAGTTTTAAAGATGTTGACGAGATTGAAGAACTCTTACAACAAATTACAACCCGTGTACGAGGAAAGAAAAGTAGCGTGACTAATGAAACCAAATGATACTTTTTATTACCTAAAACATAATAAAATCGCTTTCAATGCTAACAGTCTCATAAAAGTTTATCAACCTATTATCGGAAACGATGCCCTAGCACTATACAACTATTTGATTCAATTTTCTGATGAAGGTCGCAGAGAACATAAATTCACTGAAATTCTAAATCATCTTCAATTTGGAATGAACCGTTTAGAAGAGGCTTTGGCGCTTTTGACAGCTATGGATTTACTTGTTTTTTATCAAAAAGTAGATCATTATTTGCTAAAATTAAATGCCGCTCTTGAGGTTGATGAATTTATCAGTAATCCTATCCTGCGCCGTCTACTTGAGCAAAAAATTGGTGAACTTGCCGTTTCGGAACTGGACATCAAAATTCCAAAAGATGCACATGATATTTCTAAGAAATTTTCTGATTTATTTGGTAAATTGCAATCACAAACTCCAAAAACAGTTAATTCATCTAAATCTAAAGTGTCTTTTGATTTGGACAGCTTTAAACAATTGATGACTCGTGATGGTCTTCAATTTGCCAATGAGCAAGAGGATGTGGTTAGACTTTTTAGTATTTCTGAAGAGTATAAGATGACTTGGTTTGATACCTATCAATTAGCTAGAGCGACAGCTATTAACTACAAAATTTCACCCACACGGATTGTCACTCAAAAGAAACAAGAGTTGGCAGCACCGCAAGCGACTAGCGACTTTAGCCAAGCGGAATTAGCGGTTATTCGGGAGGCAAAAACTGACAATGCGCAGCTATTCTTAGAAAAAATAAAAAAAGTTAGACGGGCATCGGTCACTAAGGATGAACGGAATTTGCTTGTGACTTTAGCTGAGATGGGTTTCTTGGATGAAGTGATTAACATTATGGTGCTTTACACCTTTAACAAGACTAAATCGGCCAATCTTCAGAAAAATTATGTGATGAAAATGGCTAATGATTTTTCTTACCAAGGCGTGGCCAATGCTGAAGAGGCAACCATGAAAATGAGGTCCTTTGAGGAGCGAAAAGCACAGGCGACTAGTTCAAAGGCTAAGCCTGCTAAGACTAATGTTCCGGAGTGGAGCAATCCTGATTATCAAGAATCCACAAGTCCCGAGGAGCAAGTAGAGCTTGATCGTTTCAAAGAGCAAGCCTTGAAACGTTTAGAAAATTTAAGAAAAGGTGGTGATTAGATGGAAAAAATTGGAAAGACCATGGAAAAATTAGGGTCAGAGAATCGAGTTGATTCTAATCAGTTGGTACAAAAAATTCTAGCGGATCCTGAAATTGCTGCCTTTATTACCCAAGAAGGCATGACTGAGGAGCAAATTAAGCTCAGTTTGTCCAAGTTTAATCAATTCTTACTGGAACGCCAAAGATACCAAACGGGTGATGTTACATACATTGCAAAGGGCTATGCCCCCATCTTAGTCATGAATGAAGGCTATGCCGATGTTTCCTATCAAGAAACAAAAGAGCTGATTGAAGCTAAGAAAAGAGCTGCTATTTCGGAAAGAATTAATTTGGTTAATCTGCCAAAATCTTACCGTAATATTCAAATGTCCGACTTTGATATCAATAATGCCAGTCGGATGAAAGCCTTGTCTGAGATTTTAGATTTTGTTGAGCAATATCCTAATCCTGGTCAAAAAGGTCTCTATATTTATGGAGATATGGGGATTGGTAAATCTTATTTTATGGCTGCTATGGCGAGAGAGTTATCTGAACAAAAGGGAGTGTCAACAACCTTACTTCATTTTCCAACTTTCACCATCGATGTCAAAAATGCTATTTCTTCAGGATCTGTCAAAGAAGAAATTGATGCTGTCAAAAATGTGCCTGTCTTGATATTGGATGATATTGGGGCAGAGCAAGCTACTTCATGGGTTCGTGATGAAGTTTTACAAGTTATTCTCCAGTATCGGATGTTAGAAGAATTACCGACTTTCTTTACTTCAAATTACAGCCTGGCTGATTTGGAAAGAAAATGGGCTAATATCAAGGGGAATGACGAAAGCTGGCAGGCTAAACGAGTTATGGAACGTGTGCGCTACTTGGCGCGTGAATTCCACCTCGAAGGGGCCAATCGTCGTTAATAATTGAATGAGTTTTGTCTAGTAAGACATTAAAGAAGGAGAATCATGGCTTTACCTACAGTTGCCATTGTTGGACGCCCGAATGTGGGCAAGTCCACATTATTTAACCGAATTGCAGGAGAACGTATTTCCATCGTTGAAGATGTGGAAGGCGTAACACGTGATCGTATTTACACAACCGGAGAATGGTTGAATCGGAAATTCTCATTGATTGATACTGGTGGTATCGACGATGTAGATGCTCCTTTTATGGAACAAATTAAACACCAGGCACAAATTGCCATGGACGAAGCAGATGTTATCGTCTTTGTCGTTTCTGGTAAAGAAGGGGTAACGGATGCGGATGAGTATGTTGCTAAAATGCTCTATCGTACCCACAAACCTGTTATCTTAGCCATTAATAAGGTGGATAATCCAGAAATGCGTAATGATATTTACGATTTCTATTCACTAGGACTTGGCGATCCCTTCCCGCTGTCCTCAGTCCATGGTATTGGTACTGGTGATGTTCTTGATGCTATTGTTGAGAATTTACCAGTAGAGGAAGCTGAAGAAAATGAAAACATTATCCGTTTCAGCTTGATCGGTCGTCCAAACGTAGGGAAATCAAGTTTAATTAATGCTATTCTGGGAGAAGACCGCGTTATAGCAAGTCCAGTCGCTGGGACAACCCGTGATGCTATTGATACCAACTTTACGGACGCAGAAGGTCAAGAATTTACCATGATTGATACGGCAGGAATGCGTAAATCTGGTAAGGTCTATGAAAACACAGAAAAATACTCTGTCATGCGCGCCATGCGCGCTATTGACCGCTCAGATGTCGTTCTGATGGTCATTAATGCTGAAGAAGGTATTCGTGAGTATGACAAACGCATTGCTGGTTTTGCGCATGAAGCTGGTAAAGGGATGATTATTGTGGTTAATAAATGGGATACCATTTCCAAAGATAACCACACGGTTTCTAAATGGGAAGAAGAAATCCGTGATCAATTCCAATTCTTAAGTTACGCACCGATTATCTTTGTTTCTGCTGTGACGAGACAACGTTTAAGCAAATTGCCAGAATTAATCAAGCGGATTAGTGATTCACAAAACCGTCGGATTCCATCAGCCGTTCTTAACGATGTTATCATGGATGCTATTGCCATTAATCCAACACCAACAGATAAGGGCAAACGTCTTAAAATTTTCTATGCAACTCAAGTTTCTGTTAAACCACCGACTTTTGTTATCTTCGTTAACGAAGAGGAGTTGATGCATTTCTCTTATTTACGTTTCTTAGAAAATCAAATTCGGTCAGCCTTCACTTTTGAAGGAACTCCAATCCATTTGATTGCTCGTAAGCGTAAATAGGACTTGTCGGCTTTTTAGCTGAGATAGAGAATAGTGAATGCTTCAGCTTGTCATCTGATTCTTGATATGAATAATCTGTAAAGGTCACTGAATAAATGAAATGATATATTCAAAAAGGTTAGGAAAACTCTTAGCCTTTTTTGGCGCAGCCAATTCTTTAAATAGTGAAAAAACGTAGGAAAAATGAGGAAATCTAGGTAGCTTTTTGATATAATATAGGGATAATCTAAGAGGTGAGGAAGTTATGGCAAGATTAATTCCGGGTCGGATTCGTAATCAAGGAATTGACCTTTATGATCAAGGTTTAGTGTCCATTAGTCAAGAAGAAGACGGTCTTGTTGAGGCTTTTGTCGATGGGTTTAAGCTAACGTATAGTATCGACGACAGCCTTGTTTCTTGTACGTGTGATTTTTTTCAGGCGAAAAAATATTGTCAGCATTTGGCGGCTTTAGAACATTTTTTGAAAAATAATACTGAAGGTAAAGTTGTTGCTGAAAAATTAAACCACCAAACGGAATTTAAGGAAGAAAGGCAAAAATTAACGTCTTTTGGCAGTCTATTTTTAGACCACTTAAAAATGAATGAAGATGATACTATGCGTTATCGTCTTTCAGCATCTGGTAGTCGGAGTCCTTTTTCTTCCGATTTCTGGTGGTCTTTAAAGATTAACCGTTTGCCTGATGACCGTTCTTATGTTATTAGAGATATTAAAGGATTTTTATCCTTAATATTAAGTGAAGGCTTTTATCAGATTGGTAAGAATTACTATGAGCCTTTATCTTTAATCAAATTTGATCAGGCAAGTCAAGAGTTGATCCAATTTCTATGGCGTCTAGCACCCAGTTGGGATAAGAGTGAGAACGCCCTTATTTTTCCAAATCATGCTCGTAACCTATTTTTACCAAGTGGTTTATTTGAAGAAGGCATAGACCTTTTAACTAATCTCTATGACTTTAGTTTTGAAGGGCCAAGACAGACTTATAAACACCTCTACGTTAAGCCAATTGATGGGAGTGTAGGGCTCTTTCAATTTGCTGTGGAAGTGCATCGAAAATATATTAGTCTTCAAATCAAAGAAAAGAATATGCATTTCTTATTTGATAATGAGTATATTCTTTACCAAGATACTTTTTATCACTTAACCCTTAAACAAAGAAAATTGGTTTCGGCCATTCGCAATTTGCCGCTTGAAACGGATTTAAGCAAGCATATTGAGTTCAATTTAGATGACCAATCCAAGTTGGCAGCTAGTTTGCTTGATTTTCAAGAAATTGGGCAGGTTTTAGCACCAAAGAGTTTTCAAATCAGAGATTTTGACCTTAAGATTAATCTTGATTTAGAAGCCTCTCAGCTAATAAAAGCGCAATTGACCTTTGATTTTGGTTATCTTAAAATCTCTGACAAACTGGAATTAGATCAACTCCCTTTTACTAGTAATTATAAGAAAGAAGAAAAAATATACCGTGCTCTAAGGCATTTTGGCTTTGAGGGTCAGATGCAGTCTTATAAGCAAATTTCTGGTCCACAGGATCTTTATCATTTCTTTACGGAAACCATACCCTATTTAGAAAAATTAGGTAAAGTGATACTTTCAGAAGAAGTGGCAGAACTTCGCTTTTCTGAAGCACCAGAAATTGCAATCAATCGTAATGGCAGTCTCTTAGATATTTCTTTTGACTTCTCACAGGTTTTTGAATCGGATATCGATGATGCTTTGACAGCTTTGTTTAATAATAATCCTTATTTCGTAAATGACGCTGGGAAATTGGTTATTTTTGATGAAGATACTCAAAAAATTAGTCAATCACTGCAAGATTTAAGGGCTAGACAGGTAGCAGATGGCCATTTACAAGTAGATGGTATTGCAGCCTTACAACTCTCACAAGTTTTTTCTCAGATGGATAATGTCCACTTTTCACATGAATTAGAGGAGCTTGTGGCTGATTTAAAGGATCCTGATCGATACATTCTTCCGCAATTAGACATTAAGACTCAAATTCGAGATTACCAGATTCAAGGGATAAAATGGCTTTCTACTCTAGATAAATATGGTTTTGGCGGCATATTAGCCGACGATATGGGCTTGGGTAAGACCATCCAAACAATTGCTTTTCTAAGTAGTAAGCTAAAAGCAGAGACAAAAATCTTAATTTTATCTCCTTCAAGTCTTCTCTATAACTGGTTAGATGAGTTTCAAAAATTTGCTCCGGAGATTGATGTTGCGGTATCTTATGGGCTTAAGTCAGCTCGAGATATGGTCATTGAAGAGGACCATCAGGTGACTGTTACTTCTTATTCATCCTTCCGTCAAGACTTTGATCTCTATAAGTTAAAACATTATGATTACCTTATTTTGGATGAAGCACAGGTTATTAAAAATGCTCAAACCAAGATTGCTCAAAGTTTAAGAGCTTTCGATGTCAGCAATTGTTTTGCCTTATCAGGTACACCTATTGAGAACAAACTGCTTGAAATCTGGTCGATTTTCCAAATTGTTTTGCCAGGCTTACTACCATCTAAAAAAGACTTTTTGAAAATGGAAGCAGAAGAGGTTGCGCGATTTATTAAACCTTTTGTTATGCGCCGAAAAAAAGAGGACGTCTTGCCAGAATTGCCTGACTTGATTGAAATGACCTATCCAAATGAAATGTCGGACAGTCAGAAAGCTATCTATTTAGCACAATTACGACAAATGCAAGACCGTATTCGCTCTTCCTCTGATTCAGACATCAACCGTCAAAAAATCGAAATCCTTTCTGGGATTACTCGACTAAGACAGATTTGTGATACACCAAGTCTATTTATGGATTATGATGGTGAAAGTGGTAAATTAGAAAGCCTTCGGACTTTGCTTTTACAAATTAAAGAGAATGGTCATCGGGCCTTAATCTTTTCTCAATTTCGAGGGATGTTGGATATCGCTGAGCAGGATATTACGTCACTAGGATTAACGTCATATAAGATTACCGGTTCAACCCCAGCTGATGAACGGCAAGAAATGACTCGGGCCTTTAACAATGGTTCCAAGGATGTTTTCTTGATTTCCTTGAAAGCCGGAGGCGTTGGACTTAATCTGACCGGAGCTGATACAGTTGTTCTGATTGACCTTTGGTGGAATCCAGCTGTGGAAATGCAAGCTATTAGTCGGGCACATCGGATTGGTCAAAAGGAGAATGTTGAGGTTTTCCGTTTGATTACACGTGGCACGATTGAAGAAAAAATCTTGGAATTGCAAGAAAACAAGCGCAATTTAGTGACAACAGTCTTAGATGGTAACGAAAGTCGAGCTAGCATGACTGTTGAAGAAATAAAAGAAATATTGGGACTGGATAAGGATTAGTGACTTTTAAAGATCTATTTGAAGGGAACTTCTGATTCTGCTAGCGCAGCTGATTTCCTTCTTGCTTTAATGAAAAAACCAAGTGTCTGAAGAAATCAAATCTTCAGGCATTTTTTGAAAAGATGAGAAAATGGAAAAATTATAAGGGAATTTGCACTTTCAAGCCTTAATTTTGGGGAAAGTTTTGAAAAATATGGATAATTAGTTTATAATAGGGAATGCTATAGGAAGGAAGGAAATGTCAATGATTAAAGGTCAATTTCCATTAGTTGCGGACGGAGAACCCATTGTTGAAGAAGGTCGTCATATGCATTTATATGAAAATGAGGACTTGATTAGTAATATTCATGGATTCTATCAAGACAAAGATTACGACGATGTGACGCGTGATTTTGCTTTTGTCAACCCTGCAAATCCTGAGGTAGCACAGCCAAATCGTTTTCAAACAATCGATGAGGGGCGCAATTATGCTGAGGAAGCTCGCAAACGTGCTCGTAAAGAATTGAAGGAAAAACGTCAGGCGCATCTAGCTAAAGAGATGGCATACAACCAAAATTATCATAGCAATCATTCTAGTAAGGCCAGTTCTTATAAGGCACCACTTGAAAAAACGGTCCCTGAAACGAAAGTTTTGGCCACTAAGAGAAGAGCAAGTAAATGGAGTCACCTTACAGAAAAATTAGAACAAGATTCTTACATTCTTGCGGAAATCCCAGTTCAGTACAAGGAATCTCAGTCAACAAATCAGGCTCAGACGCCAGTTAAGAAAAACAATTATGACTTTTTAAAGCGAAGTCAAATCTATAACAGTCAAGAAACACGCTTACAGAGAGAAAAAACAATTGCTCAAGAATTAAATTTAACACGCTTAGATGATGTTTATTAAGCTGTTGGAATTATTGGTGTCTTGAGAAAATCTAAAAGGAGTTAAAATGTCGTCTAAATCTTATTATTTTATCGGAATTAAAGGGTCTGGCATGAGTGCCTTAGCACTAATGTTGCACCAAATGGGTCATAAAGTTCAAGGAAGTGATGTTGAAAAATATTATTTTACGCAACGTGGACTTGAAAAAGCTGGTATTGAAATCAAACCTTTCAGTAAAGACAATATTTCTGCAGATATGGAAATTATTGCTGGTAATGCCTTCCGTAAAGATAACAATGAAGAGTTAGCTTATGCCATTGAAAATAATATTCCTTTTAAACGTTATCATGAGTTCTTAGGTGAATTTATGAAACAATTTACCAGTTTTGGTATTGCTGGTGCTCATGGTAAAACTTCAACGACTGGCCTTTTAGCTCATGTCTTAAAGAATATTACTGATACATCATACCTGATTGGTGATGGGACAGGTCGTGGTTCTGCCAATGCTCAATACTTCGTTTTTGAGTCTGATGAATATGAACGTCATTTCATGCCTTATCATCCTGAATATTCTATTATTACAAATATTGATTTTGACCATCCAGACTATTTTACTGGTATTGAGGACGTCTTTTCGGCTTTCAACGATTACGCTAAACAAGTTCAAAAAGCCTTATTTGTTTATGGTGAAGACGAAGAGCTGAAAAAAATTACTGCTAATGCCCCAATTTATTACTATGGTTTTGATGACAAGAATGACTTTGTTGCCTTCGATATTACGCGGACAACAAACGGTTCTGATTTCAAAGTTAAACATGATGATCAAATCATTGGTCAGTTCCACGTACCTGCTTACGGACGCCATAATATTTTGAATGCTACAGCTGTTATTGCTAACTTATATATTGCAGGTATTGATATGGACTTAGTTGCAAAACATATGGTTACTTTTGGTGGTGTTAAACGTCGCTTCACTGAAAAAATTATTAACGAAACCATCATCATTGATGACTTTGCTCACCATCCAACTGAAATTGTTGCAACAATCGATGCAGCACGTCAAAAATACCCAAGTCGTGAGATTGTAGCTATTTTCCAACCTCATACCTTTACACGGACAATCGCTTTGCTAGATGAGTTTGCTCAGGCCTTAAATGAAGCGGACAGTGTTTACTTAGCTCAAATTTATGGCTCAGCGCGTGAAGTTGATAAAGGTGAAGTTAAAGTTGAGGACTTAGCGGCAAAAATTATCAAACCTGCTAAAGTGGTCACTGTTGAGAATGTTTCACCATTGTTAGACCATGATAATGCTGTTTATGTTTTCATGGGAGCTGGAGATATTCAACTCTACGAACGTTCTTTTGAAGAACTTTTAGCAAACTTAACGCATAATAATCAATAAAAAATCCTGCCTCTGGCAGGTTTTCTGTTAGAAAGGAAAGTCATGCTTATTAGACATGTGGTTGAGAAGGATTGGCCTTTTGTCCATGCTATTGAAGTAGCCAATTTTTCACCAGAAGAAGCAGCCTCTGCAGAGGTTATTTTAGCTAGAACGCAAGTTAATCCCGATACTTTTCTGGTCGCTGTGCTTGAGGATCAAATTGCTGGTTATGTTGAAGGTCCGGTTGTTGCAGAAGCTAAGTTAGAAGATCATCTATTCCACGGTAGTCAAAAGAATCCAGAAAGTGGAGGCTATATCGCTATTACCAGTCTTTCCATTTCTCCCAAGTTTCAAAAGCAAGGGATTGGGACGGCTCTACTTGCTGCCATGAAAGATTTGGCAGTCGCTCAAAATCGTCAAGGGATTATTCTAACCTGTCATGATTATTTAATTTCATATTATGAATTAAATGGTTTTAAGAATTTGGGCCTTTCAGATTCAAATCATGGTGGAAGTATCTGGTACGATATGCTTTGGCAGCCCAAAGATAGGCATTGAGCAAATACCTCTAAAAGTATTAAAAATGAGTAACAAATAAGGGAAATAATTGCTTTTATGCTAGTTTTGGGTTATAATTGCGATTGATTACGTTTAGGAGGACTTGCTTTGACCGATTTTAAAGATGATGGCCAAGAGTCTCAGAAGAAAATGAGCTTCAAGGAGCACATTTTAGCTGAGCTTGAAAAAGCTAATCAAATTCGCAAAGAAAAAGAAGAAGAACTTCTTCGGCAAGACTTAAAAGCAGAAGAATTAAAAATGAAAGAGCGTGAAGCTGAAGAGGCAAGGCAAAAGACAATCGTTCTCTATAATGATTATCAAGAAGAAATGGCTAAATCAACTGAAAACAGTCAAGATTCTGTTCATGAAAGTGAACAAGAGACTGAAAATCAGTCTGAAATGGATGCTAATGAAAGCCTGCTAGGATTTGAGGAAAGTAGTATTTCGAGTGAGTCAGAAGGTCTGGAGACATCTGAGAATGATGGCTCTGAGGAAATTGATTCACAATCCTTTTCACATTCTGAATCTGCTTTTGGATCAGATGACTCTCAAGAGTCAGAAAAAGTTTCACTAGTAGGAAGTGATTTATCGGAAACAATTCCATTTACACCGATTACTATTTTAAATCCGGCTGACATTGGTTTTGTTTTAGAAGATGAGCAAGAAGCAGAAACAAGTGAATCAACGACTAGTCAACCTGTACAGGATGAACAAGCTCATTTTACTTCTGATACAGACATAAACCAAGATGAAGCATCTGAAGCTTCACATGCAGTTGGAGGTTTAGTGAAGAAAAGATATAGTAAGCGACAAGAGACTGATCGAGTGGCTAAGAAAATTTCAATGGTACTTATTTCGTCTATCTTAGCAATTGTCGTGATTATCGCATTAGCTAGCTCCCTATTTGTCTATAATGCTGTTAATCCAGTCGATAAAAAAGATAATAAATATGTACAAGTTGAGATTCCAGCTGGATCAGGTAATAAATTGATTGGTCAAGTTCTCGAAGAAAATGGCTTGATTAAGAGTGGTACTGTCTTCAACTTCTATACAAAGTTCAAGAATTTTTCAAATTTCCAAAGTGGCTATTACAACCTTCAAAAGAGTATGTCACTTGATGAAATTGCCAGAGCTTTGCAAAAGGGTGGTACTGATAAGCCAACTAAACCAGTCCTAGGAAAAATCTTAATCCCTGAAGGCTATACGATTAAACAAATCAGCAAAGCTGTTACCGATAATAGTAATACCAAATCGACAAAAGATAAAACACCATTTAAGTCACAAGACTTTTTAAACTTGATTCAGGATGAAACCTTCATTAAGGAAATGGTGAAAAAATACCCTCGCTTATTGTCTAGCCTACCTAAAAAAGAAGATGCTATTTATCAATTAGAAGGCTATTTATTCCCAGCTACTTATGATTATTATAAAGATACAGACATTCGTTCTTTAATTGATGAAATGTTAGCAACGACAGACGCTACCTTGTCTCCTTATTATGATAGTATTGAAGCTAGTGGAAAAACAGTGAATGAAGTCTTAACTTTAGCGTCACTTGTTGAAAAAGAAGGCTCTACAGATGAGGATCGTCGCGATATCGCAAGTGTTTTCTACAATCGTCTCCAAAATGGCATGGCCTTGCAATCAAATATTGCTATTCTTTATGCCATGAATAAACTTGGCGATAAAACGACACTAGCTGAAGATGCCGCGATTGACACAACGATTAAGTCGCCTTATAATATTTATACGAATACTGGTTTAATGCCTGGTCCAGTAGATAGCCCAAGTCTATCTGCCATTGACGCAACAGTCAAACCTGCAAATACCGATTATTTATACTTTGTTGCCAATGTCAAGACAGGTGAGGTCTTCTATGCCAAAACCTATGAAGCACATTCAGCAAATGTTGAAAAATATGTAAACAACCAAATTCAGTAAAATACAAACATGATGCCAAAGGCATCATGTTTGTATTTCTGAATTCTTTAATATATAGAAAAGAGAAAAAAATGGCTGAAAAAACTTATCCAATGACGGAAATTGAAAAAGAACAATTAGAAAAAGAATTAGAAGAGTTAAAATTAGTTCGTCGTCCAGAAGTTGTAGAACGTATTAAAATTGCACGTTCATATGGTGACTTATCAGAGAACTCTGAATATGATGCTGCTAAAGATGAGCAAGCATTCGTTGAGGGACAAATCTCTACTCTTGAAACAAAAATTCGTTTTGCTGAAATCATTAATTCAGATGCGGTAGCAAAAGACGAAGTTGCCATTGGTAAAACAGTTGTCGTTCAAGAAGTTGGTACCAATGATAAAGATACTTATCATATTGTTGGTTCTGCTGGTGCAGATATCTTCTCAGGTAAAATTTCAAATGAAAGCCCAATTGCTCAAGCTTTAATTGGTAAGAAAAAAGGTGATAAAGCTCTAATCGTTTCACCTGCAACAACATATGAAGTTGAAATTGTCAGTGTTGAAAAAACAAAATAAGAAGGTTGCTGAATTCAGCGCTTTTTTATTTTTGCACAAATGCAAATTTGAGAAATCCTTTGGTTGTGATAGCCTATCATAGCATATATCAATACAAGTAAAGTTAAAAGCCTTCACTTTCTAAAGTGAAGGCTTTTAAGCTTATTTACGTCGTTTTTGTTTGCCGGCATTTCGGTTTGTTTTGTTTGGACGTGTATTTTGAGGAATAGAGTTACTTGCTTTTGCAAGGGTAACATCTTTTCGGTTTTGATTAGCTTTTCCGACTTTCGGAGGATTTTTTTCAAATTCTTCAGCAATTTGCTTACGAAGACGAGGTTTAATCATGTAAGTAGTGATTAATTGTTGGATGATACTGAAGAAACCACCGACTAACCAATAGAGACCAACACCTGCTGGCAAACTCATTGTCATGAAAATCATCATGATTGGCATTGTGTACATCATAGTTTTCATCTGTTGTCTTTGTGCTTCATCAACAGCTTGCATTGATAACCATGATTGGAAGAAGTAAAGAACTGCGATAATTGCAGTTAGAGCTAAGCTACGACTACCTAGATCAATCCCCATAAATGTAGATGTTGAAATCCCTTTTGTATGAAGAGCTGCGAAATACATAGCGGAGAAGAAGGGCATTTGTATTAACAATGGCAGACATCCCATGCCACCAAGCATATTGATGCCATTTTCTTTTTGGGCAGCCATTAATTCTGATTGGGCAGCAAATTTTTCTTCTTGCGTTGTCGCATTTTTCATGCGTTGATTAATTGGATCAAAAACAGGTTTTAAGTAAGCCATCTTCTCAGATTGGTAGCTTGCCTTTTGTGATTGATATAATCCTAATGGAAGAATGATGGTACGGACGATAATAGTAACGATGATGATTGCCAGACCAAAACCTAAGCCCATGTTATTAGCAAAGTACTCAATAAAGTGAGACATTGGCTTACCTAGCATATCCCAAATAATTCCTTTAGGATTTCCTTGTTTATCTCTGCTGACACAGCCTGTTAAAGTAAACAGAATAGATAATGCCATACCAGAAAAGAGTATGCGATTTAATTTAATTTTCAATGTGATTTTCCTTTAGTTTTTAATATACCTATCTATTTTACTTTTTTTTTGGCAATTTAACAATACTTCCATAGACTGATTTTTAATTGGTCATTTTAAAGTCATCATAGTCTTGAAAATTATCCATCTTGACATCGACATAAGAGACTTTAGCCCATTTGGAAGGTCCTTTACGAATTTCTTGAATAAATTTAGCCATTTTTAGGGAGTCATCAGATTGAGCCAGAATTTCAACTGTGCCATCGTCATTATTCCATACGCGACCACGAATATCACCTATTTGTAGTGCGAGAGCGTAGGTTGAATATCGAAAGCCAACACCCTGAACTTTACCAGAAACAATCATGCGAACTTTTTTCATCCTTAAGCCTCCTTTTTTCATATTATAACACAATATTGCTTTCTAAAATGTTAAGAGAATTACCAGAAATCAAGTCTTCAGGAAGGTATGATATAATAGAGCTATGAAAATAAGTTCTAAAGCAAATCCAACCATTAAAGAAGCTAAAAAACTCTTGCAAAAAAAACATCGGAAAAACTCTTACCTGATCGAGGGATGGCATCTTTACCAAGAAGCCAAAGCTGTGCAAAATCAAATCCTTAAAGTTTTTGTTCTTGAGGAAATGAAGGACCGGGTAAATGACCAAAACAATGTCTATTTGGTGGCCCCAGAAGTCTTGAAAGAGTTAACAGACTCCCCAAGTCCCCAAGGCATTATTGCTGAAGTTGCTATGAGTAAAGATGAGCTGCCAAAACTTGGCAAAGGGAAATTTTTACTCCTTGAAGATGTTCAGGATCCTGGCAATTTAGGGACCATGATAAGGACTGCGGATGCCGCGCAATTCGATGGCGTTATTCTTTCTGAAAAGTCAGCTGATATGTATAATCAAAAAACCCTAAGATCCATGCAAGGTAGCCATTTTCATTTACCTGTCTGGCGGACTAATGTTTATGATTTTTGTCAAGACATCAAAGCGCAAGGCATACCAATCTTAGCCACAACGCTATCCAGTAAGTCTGTTGATTATAAAGAACTCCCTTTCTACTCAGATTTTGTCCTTGTCATGGGTAACGAAGGACAAGGTATTAGTGGTGAAATGGCTGAGCTGGCTAGTCAACTGGTCCATATAAATATGCCTGGCCAAGCAGAAAGTCTTAACGTGGCTGTCGCTGCAGGAATAGTCATTTTTAGCTTGATTTAAGGGAATATGTTATAATACCTACACGAGGTGATAATTATGGATTATACTAATGACCGCGAATTTATGGAACATGTTGGACACCTAATTGACCATCCCCGATTTCAAAAATTAGAATCAATTGTTCAACACCATCATTCTACTCGATTGGAACATTCAATCAATGTAGCCTATACAAGTTACAAGTTAGCAAAAAAATTTGGCTGGGATGCCAAAAGTACAGCTCGTGGAGGTTTACTGCACGATTTCTTTTACTATGACTGGCGTGTTACCAAGTTTAATAAAAGTCACGCATGGGTTCATCCACGCATTGCATTACGAAATGCAAAAAAATTGACCGATATTAATCAACGGGAAGAAGATATTATTTTGAAACATATGTGGGGAGCCACAGTAGCTTTTCCTAAATATCGTGAAAGTTATATTGTAACAATGGTTGATAAATATTGGGCAGTAAAGGAAGTTGCAACACCAATGCGTAATCGTTGGGCCCATCGTCGTTTATTCAAACGCAAAACTTTAAATAGTCATAATCGCTAAAGATAAAAGGAGAATTTACTATGAACGATCATTTAATTTATACTGAAACAGACTCGGGACTTAACCGATTCTTTGCCAAAATTTATGGCCTAGTTGGAATGGGCGTAGCTTTATCAGGCTTTGTATCTTTCCTAATGCTCTATCCTTTTAGAGATAACATGTTTGCTATTATTGCCAACCACCCATTCATCTATTATGGAGCCATTATCTTAGAATTGGTATTAGTTTTCGTAGCAAGTGCAGCAGCAAACCGTAACACGCCAATGGCCTTACCATTATTCTTATTCTATTCCGCTTTAAACGGCTTTACCCTAAGCTTTATTATTGCTGTTTATACACAAACGACAGTTTTTCAAGCTTTTGTTTCGTCGGCAGCTGTTTTCTTTGCTATGGCAATGATTGGAATCTTTGTCAAAAAAGATTTGTCTGGCTTCCGCAAAGCTCTAATGGCAGTCCTCATTGGTATTATTATTGCTAGTGTGGTTAATATTTTCATGGGAAGTGGTGGCATGAACTTCATCATTTCTATTGTTTCAGTTTTCATTTTCTCTGGCTTAATTGCAGTTGACAATAATAGAATTAAAACGGTCTATCAAGCTACAAACGGTCAGGTTAATGATGGATGGGCTATTTCTATGGCCCTCAGCCTCTACCTAGATTTTATTAACTTGTTTATCAGCTTACTTCGTATCTTTGGCCGTAATGATTAATAATCATGATTAAACTAGTCTCTATAAGAGGCTAGTTTTTATTCTGTCTTAAAATGACAAGTTGTGATATACTTACTCTAATATTTTGAAAATTCGGAGAATAGACATGAAAGAACCATTTATCAGTTTAGAAACTTTAGAGGACATTTGCCAAGACTACCCAACGCCATTTCATCTTTATGATGAAAAAGGTATCAGAGAAAAAGCGCGTGCTCTTAATAAGGCTTTTTCATGGAATCCAGGCTTTAAGGAATATTTCGCAGTCAAAGCAACGCCGACACCTGCGATCCTAAAGATTTTACAAGAAGAAAACTGTGGGGTAGATTGTGCGACCGAAGTGGAATTAATGATGAGTAAAGAACTTGGCTTTAAGGACATCATGTTCTCATCAAATAACACACCTGCGCATGAATATCAGTATGCAAAGTCTATAGGGGCAACAATTAATTTAGATGCTTACGAACAAATCACCTTTCTAGAAGAGGTTATCGACCTTCCTGATCGTCTTTCTTTAAGGTATAATCCCGGAGGTGTCTTCGCGCTAGGAACCGAAATCATGGATCATCCCCAAGACTCCAAGTTTGGGATGACAAAAGCCCAGCTTTATAGAGGACTTTCAGAGCTCAAAGAGAAGGGAGTTTCTTCCTTGGGAATTCACTCCTTTCTAGCCTCAAATACGGTTACCAATGATTACTACCCAGAATTAGCTAAAGAACTCTTTCAATTGGCAGTTGACATCAAAAATGATTTAGGGATTAGCTTAGATTTCATCAATTTATCTGGTGGGATTGGTGTTAATTATCGACCAGAAGAAGTTGCCAATGATATTGCCATTATTGGCCAAGGTGTCAAAAAAGTTTATGATGCTATTTTAGCTGAGAATGGCTTGGACCATATTGCTTTATACACAGAGTTAGGACGCTTTATGCTTGCCCCTCACGGTCATTTAATAACCAAAGTCCTACATCGTAAGGAAACCTATAAAAAATACGTGGGTGTTGATGCTTCAGCTGTAAACCTACTGAGACCAGCCATGTATGGTTCTTATCACCATATTACAAATCTTTCTAACCCTGAGGGCAGTATTGAAGTTGTAGATGTTGTCGGCTCGCTCTGTGAAAATAACGATAAATTTGCCAAAGACCGAAGCCTACCTCAAGCACGACCAAATGACCTATTGGTTATTCATGATACAGGAGCACATGGATTCTCAATGGGCTACCAATATAACGGTCGTCTGCGGTCGGCAGAAATCCTCTTACAGGAAAATGGCCAGGCCAGACTGATTAGACGGGCCGAGGTAGCGGAGGACTATTTTGCCACAATCAGAGGATATGATTTCTAAAATCCTTCTAGTCCAAAGAGCAAATGTCATTTGTATAAAAGCAATAATTTTGGTATAATGAGTGGAATAAAAAACTAGGAGAATTCAAAGAAAATGTCAACAACTTTATGGATTTTATTAATAATTGTCGCACTTGCAGGTGGTTTATTTGGTGGTATGTATATTGCCCGTAAACAAATTGAAAAAGAATTGGGTGAGCATCCACGTTTAACACCTGAAGCTATCCGAGAAATGATGAGCCAAATGGGCCAAAAACCAAGCGAAGCAAAAATCCAACAAACCTACCGTAATATCGTTAAACAATCTAAGGCTGCTACAGCTAAAGGAAAATAATTGTCATTTGAGTTGTTCTACAATTACTTATGACCTTGTGAACAGTCATTGCAATCAGACGCTTGTAAACTTTTTATTTTCGAGAGGTAGTGTCAACTGTTCAGAGTTGGAAAAAAAGCTCAGTTGGCGACTTGCGGCTGAGTTTTTTTCGTGTCAATTAGGAAGTAGTAAAAATGGATAATAGACCGATAGGTTTTCTGGATTCTGGGGTTGGTGGTTTAACAGTTGTCCGAGAGTTAAGACGGCAATTGCCCTTTGAGCAAATTGTTTATGTAGGTGATTCTGCTCGGGCTCCTTATGGTCCAAGACCGGCAGAGCAAATTAGAGAATACACATGGGAATTAGTTAATTTCTTACTGACTAAAAATGTTAAGATGATTGTCTTTGCTTGTAATACAGCGACAGCTGTTGCCTGGGAAGAAGTCAAAGAAGCCTTAGACATACCTGTTTTAGGGGTGATTCTTCCTGGTTCTAGCGCTGCTATTAAAGCAACAAGAAACGGTAAAGTAGGAATCATTGGCACACCAATGACGGTTAATTCAGATATTTACCGGCAAAAAATTCAACTCTTAGCGCCACAAGTTGCCGTTCAAAGTTTGGCTTGTCCCAAATTTGTTCCAATTGTTGAATCCAATGAGACAGGTTCAAGTGTCGCTAAAAAGATTGTCTACGAGACATTAGCACCATTAGTTGGAAAAGTTGATACCTTAGTTTTAGGCTGTACCCACTATCCCTTATTACGCCCAATAATTCAAAATGTAATGGGACCAGAAGTGACTCTAATTGATAGTGGTGCTGAGTGCGTTCGTGATATCTCGGTCCTCTTAAATTACTTTCAAATTAATGCCAGTCGGACAGAACGTGACTTAGACCATACTTATTACACAACAGCAGGGATTGATAGTTTTCAAATCATTGCTAATTCTTGGTTAAATGAAGAAATACATGTGGAGCACATAAGCTTATGACAGAAAAAATTTACGAATACAAAGATAAAGAGAACTGGTTTATTGGGAAATGGCAGGGCTATAACACCATCATTGCCATAGATGATATTATTGGTGATCGCTTTAACCTATTAAATCTTAAGCTGGCGCCTCTGAACACAAATGATATTGAAGAAGACTGGGAAAATTATGGATACACGATTACAGTTATCAAAAAATCTTCAGATTTTGCTTTAGTTCAATTTGTCTTAGAGATGATTAATCAAGAAATAGGGCGACATCTTGAAGTTCTTGAACATCAAGGTGCCCTTCTCATTTGTGAAAACCAGCAGGTTTTAGAGGTGCTCATGCCTGAAGAAGGACTTCCCTTAAAAGCTTTCTTCAATATGGACACTCTTGCTATGGAGAAAAAAATCTTAATAGCAACACATAATAAAGGAAAGACAGAAGAATTCCGTAAAATGTTTGGTCAACTGGGCTATGAAGTGGAAGACTTAAATGATCATCCTGAATTACCGGAAGTAGACGAAACTGGAGTTACATTTGAAGAAAATGCCAGGTTGAAAGCCGAAACCATTTCAGAATTAACTGGAAAAATGGTAATCGCCGATGACTCAGGATTGAAAGTTGATATCTTAGGTGGCATGCCAGGTGTCTGGTCAGCTCGTTTTTCTGGACCTGAAGCAACTGATGAGGCAAATAATGCCAAATTATTGCATGAATTAGCCATGGTTTTTGATCAAAAAGACCGTTCGGCACAGTTTCATACAACTTTAGTTGTAGCTGCACCAGGAAAAGAAAGTTTAGTAGTCGAAGCCGACTGGCCTGGCTACATTGCATTCCAACCTAAGGGGGAGAATGGTTTTGGCTATGATCCGCTCTTTATTGTTGGTGAAACAGGTAAACACTCTGCAGAGTTAAGTGCGGAAGAAAAGAATAGCATTTCTCACCGTGGTTTAGCCTTTAAAAAGTTAGTGGAGGAATTTCCATCATGGCAAGCAAAACGATAATTGTAATGAGTGACTCTCATGGTGACCGTGACATTGTAGAATCTGTTAAAAATCACTATCTTGGTAAAGTGGATGCCATTTTTCACAATGGAGACTCTGAACTCAAAAGTTCGGATTCCCTCTGGCAAGGTATTTATGTTGTTGGCGGAAATTGTGATTATGATAAAGACTATCCACAAGATAATATCATTCGACTAGATGACCTAACTATCGCTCAAACACATGGCCATCATTATCAAATCAATTTTACCTGGGATAAATTGGATTATTTTGCCCAAGAAGCTCATGCTGATATCTGTCTCTATGGGCACCTTCATAGACCAGCAGTTTGGCAAATGGGAAAAACACTCTTTGTTAATCCTGGAAGTCTCTTACTACCAAGGGGTGAAGTAGATGAGAAACTCTATGCTAAAATTGTGATTGATGATAATCGATTTTCAATCACTTTCTATAATCGGGAGCATCAACTATACCCATCTTTGTCTAAGGAATTTAAACGATGATCGCAAAAGAATTTGAAGATTTTATTTTACAACATTTAGTTAACTACTTAATTCCTGCAGACGATTTAGCGATTTTTATTGATACTCATAATTCTGATCATGTCATGCTTTTATTAGTAAATAATGGTTTTTCCCGCGTTCCTGTATTGACAAAGGACCGCCAGTATAGAGGAACGATTAGTATTTCTGATATTTTAAATTATCAAGTTAAGAATCAATTGACGGATTGGGAATTAAATCAGACAGACATCGGTGAAATGGTTAATACAAAAATTGAAGCCATTCCAATGACCTCAAGTCTTACACACATCATGCATAAGTTAGTTGATTATCCTTTTTTACCTGTAGTTAATGATAAAAACTTATTTGTTGGTATCATCACTCGAAAATCAATTCTCAAAGCATTAAATAGCCTTCTTCATGATTTTACCGACGATTATAGCATCGAGAAAAAACATGATTGATTTAATTGAAACATTTCTAGCTACAAAAGAACTTTCAAAAGCAAGCAAATCAGCCTACCGCTATGATTTGTTGCAATTTGTTGATATTGTTAACGAGAAAATGAGTTCGGAGAAAATGAGACGCTATCAATTTGAGGTTTCTGGACTAAGTGATGCTGCTAGAAGACGAAAGTTCTCAACGGTTAATCAATTTCTCTATTTTCTGTATCAGATCTCTTACCTAAAAGATTATTTTCATATTGATGAGAAAGTTAGACAAGATAAGCCAAAACCTGAGCTCACTGATACAATTAAGTCAGTCGATTTCTTGCAGGAATCTGGACAGAAAAGGGGTCAATTGATTGCCTTATTAATTCTTGAGTTAGGCTTACTTCCCAATGAAATAGCAAACTTAAAGGTTGAAAATTGCCTGTTAGCCTTGCAGATGGTAAAAATTGAAACAAATGGACAACAAAGGGTTTTAGAAATTCCCCAAAAATTACTACCATTAATGGAAATTTTTGTTAATCAGAAGCAAGTTTATTTGTTTGATCATCAGGGGAAGACTTTTTCACGGCAATGGTTTTATAAGGAGCTAAAAGCCTTCTTAAAAAGTCTAGAATTAGAAGAAGTGACAGCCCAAGATTTAAGAAGGCATTTCATTATGAAGGAAAAATCAAAAGGGAAATCAATTCTGGCGATTAGCCAGCAATTAGGATTGAAGAGTCCTGTAACACTAGAAAAGTATTTTAAAGACTAATGGATATAAAGTTAAAAGATTTTGAAGGACCTCTGGATTTATTACTTCACTTGGTTTCAAAATATCAGATGGATATTTATCAAGTGCCAATAGTTGAAGTGATTGAGCAATATCTTGCCTATATTGAAACTTTACAAGCAATGAAACTTGAGCTTGCGGGTGAATATATGGTTATGGCTAGTCAGCTCATGTTGATAAAAAGTCGTCGTCTCCTTCCCAAAATTGTTGAGGCAGAGCCGGATGAAGATGATCCTGAAATTGACCTCTTATCAAAAATTGAAGAATACAGTCGTTTTAAAGAGCTTAGTAAAGCTTTAGGTAAGCAACATGACCATAGAGCACTTTACTACTCAAAACCAAAGTTAGAACTCATTTTTGAAGATACAGTTTTAAAAGAAGATAAAAATGTCACCGACCTCTTTTTAGCCTTCTCAAAAATCATGACTGTTAAGCAGGAAGAATTCAAGCAAAATCATACGGTTATTGAACGGGAAGATTTTCGAATTGAAGATATGATGCAACACTTGGAAGGTAAATTAACTTCTAAAAAAGAAGTCTTATTGACAGAAGTTTTTCAAGAATGTACTAGCTTAAATGAGGTCATTACCTTATTTTTAGCAACTTTAGAATTAATTAAGGTGCAAGTAGCAAGAGTATATCAAAGTGAAAATTTTGCTGATATTATATTAACAAAGGAAATGTAATGACTTATTTACCACAAATTGAAGCATTGCTTTTTGTTGCTGGTGAGGAAGGTCTCAGTTTACGACAACTGGCAAACCTAACCAATTTATCACCCACAGCCCTGCAACAACAAGTTGACAAATTAAAGGAAAAATATGAAAATGATCAGGATTCAGCCCTTTGTTTGATTGAGTCTTCTCAGACCTTTAAGTTGGTTACAAAAGATGCTTATGCAGAATTATTACGGACGTTTGCTAATGCTCCTATTAACCAAAGTTTATCCAGAGCAAGTTTAGAAGTCCTTTCAATTATCGCTTATAAACAGCCTATTACTAGGCTTGAAATTGACGATATTAGAGGTGTCAACTCAAGTGGGGCACTTAGTAAATTAATTGCTTTTGAATTGGTTAAGGAAACCGGCAAAAAAGAGGTTATCGGTCGTCCTAATTTATATGCAACCACTGATTATTTCCTAGACTACATGGGGATTAATCACTTAGATGAATTATTAGACGTGTCTAATCTAGAAATCGAAGATCAGGAAACAGCCTTGTTTCATAATAATGATTAAGTTAGAACCTCTGGTATTCCCCAAAAAGAAAAGAGAAAAAATGAGAATTAACAAATTTATAGCCCACGCTGGTGTGGCTAGTCGTCGTAAAGCGGAAGAGCTGATTAAAGCCGGATTAGTAACAGTAAATGGACAGGTTGTGACTGATTTGGCCACAACTATCAAATCTGGTGATCAGGTTGAAGTCGAAGGTAGCCCAATCTACAATGAAGAGAAGGTTTACTATCTCCTTAATAAGCCACGTGGCGTTATTTCCAGTGTCTCCGATGATAAAGGGCGCAAAACGGTTATTGATTTATTGCCACAAGTTAAGGAACGGATTTACCCTGTTGGTCGCCTTGACTGGGATACTTCTGGGCTTTTGATTTTGACAAATGATGGCGATTTTACGGATAAAATGATTCACCCTCGGAATGAAATCGATAAAGTCTATTTAGCTCGAGTTAAAGGTATTGCCACTAAGGAGAATCTTCGTCCTTTAACACGTGGTGTTGTCATAGATGGTAAGAAAACAAAACCAGCTCGTTACAATATCATCCGTGTAGAAGCTGACAAAAACCGTTCGATTGTTGAGTTAACAATTCATGAAGGTCGTAATCACCAAGTTAAGAAGATGTTTGAATCAGTTGGACTCTTAGTTGATAAATTATCACGGACGCAATTTGGTACTTTGGATTTAACTGGTTTGAGACCAGGTGAAGCAAGACGTCTTAATAAAAAAGAAGTTAGTCAGCTCCACAACGCTGCTGTAACAGATAAATGATTAATGCTTTCTTAATCGCCTTGGTGCGTTTTTATCAGAAATTCATTTCCCCCATCTTTCCACCGTCATGTCGCTATCGGCCAACCTGTTCGAGCTATATGATTCAAGCTATTGAAAAGCGTGGACTTAAAGGAGTTTTAATGGGTACTGCTCGGATTTTACGCTGTCACCCATTTGTTGAAGGGGGAGAGGATCCTGTTCCTGACCACTTTAGCCTGAAACGCAATAAAAATCACTAAAATCAGCATTTTTTTAGAGATTTTTATTGACATGACTTGTCAAAGTGTTATAATAACAAATAAGCATTCGTTGGTTTAAATCAAACCTGTTATGATTTAAGTTAACGAATCACCACCAACCACATTGTTTGCTGAGCTTGACTCCGGGCAGTGTGGTTTTTTGATGAGTAAAAGAGGAAAACAATGACAGTTGATATTGAACACAACCAATATAGAGAAATAGATTCCAAAAACCATATCGTGCTTTTTGAACCCCAAATCCCCCAAAATACTGGGAATATCGCAAGAACCTGTGCCGCAACGAATGCCCCATTGCATATTATTAAACCTATGGGTTTCCCCATTGATGATCGCAAAATGCGTCGAGCAGGTCTAGATTATTGGGAAAAATTGGACATTCGCTTTTATGATAATCTGGAAGATTTTTTGGCTAAGTGTGATGGCCAGCTCCACCTCATTAGTAAGTTTGCAGATAAGGTTTACTCTGACCAGAACTTTAACGATGGTCAAAGACATTACTACTTATTCGGAAGAGAAGACAAGGGACTACCTGAAGAATTCATGCGCCAACATCCTGAAAAGGCGCTTCGTATTCCAATGAATGATCAACACGTCAGAAGTCTCAATGTGTCAAACACCGTTTGTATGATCGTCTATGAGGCCCTGAGACAGCAAGCTTTTAGTGGCCTTGAACTTCAACATACCTATGAAAATGATAAATTAAAATAAAATAGAAGTGACCTCAGTAGCACTCAATTCTTAGTTTATAACTAAATTTTGCTGTCTGTTCCAAGGGGCTTCTTTTTTTTTGAATTGCTTTTGCAGTCAGATGAGTCTATAATGAGAAATATAGGATAATATGAAAAATAAGAGGTGAATGAATGAAAAAAGTACTGCGCAAGTCAAAAAAAACTTGGGTAATTCTGGGTGTATCTAGTTTAGGTCTGCTTTCTGGACTACAAACTTATTCTGTATCAGCAGAAGAACAAGCTGCATCAAATCCAGTTCCAATTAATCAGGCTCAAATAGATAGTCCACAAGCTGTAGAAACTTCTATAGCGAAGGTAAATCCAATAGCTTCGAAGGGGACAATAGAAACACCTCAAAATCCAGTGACTGCAAGTGTAGATAATCAGTCAGTTAGCACGCCTGAGGTGAGCAATACAAAAAATAATCCCTCCAATTCAGAAGTCAGTCCAAGTGAAAAAACAGTTAAAAGCTTAGCCTCTACAGAAGCAACTGTCACAAAACCAACTGTCACAAAACCAACAGTAAACTATACTAGCCATGTTTCAAATGTTGGTTGGCAGAATCCTGTTCAAGAAGGTCAAATCAGTGGTACGACTGGGCAATCAAAAGCTGTTGAAGCCATTACAATCACTATCGATAATCCAAGTGATGGCAATATCACATACTCCAGTCATGTGGCAAATATCGGTTGGCAAAATCCAGTGTCTGAAGGTCAAGTTAGTGGGACAACGGGACAGTCCAAAGCAATGGAAGCCATTCGTATTCAATTAACTGGTAACTTAGCATTTCAGTATGATATTTATTACCGTACCCACATTGCCGATTTTGGCTGGTTGAGCTGGGCAAAAAATGGTGAGAGTGCGGGCAGCCAAGGTCTTGGCAAACGCATGGAAGCTTTTGAAATTCAGCTGATTCAAAAGGGGCAAGCAGTTACTTTAGATACCAGTAAAGCTTTTATTCTCTTTACTAAACCTACTTTAACCTATCAGACAAATATTATTAATAATGGTTGGCAAAATAAGGTCTCAGAAGGTATGTTTAGTGGAACTACTGGACAATCAAAACAAATTCAAGCTTTCCTTCTTAGTCTTAATAACAAATCCTATGGCGATATTACTTATCGTGTTCATGTTCAAAATATTGGCTGGCAAACCTTTGTTTCAAGTGAGCAAATGGCTGGTGTTTTAACAAACTCAAATCGCATTGAAGCCATTGAAATGAAATTAAGTGGTTATTTAGATAGTCGCTTTGATTTAAAATATCGTGCTCACGTCCAAAATATTGGATGGCAATCATGGGTCTATGATCGCTATGTAGCAGGAACAACTGGTCAATCTAAAGCTATTGAAGCATTAGAAATTCAATTAGTAGAAAAATCTAAAGGCAGTCAAGGATTCATTCAAAACGAGCGCCCACAACAAGGAGTCGCTGATGTTGTTATTCTTGCGGGAGCAAGTGGCAAGCCAATTAGTAAAATAAAAGTTGCTGCATGGTCAACTGCCGATCAAAGCAATTTAGCTTGGTATGAAAGCGCAGCAGCGTCAAGTGGTGCGACCACCATTAGAATTAATCAGCAACGACACAAATCTTTAATTGGAAAATATACGGTCCATGCTTACGTCTATTATCAAGATGGCAGTGTGCAAAAAATTGAAGTAGGGACAACAAATTTAAGAGCAGCACTTATCACTCCATATTATAACCAGAGAGATTCACGTTGGGGTTGGAAACAATACGGTATTTCAAATTTAGCTGCTGCCGGTTGTGTACCAACCAGTTTAGCCATGATATTCTCATCCCTATCTGGAAAAACAATTCTTCCACCACAAGTAGCTGATTTCTTATATACAAAAACGAATGAGTTTAATAAATCCTTTATTGGAACTTCGGCACAAGGATTAATTTCGGCGGTTACTAATTTTGGTTATCAATATAGTAATTTGACCAATGCATCAGCAATTACATCAGCTTTACAAGCTGGGCATCATGTGGCTTGTGCAATCCAATATAACAAATTTGTAGCTTCTGGAAGTCATGAAATGGTCTTAAAAGGCTATTCGAATGGTTACACTTATGTCTATGATCCATACACTAGTGGTAATTGTGGCTGGTATCCAATTCAAAACTTATGGAATGAAAGAAGTACTGATAAAGATGATAATCGTGGAGTAGCAGCGCCATTTTTCAAAATTACAAGCCTTTAATTTTTGATATTCTGGACAAAGCAGACACTCCTAATGGTAGTGTCTGTTTTTTAATCGATTTGTTGACTATTTCTTATTATCTTAATGCAAAAGTCTTGCTATGTAGTAGTATTTTTGCTATTCTATATGTGTCTTCAGGGCAGGGTGAAATTCCCGACCGGCGGTGACTAGTCAACTAGAAGTCCGCGAGCGCAAGCTGATGTGGTGAAAATCTACAACCGACAGTAAAGTCTGGATGAGAGAAGACCTGGTTTTTTGCTTACACTTATTTTGTGTAAGCGATTACGAAGGAACTTCTTTCAATTTGAAAAAATTGGAGGAACTTTTTTATGTCAAAAACACATCGTTTAGTGTTAATCGCTATCCTGTCAACCATTTCATTTTTGTTAATGTTTGTCAGCTTTTCAATCATTCCAGGTGCTAACTTCCTGAAAATTGAATTTTCTATCATACCTGTTCTCTTGGGTTTGGTTCTATTCGATTTGAAGAGTGCCTATGCTATCTTATTATTACGTAGTTTATTAAAATTACTTCTTAATAATAGTGGTGTTAATGATTTTATTGGATTACCAATGAATATTATTGCTCTAGGTTTGTTTGTAACAGCCTTTGCTATTTTTTGGAATGGCAAAAAGAGCCGGTTTCAATATATTGGAGCTAGCTTAATTGGTACTATTACTTTAACCTTAGCAATGTTAGCATTAAACTATTTCTATGCCATTCCTTTATATGCTAAATTTGCCAATTTTGATATCGGTGCTTTTATTGGAATTGCAAAATATTTACTAGCTATGGTCTTACCTTTTAATCTTATTGAAGGGCTCATATTTGCAATTTCATTCTATTTCGTATATATTGCAAGTAAACCTATTTTAGAAAGATATATTACTTTACCATATGAAAAATAGACAAGAATACTTATTACGATCATCTTTTGCATTTTTATTTTTTGTGATGCTTGGTTATACCGTACAATTTTATCCTGAGACATTGGTAGCCTTTGATAAAAGCATTCAAGAGACTATTCGGGGAACTTTACCTGAACAAGCAACTCATTTTTTTAGAACCATTACCTATATGGGGAATGTTTCAACTCAAACAGCAGTAGTTGTGATCGTAACCATTCTCTTGTTCTTAATAAAATGGAAAGCAGAAGCTCTCTTTTTCCTTGCGAATGGCGTTCTGGCTGGCATATTGATTTCAGGTTTTAAACTGATTTATCAAAGAGCTAGACCAACATTAGAACATATCGTATATGCTGGTGGCTTTTCTTTCCCAAGTGGTCATGCTATGGGGTCTTTCATGATTTATGGAGCAATCTTATTGATTCTCTTGAATCGTTTCCAAGACAAAACGATTCGTCTCATCTTGATCCTTGCTTTTTTTAGCTTGATTTTACTGATTGGATTATCACGCATCTATTTGGGTGTTCATTACCCGACAGATGTCATTGGAGGTTTTACAATTGCATATGGCGTTCTAAATCTCCTTTACCCATTTTATATAAAAAAACGATTTGAATGGCGCTTTCAATCGAAACAGAAATAAAAATGAAACAACTCAAGGAGTTGTTTTTTTTGTCTTAAATTATGCTAAAATAAGGGTATGAAAAAACGATACCAAACACTAAATGATTACTATCGTAACATTTTTGGTGAAAAAATATTTAAAGTGCCTATTGATGCTGGCTTTGATTGCCCCAACCGTGATGGAACAGTCGCTCATGGTGGCTGTACCTTCTGTACCGTCTCAGGATCAGGAGATGCCATTGTTGCCCCCGATGCCCCAATTCGTGAGCAATTCTACAAAGAAATTGACTTTATGCATCGGAAATGGCCGGAAGTTCAAAAGTATTTGGTTTATTTTCAAAATTTTACGAATACGCATGCGCCTCTAGAGACGATTAAAGAGAGATACGAGCAAGCCATCTTCGAGCCTGGAGTCGTTGGGATTAATATTGGGACCAGACCAGACTGTTTGCCTGACCAGGTTATTTCTTACTTGGCAGAGCTAGCAGAAAAAATGCATGTCACCGTTGAACTGGGTTTACAGACAACATACGAAGAAACATCGCAGCTCATTAACCGGGCCCATTCCTACGAACTCTATAAGGAAACCGTCAAACGGCTCCGCCAATTCCCCAAAATCGAAATCGTCTCCCATCTGATCAACGGACTCCCAGGTGAAACCCATGAGATGATGCTAGAAAATGTTCGTCGTTGTGTGACCGATAACGATATTCAGGGCATTAAATTGCACCTCTTGCACCTTATGACCAACACGCGCATGCAAAGGGATTATCATGAGGGAAGACTGCAATTGTTGAGTCAAGAAGAGTATGTGTCGATTATTTGTGACCAATTGGAAATTATCCCAGAAAATATTATCATTCACAGAATTACCGGCGATGCTCCTAGGGACATGTTAATTGGTCCCATGTGGAGTCTCAACAAATGGGAAGTGCTTAATGCCATCGATCAGGAGATGGAAAGAAGAAACGCCTACCAAGGTTGCCGACTTAGCAAAAGCTAGTTGGGAAGGAGAGAAGTATGACAGATACCATCATCAAAATCCGTAATTTATCCAAAGCTTATGGCCGTCACTTGGCTTTAGATAATGTCTCACTGGCAGTTGAACAGGGCGAAATCTATGGATTTTTAGGTTCAAATGGAGCTGGAAAATCAACCACTATTCGTTGTATATTGGGATTAATTAGACACAACAAAGGCCAAATCAGTCTTTTTGGAGACCAATACGATAGTTTAGAAGAAACCCTTGATCATATTGGCTATATGCCTTCAGAAGCTATGTTTTACCCTAATATGACGGCTAAACAAGTCATTCGCTTTGCAGCTAAGGCACATCCTAACAATGATTGTAGCCGGGAAGCGGTTCGCATCTGTAATCTCTTAGAGGTTCCTTTAAATAAAAAAATCAAGGATTTATCACTAGGTAACCGTAAAAAAGTGAGTATCGTTTGCGCCCTTCAGCACCAACCCGATTTATTGATTCTTGATGAGCCTACTTCTGGATTGGACCCACTCATGCAAGAACGTTTCTTCCAGTTGCTCCTTGAAGCGAAAGCTGCAGGACGGACGACATTCCTGTCTTCCCATGTCTTGTCAGAGGTTAAAGCCTACTGTGACCGCGTGGCTATTCTTAAAAAAGGAAAAATTTTAACCATTGACCGCGTTGAAAACCTCATGCATAGTCAGAAAAAAGAAGTCACCATTTGGAAAGATGGCCAGTCAATCACACAAAGTTTTGAAGGCAAGGCTAGTGACCTCTTGAAAGAGTTGGCTTCATTAGAACCGGATGACATTTTAATCGAAGAACCAAGTCTGGAAGATTTGTTCATGCACTATTATGAGGAGGACGACGGCAAATGATCATCAAACACGAATTAAAACAAGGGAACAAAAGTCTCCTCATCTGGGCTCTTTCAGTAGGACTCAGTAGTGCCCTATGTATTCTGCTTTATGAGAGTGTCGCAGATAGTATCAAACAAATCGCCAACCTCTACCAAGATATGGGCGGTGTTTCTAAGGCTTTGGGAATGGACAAGGTCTCCATAGCTACCCTAGGCGGTTATTATTCCGCGGAAATTGCATTGATTTACTCCATTGGCGCCGCTATGTATGCAGCCCTCTTGGGTGTATCCAGCTTATCAAAGGAAGAAGAAGCTCACACAGCTGAGTTCCTCTTTAGTTTGCCACTAGGACGCAAAAAAATTATTGTTCAAAAATATATTAGCGTCATCCTCTCGCTGATTTTGTTCAATGTGCTTGGCATTGCTATTGAATATGCTGCTCTCTACACTGTTGATATGTCCTTTGACTATTCAGCATTTGCTCAATACCATGCCTTAGCCTTCCTCATGCAAATTGAGATTGCAAGTATCTGCTTTATGTTTTCAGCTTTGTCCAAGAAAAAAATGGTAGGATTTGGAATGGGTATAGCCTTACTCGGCTATTTCATGGATATTATCTGTCGCCTTGTTGAGAAGGTTGATTTCTTAAAATATGTAACACCTTATTATATGGCCAATGCTGCAGACCGATTCGCAGGAACAGATTTCGATTGGATTCTATTAGCTATTCCGTGTGCTGTTTCAATAGTTGCCTTTGTGATAGGACTATTAGTTTATAGATATCGTGATTTGGCCAGCTAGGAGATTGATAAATGATTGCAAAACCAATTCAAGTCTCCCACGATTTCCTTGACCAAATCTTAACTGAAGAAAGTATTCTTGTTGATGCCACCATGGGAAATGGCAATGATACTCTCTATTTTGCACCAAAAGTTGCTAAAGTTTTTGCCTTTGATGTCCAAGAGGAAGCTATTCAGCGGACAGCTGAAAAACTAGTTAAAGCCAATTTAGAAAACGTGCAATTGATTCTTTCTGGGCATGAAAATGTTGACCAGTATGTCACACAAGTGGATGCTGCTATCTTCAATTTAGGTTATTTGCCTAGTGCTGATAAGTCGATTATTACCTATGCAGAAACGACCATCGAAGCCATAGAGAAACTGCTCAGAGCCCTTACTATTGGTGGCCGAATTGCCATCATGGTCTATTATGGACATGATGGTGGTCAAGAAGAAAAAGAAGCACTCATTGACTTTATAAGTGACCTACCACAAGATCAAGTAACGGTCATGTCTTATCAAGCCCTCAACCAAAAAAACTGCCCTCCTTTTCTTTTAATGATTGAGAAGTTAGCAGAACTGAAAAAATAGTTTATTTTATGAGTCAAGCTTACCTTTTTTTTGAAAGCAAGAACTTGCCTCTTTTTTATAGTTGAAATTCTTAATGTTCAAGGCAAATTGAGCAATTTCTCAAAAATCTGTGATATAATGAGGTTACTATAATCTTTTTTAGGAGTATCTATTAATGGAAGACCCTGTCAATCAGCCTTTATACTTACAGTTATTATTGCTGATTTTCTTTACTTTATTAAATGCCTTTTTCTCAGCTAGTGAAATGGCTCTAGTGTCACTAAGTCGTTCACGTGTTGAACAAAAAGCAGCAGACGGCGACAAAAAATACATTCGACTTCTCCGTGTTTTAGAACAACCCAATCATTTTCTTTCAACCATTCAAGTTGGGATTACCTTTATCAGTCTTTTACAAGGGGCAAGTTTATCCGCCTCACTTGGTAAAGTTATTTCCAAATGGTTAGGGAATTCAGCAACAGCACAGTCTGCGGGTACAATTATTTCACTTGTCTTCTTAACTTATATCTCAATTGTTCTTGGTGAACTCTATCCAAAGCGGATTGCCATGAACTTAAAAGATCGTCTTGCCATCATATCAGCTCCAATAGTTATTATTCTTGGCAGACTTGTGAGTCCCTTCGTTTGGCTCTTATCAGCTTCAACCAATCTTTTAAGTCGTATCACGCCAATGACCTTTGATGATGCTGATGAACAAATGACCCGTGATGAGATTGAATACATGTTGTCAAACAGTGAGGCTACATTAGATGCTGAAGAAATTGAAATGCTTCAAGGGATTTTCTCACTTGATGAATTAATGGCGCGTGAAGTAATGGTTCCAAGAACCGATGCCTTCATGATTGATATTAATGATGACACCTTAGAAAATATTCAAGAAATTTTAAAACAAAGCTTTTCACGTATCCCTGTCTACGATGTGGATAAGGATAAAGTTATTGGCTTAGTCCATACTAAGCGTCTCTTAGAAGCAGGCTTTAAAAATGGTTTTGAAAATATTAATATTCGTCGCATTTTACAAGAACCTTTATTTGTTCCAGAAACTATTTACGTCGATGATTTATTAAGACAATTACGGATCACACAAAACCAAATGGCTATTCTTTTAGATGAATACGGTGGTGTAGCTGGTTTGGTTACGCTAGAGGACTTATTAGAGGAAATTGTCGGTGAAATTGATGATGAAAGCGATAAGGCTGAAAAATTTGTTCATGTCATTGGCGAAGATACCTATATTGTCGTTGGAACCATGACTTTAAATGAATTTAATGAATTCTTTGACACGGAACTTGAAAGTGATGATGTCGATACCATTGCTGGATTTTATATAACAGGCACTGGAACCATTCCTAGCCAGGAAGAAAAAGTAAGTTTTGAATGTGAAAGCAACGGTAAACACTTAACCTTAATCAATGATAAAGTTAAGGATGGTCGTATCACAAAACTTAAATTATTAGTTTCTAATATAGAACAGATTGTTGACGAAGACTAGGATCATACCTAGTCTTTTTTGTGAAAAATGTTATAATGAAAATGTGAAACGTTTACAATGTATAAGGAGATTCAATGTCAGCTATTGATTATGGACAAGTGACTGGAATGATTCATTCAACTGAAAGTTTCGGCTCAGTTGATGGTCCAGGAATTCGTTTTATTATATTTATGCAAGGTTGTAAAATGCGTTGCCAATATTGTCATAACCCAGATACGTGGGAAATGGAAACCAATAATTCAAAGGAACGTACCGTTAATGATGTCTTAAAAGAGGCTTTGCAATATCGTCATTTCTGGGGTAAAAATGGAGGAATCACTGTTTCAGGTGGTGAGGCCATGTTGCAGATTGATTTTATTACAGCACTTTTTATCAAGGCTAAGGAGCTTGGTATTCATACCACACTGGATACTTGTGGTTTTACCTATCGGGAAACACCAGAATATCATGCCAAATTAGAGACACTTTTAGCCGTTACCGATTTAGTCTTGCTAGATTTGAAAGAAATTGATGCGGAGCAACATAAAATTGTCACTAAACAGTCCAATAAGAATATCCTCTTGTTTGCTCAATACTTATCTGACAAAGGGATTCCTGTTTGGATTCGACATGTATTGGTACCAGGCTTAACAGACATTGATGAGCATTTAGAACGCCTCGGAGCCTTTGTTGCTACCCTAAAAAATGTTGATAAGTTTGAAATTCTTCCCTACCACACCATGGGTGAATTTAAATGGCGTGAACTTGGTATTCCTTACGCCCTTGAAGGAGTTAAACCACCAACAAAAGAACGGGTTCAACATGCTAAAGAAGTCATGAAAACAGAAAGCTACACAGAATACATGAACCGTGTTCATAAATCATAATTGAGATGAAAAAAGTATTCAAAGAAAATATAGAATATCTACCTTTACCGAAAGATAATGAAAGCAAGCTTTCATTATCTTTTTTTACAAAGAAATAATTGACAAGCTTTGATTTTAAACCTCAATTCTGCTAAAATATAGACAATAAAGAGAATGAGGTAAAATAATGTCTAAAGTTTTAGTTTTTGGTCACCAAAATCCTGATACTGATGCTATCGCATCATCATATGCTTTTGCATGCTTAGTAAAAAATGCTTACGGAATGGACGCTGAAGTTGTAGCCCTAGGAACACCTAATGAAGAAACAGCTTTTGCTCTAGAATCATTTGGCGTAACAGCTCCGCGTGTTGTTGAATCTGCTAAGGCAGAAGGTGCCGATACAGTTATCTTAACGGACCATAACGAATTCCAACAATCAATCGCTGACATTGCAGATGTAACTATTTATGGCGTTGTTGACCACCACCGCGTTGCTAATTTTGAAACAGCAAACCCATTATTTATGCGCGTTGAACCTGTTGGATCAGCATCTTCAATCGTTTACCGCATGTACAAAGAGAACAATCTTGAAGTACCAAAAGAAATTGCTGGTCTGCTCTTGTCTGGTTTGATCTCTGATACGCTTTTGTTGAAATCACCAACAACACACATGACAGACCATAAAGTCGCTGAAGAATTAGCTGAATTGGCTCAAGTCAACTTGGAAGAATATGGCAAGGGGCTCCTCAAAGCAGGAACCAACTTAGCAAGTAAATCAGAATCAGAGCTTATTGATATTGATGCTAAAACATTCGAATTAAATGGAAATGCCGTTCGTGTTGCTCAAGTCAATACTGTCGATATTGCTGAAGTTTTAGAACGTCAGGAAGCTATTGAAGCAGCTATCAAAGATGCAATGGCAACAGAAGGCTATTCTGACTTTGTCTTAATGATTACAGATATTGTTAACTCTAACTCAGAAATTTTGGCATTAGGTGCAAACATGGACAAAGTTGAAGCAGCCTTTAACTTCAAACTTGAAAACAACCATGCATTCTTACCAGGTGCTGTATCACGTAAAAAACAAGTGGTACCACAATTAACAGAAAGCTTTGGAAACTAATGTCTTATATTGTTAATTTTAAAGAAATCGAAACAACTTTATTAGAAGAAAGTCCAGTTAAAGATGTCTTAGCTGGCTTAAGAGCCAACGAAGCACGCTACTTTTTCAATAAATATAAAATCTACTATGAAGTCTTCACACCAGAAGAGAAACCTGAGATTTTACCCTTTATCGAAAAAGTCTTGGAAGAACGTGAGATGGCTTTCCCATACAAGCCCCTTTGTGTCTCACAAATGGAAGTTGATGGCATTCTTTGGTCTCATGTCTATTATGACAATGGACTAGCTGTCAATGTCCTCTACACCCTTGCTGAAGGTGGCAAACGAGCTGTCGGCTTCAAGTTATCAAATGGCATTGAGATTCCAAAAGAATTTGAAGGCAAATTTAAATTCGCCCGTCAACGCTCAAAACTTGCTGGCGAAATTCGTGGAACTTTCTTCGTTATTAAAGGTCAATATGTATAAAAAGTGGGCTTGCCCACTTTTTTTAAGATAGGAGAAGTAAAATGAAATTAACTACATTTTTAGTTTTCATGCTTATATTAACCATCAACGATAGTCAGCTTTTCAGAGGAGGACTTTTATAGAGATGTTACTGGTTGTCAACCCCAATAAAATCACGCGCCAAACCTTCTTTCAAGACCTCATTAATTACCTTTATGTCAATGATGATGTAACCCTAAGGCACATCAAAAAAGCCTTCCCAGACATGAAACAGCTAGATAGGGCCCTTGATTTGTATATTGAGAATGGCTATATCACAAGAAGTAAAAGACGCTATCAATTAAACCTACCGCAAGTAGACACTTTAGAAGAATTGCAATTGGATGAAATGGTATTTGTCGATGATCAATCCACTCTTTACCAAGAAATCAAGTCACTTCGATACAAGACGGTTTTAACCAACAAAACCAATGACTTGCAGATTATTGAAGAAACAGACTTTGAACGTAAAACCCTGACCTTGGCTAATTATTTCTACAAGTTGCAACATGCCTATCCCATGTCAGCTGAGCAGGAAGCTCTTTACCAAATCTTAGGCGATGTCAATCCTGATTATGCTTTGAAATACTTGACAACTTTCATGATGAAGTTTCTGAGAAAGGACTTAGTTTTGCAGAAACGTCCTGATGTTTTCTGCCAGAGCTTGGTTACGTTAGCTTATTTACAGGAAAAAGAAGAAAAGAGATACCACTTATTGGGTCGCTTAGATCAGGAAAACTTAATCTATCAGGCACCCAGTCTTCAATAAAGAAAAGATCAAAATCAGAACGATTTTGATCTTTTTAAATGTTATTTTTTGTCATTAAATAGAGAAAATAGGGAGCACCGATGATTGACATGATAATCCCTGTTGGAATGTTACTTCCGACCAAGAAGACTCTTGTAATGGTATCTGCTAGTAAGAGTAAAATCATACCAATTAGGGCGCTTAGGGGAAGATTTAGCCGGTGGTCGTCACCAACCAATTGACGACTGAGGTGCCCTGCCATGAGGCCAATGAAGGCAATATTGCCAATTAAGATGACACTCAAGGCTGCTAAACAAGAAGCAAGCAGTAAGGCCAGCTCACGTTCTCGCCGCAAGTTTAGACCAAGACCGAGTGCTGTTTCTTCTGATAGCCCCATAATATTCCATTGGTAGGCCCGTCGATAGGACAGCAGCCAAAGGATAAGCATTAGGGGCATGATGAGCATGAGGCTAGGCCAGTCATCGCCGGTAATCCGTCCACTCAACCAGTTAACGATATAGTCCACTTTATAGGGATTAACATTACCAACTAAGGCAATCATCAAACTGGATAACATCATAGATAGACCAACACCGGTAATAATCAGGGTGACAGGGTTAAGGGGAGCACTTTTAGAACTGGACATGAGATAGACCAGAGTAACCGTTAGGAGTGCTCCTAACATGGCAAATAGAGGCAGCAAATAAAGACTTTGCGAACTTGCCATGAAATCAAATATGGTAAAGACCGTTATCACCAAACCCGCTCCAGCATTGATTCCTAAAATACCGGAATCAGCCAGAGGATTTTTGGTCAGGCTTTGCAAAATAATACCTGAGATGGCAAGTGAGGCTCCACCAAAGAGGGCAGCAAGTAGCCTAGGGAGGCGAATCTTGGTGATGATAAAGACCAAAGCAGAATCGGCTTTTCCAGTCAATAAGTCAATCAGTGTCGTCGCTGAAAAGGAACTGTCGCCGATTGAGAGCGACAGCAGAATCAGAAGACTTAAAGTGACGAGTAGTCCAAGACTAAGTTTTCTGGACTTTTTATGTCTCATAGCTTATCTCCTTTGCGAACCAACCATAAGAAAGCAGGAAAGCCAATCAAACTGACCAGGGCTGTTAGGGGTGTCTCCACGGGGGGATTGATTGCTCGGCAAAGCAAATCGACAAGCAGTAAAAAAGTAGAACCAGTCAAAGCAATCAAAGGCAGGCTGAGCTGATAAGTTTGCGGGATATATTTTTTGATCAGGTGAGGGATAATTAACCCCACAAAAGCAATACTTCCTGCTAAGGCGACAGCTGCAGCTGAAAGTATTAAAACCAGTGCCATCAAAATCAGGGTCATCTTAATAGTGGATTGTCCTAAAGCCTTAGCTTGGTTCTCGTTGAGATTTAGGATGGTTAATTGATAAGATAGGAGCTGGGCAATCATTAGTGCTGTCAGAATTAAGGGGGCTACATAAGCAATCATTTTCCAATTAGTGGCCACTAGGCCACCAGCCTGCCATCCTATAATGGCGTTAGCCAAATGAAAATAATTAGTGATGGCCTGGCCTAATGCCATAAATAAGGTCGATACCATAGCACCAGCTAAGATTAGCCGCAGTTGTTGGTAACCTCGCCCAACTTGATAGGAAAGACCAAAGATGATGAGACTGGCCAGACTTGCTCCTATTAGGCAGACTAAAATGATTAGTGAGTAGTGCAAATGATGGAAGATGGCATAGGCAATGACCAGGGCCAGTCCGGCTCCGCTATTGACCCCTAATAGACCAGGGTCAGCAATAGGATTTCGTGTTATGCCCTGCATGAGTGCACCGGAGACGGCTAAGGCCGCTCCAACTAGGATAGCTCCAATGATTCTTGGAAGGCGTAGGTTCCAAAGGATGGTACTTTGTCTGCTATTGTCTGATTGATTAAAAAGAATATGCAGGAGTTCCTCATGGCTTAAGCTTTTGGCACCGAAACGGAGGCTCAAATAGAAGACCACTAAGAAACTAATGCTGATAAAAGCTAAAAGGAGGTAGAAATCCTGCTTTTGCTTTGTGGCTGCCAATTGTGGCTTTCTTAAGGTCAACATGAGCAATCCTTTCTTATTACTTGTTTGCTAAAATGGCTTTTTTCAAGGTCTTTAGCTCATATTCCAAAGAAAGTGGATCAGTGAAGTAGAAGGTATTGGCATTGACCTTAATAATCTGTTTTTTCTGAACGGCAGGCAGATTTTTCCAGATTTGGCTTTCATATAATGCAGCACCAGTTTTTTCATCTTCGGCTGCGACGACGACATAGTCGCCAATATAATCTGGTAAGACTTCTTGGGAAATAGAAAGATAGCCTTTAGGGAAAACCTCTTTTTCCACTTTATCTGGCGCTTTATAGCCGAAAGCCTGATGAATGATTTCGCCCCCACGGCCCCAATCCTTACCAAAGAGATAGATTTCTTTTTCATAGAGTCCCATGATGGTAAAAGTAGCATTTTTGCCAGTGACAGCTTTGACTTCTTTAGATAATGCACTTGTCTTTTGTTTCCAGTCATTTAACCATTGATCGGTTTCTTTGCTCTTATTGAAGACCTTACCGAAATCAGAAAAGACTTGAAGGTAGTCGTGTTTACGGTATTCTATTGAAATTGTTGGTGCAATTTCAGCCAATTGCTCTTGATTCTCTTCAGTTGAACCAACGATTATAAGATCAGGTTTCAGAGCTGTGATAGCTTCTAAATCAGTTGCAGAAACAACTTTAGCATTTTTGATATATTTCTTTAAAACGGGATTCTTTTGATCGTAAGAGGTCACCCCAACAAGATTTAGGTCTAATTTGGCAAGGTAACCAGTATAAGTTGAAGATAATGAAATCACGCGCTTAGGATTTTCAGGCACTTGACCTTTATAGGTGAAGCCGGAAATCTTAGGCATTTTTGAGATGACAAGTTTATCATCCTTAGCATTTTGCGGATTGCTTGAACAAGCAACTAATAAAAAGCAACTTGCAAGTACTGCTATAAAGGCAAACATTTTTTTCATAATACTATTCTCCTAGTATAAAATTTATATGAGTTGATAAGTCAACATAATGGGGCAATGGTATATAGGATCTTCCACAATCTGAGCTTCAATGGCAAAGGTGTCTTGAATAACTTTTGCAGTCATAATCTCAGCAACACTTCCTTGTTTAATGATTGCCCCCTCTTTCATGGCAATCATTTGGTCTGAGTAGCGTGCAGACAGGTTTAAATCGTGTAAAACCATGATAATGGTTTTATGTGACTTCTCTACTAAATCTTTCAATAAATCTAGTACTTCAATTTGATGGTTAAGGTCTAGATAAGTAGTTGGTTCATCTAAAAAAATGGTATCGGTATCTTGGGCTAAAGCCATAGCTATCCAAACCCTTTGTTTCTGACCGCCAGAAAGGGAATCAACATCGTCATAACGTAAGTCATTTAACTTACTAATAGTAAGTGCCCAGTTAATAATTTGATGATCTTCAGTACTGAGGCGTCCCAATTGATTGAGGTGAGGGTAACGACCGTAAGAAACCAGTTCATAGACAGTGATGCCAGAGTTGACTTCTTGACTTTGAGGTAAGAGGGCCATTTTTTTAGCAACTTCCTTTGTTGGTAACGAAGAGATGGCTTGACCATCAATCACTACTTGGCCATCGGCCAGGGGAAGAATCCTTGTTAATGCTTTGAGCAAAGTTGATTTGCCACAACCATTAGCACCAATAATTGTTGTCAGTTTCTGTTCAGGAAAATCAAGTGATAAATTTGAAATAATGGTTTTTTTATCATATTGAAGGCTGAGATTTTTTGCTTGAATGGTTGCCATTTGTGCACCTCCTATCAGCATTTATTTTTGCTAAAAGCTATTTCATTATAGCATATCAGAATGGCTTAACATAGGCTTTTCTTTCACTTTTCTTATTTTTTTAAAAGAAAATGAGACACTTTAGAATGGTTAAAAAGAGTAGCAAGAATCATTCTAAAAGACCCCGTTTGAGATGAGATTTTCAGATAATGAATGCATGAATTGTGGAGAGTAAGTATCGAAAAATAAATTGGTAACTGACTTACTTCATTCAGATGAAAAAAGGTCTTTATACAAGAGGGAATAATATCACTGCCTAGATAAGAGAAAAAACATAAGTCCATGGACTTATGTTTTAATGAATTATAGGTTTTCCATAAATGCTTGGGCGATGGCATAGTCACCAGCATATTCCATCTTTTGACCATTAACAATTTGATAAGCATCCGCCCCTTTACCCGAAATAATCAAGGCATCTCCTTCTTGACGACAGTAAGCCAAACCAGCTTTAATAGCTTGTTCACGATCAACAATGATCTCAAGTGGCCGCTCTACATGGCTAGCAATTTCTTCTGATATGGCTTGTGGACTCTCATAGTTAGGATCATCAGCTGTTAAAATAACATCAATGGCAGGGTGATTACTGATAACTTTTCCGAAATCTGCACGACGGCTTTCACCCTTGTTTCCAGTAGCACCAATAATTAAGGTTATTTTACCTTTTTGGTGGGTTTCCACTACGGAAACTAATTTTTCCAAACTATCACCATTATGGGCGTAGTCTACAAAGACTTTAGCACCGCTTGGATGGTTCAAGACTTCCATCCGACCTGGTACACTGGTCGCGGCAATCCCATTTTTGATATCCTCAAGGCTGGCCCCTAATCGAAGGGCAGCCAGGCCGGCAGCAATGGCATTTTCTTGATTGAAGTGACCAATTAAATTGGTTTGGTAATCACCTGCCAATTTGCCAGTAGCTGTGAAGCTGAAGGCTTGGCTATTAAGAATGGTGTTTTCGGAATCAGCACCATAAAAATCTTGGTCTTGATCGGCTACTTGCTCCTTGAGGATTTGGAAATGATCCATGCCGCTATTTATGATCACAGCTCGGCTATTTTCCATCAAAAGACGTTTGTGATAGAAATAGTCTTCAAAGGTTGGGTGCTCAATTGGACCAATATGGTCAGGGCTAATGTTCAGGAAGACGCCAACATCAAAAGTGAGGCCATAGACACGACCAACTAGATAAGCCTGGCTTGAAACCTCCATAATCAGGTGAGTCATGCCATTTGCTACACATTCAGCCATCATTTTAAAGAGGTCTAAACTTTCTGGTGTTGTCAACTGGGACTTGAAAAAAGTCTTACCATCTAGGGTTGTGTTCATAGTCGACAACATGGCTGGTTTATGCGATTCTTTTAAAATATGGTAGGCATAGTAAGCAGAGGTTGTTTTCCCTTTAGTTCCGGTAAATGCCAAAAGTTTTAATTTATCCTGAGGATCACCATAAAAAGTCATGGCAATAATGGACATGGCTTGTTTGATGTCATTGACAAGGATAGCTGGGATAGACAAACCATAATCAACTTCTGAGACATAAGCAGGTAGGCCTTCCGCAAGTGCAGTTTCCAAATACTCAGCCTTGAAGTTTGCTCCTTTAGCAAAAAATAAGGTTTTGTCATCAACTTGGCGGCTATCATAGCTCAGTTGATCAAAAGCTAATCCTGAAAAATTATAGTAATAGGTGTCATTTGAAATGACCTCACGAAAATTGTGATCAGCTTTCAAGAGGTCAATTATAGTTTCGATTCTTATCATAATTCTTATTTTATCTTTTATGTTTCAGATTTACAAGTAACTAGCAAAAGTTTATAATAGTTCTATTATAAGAAGAAAGAATTATTATGGATAAGAAGAAAAAAGAACTGACACAAGAAGAACTGATGTTGCAGGGGACAGTTTGGTCGACAGCTAGTAACTTTATTAGTCGCTTGCTAGGTGTCATCTACATCATCCCTTGGTTAATTTGGATGGGCCAACATGCGACACAAGCCAACGCACTCTTTAATATGGGCTATAATGTATATGCCTATTTTTTGTTGATTTCAACAACGGGGCTCAATGTTGCCATCGCTAAACAAGTTGCCAAGTACAACTCCCTCAACCAGAAAGAACATAGCTACCAACTGATTCGTACGACCTTGAAATTAATGGTCATTTTAGGCTTGATTTTCTCAGTCACCATGTACCTGACCTCACCTATTTTTTCAAGTATGTCAGGGTCTGACGGGCAACTCATCCCGATTATGCACAGCCTTTCTTTAGCTGTCTTTATCTTCCCGGTCATGAGTGTCATCCGAGGTATTTTCCAAGGGCACAATAATATTAAACCTTATGCTCTTAGTCAAATCGCTGAACAGATTATCAGGGTCATTTGGATGTTAACAGCCACCTTTATGATTATGAAGATGGGTTCTGGGGATTACCTTCATGCTGTTACTCAGTCAACCTTTGCCGCCTTTATCGGGATGATTGCCAGTATGGCTGTTCTGGTATTCTACTTAACCAAAGAAGGTTTATTGAGAGCCATTCTTGCTAAACCAAAACAGGATGTGCCAATCGACGCCAAAGGACTACTCTTTGAGACGTTGAAAGAATCCATTCCTTTTATCATTATTGGTAGTGCCATCCAAGCTTTCCAATTGATTGATCAATGGACCTACTCAAACACCATGTTGCTTTTTACCAATTACAGCAAAGAGCAACTCTTGATTCAATTTGGTTACTTTAATGCCAACCCAGCTAAGATCACCATGATTTTGATTGCTGTTGCGGCCTCAATTGGTGGTGTTGGGATAGCCCTCTTGACAGAGAACCACATTAAAAAAGATAAAAAGGCTTCCGCAAAACTGATCATTAATAATATCGTCATGCTAATGATTTTCTTACTACCAGCTTTAACGGGTGCTATCATCTTAGCACGCCCGCTTTATTCCGTTTTCTACGGTTTTAGCTCAGCAGAAGCCATTACCCTATTTAGAGCTGTTCTCTTACAGACCGTATTCTTAGCCTTTTATACTTTATTGGCTCCAATGCTACAGGCTCTATTTGAAAATCGCAAAGCCTTATATTACTTTGCTTATGGGATAATTACCAAACTGGTTCTTCAGGTACCCTTAATATATCTATTTCATGCTTATGGACCAATCTTAGCAACAGCCCTAGGTCTTTTGGTACCCGTTTTCCTTATGTATAAACGCCTGCATCAAGTAACCAACTTTAACCGTAACTTGCTCTACAAACAAATTACCTTGATTGCTATTTTAACAGCCATTATGGGAATTGTCGTAGGTATCAGTAATTGGCTGCTAGGCTTCATCTTTGTGCCAACTGGACGCCTGTCAAGCGTCTTGTATCTTCTCATCATAGGTGTAATTGGAATTCTGGTCTATGGTTATTTAACACTGGCGACACATCAACTGGATAAATTAATTGGCCATAAGGCAGAAATACTGAGACAAAAATTGAGAATGAACTAATTAATATAGAAGAAAAGAACAGGCGACCGCTTTAGAGTGGATTCTAACTGTTCTTTTTTTCATGGGGCTGATGCAATTGTTTTCAAGCAGAGCCAGGGCTAGTTAGCCTAAAGCTCGAGCTTGATATCTAAAGAAATTTCCTTAAAATGAAAAATTCCTCAGCAAAGAGCAATGATTTTTGGTATAATGTGTAGGGAAAAAATAGAAAGAAGGACATATCTACCATGGGAAAATGCCAAGTTATTTCACATCCACTTATTCAGCACAAACTGTCAATTTTGCGCAGAGAGGATACTTCAACCAAAAATTTCCGCGAGTTAGTTAACGAAATTGCCATGTTAATGGGTTATGAAGTGTCACGTGATCTTCCATTAGAGGACGTTGAAATTCAAACACCTGTTGCTAAAACAGTTCAGAAACAATTAACAGGGAAAAAATTAGCCATTGTTCCAATTCTTAGAGCCGGTATCGGAATGGTAGATGGATTCTTAAGTCTCGTACCAGCTGCCAAAGTTGGACACATTGGTATGTACCGTGATGAAGAAACCTTAGAACCAGTTGAATACTTGGTTAAACTTCCTGAAGATATTGATCAACGCCAAATTTTTGTTGTTGACCCAATGCTTGCGACAGGTGGTTCAGCAATCTTAGCTGTAGATTCTTTGAAAAAACGTGGCGCAGCCAACATTAAATTTGTCTGCCTGGTGGCAGCTCCAGAAGGGGTTAAAAAATTACAAGAAGCCCATCCAGATGTTGACATCTTCACAGCAGCACTCGATGAAAAACTTAACGACCATGGCTACATCGTACCAGGCCTTGGTGACGCTGGCGATAGATTGTTTGGAACTAAGTAAAAAATGATCGAAAAAGCTTTCTAGTTTGTCTAGAAAGTTTTTTAAAAGCTATGTTTATTATTTGACCTAATTTGACCAAAAGATTATAATAAGGTCAGTCATAAAAAATAGATTTGTGGGAGAAGTGCCCTCAAAGAGTTTTAGATAGGAGAAGTTTATGATTCCTGTAGTTATTGAACAAACAAGTCGTGGTGAACGCTCATATGACATTTATTCACGCTTATTAAAAGATCGTATTATTATGTTGACTGGTCCAGTGGAAGACAATATGGCCAATTCTATTATTGCCCAATTATTATTCCTTGATGCTCAAGATAATACCAAAGATATTTATCTTTATGTTAATACACCTGGTGGTTCGGTTTCAGCTGGTTTAGCAATTGTTGATACCATGAACTTTATCAAGTCTGATGTCCAAACCATCGTTATGGGGATGGCAGCATCAATGGGTACTATCATTGCCTCATCTGGAACAAAAGGCAAACGATTCATGTTACCAAATGCTGAATACTTGATTCACCAACCTATGGGTGGTGCTGGAAGCGGTACACAACAAACAGATATGGCTATTGTTGCAGAACAATTGCTTAAAACACGTAAACGCTTAGAAAAAATCTTAGCTGATAACTCAGGTAAGACCATCAAACAAATTCATAAAGACGCTGAACGTGATTACTGGATGGATGCTAAAGAAACACTTGAATATGGCTTCATCGATGAAATCATGGAAAACAATGAATTAAAATAGACCTTTAAACACTGAAATTGCTTTTCAGTGTTTTTTAACATAAATGTAACATATTCTTTCGTATTGGTGAAAAACCCTATAAGTCAGGCTTTATATTAAAACCTTAAAAAGACAAAATATTCAACATATGTTATAATAATAATTGTATCCAAACATCAAATGATGATTTGGGGAGAGAGAAAAGAGGTATCATCTGGGGGGATGATATCTTTTTCAAGCTCTAAGAGAGATTTAAAGAAAAAGGTCTTTTGACTGCTTAAAAAACCTTAATTTATGGTATAATCGACTTATGTTAGTCATTAACCAAGATCTTCTAGTTATCGATGATGCTATTGATAGATTGGTAGAAGATATAAAGAAAACGGGGGAGTTTCAAAGCTATCTTGAGGTTAAAAGACATTTTACAAATGACCCAGATCTCCAAAGAGAAATTGGTTCCTTTCAAATTTTAGTGAGAGAGTTTTCAGATCAGGATAAATATGCCTCTTATCGACCTGAAAGTAAGATGCTAAAAAAACTACTTCTAGCTAAAAAAAGAGAGCTTGATTTAAACCCACTTGTGGTTGCTTTAAGACTTGCAGAAGTTGATTTGCAGGCTGTTTTAGCGAGCATCACTAATCAGGTTGCCCATCAAGTATCGGAAACCATTTATGTTGATAGTGGTCTGCCCTTAGCTACCCGACACGAAAAAGTCTCACGTGGTATTTATCAAAATATTAAAGAAAAGGATATAGCATGTTTGAACGACAAAAAAGAGTTGGAATAATTGTCTATTTATATTACAACCGTGATGCACGAAAAGTACTAAAGTTTGGTGACCTTCATTACCATTCGAAAAAATCACGATATCTCGTTTTATATGTCAATGATGAAGACGTTCAAGAAAAAGTTAAAGAAATTAGTAAATTTAAGTTTGTCAAAGAAGTGATTGTATCTGAATTTGAAGCGTTAGATCATAATTTTGTCGGTAATTTACATCGTCAAGAAGAAGTAGTTGCGGAATAAATAGGAATGTAGAAACTAGGAATTCAATCTCCTAGTTTCTTTTTTTCTTAATGTTTTTTTTGAAGAAATTAAGTTTGAACTATTGACAATTTTCTGATAATTCTGTATTCTTAGATACATATTATTTTAGACTGTATGAGGAAATGCGATATGTCAAAGAAAATTCTTGCGATAACTCTTAGCTGCTTAGCCCTTCTTGCCTTGACAGCTTGTGATGCGGCGCCTCCAAGTAGTACATCAAATGCCAAGGGAACAAAAATTGGAAAAACCATTAAAATTGGCTTAAATTTAGAATTAACAGGTCCGGTTTCGGCATATGGCTCAGCAGAAAAAGTTGGTGCTAAGATGGCCGTGGCGGAAATTAATCAGGCTGGTGGTATCAATGGTAAAAAGCTAGAAATTGTTTCCAAAGATAATAAATCCGAAAATGCGGAATCCGCAACAGTAACCACTAGTTTAGCAACCCAGGATAATGTCAATGTCATTGTTGGGCCAGCCACATCAGGAGCTGCAGCCGCAGCATCACCAAATGCAACAGCCGCAGCAGTACCTCTAATTACGCCTTCTGGGACACAAGATGACTTGACTATTGCAAAAGATGGAAAAACGTATGACTACATCTACCGGGCAACTTTTATTGATTCCTATCAAGGGGATGTCCTATCTAAATTTGCGACAGATCATTTAAAATCTAAAAAAGTGGCCCTCTTTTATGATAATTCAAGTGATTATGCTAAAGGGATTGCTAAACGCTTTAAGAAAGTTTATCAAGGAAAAATTATTTCTGAATCAACCTATCAATCAGGGGATACAGACTTCCAGTCAGCCTTAACCAAAATCAAAAATCAAAACTTTGACACCATTATTATGCCGGGCTATTACCAGGAAACAGGAACCATTATTAAGCAGGCGCGTGAGATGGGAATAACAGTACCAATCGTCGGTCCTGATGGTTTTGCGGACGCTAAACTGGTGGAACTGGGCGGTAAAGACAACGTCACTAATGTCTACTATCTCTCAGGCTACTCAGAATCCATTTCTAAAAAAGCAGCCGCCTTCGCTAAACATTATAAAAGGCGTTACGGGCAAGAACCTTCGATGTTCGCAGCCCTAGCTTACGATTCTGTCTATATGGCAGCGGAAGCTGCAAAAGACGCCAAAAGTTCTAAAGACATCTCCAAAGGGATTGCCAAATTGCAAAATTTTGAAGGGGTGACAGGAACCATGTCGGTCGATAAGAAGCACAATCCGATTAAATCTGTCACCGTTATCGGATTGACAAAAGGAAAAGAAAGCTCAACCACTGTTATTGCTGCTGAGTAAAAGTATAAGAAGAAAGATGGGTAGATAAATGCTACAACAACTTGTCAATGGCCTGATTTTGGGCAGTGTCTATGCCCTTTTGGCCCTGGGTTACACCATGGTCTACGGCATCATTAAATTAATTAACTTTGCCCATGGGGATCTCTTTATGATGGGAGCCTTTATTGGCTACTTCCTCATTAATCATTTCCACCTCAATATCTTTGTGGCCCTCTTGTTGACCATGCTGATTACAGCTTGTCTGGGCATGTTGATTGAATTCTTGGCTTATCGCCCTTTGCGTAACTCAACGAGAATCGCTGCGCTAATTACCGCCATCGGCGTTTCCTTCCTCCTAGAATACGGAATGGTTTATCTAGTGGGAGCAGAGGCTAGGGCCTTTCCACAAGCACTAAAAACGGTCAAATACACACTGGGACCAGTTAGCATTAGTAACGTTCAGCTGATTATCTTGTTTGTATCGCTAATGCTAATGTTAGGCTTGCAATTCATAGTTAAACAAACCAAAATGGGCAAGGCCATGAGGGCAGTCTCTGTCGATAGTGATGCTGCCCAACTGATGGGGATCAACGTGAATTCAACCATTAGCTTCACCTTTGCTTTAGGCTCTGCTTTAGCTGGAGCTGCGGGTGTCCTAATTGGTTTATATTACAACTCAATAAACCCATTGATGGGAATGACACCAGGGATCAAAGCCTTCGTCGCAGCGGTTCTGGGTGGAATTGGGATTATCCCTGGTGCTGCCCTAGGTGGCTTCATGATAGGTCTTATTGAAACTATTTCGGTTACTCTTGGCTTCTCTAGTTACCGTGACGCCATTGTTTATGCAGTCTTAATCATCATTTTATTAATAAGACCTGCAGGGCTTTTAGGCAAAAATATTAAGGAAAAGGTGTAAGGATGACAAAAAATATCAAATCCATAACTGCTTGGTTTGCCATTATTGTGCTAACCTTTATCGTCCTCTCTTTCTTAATCGGTAGCAGTATTTTGGGACCTTATTATGTGCAAATCTTGATGGGTATTGGAATATCAATCATTATGGCCATGGGTACCAATTTGGTTCTCGGTTATTCAGGTCAATTTCCACTTGGTCAAGCTGGTTTTATGGCCATCGGTGCCTATGCAACAGCCATTTTTACAAATTATATGCCAACTTATGTCGGTTTTTATATCTCCATGTTATTAGGAGTTTTAGTTGCCGGTTTAATCGCCGTTCTTGTTGGTTTTCCGACTCTTCGCTTGAAAGGGGATTACCTTGCTATTGCGACACTGGGTGTTGCGGAAATTATTCGGATTGCCATTGTTAATGGTGGCGAAGTGACTAACGGTGCTGCTGGTCTAACGGGAATTCTCCGCTATACAACATGGCCAGTTGTTTTTATCTTTGTGGTCTTAATTGCACTTTTAATGCTTAACTTTTTAAGATCTTCAACTGGACGGCAAGTCATTTCCATTCGTGAGGATGAAATTGCAGCAGAGTCAATGGGTGTAAACACAACAAAGATTAAAGTCATGACTTTCGCTTTGGCTGCTATGACAGCAAGTATTGCCGGTTCTCTCTATGTTGGTTACATTGGGACAGTAGTTCCCAAAGACTTTACTATTATGCGGTCTATTGATTACTTAATTATTGCAGTATTAGGTGGACTGGGTTCAATGACTGGAACCATTGTGGCGGCTATCGTCCTTGGTGCCTTAAATATGTATTTGCAAAGTTTGTCCGATATTCGGATGATCATCTATTCTTTAGCTCTCATCTTGGTAATGGTCTTTAGACCAGGTGGACTCCTAGGGACCAAAGAATTGAAATTGTCAGCATTCTTTAATAAGCAAAAGGAGGGCAAGTAAATGGCACTTCTTGAAGTATCACATTTAAGCAAACATTTTGGTGGGCTGACAGCTGTTGGCGATGTCACCATGGAACTACATGAAGGTGAATTAGTTGGCCTAATCGGACCAAATGGCGCTGGTAAAACCACTTTGTTCAACCTTTTAACCGGAGTCTATGTTCCTAGTGAGGGAACCGTTACACTTGATGGGACAGTCCTCAATGGTAAAACACCTTATAAAATTGCCTCTTTAGGCTTATCGAGAACCTTTCAAAATATCCGTTTATTCAAGGATATGACTGTTTTAGATAATGTCTTAATCGGCTTAGCCAATCAAGAAAAAAGTAACCTCTTTGCAAGTCTCTTACGCTTACCAAGTTTCTATCAAAAAGAGGCGGAGCTAAAAGAAAAAGCATTGAACTTATTAGCCATCTTCAACCTAGACCAAGAGGCAGAAACGTTAGCGCGGAATCTTCCTTATGGGCAACAAAGACGTTTGGAAATCGTTCGTGCACTTGCTACAAAGCCTAAAATTCTCTTTTTGGATGAACCAGCAGCAGGCATGAACCCACAGGAAACAGCAGATTTAACCGCTCTAATTCGTCAAATCAAAAATGACTTTGGCATGACCATCATTTTAATTGAACATGATATGTCTTTAGTTATGGAAGTGACGGAACGAATCTATGTTTTAGAATACGGCCGTCTAATCGCCCATGGGACACCAAAAGAAATCAAAAATAATAAGCGGGTTATTGAAGCCTACTTGGGAGGAGAACTCTAATGCCAATGTTATCAGTTGACCATTTATCTATTAACTATGGCGCTATTGAAGCTGTCAAAGATATTTCCTTCACAGTTGAAAAAGGTGAAGTTGTTACCCTTATCGGTGCTAATGGAGCCGGTAAAACCTCAATCCTGCGTTCCATTTCGGGACTTGTGAGACCAAGCCAAGGGAGTATCTCTTTTCTAGGTCAAGATATTCATAAAACAGCTGCTCGGAAAATTGTTTCTTTAGGTTTATCACAAGTACCAGAAGGACGTCATGTTTTTTCTGGCTTGACCGTTATGGAAAACTTAGAAATGGGAGCCTTTCTGATGAAAGATAAGGCAGAAAATCAAGAAAACTTAAAAATGATTTTCGACCGATTTCCACGTTTAGAAGAACGTAAAAACCAAGATGCTGCCACTCTGTCAGGTGGTGAGCAACAAATGTTAGCCATGGGAAGAGCTTTAATGAGCAAACCTAAATTATTGCTCTTAGATGAACCATCAATGGGTCTGGCTCCAATCTTTATCAATGAAATTTTCTCTATTATTAAGGATATCCAAAAACAGGGGATGACTGTCTTGTTAATCGAGCAAAATGCCAATAAGGCCTTATCCATAGCCGATCGTGCCTACGTTTTAGAAACTGGCAAGCTGGTATTATCAGGTAAGGGAACTGAACTTTTAGAATCAGATCAAGTCAAGAAAGCTTATTTAGGTGGCTAGGCTCTAAGTCATTGAAAGAGTGCTATACTATTTTTAGAAAAAGAAATGAGGAAGTCTTATGGCTGTCAAAGATTATATGACCAAGGATGTCATTACTATTACCCCTGAAACACGTGTTGCCCAAGCAGCAGATATTATGCGCGATCAAGACGTTCGCCGTCTTCCAGTCCTGTATAATGGCAAATTGGTTGGTCTGGTAACGGCTGGAACCATGGCTGACGCAACCCCATCAAAAGCAACCAGTCTCTCCATTTATGAAATGAACTACTTGCTCAATAAAACCAAAATCAAAGATATTATGCTGAAAAAGGTCATCACTATTGGTCCAGATGCCAGTTTAGAAGATGCCATCTATCTGATGTTGGAGCATAAAATTGGTGTCCTTCCAGTTATGCATGAGGAAAAACTCTGTGGTATCATTACCGACCGAGATGTTTTTAAGGCTTTTTTACATGTTTCAGGTTATGGAATGCAAGGTACTCGAATCGTATTAGAGGCTGATAATAAAGTTGGGATCTTAGCTAAAGTTTCAGAATCCATTTCTAAAGCTAAACTCAATATCGGTCGCATTGTTGCGGATAGCCGTGCGACTGGCAAAACAATTGTGGAAATTCAAATCGACGGCCAATGTGACCAAGCAAGTCTTAGTCAAGCCTTAGCTGATACAGGAGTAACCATTATTTCTGTAACTCCAACAGAGATAAAAGCTGACCTTAACTAAAGATTTCACTGCCTTTTCCAAAGGCAGTATTTTTTTTAGCTAAATTTTGGTAAAATAGTAATAATTAAAATTAAAGGAATCTATATGTCAAAAGGTAAATTAATCACATTCGAAGGTCCAGACGGCGCTGGAAAGACAACTGTTCTTGAAGCTATCATTCCATTATTAGAAAAAGCCGGTTATCAGGATATTATGACGACTCGGGAACCAGGTGGAGTAGCCATCGCCGAAAGCATCAGGGAAGTCATTTTGGATGTCAATAATACGGCTATGGATGCTAAAACAGAACTCTTACTTTATATCGCAGCTAGACGCCAACATTTGGTGGAAAAAGTCCTACCAGCTTTAGAAGCAGGAAAGATTGTTCTTGTTGATCGCTTCATTGATAGCTCTGTTGCCTACCAAGGAAGTGGTCGTGGCCTTGAAAAGATGGATATTCAATGGTTAAATGACTTTGCTACAGATGGTCTTAAACCAGATTTAACCCTATATTTTGATGTTACGGCTGAGGTTGGCTTAGCACGAATAGCTCAAAATAAAGACCGGGAAGTTAACCGTTTAGATTTAGAAAAAGTCGATATGCATTATCAGGTTCGCAATGGTTATTTACAGTTAGCCAAAGAAAACCTTGAGCGCATTGTGACTATCGATGCTTCAAAACCACTGAATCAGGTGATTGCGCAAGCTATTGCCACCATCCAAGAAAAACTATAAAAAAGGAGGATAGGATGACTGTTGAACAATTAGCACCCCAGGCTTTTGCCTCTTTTACTCAAATTCTTGCTAAAAAACGCCTCAATCATGCCTATCTTTTTGTCGGTGATTTCGCTAATTTGGATATGGCCCTTTATCTAGCTCAAGCAGTATTTTGTCAAGAGACCCAAGCGGGACTGCCATGTGGGCACTGTCGCTCCTGTCAGTTAATTGCAGCGAGGGAATTTTCTGATGTGACCTTATTGGAACCTAGTGGTCAGGTCATTAAAACAGAAGCAGTTAAGGAAATGATGAAAAACTTTTCGCGAACGGGATATGAGAGTGAAAAGCAAGTCTTCATTATCAAGGACAGTGAAAAAATGCATGTTAATGCAGCAAATGCCCTCTTAAAATATATTGAGGAGCCACAAAGCGATTCATACATCTTTTTGCTAACCAATGATGAAAATTTGGTTTTACCAACGATCAAGAGTCGGACGCAAATTTTCTATTTCCCCAAAAATGAAGCCCTTTTATCGCAACAGGCTCAGGAAGCCGGTTCCTTAAAAAGTCAGGCAGATATGTTAGCAAAATTAGCTAAAAATCCAAGTGACCTTGAAGGGCTCCTCAAAGATCCAAAATTGTTAGAGTGGATGACCATTTGCCAACGCTTTATTGGTCATTTATTAAAAAACCAGGACCAGGCCTATTTAGAAGTTAGTCGACTGGTCAGCATTGCACCCGAGAAGAAAGAACAAGACGTCATTTTAAAACTCTTAACTTATTACCTAGCTGCTGAGCATGGTCAAGATAGAGCCTTGCATTATTTAGATAGACTCTTTTTGGCTAGACAAATGTGGCAAAGTAATGTTTCTTTTCAAAATACATTAGAATTTATGGTGTTATCATGATTAGTACAATTGGTGTTCGTTTTGCAGAGTCGCCTGCAACAAAATATGTAAAAACAGAGACAGATTACCCACTAGATTCTTGGTTAGTGGTGAAAGAAGCTAAAGGTAATCAATTGGTTCAAGTCACCAAAGCGATGAAAGCTTTCAAAGAAAGTAACTTACCCAAAGATATGCCAGAAGTTATTCGACAAGCAAATGAGATGGACAAAAAAACTTTTCTAGCTAACCAAAACTTTGCCGAAAATTCCAAGGATCAAGTTCGTGACTTAATTGAACAAAATCAGTTGGATATGAAATTAATCGACATCTTTTTTCCTTTGGATAGAAATTATGTCTTAATCACATTTTCAGCAGATGAACGGGTAGATTTCCGTCAACTATTGAAAGATTTAGCTGCGCTTTTTAGAACGCGGATTGAATTGAGACAACTCAATAGTCGGGAAGAAGCAAAGGTCTATGGCGGCATTGGTCCATGTGGGCGTCCGATTTGTTGTTCTAGCTTTTTAGGAGAATTTCCGACAGTATCTATAAAAATGCTAAAAAACCAAAGTTTGTCCTTAAACTCTGGTAAAAATTTAGGCTATTGTGGACGTCTCTTATGTTGTCTCCAGTATGAAGATGATTTTTATAGCGATAGCAAGAAAAAATTCCCTGATTATGGGACAATTGTTGAAACAGATCAAGGTCCTGGTCGGGTAGTGGGCATCAATATTTTTGACGACACCCTAAAAATTATGGTAGATGAAAAACAAGCCGTTTTAACCTATCCATTAGAGGAGGTAAGTATTGGTAAATAAAAGAGAAATGTTTGATGCATTTGATGGATTTTCACAAAATCTAATGATTACCCTGGCTGAAAGTGAGGCCATTAAAAAACAAGTTCAAGCATTACTAGAAGAAAATACAGTATTACAAATTGAAAATAATAAATTGCGGGAACGCCTGAATCAACTGGAAAATGAACCAGTGGTTAAGACTACGACTAAACATGGAAAAGATCATTTGGAAGACATCTATGATGAAGGATTTCATATTTGCAATTTTTTCTATGGGCAAAGACGTGAGAACGATGAAGAATGCATGTTTTGTCGTGAACTATTAGATAGAAAGATTTAAGATGCAGATTCAAAAAAGCTTTAAAGAGCAAAAGACATCAGGAACACTTTATCTGGTACCAACACCAATTGGTAATCTCCAAGATATGTCCTATAGGGCTGTTCAAACCCTGAATGAAGTTGATTTTATCTGTGCAGAAGATACCCGTAATACCGGTATTCTTTTAAAACATTTTGACATCATTAACAAACAGATTGCTTTTCATGAACATAATGCATTTGAGAAAATTCCTCAACTGATTGCCCTATTAAAAGAAGGACATGATCTGGCGCAAGTTTCAGATGCCGGTATGCCCTCAATCTCTGATCCAGGACACGACTTGGTCAAAGCTGCCATTGCTGAAGATTTGACAGTGGTTGCCCTCCCAGGTGCTTCGGCCGGAATTACGGCTCTGATTGCTAGTGGTCTAGCCCCTCAACCTCATATTTTTTATGGTTTTTTACCGCGAAAAGCCGGACAGCAAAAAGCCTTTTTCCAAGAGAAAGAAGCTTACCCAGAAACACAAATTTTCTATGAATCTCCCTATCGCGTGACAGATACCCTTTCAAATATGTTGAGCGTCTACGGTGACCGCCAAGTTGTTTTAGTCAGGGAGTTGACCAAAATCTACGAAGAATATCAAAGGGGAAGTATCTCAGAACTCTTAGAATCCATTAGTGATAATCCACTCAAAGGAGAGTGTTTACTGATTGTTTCTGGCTTTGACAAAGACTTGAATGACCATGAAGCAGATATTGATTATCTGGCATTAATTGTGTCAGAAATTTCGGCCGGTAAAAAGCCAAACCAAGCAATCAAAGAAATTGCAAAAAAATATCAATTAAATAGACAAGAATTATACCAGGCTTATCATAATAATTGATAATAATCGAACAAAAAACTCTAATTTTCTAAAAATTAGAGTTTTTTTGTATTAAGAATGAGTTATTTACAAAAGTTTTACAAAAAAATGTATGGTTTTCATTTTAATTTTGTTATAATAAAGGTGTACAAGATGTACAGATTTATGGAAAAGAGGATTCAAAGAGATGACAAATGATGAAGCAGGACTATATGCTGTACTAGCTGTTTATGGTTTTTTGTTTATTTTAGTATTAATTTCATTACTCCTTCAAGTGATTGGCAATTGGCGTTTATTTGAAAAAGCAGAACAACCTGGTTGGCATGCGCTGATTCCAATATTAGGTGGTTTTACAAAGCATAAAATTACTTTTGGTGAAGGCAACAAATGGCTTTACTTTATTGGTTGGGCTTTTGCCATTTATTATGCATATACGCAATTTTGTTTTGTACGTGCCTTTGGCGGCTCAAAAGGGTTGGCAGTATTAAGTTTATTTTTCCCAGGAATTTCAACCTTAATTCTTGCCTTTGGTAAATCATACCATGAAAACAATTACCATCCAGTAGATCATATGATTAGATAATAAAAGAAAGCTCTTATGAGCTTTCTTTTTGTTTTTAATTGAGGAACAGTTTTGGTTTCGATTGAAAATTTGTTTAGTGGTACATGTTCTTATACAATCTTTGTTCCATGAACAATTGGGGTTCCAACCATTTGGCTAAGTTCTTCAGCATTTTCAGCAGTAACCCCACCACCGATCATGATTTCAATGCGATTGTCAGCATAGTCTACCAATTCTTTTAGATGGCTGATATTTTCCATGATATTATTGCTTTCAGCATGACCATGGGTAAGGATACGAACAAATCCTAAGTCGATTAAGTGATCCATGGCTGTTTTTTGTTCATCAGTTGAAATGTAATCAAATGCCATATGAAAGACCAAAGGCAAACCTTGACAAGCAGGTAGGAGTTGTTCAATAGCGTCAATGTCTAAGCGATTATCTTTTGTTAAACAGCCTAAAACTAAAGCATCAGATCCAGCTTCGATAGACTTAAGAATATCTTCTTCCATGGCTCTTAATTCAAGGTCGTTATAGACGAAATCGCCACCTCGAGGACGAATCATTGTAGCAACAGTGATGGATTTTTCATGGAGTAAGTCACAGGCTTCTTTGATGACGCCATATGAAGGTGTTGTTCCACCAACGGCTAAATTATCACAAAGTTCCACTCGGTTGACTTGATGATCTCCTAAGCCACTTAAATGGGTTAAATTTTCGGCACAAAATTCTTTTATTAACATGATTAACCTCCTAATCTGTTTTATTATACCATTTTTATGGTTGGAATAAAGACAGGAAATCTTTGTAAAATTCTGATAATTATGCTATACTTTCAATTATTATACGGAGGTGTATTTATGACAATTTACAATTTTTCTGCAGGACCTGCAGTATTGCCAAAAGCCGTTCTAGAAAAAGCGCAAGCTGATATGCTAGACTACCGTTCCAGTGGAATGAGTGTTTTAGAGTTGTCGCACCGATCCAATGAATTTGATGCTATTATTAAAGAAGCCGAAGCTTTGCTTCGAGAATTAATGGCTATTCCTGATAATTATAAAGTTCTCTTCCTTCAAGGAGGTGCTTCGACTCAGTTTACCATGATTCCTTTGAATCTAGCTCAAGGTAAAAAAGCTTATTATCATGTAGCAGGTTCTTGGGGCAAAAAAGCTTATACAGAAGCTCTTAAACTGGCAAAATCAATTCCAATGCAGCCAGAACTATTGGCCTCTTCTGAAGAACACAAGTTCAGCTTGATCCCACTTTATGATAGCTCTGCTATTGACCCAGAAGCAGCCTATGTCCATATCACAACTAATAATACCATTGAAGGGACTGCTATTTACGACTTACCAGATACCAATGGTGTCCCAATTGTTGCGGATATGTCCTCAAATATCCTAGCTGTTCGTTATCAAGTTGACCAATTTGGGATGATTTATGCCGGTGCTCAAAAAAATATTGGCCCAGCTGGTGTAACTGTAGTTATTATTCGTGAGGATCTTTTGAACAAAGAGCCGGTTTTATCGAGTATGTTGGACTATTCTATTCAAGCTAAAGCTGAATCCCTTTATAACACGCCACCAGTTTATAGCATTTACATTGCAAAATTGGTCTTTGAATGGATTAAGGAATTGGGTGGCTTAGATCAAATGGAAGTCGTTAACCGAGAGAAAGCTGGATTATTATACACTTATATTGAACAGTCGCCTTTTTATAACAATCCTATCAAAAATCCTCGGGAACGTTCTATTGCTAATATTCCATTTACAACTCCTAATGAAGAGTTAGACAAGAAATTTGTCAAAGAAGCTGAGGCTAAAGGCTTTAAAAATATTAAAGGTCACCGTAGTGTTGGTGGTATGAGAGCAAGTATTTATAATGCCTTCCCTAAAGAAGGGGTTGTTGCTTTAATTGACTTTATGAAGGAATTTGAAAGTCATAATATCAATAAATAGTAATCAAATAGAATAAAGAATGAGAGAAGAAAAAGCTTTATGGACATTAGATTAGCTTTTCCAAATGAAGTGGGCCCAATCATGACAATTATTGAGGGGGCAAAAGAAGTTATTGCAGCCTATGGTAGTGACCAGTGGCAAGATGGTCACCCTAATGCAGACGTTATCATCGATGATATTATCAAGGGTCAGGGCTTCGTTGCCCTGGTAGATAATCAAATTGTAGCTTATTCAGCGGTTATTTATGGTAATGAAGAAGCCTATAACGCCATCTATGAAGGACAATGGTTAAATGATAATAATGATTATGTTACTTTCCATCGAATTGCTGTGGCTAAAGATAGCCAAGGTCAGGCTTTAGCTCAAACCTTTTTACAAGGATTGATTGAAGGGCATGATCAGACAGATTTTCGTTGTGATACGCATGAAAAAAATCTAGCTATGCAGCATATCATGACTAAGCTTGGTTTTAACTATTGTGGAAAAGTGCCTTTAGCTGGTGTTCGTTTAGCTTATCAAAAAATTAAAAAAGAGCATGAAAAAGCTAGCTATCAAGAGATAAATGAAGATAGTCGTTATGGTGGCAGTTACTAAGATGCTCTAAGGAAGGAGTGCTGGATAGCTTAGTCTTGTCCAGTCAATTCATAAATGGTATACAGTGTTAAAACTTATAATAATATTAATCAAATAGGCTTAAAGGAATTAGGGAATAAGTTTCAAATTGATGGAGACTTAGCGGCTAATCCCGACGCCTACATTTTACGTAGTGAAAACTTACATGGTCAGACTTTTCCTGACAATTTAAAAGCTATCGCAAGAGCAGGAGCAGGAACCAATAATATTCCAATCGATCAAGCCAGTGCAGAAGGTATTGTAGTATTTAATACACCTGGGGCAAACGCTAACGCGGTCAAGGAAGCTGTCTTAGCTGCCATTCTCATGTCAGCACGTGACTATATATCTGCCAATCAATGGACCAACCTTTTAAAGGGTGATGACGTTAGTCAACAAGTTGAGGCCGGTAAGAAACAATTTGCTGGGTCAGAGATTTCTGGTAAGACTCTTGGAGTCATTGGACTTGGCGCTATCGGTGCAAGGATTGCTAACGATGCCTATCGCTTAGGTATGAATGTTTTAGGCTATGATCCTTATGTTTCTATTGAAACAGCTTGGAATATTTCAAGTCATGTCCAAAGGGTTGATGACTTGAAAGAGATTTTTACTAAGTCGGATTACATTACAGTTCATGTTCCTTTGACAGAAGCTACAAAAGATACCTTTAATGCTGAAAGTTTTGCTCTGATGGCAAAAGGCACAACCATCATCAATTTTGCCCGGGCTGAATTAGTTAATAATGCTGATTTGTTTGATGCCCTTGAAACAGGTGTGGTCAAACGTTACATCACCGACTTTGGTGGTCAGGAACTTTTAAATAAGGAAAATATCACGGTCTTTCCCCATGTTGGGGGATCAACTGAGGAGGCGGAATTAAACTGTGCCATTATGGCAGGACAGACTATCCGTCGCTTTATGGAAACAGGTGAAATTACAAATTCTGTTAATTTTCCAAATGTCCATCAAGCTTTATCTGCACCATATCGGATTACCCTTATCAATAAAAATGTTCCAAATATTGTGGCTAAAATTTCAACAGCCGTATCCAACTTAAACATTAATATTGATAATATTATCAACCGGTCAAAAGGTGATTATGCCTACACCCTCCTAGACTTGGATGAATGCGATGGCCAAAAAATTAATCAATTAGTGGCAGATTTCGAAGCCAGCGAAAACATTATCCGTGTTCGCCTCATTACTAAATAATCGAACAGCCTTGAATGACATCAAGGCTTGCTTTATGGAGGGAAACTCATGACTTTATTTAAGACCATTTATCAATCACCATTAGGTCCTATCTCATTAATTGCGGATGAGTCAGCCCTGATTGGTGCTTGGTTTCTCAATCAAAAATACTTTGAAGCTGGGATAAAGCAAGTACCACTGGAAGAGGTCAATGCGCCCTTAGCAGCGGCTTGTCAATGGCTAGATGCTTATTTTAACCAGGAAAAGCCTGCTGTTGCTGACTTTATTGCTTTAAATGGGACCGATTTTCGCCAGCGGGTTTGGACCTATTTGCAGACTATTCCCCATGGAGAAACAAGAACTTACGGTCAAATTGCCATGGCTTTGAACTGCAAGTCGGCTCAGGCGGTCGGGGGAGCGGTTGGTCATAATCCCTTAAGCATTTTTGTGCCCTGCCATCGCGTTTTGGGATCCCAGGGTCAATTGACGGGTTATGCCGGTGGCCTTGATAAAAAAATCTGGCTATTAGAAAAGGAGAAAGGATAGACATGTACACTTTTTATGAATACCCAAAATGTTCCACTTGTCGAAAAGCCAAGGCAGATTTGAAGCAGTATATCTCCGATTTTGAGTCGGTCGATATCAAGACCACACCTCCTAAGGCAGAGCTTTTGAAGGAGTGGATGGAGACTTCAGACTTTACCATGAAGAATTTTTTCAACACCAGTGGTAACTCTTACAAAGAAATGGGTCTAAAGGATAAGATTGACGATTTAAGCATTGAGGAAGCTGCACAATTGCTCTCCCAAGATGGCATGTTAATCAAACGTCCCATTTTAGTAAAGGATAAACAAGTCATCCAAATTGGGGCTCGTAAACCCTACGGAGAATTATTTAAGTAAAAAAAGAAGTTAGGATTTTTCCTAACTTCTTTTTAGAAAACAAATTCTAGATGAATTTGATCAAATTTTTTTCGTAAATGATTCAATAAATCTGCCTTTTTTAAAGCAAACTGTTTGATAATGTGATGACTTTCAAGATCTAAAATTAATATTCTGACGTTTATTTGCATTCCTTGTTTATGAACAAAAATGTCATAATCATCTTGATGTTCTTTTAGATGGTGATTAACAATATAAACGATTGCTTCTTCAAGTTTTTCATTTTGAACTGTCGAATAGGCAAATTCTTTAAAGGAATGGATTAATATCGTTAAGGGCTCTTTAAAGGAAAAAAGCACTAATATAACCGTGATAAAAAAATCACCTGTGTAATGGAAAAAGCCCAGATGTCCATCTTGACTGATGAAATTTAGAAGAAAAACGGTTATTCCGATACCAATGGAGATAAGACCGTCAACTAAATTTGCCTTGCTTTCAGCATGTAAAATTGTACTAAGATTATTGATTGCCTTATTTTTTCGATGGTTATAGTAGGAAAGGGCGAAGCAAAGCATACCTGTTAGAATTGTATAGGGTAAAACGGGACCTGTGTGGATGAGTTCACCTTCACCATATGTAAAATATGAATAAGCGACTGCGCCACTTTCAAGAAGTGCAATCAGCAGTAACATTAAAGTAGCTATTGATTTTAATACCCCAAATAATGGCTCCAAGAAATAGAGACCCCTAGGAAAATTATCTGTTTTTTTGTGGCTATTTTTACTAATATAGATAGCAGCAATTGAAGAAACAAGACCAATGACCGAAAAGACACTATCTAATAAAAGTGCGTTTAATCCCGTGATAATATAAATAAAAATACCAGCGAAAGCATTAATGCCATTAACAGTTGAAGAGATTAAAAGTGCTTTTTTTTCTATATTTTTGTAGTTCATTTTTCCTCCTTTTTAATAATTATAATATTATTATATCATGAGAAAATTTAAAAAACAAAAGTGACTTTAAATGATGCAACTGATGATGTCTCTATCTGATTGAAGACAAATGTTATGTTTTAGGTATTTCTATTAAGATTTAATTGAATTCAAGTTCTAAAATAAGAAACTTTTCATTTGAGCAAAATATAAAGTATAATAAGCAATCGTTTTAAACAGTTTTTAATATAGAGATACTTATAAGTCTGGTTTCAATCAAACATCTAGCGGTAGACAACATTATTTTCAATAATTTGATCGTTTGACATGTGAACGAATGACGTAGAAATATTAGATGAGACGAATATTTACTGACATAATAGGATTAGAAAAAGGCTCTTCAACTAAATAATATACGAAATAAAAATGAAGTAACTAAAAATAATTTACTTAAGGGATTCAAAAGTGACATTTAGTCATTAAAAAATACTTTTCTATAGCGGTGATAATGGCATATCTCTTAATAAGCAACTCGAAAATCATGAGACGCTTAGGGATCATGATTTAGGCATGTAATTACTGGGTTTTCCTCAAACAGTCAATTCACTGACTGTTTGACCTACCGTCCGAAACCGAAATAGAAAAGCATTAAAAAAGTAAAGACTGATATTTTGTCTTTATATGCAAAGAAGTTAGGATTCTATTCCTAACTTCTTTTTGGATTAGTTTGCAAGTTCTGTATTGATTTGCCACATGATACCGAATTGGTCGATAAAGTTAGCGTAGGCTGGGCTCCAGAACATTTCTTGGAGTTCCATAACGATTTCTTGAGCATTAACAGTTAATTTAGCATAAAGCTCTTGAGCTTCTTCAATGCTATCAACGATAAGTGCTGCTGACATGTTGCCACCAGCTTTGTATTCAAAATCAGGATTTTCATCTGATAATTGAAGACGGATGCCATTAAATTCCATTTGGGCATTCATCACAAGATCTTCGCGATCTTTAGGACAATCTGGAACACCATCTTTCCAGAACATTAAATTAGTGATTTCAGCATTGAAAGCATCTTTGTAAAATTCAACAGCTTCTTTACCGTTTCCATTTGTTACTAAGTAGACATTAAGTGCAGTTACCATGTGTTTTCTCCTTTTAGAAAATTAAATTGTTTGACGAACAGCGATGTAGTTACCTTCGTTATCTTGGAAAGTAAAATGAACCATACCTTGGTATTCCATGATAGGGTTTGTAGCCACACCATTTTCAGTTAGTGTTTTGTATTCAGCTTCTAAATCATCAGTTTCAAAAAGTAGTGATGGGAAGCCAACGTTCATGCCTGGGTTTGCTTGAGCAACCATATCTTTGTTGTGGATTCCAAATTTTGTTGCTGAATCTAGTGATGGGGCAACTTCAAAAGATTTGAAATCTTCTGAGTCAGCTTGGTCAGTAATGACAAAGCCCATTTTTTCTGTCCAGAAAGTCATTGCAGCTTCAGTGTCATTAACATAAAGCATGGTTGTAGATTTAGAAATCATTTCGTGTCTCCAATTATTAATATATAGTGATGTGTTATTATAACTTGACTTGATTAAATTGACAAAATATTTGATTTTTAAAAAAAGGATTTAAAGATGGAACTGTCGAAGTGGTTTTGAAACGAAAAATGCATTACCAAAATCTTGATAATGCTTAATCCTTAGATATATTTCCTTGCTTCTCTAATTGAAAGTGGTGCCATTTGATTTTTATGTTCTTTGACGAATTCTCGCACCCAGTCAGGATTGGTCTTCGAATAATCCCGCAAACTCCAACCGATGGCTTTATTAATGAAGAATTCTGAAGATCCCAGATTGTTTAAGATAATAGCAGCCAAAAGTTCCGGCTTGGTTTTATCCTTTTTGCCCAACTGATGATCGATGGCGATGCGTCGCAACCAGAAATCCTCTGACAGCGAGAGCTCCAACATGAATGCATCCCGCCTGTTGTTCTCAATGCTGCCCAAAATATGGTCAAAATGGTCGATAGAATCCCACCACTGATTGCTGGTGACATAGGTTAAGAGTTTGGGAACATGGTCAAAGCTTAGCCATTTAGTCAAAGCCTTTAGATAATCACAGACAAAGTAGTGCAGTTCCCGTTTGGACTTGCCCAGGCAAGATCTAGCAAGAGCCAGTCAATGCTTTTAGCTTTCTTGTCTGCAGCTATTAAGTCCTTGTAGATGAGGCGACGAGGGCACGCAGGAATGCCGTAAAAGTCAAAATGGTTTTTCATATAGGCCGCCATTTTTTCAGCTTGTCCAGTATCAGCTTGGGAGGCCATACGCTTTTCAAGCAAATCAAATTTTTCTTGGCTTGTCATCTTATAGGTCAATTTCAAGAAGGATAGGGGTATGGTCCTGGCGAGTACCTGAGTCTAACATTTCAGACTTTAGAACTTTATCAGCAACACGATTTGAGGTTAACCAGTAGTCAATTCTCCAGCCAGTGTTGTTGATTTTGCTGGTTTTGCTTCGTTGTGCCCACCAGGTGTAGACATTAGGAATATCACCATGGATGTGACGGAAGGTATCGGTAAAGCCCTTGCCTAAAAGCATGGTAAAGCCAGCACGTTCTTCATCGGTAAAGCCAGCGGAACGGCGGTTGCTAGCTGGGTTTGCCAAGTCGATTTCATTGTGGGCAACGTTATAGTCACCTGTAGCCAGTACTGGTTTTTGGGCATCTAACTCTGCTAAGTATTCAGCATATTTGATATCCCATAGTTGGCGGTCTTCGAGACGTTTTAAAGCATCTCCAGCGTTTGGTGTATAAACTTGAGTAACAAAACAATCATCAAATTCAAGTGTGATAATCCGTCCTTCAGCATCCATTGTTGAAGGTGCTCCAATTTCAGGGAAGGAAACAATTGGGTTTAGTTCTTTTTTATAGAGGAACATAGTTCCAGCATAACCTTTGCGGGCAGGTTCAACGGATGAGCGCCAAACGTGAACGTAATCAGGAAAATAACTTTCGATAATGTCCATGTGTTTTTTAGTAGGGCCAGTTGCTGATAATTTTGTTTCTTGAATAGCAATAATGTCAGCGTTTTGAGCTACTAAAGTGTCGATTACAGCGCGTGAAAGAAGGGCGCGTGGTGATTCACCGGTCAAGGCTGCGTTTAAGGAATCAATATTCCAGGAAATCAGTTTCATTTTGAATCTCTTTCTGTCTTAAGATAAGTCTATTCTAGCAAAAAAGCGCTTATCAAGCGAATTTTCACACCTTTAAAATCTATTTTAAATTTTTTCGAAATAGCTCTTGCTTTTTAGTTAGTGAGTGTTATAATATATTTAGAAAAATTTCGAAATAGACGGAGGTTATCCAATGGGCTTCGCAGAAACTTTTAAGGCTTTATCCGATCCGGTCCGCCGGGAAATTCTCAATCTTTTAAAAGAGGGTGAGTGGTCAGCAGGAGAGATTGCCAAGCAATTTGATTTGGCACAGGCTTCGGTTTCTTATCACTTAAACATCTTGAAAAAAGCCAATTTGATTGAAGAAAATAAGGTTAAAAATTTTATTTATTATGAGATTAACACCTCGGTCCTAGAGGATGTCATGGTTTGGTTATCAGATCTAAGAGGAGATAAGAATAATGAAAATCAATAAAAAACACTTGTTAATAACTAGTTTAGTGACACTTTTACCAATTTTAATTGGCTTGCTACTATGGAAACAATTGCCAAATCAAGTACCAACCCACTTTGATTTTTCTGGCAAAGCTGATGATTATTCCAGTAAAACCTTTGCCGTCTTTTTCTTACCCTTATTTATGTTAGCCATCCATCTTTTTACGGTTTGGCTAGTTTCCAAAGACCCTAAATCAGGGCGGCTTAGAAAAATGGCTGGTCTGGTCTATTGGATTGTCCCAGCCATATCGCTCTTTGCCCAAACCATGGTCTTCTTTGCAGCCACTGGCTCTGGACATGGCATGACTTTCAATGCCAATATCTTTATGGGCCTTGTTTTCTTGGTTATCGGAAACTATTTACCAAAAATTCGTCAAAACTATACTGTTGGGATCCGAGTTCCTTGGACCTTAAATAATGAGAATAACTGGAATAAAACGCATCGATTAGCTGGAAAAGTTTGGGTAGCAGGTGGTCTCTTGATTTTGATTTTTGGCTTACTTAAAATTAGTAACGGTATCGTTTTTGGAATATTGTTAACGATTATGATTGCTTTTCCTATTATTTATTCTTATCGCTTTTATAAAAATGGTAATTGAGAAATCCCTTTCATAATGTGCTATAATAGAAGATAATACATTCTAGAAAAGGTTAGCTTATGAAAAGAAAAATGCATGTCTTGGTAACTTTGATTTCCCTGATTGTGATTGCCTCTTATTACTGGATCAATCTGCCACCAATCAATATTTGGAGTGGTGAGTTTTGGTTATTTGTTATCTTCCTCCTTGTCATCTTAATGGTTAATCTTTATATCCACTCTCTTTCAGATGGGATTCAAAGTCTTTTTACCAACTCGAAAGCAAAAGGGAAAGTCAAAGATGTTACCCAGAATTTCAATCTTTTTTCCGGTATCAACCGTTGGCTGACTCTGGCTATTCTTGGGATAGCTCTGGTTATTGGGGTCTTGTCTTTCTTTAATACCCGTCTTTTTAGAGCTAAAGCTTATGCTGACGTGATCAACGTAAAGAGTGCAGATTTCAAGAAAGATTTCCCTGAAAGCAATATTTCAACTCTAGCTTTGCTGGACCGAGAATCAGCGGAGAAGATAGGCGATACCTATCTTGGAACAATTGACAAAGTGTCCCAATTTGGTATTTCCAAAGAATACCGTCAAATTACAATAGGTAAACAACCTTATCGCGTTTCACCTCTGGAGTATAAGAGTTTTTGGAAGTGGGCGACCAACCGCCAAGAGGGGATTGATTATTATGTGAAAGTCAATCAAACCACTGGTAAGGCCCAATTGGTTCGTTTACAAAAGGCAATGAAATACTCAAGTTCTGAGTACCTTTTCCGAGATACCTTGCGCCATTTACGGTTTACGCATCCTTTTACCATTTTTGGTGATCCATCATTTGAAGTGGATGATCAAGGCAATCCTTATTATGTTGCAACTACTTATAAACCACGTTTTGGCCTGTCTTCACCCGATCCAACAGGTGCTATATTACTGGATGCTGTCACTGGTAAAACCAAGCATTACAGTTTAAAAGCAATTCCTAAATGGGTTGACCGTGTTTATTCAGCCTCAAATGTTCTGGAAAGAGTTAACGACCATTATACTTATCAAAATGGTTATTGGAATACCGTCTTTAGTCAGTCAGGTGTTAAAAAAACCACTGATAATTATAATTATTTGACCATTGGTTCGGACCTCTATCTCTATACAGGTATTACCTCGGCAACAGCTGATTCGTCAAATCTTGGCTTTATTTTAGTCAATATGCGGACTCGAGAGGTCACTAATTACAAGCTTTCTTCAGCGACTGAGAGCTCAGCGAAGCGATCCGCCGAAGGCGAAGTTCAAGAGAAAGGTTATCAAGCAACAGCGCCAGTTTTGGTTAAGTTAAATGATAAAGCTTTCTATTTGGTGTCCTTGAAAGATGATGCCGGTCTGATTAAATCATATGCCTTGGTTGATGCGGAAGATTATCAACAAGTGACAGTCAATAATGATATTGAAGCCTTGATTGCTCAATTTACGGACCGCGACACCAGTGGCTTATCTTCGCAAGCTGATAGTGGTCAGAAAGTGGAAAAAGTTTCTGGTCAGGTTGAACAAGTAGCCAGTCAAATGATTTCTGGAAATACCATTTATTACCTTTTTTCTGAAGGCAAGGTCTATAAAATCAAAGCCAGCAAGGATACGCCGGATCAACTTCCATTTATCAAAGCAGGAGATCACTTCAAGGGCCAAGTTGGTCAAGACAATTACTTACAAAATGTCACTATTGAATCTAGTACCCAAACATCAAATGTGACACCATAAGAAAACATATTAAATTATAAAGATATAAAGCCTGACACAATAGTTGTCAGGTTTTCATTTTGATCTTATTCTGAGCTAGATTAAAATCTCAGATTTTTACTTATTTTTTCTACTATTAACTATTGTTAAGAGACTTGACCTGTGCTATACTATTATTAGTTTTTGGAGGATTACCCAAGTCCGGCTGAAGGGAACGGTCTTGAAAACCGTCAGGCGTGTAAAAGCGTGCGTGGGTTCGAATCCCACATCCTCCTTAATAAGTCTGAAAATACTGTTGAACAGTATTTTTTTCGTGTCATTAGGAAGGAAACCATGTCAAAACGAAAAAAACAAAGATATTATGTTCATGAAGCTCTGCGTTGTGCCATGAGTCTGACTTTTATCTCGGGTTATGTCAATGCCTTTACCTTTATGACTCAAGGGCAACGTTTTGCGGGCATTCAATCAGGAAATGTTGCTTCTCTAGCAATGAGTTTGGCTCAGGGCAGATTGGACAGGGCTCTAGATTTTCTCTTACCCATCATTGTTTTTATGCTAGGTCAATCCTTTACCTACTTTATGCATCGTTGGGCTAATAAACATGGTATTCACTGGTATTTGTTGTCCAGTTTTGTTTTGACAGTGATTGCACTTATCACTAGTATTCTGACACCAATACTTCCAGCTTTCTTTACGGTTTCTGGACTGGCTTTCTTTGCTTCCATTCAAGTGGATACTTTTAAATCGCTACGTGGGGCAACCTATGCTAATGTCATGATGACTGGTAATGTTAAAAATGCTGCTTATCAGCTGACCAAAGGGCTTTACGAAAAAAATCGAGAAATGATTCTGATCGGTCGCAATACGGCTTTTGTCATTTTTACCTTTATTTTAGGGGCTTTAGCCGCATCTCTCTTATCCTTAAAATTTGGCGAATTATCTTTAGGGCTTGTCCTTATTCCCTTAACTTATGTCAATTATATTTTAGGAAAAGAATATTACCATATTCAAAGTAAAATCAAACCCTTTATGCTGTCTTATTCTGAGGAATAAGCTGTTTTTTTGATGGCGACATTATGCTATAATAAATAATATCTCTTAAAAGGGTCATAAGAACCAGTTAGAGAAGAAATTGATAAGGTTTCATTAGCCTTGAAAGGAAATCAAATGACTGATAAAAAACCATTTTATATTACAACTCCAATCTATTACCCATCAGGGAAATTGCACATTGGTTCTGCTTATACAACCATTGCTTGTGACGTTTTAGCCCGTTACAAACGCTTGATGAATCATGAGGTTTTTTACCTTACAGGTCTTGACGAGCATGGTCAAAAAATTCAGACTAAGGCTGAAGAAGCGGGTATTACACCTCAAGCCTATGTTGATGGAATGGCAGAAGGCGTTAAAGAACTTTGGAGCTTGCTTGACATTTCTTATGACAAATTTATCCGAACAACCGATGCTTATCATGAAGAAGTGGTTGCTGCGGTATTTGAAAAATTATTAGCTCAAGACGATATTTACTTAGGTCAATATTCAGGTTGGTATTCTGTTTCTGATGAAGAGTTCTTTACTGAAAGCCAATTAGAAGAAGTTTTCCGTGATGAAAACGGTAAAGTCACAGGTGGGATTGCCCCTTCAGGTCACCAAGTGGAGTGGGTTTCAGAAGAGTCTTACTTCCTTCGTTTAGGCAAATATGCTGACCGTTTGGTTGCTTTCTATAAAGAAAACCCAAACTTCATTCAGCCTGAAGGCCGTTTGAACGAAATGCTTAAAAACTTTATCGAACCTGGTTTAGAAGATTTGGCTGTTAGTCGGACAACCTTTACTTGGGGTGTTAAAGTGCCTTCAAATCCTAAACACGTGGTTTATGTTTGGATTGATGCCCTTCTTAACTATGCAACTGCATTAGGTTATGGTCAAGAAATGCATGAAGATTATGATAAATTCTGGAATGGGACTGTTTTCCATATGGTTGGAAAAGATATCCTTCGTTTCCATTCAATCTATTGGCCGATTCTTTTGATGATGTTAGACATGAAATTACCAGAACGCTTGATTGCCCATGGCTGGTTTGTCATGAAAGATGGTAAAATGTCCAAATCTAAAGGGAACGTGGTTTACCCTGAAATGTTGGTTGAACGTTATGGTTTAGATGCTTTACGTTATTACCTCATGCGTAGTTTGCCAGTTGGGTCTGACGGCATGTTCACTCCTGAAGATTACGTTGGCCGCATCAATTACGAATTAGCTAACGATTTGGGTAACTTGCTAAACCGGACCATTGCTATGATCAATAAATACTTCGGCGGTCAAATGCCAGCTTACCAAACCGGTATTACCGATTTTGATGCTGATTTAGAAGCAGTCGTTGCTGCGCAAATTGCAGAGTATCATGTTCAAATGGAAGCTGTTGACTACCCACGGGCTTTAGAAGCAGTTTGGACCATCATTTCACGTGCTAATAAATACATCGATGAGACTGCTCCATGGGTTCTTGCTAAAGAAGATGGCAACAAGCAACATTTAGCTTCAGTTATGGCACACTTGGCAGCAAGTCTGCGCGTGGTGGCACACTTGATTCAACCATTTATGATGGAAAGTTCAAATGCTATTATGACTCAACTTGGTTTAGAAGCGGTAGCTGACTTGGAAGATCTTTCATTAGTTGGTATTCGAGCTCAAACGACTGTCATCTCTAAAGGGCAACCCATTTTCCCTCGTCTTGATATGGAAGCAGAAATTGCCTACATCAAAGAACAAATGGAAGGCGGCTCTGCGATTCCTCAAGAAAAAGAATGGGTTCCTGAAGAAGTTGAGCTCAAATCTGAAAAAGAGGAAATCAAATTTGAGACTTTTGATGCTGTTGAGATTCGTGTGGCTGAAGTTAAGGAAGTTTCTAAGGTCGAAGGTTCGGATAAATTGCTGTGCTTCCGTCTTGACGCGGGAGATGGAGAGGATCGTCAAATCCTGTCTGGTATCGCAAAATTCTATCCAAACGAGCAAGAATTAGTGGGTAAAAAATTGCAGATTGTAGCTAATTTGAAACCTCGCAAAATGATGAAAAAATATGTCAGCCAAGGCATGATTTTATCGGCTGAACATGGAGAACAATTGACTGTTCTTACGGTTGATTCGTCTGTTCCAAACGGTTCCATTATTGGTTAAGATTTCGAGGAAGACCGAAAGGTCTTTCCTTTTTTGTATAAATATTTAGAAAATTTCGAAAAAAAGCTAGAAAATTGCTTTATTTCTGTTATAATAGAAAACACTTATTTTATTTTGCCAGTCAGATTTAGCTCGGTTTCAATAGCGAATTATCCTGGCTTTGAAAATGAAAAAATGACAATTTTTAGAAAGGTGTAAACGACCGTTTACATAGTGGTATTTTATGGTTAAAAAAGGTTTTCTAACAGGATTGCTTTTATTTGGTATCTTTTTTGGAGCCGGCAACTTAATCTTCCCACCAGCCTTAGGGGTTGCATCAGGCACACATTTTTGGCCGGCGATTATTGGGTTCTGTCTGTCAGGAGTTGGTTTAGCCATTATTACCTTATTGGTCGGCACCCTAACAAATGGTGGCTTCAAACAGGAAATGGATATTAAATTCAGCCCTTGGTTCTCGCTCAGCTTCCTGGTTCTCCTTTATTTAACCATCGGTCCCCTCTTTGCTATTCCCAGAACAGCTACGGTGTCCTTTGAAGTCGGCCTTTCACCTATTGTTGGCAATAGCCAGATTGCCTTGATGCTTTTCTCCCTTTGCTTCTTTTTAGCGGCTTTCGCATTAGCCTATAACCCCAATAAAATCATGAATAGTGTGGGTAAGATTTTGACGCCGCTATTCGCCTTGCTGATTTTAGTATTAGTAGTCGTAGGGGCATTTAAATACGGACAAGCTGACAGTGGTCAGGCTAGCGCTGAATATGTAGCTTCAGCCTTTGGGGGAGGTATTTTAGCCGGTTATAATACACTGGATGCCCTTGCCTCTGTTGCCTTCTGTTTGGTAGCAACAGAGACCCTCAAACAATTTGGTTTTGCTAGTAAGAAAGAATATTTATCAACTATTTGGGTAGTGGGACTTGTAACCAGCTTAGCCTTTAGTATTCTTTATTTGGGGCTTGCTTTCTTAGGCAATAAATTCCCAATCCCAAGCTCGGTACTGGCTGATCCGTCTATTAATAAAGGGGCTTATGTTTTAGCCCAAGCTTCCTATCAGTTATTCGGCCCCTTCGGCCGTCTCTTCCTAAGCGTTATGGTGGTTATGACCTGCTTTACAACAACGGTTGGTTTGATTGTAGCTGTTTCTGAGTTTTTTGCTAAGCATTTTAAGGCTTTGTCTTATAAGGTTTATACGATTCTCTTTACGCTTATTGGCTTTTTAATTGCCAATCTTGGACTCAACGCGGTCATTGCCTTTTCCGTGCCGGTCTTGACCCTACTCTATCCAATTGTCATTGTGCTCGTTATCATTATTCTCCTCAATAAAGCCTTTGCCTTATCTAAAAAGGGGATGTCTTTAACCATTGCCTTAGTCACTGTGACATCTCTATTGGAAGTTCTTGCTGGTCTCATGCCAAAAACAGCATTGGCTAGCTTTGTTGCTCATATACCTTTCCATAGTATGTCCATGGGTTGGTTGCTACCAACTTTACTAGGACTCTTGGTTGCCTTTATCCTTCCAGATAAAATAAAAGGAGAAGCCTTTGATTTAAGTCAGTTTGAAAGTGACAATTAAGCATTTAGAATAGCTAAAAAGAGTCATTTGACTCTTTTTTTGATATACTGACAAAAAGTAGTCTAAGAAGGAGAGACCTGTGAAGGAAGTTAAAAAGCCCCAATTTACGACCTATATGGCCAATGCGGATAATGCTAAAGATTTACTTTATCTGAAGCATGAGCTGGGAATTGATTCAGAAATCTTAACCTATGCCGCTGATAAAAACGAACTATCCCATTTAGAATATGATCGTGTCGATAAGACACTATTATTGATTTATAATGTTTTGGATGTCTCCAAGCAAGATTATTATTATCAAACTGTTCCAATTACCTTTTTCGTCTTTGATGATAACCTCATTACCATTTATAAGGATAAAAGTGCCTATATTATTAAGCAAATGGAGACTATTCTCGAAAAAAACGGCTCCATTTCCCTTTACAAATTCCTTTTTACAGTCCTTTATCTGATTTCCAAAAATTATTTCCCAACAGTTGACCACCTCAATGTTGAACGGAATCGTTTGAATAATTTATTACGAGAAAGAACCAGTAAAAAAGAACTCTTGCAACTATCCGATTTAGAAACAGGCCTTGTCTATATCGTATCAGCAAGTAAACAAAACGTTCTCTTGATAGAACAGTTAAAAAGTCATCTCTTATATCTGGACCTTGATGATGCCGAAGAGGAGCAGTTAGATGATGCCCTAATTGAAGCCAGACAGCTAGTTGAAATGGCTCAACTCTCAGCCCAGGTCCTCGCCCAATTGGAAGGCACCTATAATAATGTCTTAAACAATGAATTGAATGATACCATGAAAATTCTGACATTATTATCAATCCTCTTAACCATCCCAAGTATTGTGACAGGATTCTTCGGAATAAATGTTCCCCTACCAAGTTTTCTAACCCAAAGCCCATTGGGATGGCTCATGGTCATCGGTATTTCTGCCATCCTTTGGTTTGTCATGGCCTTTATTCTCAAATTAATGATGAAATACAACCGTAAATAGAAAAGAAAAGAGAGTCCCTAAGGACTCTCTTTTTGCTTTAGTTTTTAGTATTTAAATCACTTTTACTATCTTTTTGCTCTTCATGATTTTTGTCCTCATCATCTTCCTCAGGCGGAATGATAAAGGCTAGGACAAAGAAAGTTAGAGCAATTGGAAAATAGGCTATGCTTTTGAGTGCGATGGGGAGACCAAGAAAAGCTAGCCCGATAGCTAAATAGGTAGTGTTAATTTTCATAAGTGATTTCCTCGTTTCTTGCCTTATGACGATACTATAATTGTAACTAAAATCATCTCATTGGACAAGAAAAACAATGAATTTCTCTTTGTAATTCAAGCTACTAATCATTTTGGCTTTTCATGTTATAATAGTCATAAATCATTAACAACTAGACTAAGTGAATAAGGAGATAGATATGACTTTCGAAGAGATTTTACCAGGCTTGAAAGCTAAGAAGAAATATGTGAGAAGTGGTTGGGGTGGTGCTGAAAATTATGTGCAACTCTTTGATTCTATTGAGCAAAATGGTCAGGCCTTGGAAGTAACTCCCTACTTTTTGATTAATGTTTCAGGTGATGGGGAAGGCTTCTCTATGTGGGCACCAACTCCATGTGATGTTTTGGCAGAAGATTGGGTTGAAGTCCATGACTAAGACAGTCCTTGTGACCGGCGTTGCTTCTGGTATCGGGAAAGCCCAGGCAGAGCACCTCTTAGCTAATGGCTATCAGGTTTATGGTCTTGATGTCAGTCCCAAGCCGGCTTTAGAAGGTGATTTTCATTTTCTCCAATTAGATGTGACAGACGATTTAAGCCCACTCTTTGACTGGCTACCTCAGGTCGACATTCTCATCAATACAGCGGGCATTCTGGACGCCTACAAACCCCTACTTGAAACAAACCAAGAGGACTTTGAAAAGCTCTTTGCTACCAATTTCTTTTCCGTGGTCAAGCTTACCCGTTTTTATTTGGAAAAAATGCTGGCGCAACAAAGCGGGATTATCATCAACATGTGTTCCATAGCCAGTTTTCAAGCAGGAGGTGGCGGTGCTGCCTATACCAGCTCAAAACATGCCCTAGCTGGCTTCACCCGACAATTAGCTTTGGACTATGCTAAAGCAGGCATTCAAGTTTTTGGGATTGCCCCAGGGGCTGTCCAAACAGGCATGACCGCTAGCGACTTTTCAGAAGGTGGCCTTGCCGATTGGGTTGCTGAGCAAACCCCAATCGGAAGATGGACCCAAGCTGAAGAAATAGCCGACCTGACAGACTTTTTAGTTTCAGGAAAGGCAGTTTCCATGCAAGGCGAAATTGTTAAAATTGACGGTGGCTGGACTTTAAAATAAAAAAGGGAAGTTATGATTTTTAAAACTTTGCAAAAACACCCTATCCTTACTTTTTGCCTATATGGAGTTTTTTATTTAGGAGCATTATTCTCCTTTACCTTGTCTTGCAAAAAGTGCAGTTGCCACTTGTCTATTGGCCCCTTACTTTTAATCTGATGATTCCCCTTTTTTACTTTTATAAGCATTTCTTTCGTACTAGTCGAAATGAACAGGCGACTTCTTTAAGTGAACTAAGAGACATCATGAGCTGGTTGATTGCTGTCATCGCAATTAGCCATATGACTATCGGAGTCTGGGCAGCTACCCAAAGCTTTCCGTTTAAGGAGCAATTTTTACCACCACTTTGGCAAGAAGACAATGGCCTTATTTTTAACTTAATCATTAGTTATCTCCTATCGTTCATATTTTGACAAATACTATATTATTTAAAAATACCACTTGCACAGAGGAAGACCAAAAGCAGATTGAAAGACATCCAAAAGAAATCAAAAAAAAAAGGAATCGAAAATGATTAGACAAGAACAGCCTGCTGACTATCAGGCCATTGATAAATTAATAAGAGATGCATTCGCCAGAGCTGAACATGCTGACGGAAATGAACAGTTTTTGGTTAAAGCCTTCCGTCAAGGAGACTCTTATATACCGGAATTAGCCTTAGTTTTAGAAGAGAATCAGCAAATGATAGGCCATATTATCTTTACCAAGGCAAAAGTTGGTCAGGTACAAGCCTTAGTTTTAGCCCCTTTGAGCATTGCTCCTGATTATCAAAAACAAGGTTATGGCAAAGCATTAATTGAAGAAGGTCACCGAATTGCCAAAGCATTAGGTTATGACCTTATTTTGGTTTTGGGAAGTGACCTTTATTACCCCAAATTTGGTTACTTACCAGCCCAATCCTTTGGGATTACTATACCTGACGGCTTTCCGCCAGCAAATTTTATGGCCATTTCCTTACAGGGAAATCAGCATTTTCCAGGTTCCGTTAGTTTTGCTAAGGAATTTGGCTTAGATTAAGGAGAAAAATAAATGAAATTAATAGTTGTTGGAACAGGGAAGATTGTTGAAGAAGCCCTACCCGTTATTACAGCCACTAATGGCATAGACATTAAAGCCTTGGTTTCAACCCCACGAAGTCGGGAAAAAGCTGAGACTTTGGCAGGTCAATACCAAATTCAAGACCTCTATACAAGTTTAGATCAAGCGCTGGATAACCCCGATACAGATACGGTTTACGTAGCAACCCCAAATCATTTGCACTATGAAATGAGCAAGGCAGCCCTATTAGCGGGCAAACATGTTATCTGCGAAAAGCCTTTCACCTTGAAAGAAGCCCAAGCACAAGAATTGGCACAGCTTGCTAAAGAGAAAAAGTTGATTCTGCTAGAGGCTATTACCAATCTCTATCTAGAGAATTTCGCTGTCTTAAAAGAAGAATTAACCAACTTGGGCGACATTAAGATTGTTGACTGTAACTATTCTCAATATTCGTCTCGCTATGATGCCTTCAAAGATGGTGTTATTGCGCCAGCTTTTGACCCAGAAAAAGGGGGAGGAGCCCTTAGAGACCTTAACATCTACAATATTCACCTAGTGGTTGCTTTGTTTGGAGAGCCAACCAGTGTCGATTATCTCCCAAACATGGAACGTGGCGTTGATACTTCAGGTATACTTATTTTAGATTACACTGACTTTAAGGTGGTTTGTATTGCTGCTAAAGATTGCAGCGCAGAAGTACGGACGACCATTCAGGGCAACAAAGGCTCGATGATTGTGGCTGGAGAAAGTAATACACTTCCACAAGTTAAAATTACAGAAAATGGTAGCCAGCCTCGCCTAGTTAATAAAAACAGCACTGAACACCGGATGGCAGCAGAGTTTAGAGCTTTTCAAGCGATAATTAATGACCGAGATTTTGCGCGTGCCCAAGAGGCAATCGACCATAGTCTCAAAGTTATGAAAGTTCTTGAAAAAGCAAGTGAAAACTTGTCATAAACATCAGAGATTGGCCTAACCAATCTCTTTTTTTCATCTTTTTCCCTCTAAATATGCTATAATGGAGGGGAATTCAATTTATGAAAAAGGAAAAGTTATGACAAATTACGCCATTATATTAGCTGCGGGTAAAGGTACTCGCATGAAATCTGATTTACCAAAAGTTCTCCATAAAGTCTCAGGCTTAACCATGTTAGAGCATGTTTTTAGAAGTATTGAAGCAATCAATCCTGAAAAAAATGTTACAGTCATTGGTCATAAAGCTGAAATGGTTCAAGAAGTTTTGGCAGATCAATCAGAATTTGTTTTACAAACTGAGCAATTAGGAACTGGCCATGCTGTAATGATGGCGGAAGAAAAATTAGCAGAATTAGAAGGAAATACCTTAGTAATTGCTGGCGACACGCCATTAATTACGGGTGAAAGCTTAAAAAATCTCATCGATTTCCACGTTAACCATAAAAATGTTGCGACAATTCTAACAGCGCAAGCCGAAGACCCATTTGGTTATGGGCGGATTATCCGTAACAGTGACCAAGAAGTCATGAAAATTGTCGAACAAAAAGATGCTAACGAATATGAACAAAAAGTAACTGAAATTAACACAGGTACCTTCATCTTCGATAATAAGCGCCTTTTTGAAGCCTTGAAAAATATTAATACTAATAATGCTCAAGGGGAATATTACTTGACTGACGTTATCTCTATTTTCCGCGAAAACAAAGAAAAAGTCGGTGCCTACATCCTTCGTGATTTCAACGAAAGTTTAGGTGTTAATGACCGCGTTGCCCTAGCAACAGCCGAAGCTGTTATGCGTCGTCGCATTAACAGAGGCCACATGATTAATGGGGTAACCTTTCAAAGTCCGGAAACAACCTATATTGAGAGTGATGTCCAAATCGAACCGGATGTTCTTTTAGAGGCAAATGTGACCCTCAAAGGCAATACCAAAGTTGGAGCAGGAACTGTTCTGACTAACGGGACTTGCTTGGTAGATGCTGAAATTGGCCAAAATGTTGTGATTACAAATTCAACTATTGAAGAATCAACTATCGCTGATGGCGTGACAGTTGGTCCTTATGCACACATTCGTCCAGGTTCTGATTTGGCACAAGATGTTCATATTGGAAACTTTGTTGAAGTTAAAGGTTCAACAATCGGAAAAAACACCAAAGCAGGACATCTCACCTATATTGGCAATGCCCTAGTTGGTGAAAACGTGAATTTTGGAGCGGGAACCATCACTGTCAACTATGATGGTAAAAACAAATTCAAAACAGAAATTGGGGACAATGTCTTTATCGGCAGCAATTCTACCTTGATCGCCCCACTTGCAATTGGAGATAATGCCTTAACCGCAGCTGGATCAACCATTTCTAAAGATGTTCAAGCAGATAGCATTGCCATTGGCAGAAGTCGTCAAGTGATAAAAGAGGGTTATGCCAAACGTCTTCCCCACCATCCAGGAAATAAATAATACATTTTAGAGGAGGAAACCATGGATTTTGAAGAAAAAACATTACGGCGGACAACTATTTTTGAAGGAAATATCTTTAAAGTTGTTGTCGATGATGTGAAACTTCCAAACGCATTGGGAAATGCTAAGCGAGAGCTGGTCCTCCATCGGGGTGCTGTTTCCATCTTAGCTGTGACTCCGGAAAATAAACTGGTTATTATCAAACAATATCGCAAAGCCATCGAGTCTATTTCTTATGAAATTCCTGCGGGAAAATTGGAAGTGGGTGAGAATGGATCTGAACTTGAGGCCGCTGGCCGCGAGTTGGAGGAAGAAACCGGATATAGTGGCCATTTAGAGCAAATTTATGAATTCTATACGGCCATCGGTTTTTGCAATGAAAAAATTAAATTATACTTGGCAACTGAGCTTAAAAAAGTTGAAAATCCAAGACCTCAGGATGTTGATGAAGTCTTAGAGGTTTTTGAATTAAGCTATCAAGAATGTCTTGAGATGATTGCTCAAGGTAAAATTGTTGATGCCAAAACTATTATTGCTATTAACTATTTTGGTCAACATTTTGGAGGTGATTTGTAATGGGAAAATCCTTACTAACTGATGAAGTGATTGAAAAAGCCAATCGTGGTGAGTACATTGAAGATGACTTTGCAGATGATTTTGCAGTCGATTCAGATACCAAAATAATGACATTTGCTGATGACGAATACTATGATGATTCACAAAGAATCTACAAAAGTCGCCGTATTGAAAATGCCAAACGCAATCAGTTTCAATCAAAATTGAATTTATTATTGATTGTTTTAGTCATCTTGATTGCTCTCTTAATCTATGCCATGTTTAATTTATAAAAAGGAAATCACATGAAAATTGGAATTATTGCTGCAATGGAGGAAGAACTACTTCTTTTAGTTGACCAACTAGAAGATAAAAAGGAAACTTCGATTTTAGCCAATACATATTATAGTGGACAGATTGCAGGACATGATTTAGTTCTTGTTCAATCTGGTGTGGGCAAGGTTATGTCCGCAATGACAGTGGCTATTTTGGTTGAGTCTTTTAAAGTAGAGGTCCTGATCAATACAGGCTCAGCAGGAGCAGTTGCTAGCCATCTTAACATTGGTGATGTCGTGGTTGCTAGTCAGCTAGTTTATCATGATGTTGACTTGACAGCCTTTGGTTATGACTATGGTCAAATGTCCATGCAGCCACTTTATTTTGAAAGTCACCAACCATTTGTCGAAACATTTGAGCAAGTCTTAAAGGAAGAAGATAAAGGAACTGCCATTGGTTTGATTGCTACTGGAGATTCATTCATTGCGGGTCAAGATAAGATTGATGCTATAAAAAGCCATTTCCCACAGGTCCTTGCCGTTGAAATGGAAGGGGCAGCAATCGCCCAAGCAGCCCACGCTTGTGGCAAACCATTTATTGTTGTTCGCGCCATGAGTGACACAGCAGCCCACGATGCAAACATGACTTTTGATCAGTTCATTGTCGAAGCTGGCAAAAAATCAGCCCAAACTTTAATCGCTTTTTTAAAAGCTTTATAAACACTAAAAGCACTTGGAAAATCCAAGTGCTTTTAGTTTATTTTAGTAACGTAGATTTGTTTTGCTATTGATTCAGGTATGGTAACTTGTTTTTGATTTAAAGTAAGGGTAAAGGTCTTAGCATAGGCATCTATTTGAATCAAATCAAATTCACTGTTTAGTTTTAAGTCTTGTTGGCGCAGATAATTAATCAGCTCTATTTGATCATGGATTCGACTTAATTTATAGGTTCCTAATTCCTTAATTCCAGCAAGGGTTTGATGGTTGATTTCAATTAAGGCTTGGTCTTTTCTAGGAATTGTGCCACCATGTGGGCAATAGGTGGGATAGCCTAAATTTTGGTCCAGTCTGTCTATAAAAGTATCTGAGACGGTATGTTCCAATATCTCTGCTTCCTGGTGAACTTCTTCTGGGCTATAAGCTAAATGTTCAATCAAAAAGACTTCAATCAAGCGGTGCTTACGGAAAAGATTAGCTACAACTTGGTCGCCTTTTGCAGTCAATAAATAGCCTTTTTTAGCATCTTTTTTGATCCAGTCTTCCTGGATCATTTTTTTAATCATTTCAGAAACAGCAGGAGGTGATACCTGCATTCTTTCTGCAATTTGTTTGTTAGACATTTTGACTTCTAACTGACTCAACTCATGAATGCATTTAAGGTAGTCTTCTTTATTAGGCGTCATTTTACATAGCCTTTCTCTTATTTATAATCATTATTATAACAAAAAATTACAAAAAAATCTTGACAAAAAGATCTTACTAATATACATTAATAATATAATTAAGTATACTTAATAAAAATAATAACTTTATTTAAGGAGTAAAAAATGAAGAAAAAGCTGAGCTTTATAACCCTCGCCCTTTTATCCTTGCTTTTTTTGGTTGCCTGTTCTTCAACAGCTTCAAAAAAAGCAAAAGACCATAAATTAAATGTGGTGGTTACTAATTCGATTATTGCCGATATGACAAAGAATATTGCCGGCAATCGGATAAATTTGCATAGCATTGTTCCAATTGGTCAAGATCCTCATGAATATGAACCTTTACCAGAAGATGTTGAAAAGACCAGTCAAGCTGATCTGATCTTCTATAACGGAATCAACTTAGAAGATGGCGGTCAGGCCTGGTTCAGCAAGTTGGTAAAAAATGCTGGTAAAAAGAAAAACACTGATTATTTTGCGGTGTCCGATGGTATCGAGGTGATTTATTTAGAAGGTTATTCTACCAAAGGAAAAGAAGATCCACATGCTTGGTTGAATTTAGAAAATGGCATGATTTATGCTAAGAATATTGCCAAGCAGTTAAGTCAAAAAGATCCTAAAAACAAGGCATTTTACCAAAAAAACGTGAAGACTTACTTGGCTAAGCTAGAAAAATTAGATCGTGAAGCCAAATCCAAATTTGATAAAATTTCAGAAAATAAAAAGGTGATTGTCACAAGCGAAGGTTGTTTTAAATACTTTTCTAAAGCCTACAAAGTGCCATCGGCTTATATTTGGGAAATTAATACTGAAGAAGAAGGAACACCGGATCAAATTTCGGGCTTAATTGAAAAACTAAAGGCTAAAAAACCATCAGCACTTTTTGTTGAATCAAGTGTTGACAACCGTCCGATGAAGTCTGTTTCCAAGGATAGTGGCATTCCTATTTATTCAGAAATTTTCACTGACTCAATTGCCAAAAAGGGGAAAAATGGCGACAGTTACTATTCGATGATGAAATGGAATTTAGATAAAATTGCTGAAGGATTAGCAAAATAAGACATTAAAAGCACATGGTCTTAGGGCTTGTGTGCTTTCTGTTTTTTAAAGGAGTAAAAAATGATACGAATAAAAGACTTGTCGGTTAGCTATGACGGCTGTAACAAGATTCTTGACAAGGTCACTTTAATGATTGAAGAGGAAGGCATTATTGGCATTATTGGACCTAATGGTGCTGGAAAGTCTACCTTAATGAAAGCGATGTTAGGGTTAATCCCTTATAAGGGAGAGCTAGCGATTGATAATAAATACCAGCAACCTAGTCAACAAGTAGCTTACGTTGAACAACGGAGCCAATTTGATTTACAATTTCCTATCACTGTTGAAGAGTGTGTGTTGCTTGGGACCTATGGTCGTTTGGGATTATTTCATGCTGTAACAGCTAAGGAAAGAGACCTAGCCTCACATTATTTGCAAGAAGTTGGTTTGGAGGATTACGCTCAAGAACCGATAAAGTCTCTGTCAGGTGGTCAATTTCAACGGATGCTGTTAGTAAGATGTTTAATTCAAGAACAAAACTACCTTTTCTTAGACGAACCCTTTGTTGGAATTGATTCTGTCAGCGAAGCCATCATCGTTAACCTACTTAAAAAGCTTGCAAATCAGGGAAAAACAATCTTAATCGTGCATCACGATTTGAGCAAGGTCAAAGATTACTTTGACCAATTGCTCTTATTAAATCGAGGATTAATAGCCTTTGGACCAGTAGATGAAGTTTTTAACCAAGAAAATCTCACTAAAACTTATGGTGAAAATAGGGTGATGACAGGAGGAGTATGCTAATGGTGGAAAAATTTATTATCGGTCTGTTGAATTATCATTTTCTACAAAATGCTTTAGTAACCTCAGTTGTCATCGGTATTGTAGCAGGAGCACTGGGATGTTTTATCATTTTGCGGTCCATGTCACTAATGGGAGATGCGATTTCTCATGCTGTATTACCCGGTGTTGCCATTTCTTTTATGATTGGGGTTAACTACTATTTTGGAGCCATTATCTTTGGACTACTGGCTTCCATTTTAATCACCTATATCAAAGAAAATAGTCTAATTAAAGGGGATACCGCTATTGGCATCACCTTTAGTGCCTACTTAGCTTTAGGTGTTATCTTAATTGGTATTGCTAAAAGTTCAACAGACCTCTTTCATATTTTATTTGGTAATATATTAGCGGTACAAGATTCTGATAAATGGGCTAGCATTGTGGTATCTATTTTAGTTTTATTACTCATTGGACTCTTTTTTAAAGAATTACAAATCACTTCTTTTGACCCAATTTTAGCTCAAACAATCGGCATCAAGGTTCCCTTTTATCACTATCTATTGATGATACTTTTAACCTTAGTTGCTGTTACAGCCATGCAAAGTGTAGGGACAATTCTGATTGTTGCTCTTTTAATTACCCCAGCAGCAACAGCCTATCTCTTTGCCAAAAATTTAAAGGCCATGCTCTTACTTTCTTCAAGTTTAGGTGGGTTTACGTCGGTCCTTGGTCTTTTTATAGGTTACAGTTTTAACATTGCAGTTGGATCTTGTATTGTTCTGACCTCAGCCCTTATCTTTAGCCTTTGCTTTTTCATAGCGCCTAGAATGAATAAATAAAAACAAAAGTCTTCTGTTTATAAACAGAAGACTTTTAACTTTAAAAGGCTATAGTTTTATTTTTTGAAAGTATAATCTTTTACAACAGAAACGGAAATGACGGTAACGTCTTTAGTAGGTTTATCATTGCCATCAACAGCTACCTTAGAAATACTGTCAACAACATTCATGCCATCAATAACTTGACCAAAAACTGTATAAGAACCGTCTAGGTCTGGATTACCTCCGGCTTTGTATGCATCCATGATTGGTTTAGGGAAGTGGTCAGCCGATAATTTTTTGGATTGGTCTTCTTTATTTTGGTTGATAAAGAATTGACTGCCATTGGTATCGGCACCAGCATTGGCCATGGCAATAGCCCCCCTAATATTATAGAGATAAGGGCTAATTTCGTTAGCAAAACCATTTCCTTTATCTTTCTTACTATCTTTTCCGTTCCAAATGGATTCTCCACCAGTACCATCTCCATTAGGGTCACCAGATTGAATCATGAAATTATTAATAACCCGGTGGAAAGTAAGATTATTGTAATAGCCTGCTTTTGCATGTGTTAAAAAGTTTTCAACGGCAAGGGGTGCATATTTAGGGAAGAGTTTTAAGGTAATATCTCCTTGGCTTGTTTTGATAAGAATTTTAGCCTCATCCTTTGTAACATCCTTAGATAATTGAGGAAAGTCTTTCTTATCAGCTTTGAGTGCTTTCTGAATTTCTTTCTCATAGGCTTTGGCTGAAGCAGAAGTCGCTTCCTTAGCCATCTTCTCATCAACATATTTATCGCCTTTGATTAAACGGTCCATCGACTCACAAGCTGTTAAACTCAAGAGGGATAGGGCTAAGAGGCTTAGGGTAAGAACTTTCTTCATCTTTTCTCCTCAGATTGATTTTTCTATATTTTATCATAAAGTCGCTGGAAAAATCTAAATAAATTACTAGATTTCCTAAAAAAAGAAGAAGACTTTCAAATCCCAAAAATTACAAGTCCTATGATAGAGGCAGGCTAAAAGGTATTGTTAAATAGTCTGTCTTTGACAAATAATAGAGTGATAACTTTTAAAGGAGAAAAGATAATGGAAATAAGTTCAAATAGTAAAAAGCTGATTATTGCGGCTTTATTAGCAGTTTTAGGATTCTTTATGTTTACAAAAATGGCGAGTTCTACCTATGTTAATCAAATGAATCAAGATATCGTATCAACGCTTGACCAAAAGAAGGTTACCGTTATGAAATTAGCAGCAAGTTCAACAGCAGCATCAACCGCTGTTACTCTAATTCCTGGAGATGTCGGCTCACCCTTAGCAGAAAATTTAGCTGATGTTAGTGACTACTTATTAGTTATTATTATTGCTATATGGCTCCAAAAATATTTAATCGCCATAGCTGGTGCTATCTCATTTAAGATTTTCTTCCCAGCGACCTGCCTACTTCTTATCTTATATCTCTTCTCAAAGAAAGAGATTTTAATCCGGGTAGCTTTTAAATTGGCCTTGTTTGGCTTAATGATATTTTGTATTGTGCCAACCAGTGTTTCTATTTCAAACCATATTGAAAAAACCTATCAAAGTTCAATTCAAGAAACTATTAAGAAAACGGAGAAAGAAAATAAACGAATTGACCAAAAATTGCAGAAAAAAAATCAAAAGCTTTCGCTCAAAAATATCCTGGGTAAAATTGATGGGGAAAAAAGCAAAGTCTTAAATACTATGGAAAATTCCTTAAGTAACATGATTGATGCAGTTGCAGTCATGATTGTAACGACTTGCTTGATTCCAATCCTGGTTTTAATGTCGTTTATTTGGTTAACCAATTTGATTTTTGGATTATCTCTAACTACTGATTTAAGACGCTTTAGTTTTATTGGTAAATTTGTCAGAAATAAAACTCAAAAATCATTAGGAAGAGAATAATAACCGACAAAAAGAGGACCAGCGATTTTATGATAAAGATTTGAGACTTTCTTATGTTGAAAGTCTCATTTTTTTGTAAAAAGGGTAGCTTATTTCTTTATCTCTAAAAAATGGTATAATAATTCTATGGCTATTAGAAATCAACATAAAAAAGGGATCAAAAAAAAGCGTCTCACTAAGGCAGAATTGGAGAAACAAAGAGCCATTAAACGAATGGTTTTTTCATTCTTACTCGCTCTTGTTTTAATTTTTGCCACAATTCGACTTGGGATATTTGGGATTACAGCTTATAATGTTATCCGATTCATGGTAGGTAGTTTAGCTTACCTTTTTATTCTTGCAGTTTTTATCTATCTATTCTTCTTTAAATGGTTACGTAAGCAAGAGGGCTTGGTAGCTGGTTTTGTGATTCTCTTTTTAGGACTCTTAATCGAATGGCAGGCTTACCTCTTTACCCTTCCGACTGTAAAAAACCATGAAGTCTTCACTTATACCGCTCGCCTGATCATGACTGATTTGATGGCTTTTAAAGTGCAAACTTTCGTTGGTGGTGGCATGTTAGGTGCCTTAATTTACAAACCTATTTCCTTCCTCTTTTCAAATATCGGTTCCTTCTTTATCGGTTCCTTAATTATTCTGCTAGGACTCTTTTTAATGACCCCATGGGACGTTTACGATGTCTCTAATTATTTCAAGGCTTTGTGGGAAAGCTTCGCCGATCGCCAAAAACTCCGCCGAGAAGAGCGCTTTGTCCAACGCGAGGAAGCTAAAGCCCTAGCTGCGCAAGAAAAATTAGAGCAAGAGGCTCTCGAAGCCCAGTTGGCTAAAAATCAGTCTTTGGATTTGGAAACAGGTGAAATTCTCCCTCTACCACAAGAATCTTCCGTGCTTGAAAATGAAGAGTTTGTTCCAGAGATACCTGCTGAGCCAGAAATTGTGGCCTATCAATCACATCCTACTGAAGAATTTATTGATTTCCCAATTGAAGAATTGGAATCGGATTATCCAAGTTCAACAGAAGATTATCCTGAAGAAATAATGCCAATGATGGAGCCAGGTCTTGATGAGGACCAAATGGACGATGAGCCAGTTGAAGTCGACTTTACACCAAAAGCTAACTTGCTCTATAAATTGCCGACAATCGATTTGTTTGCTCCGGACCGTCCAAAAGACCAATCTAAAGAAAAGAATTTGGTTCGCAAAAACATAACTGTTTTGGAAGACACCTTTCGCAGTTTTGGTATCGATGTTAAGGTTGAACGAGCTGAAATTGGACCTTCCGTTACTAAATATGAAATTAAACCAGCAGTTGGTGTTCGTGTTAATCGTATCTCTAATTTGGCGGATGATTTAGCCTTAGCCTTGGCGGCAAAAGATGTACGTATTGAAGCTCCAATACCAGGCAAATCACTGGTTGGTATTGAGGTTCCTAACTCAGAAATTGCGACTGTATCCTTCCGAGAGTTGTGGGAACAATCCAATACTTCAGATGAAAAATTGTTAGAAGTTCCACTAGGGAAAGCGGTCAATGGTAAGGCTAGAAGTTTTGATTTGACCCGCATGCCTCACTTGCTAGTGGCAGGTTCAACAGGTTCAGGGAAATCTGTTGCCGTCAACGGAATTATTTCAAGTATCCTGATGAAAGCTCGCCCAGACCAAGTCAAATTCTTGATGGTTGACCCTAAAATGGTTGAGTTGTCCGTTTATAATGACATTCCTCATCTCTTGATTCCAGTAGTTACTAACCCTCGAAAAGCCAGTAAGGCACTTCAAAAAGTGGTTGATGAAATGGAAAATCGTTACGAACTCTTTAGTAAAGTTGGTGTTCGTAACATGGCTGGCTATAATGCAAAAGTGGAAGAGTTCAATAAACAATCGGAACAGAAACAAATTCCATTACCACTTATTGTCGTTATCGTCGATGAATTAGCCGACTTAATGATGGTTGCCAGTAAAGAAGTGGAAGATGCTATTATCCGTTTAGGACAAAAAGCGCGTGCAGCCGGAATTCATATGATTCTAGCGACACAACGTCCTTCTGTAGATGTCATCTCAGGTTTAATTAAAGCCAATGTTCCATCTCGGATTGCCTTTGCTGTTTCCTCAGGGACAGATAGTCGGACAATTCTGGATGAAAATGGTGCTGAAAAACTTCTTGGTCGTGGGGATATGCTCTTTAAACCAATTGATGAAAACCATCCAGTTCGTCTACAGGGGTCATTCATTTCAGATGACGATGTTGAACGCATTGTTTCTTATATCAAAGACCAAGCAGAGGCTGACTATGATGATTCCTTTGATCCAGGAGAAGTGACTGAAGCGGACATGAATTCTGGTTCAGGGAATTCAGGTGAAGGAGATCCTCTCTTTGAAGAAGCAAAAGCTTTGGTTCTAGAAACACAAAAAGCTTCAGCATCAATGATTCAGAGAAGACTTTCAGTAGGCTTTAATCGTGCAACACGCTTAATGGATGAATTAGAAGAAGCAGGTGTTATAGGACCTGCTGAGGGAACAAAACCTCGCAAAGTCTTACAGACTCAATAAAATTGAAAATAGTAAAAGGCTTGTCGTTAAGACAAGCCTTTTACTTTGTAAAAACAATCATGACTAGTACGAAATAGCCAAAGAATGTCATCAAAAAACCAATACGCCAAAATAACTTGAAAAAACGTGGGTATGAAAAGCGTTGACTCCGAATAACAAGCGTAAGCGTAATAATGATGGCTAAAAGAGATAAGATAATCAGATAATAGGGTAAAAAACTATTATCAAAAAATTTACCAGAAACAATAGCAATCTCTATAGCAAAAAAGATAAAAGCTAGATCAGGAAATTTCAAACCATAGCGACCAAGTTTAAAGAGATTTATTAAAATTTGAGATATTAAGGGTGTTAAAATGAGGAATACTAAAGCAATTAATTTATATGTCATCATAGCCTTATTTTAACCTTTATCAGATAAGATGTAAATAAGGAGCAAGATAAAATTGAGGAACAAAAAAGACAACTTCATTTTAAAATCAAGTGGTCACTAAGGGTTTTTGTTAGAATTTGGTCTTAAATTATGTTACATTAGTAGTATTAAAGGAAGAAAGGAAGACTATTATGAAACAGTTAAACATATTCCCAGTAGCTGAACTGCTTACAGAGACTCAACCTTTTATTTCAATCAGTATCGACTTAGATGCCAATTCGGGCTATTCCGAAAAGGACAGTCTTACTCTAGAGAACTTTTTAAAGGAAGCCCAACAATTAGTGGCTGATTTAGGAAGTCAGTGGAAAGAGCAAATTGAAGAGGTTCGATCTGCACAACGTCAATTAATAAGTGCAACAAGTAGCTTATTAATCTATATGACAGAAAACGAAACTTACTATTATTATATTGAGAGTCCGGTGGCGGACCATATGATTTTTGGTCAAGGTCCAGATTTAACACCTTTGATTAAACACTATCAATTTAAGAGTGATTATCACCTATTAGTATTAAACCAAGATAGTGCCCATATCTATGACTTATCTTCGCAAAAATTAGAAGAAGTTACAGAAGGCCATTGGCCAATGGAATTGACCTCTGTCTTAGGAGAAGAAAAAGACGGTGGACAGTTAAACCATACGGGTTCCGCTGGACCCGGTCAAGTTGGTATGCATGGACACAATGAGACAAGTGTCGAGAAAGAAATTGACCGTGAAAATTTCTTCCGTTCTGTCGACAATCAATTGATTGAAGATTTTGGACAAGAGTCAGAACGCCCATTAATCCTATATAGCCTTGTGGAAAACCAAGCCGCTTATCGTGCTATAAGTAAATATCAGCCTCTACTAGATAAAGGAATTGAATTGTCAGCTGCTAAAGTATCTACGGATGAAATTGCAGAGCAGGCATACCAATTTGTCAATAGCTATCGCGAGGCATCATTAGCTTCCCTAAGTAAACGATTTATTGAAACCAAGCCTGAATATCGGGTAACAGATCAATTAGAAGAAATTCAGACCTTGGCGCAAGAAAACCGGATTGACGAATTAATTTTAGTAGAAGATAAACTAGATGATCTTGTCACAAATGTGGATAAAAAAGCTGTAGTTAAAGACATCGTAGCAGCAACTTATAAAGCAAAAGGGACAGTTTATATATTAACTTCTGACCAGTTGCAAGGTGATTTTACCATTAGTGCACGTTTGCGTTATTAAACATAAGAAAAAGGAATTCACAATAAGTAGTCTCATCAAGCTGGCCAAAAAGTCAGCTTGATTTTTTGATAAAATAAAGAAATTTCACTTGATTTATTTCTAAAATGCCGTATAATAGAAAGGTATGCTATACGCATATCTGTGGGAGGTAAAAATCTTAATTACCGCCAAAACCACAACAGGAGGATTTTAAAAATGGCTAAAAAAGTCGAAAAACTTGTAAAACTTCAAATCCCTGCTGGTAAAGCTACACCAGCTCCACCAGTTGGACCAGCATTAGGTCAAGCAGGTATCAACATCATGGGATTCACTAAAGAATTTAACGCTCGTACAGCTGATCAAGCTGGAATGATCATCCCAGTTGTTATCTCAGTTTATGAAGACAAATCATTTGATTTCATTACTAAAACACCACCAGCTGCAATTCTTTTGAAAAAAGCTGCAGGTGTTGAAAAAGGATCAGGCACACCTAACAAAACTAAAGTTGCAACAGTTACTCGTGCACAAGTACAAGAAATTGCTGAAACTAAAATGCCAGATTTAAACGCTGCAAACATCGAGTCTGCAATGCGTATGATCGAAGGTACTGCTCGTTCAATGGGATTCACTGTTACTGACTAATCAGTTATTGAACCCTATTTACCCGCACGACTTCATCATAGTTTGATGAGTGACGTGGGAGATTTATTAATCAAATCGATATGACCACATTACAAGGAGAATTTTAAAAATGGCTAAAAAAAGCAAACAAATGCGTGCAGCACTTGAAAAAGTTGATAGCACAAAAGCATACAGCGTAGAAGAAGCTGTAGCATTAATTAAAGAAACTAACTTCGCAAAATTTGACGCATCAGTTGAAGTTGCCTACAACTTAAACATTGACGTTCGTAAAGCTGACCAACAAATCCGTGGCGCAATGGTATTGCCAAACGGAACTGGTAAAACACAACGTGTTCTTGTTTTCGCACGTGGTGCTAAAGCTGAAGAAGCAAAAGCTGCTGGTGCAGACTTCGTTGGTGAAGATGATTTAGTTGCTAAAATCAATGGCGGATGGCTTGATTTTGATGTTGTTATTGCAACACCAGATATGATGGCTATCGTAGGTCGTCTTGGACGTGTCCTTGGACCTCGTAACTTGATGCCAAACCCTAAAACTGGTACTGTAACAATGGATGTTACTAAAGCAGTTGAAGAGTCTAAAGGTGGTAAAATCACTTACCGTGCTGACAAAGCTGGTAACGTACAAGCTATCATCGGTAAAGTATCATTTGACGCTGATAAATTAGTTGAAAACTTTAAAGCATTTAACGATGTTATGGTAAAAGCTAAACCTTCAACAGCTAAAGGTACTTACATGACTAACGTGTCAATCACTTCAACACAAGGTGTTGGTATCAAAGTTGACCCATCTACAATGTAATAAACAAGCTATCTTCGGATAGCTTTTTTTATATGGAAATTTAATCACATTTGGAAGATCAAATCATTCTCAAAGAATTGATGGAACTGGACCATTATTTGCTGGAAATATAAAAACCTATCGTCTCTTTTGTATTGGCCTGTCCAAATTATAAGTCAACAAGATAATCAAGGTAAATGTCCCCAAATTTTCTACCTGACTAATAGCTATTGAGCTATCAAAATCATGTGATTTATGATAGAATAGGAAAGGACAAAATAAGGAGATAATCATTGTGGAACCTAAATATCAACGTATTTTAATTAAACTTTCAGGTGAAGCCCTTGCAGGCGAAAAAGGTGTAGGGATTGATATTCCAATCGTTCAATCAATTGCAAAAGAAATTGCCGAAGTTCATGCTTCAGGTGTACAAATTGCGCTCGTTATCGGTGGTGGTAATTTATGGCGTGGGGAACCTGCTGCAGAAGCTGGCATGGACCGTGTTCAAGCCGATTACACTGGTATGTTAGGAACTGTTATGAACGCTCTTGTTATGGCAGATAGCTTACAACATTTTGGCGTTGATACACGTGTTCAAACAGCAATTCCAATGCAAAATGTGGCAGAGTCTTATATCCGTGGTCGGGCACTTCGTCATTTGGAAAAAGGACGTATCGTTGTCTTTGGTGCTGGTATTGGCTCACCTTATTTCTCAACGGATACAACAGCAGCTTTAAGAGCAGCTGAAATTGAAGCAGATGCCATTTTGATGGCTAAAAATGGTGTAGATGGTGTCTACAATGCCGATCCTAAGAAAGACGCTAATGCTGTTAAATTCGATGAATTAACTCACGGTGAAGTCATCAAACGTGGCTTGAAAATCATGGATGCTACAGCATCAACCTTATCAATGGATAATGATATTGACTTGGTCGTCTTCAACATGAACGAACCAGGTAATATTAAACGGGTTGTTTTCGGAGAACATATTGGAACAACTGTTTCAAATAAAGCAATCGATTAAGAAATAGAAGAAAAAAAGGGGAATATCTCATGGCAAATGCAATTATTGAAAAAGCTAATCAACGTTTTGAACAATCATTTCAATCACTTTCACGTGAGTACGCAAGTATCCGTGCTGGACGTGCCAATGCAAGTCTTTTAGACCGTATCCAAGTTGATTATTATGGAGCTCCAACTCCTTTAAATCAATTATCATCAATTACTGTGCCTGAAGCACGTGTTCTTTTAATCTCACCATTCGATAAGAATTCAATCAAAGATATTGAACGTGCAATCAATGCTTCAGATTTAGGAATTACACCTGCTAATGATGGATCAGTCATTCGTTTGGTCATTCCAGCACTTACTGAAGAAACACGTAAAGAGCTTGCTAAAGAAGTTAAAAAAGTTGGTGAAAACCAAAAAGTTGCTATCCGAAACATCCGACGTGACGCTATGGACGAAGCTAAAAAGCAGGAAAAAGACAAAGAAATCTCTGAAGATGAATTAAAAACACTTGAAAAAGATATTCAGAAAGCAACAGATGATGCTATCAAACATATTGACAGCATGACTGCTGAAAAAGAAAAAGAACTTCTATCTGTTTAAGTTTTAAGAGATTCCATTCCTTAATTGTGAGGAAAAATAAACGATATAAAAGGAGGTAGGCAATCATTTCAGAAGCGTTGTTTTTGACTGATGCCTACTTTTTTAAAAGAAAGAAAAAGATATGAATGAATTACTAGCAAGATACATTACCGGATTAATTAGGGAAGAAAACGACCATTCTTATTTCGTTCAAAAAGATGGCTTCATTTTGAGCTTGGATAAAGAAGAGGGTCCGCATGCCATTGGTGATATGGTCACTGGCTTTGCCTATTTAGACCAAAAACAAAAGCTCCGTTTAACAACTAAAGAAATCAAATCAACCCTAGACTCTTATGGTTGGGGAGAGGTTATTGACGTCCGCCGTGACCTTGGTGTTTTTGTCGATACTGGCATTCCAGACAAAGAAGTAGTGGTTTCCCTAGATCTCCTTCCTGAGATGAAAGAATTGTGGCCTAAAAAGGGAGATCGACTTTATATCAAACTAGATCTTGATAAGAAGGATCGCATCTGGGGTATCCCTGCTGAGCCGGAGGTTTTCCAAAAGATGGCTGAACCAGCCTATAATAATATGCAAAATCAGAATTGGCCAGCTATTGTTTATCGCTTAAAAATGTCCGGTACTTTTGTTTATCTACCTGAAAACAATATGTTAGGCTATATTCACCCAAGTGAACGTTACAATGAGCCTCGTCTTGGCCAAGTCCTTGATGCTCGTGTTATCGGCTTTAGAGAAGTGGATAGAACCTTAAATCTTTCCATTAAGCCACGTTCATTTGAAATGTTGGAAAACGATGCCCAAATGATTGTGACTTATTTAGAATCAAATGGTGGGTTTATGACCCTAAATGACAAATCAGCTCCAGATGATATTCAAGCAACCTTTGGTATCTCAAAAGGCCAATTTAAAAAAGCTTTGGGTGGTTTAATGAAAGCAAAACGCATCAAACAAGATGCTAGCGGAACAGAATTAATCTCATAAAGTCAGATATTATAAAAAAGCTTTGCCTGAGGCAAAGTTTTTTGCTACAATGGGACCAATAGATTTTCAGATTGGAGTCCTTATGGAAAGAGCAATTTTTGCAGGTGGCTGTTTTTGGTGTATGGTTGAACCCTTTGAAGAATTAGACGGTATTGAATCCGTCTTAAGTGGTTATACAGGCGGACATACAGTTAATCCAACTTATGAAGAAGTTTGTACAAAGACAACAGGTCATACAGAAGCTGTCGAAATCATTTTTGACCCCGAGAAGATTGCATATTCAGATTTGTTAGACCTCTATTGGCAACAAACAGACCCAACAGATGCTTTTGGACAATTTGAAGATAGAGGTGATAATTACCGTCCAGTTATCTATTACTTTGATGAACGACAAAAGGAAATGGCTGAGCTGTCCAAGGCGCAATTAGAAGCCAGCGGCCGTTTCGACCGTCTTATCGTGACGACAATTGAAGAGGCGCAGCCTTTTTACCCAGCAGAAGACTACCACCAAGCCTTCTACCGGAAGAATCCAGAACGCTATGCTTTAAGCAGTAAACGTAGACATGATTTTTTAAAGGAGAATTGGAATTGAGAAAATCCTTTTACACTTGGCTAATGACCCAACGGAATCCCAAATCAAATGAACCAGTCGCCATTTTAGCTGACTTGGCTTTTGATGATTCTACTTTTCCAAAGCATACGGATGATTTTGACTTGATTAGTCGTTATTTAGAAGACCAAGCCGTTTTCTCCTTTAATTTAGGGGACTTTGACCGGATTTGGGAGGATTATTTGGCCCACTAATAAAAATGATTCAGACCTTATCAATTGATAAGGTCTTTTTTGGACACTTTGTCTAAAAATGTTTTGAGCTTGTAAGATTTTACGGTTTTTCATGGTAGTTCATGAGAGATAGGAGTAATTGGAATTTATGGGAAAACCTAGCCGCTCAATCGGAAGACTTTGGTCATCCAAAAGTCTTCTACAAGGACTTACCTGCTGAATCATGGTTTGTTTCAGCTACCGCAACTATCAAGACGCCAGCTATTGAACCATATATTGAACGCCTGACTAAGCGTGATTTACATGATGGGAAAGTGAATTCTGGCGGTATTATCACCATCACTGATTACAATTGGTTGATGAGCTTTGCCATCCACCGTCAACCGCATTTTAAAGAACAAAATCCTAATGAAACCATTGCTTGGATTTATGGTCTTTATTCCAACATAGAAGGAAACTACGTCAAGAAAAAAATTGAAGACTGTTGTGGTAAGGAAATCACAGAAGAACTCTTATACCATTTGGGAGTTCCCGAAGATAAGATTTCGGATTTGGCTAGTCAGGAAAATGTTAATACAGTACCGTTTTACATGCCTTACATCACAAGTTACTTTATGCCCCGTTTGAAAGGTGACCGACCAGATGTTATCCCTAATGGTTCTGTCAATTTAGCCTTTATTGGTAACTTTGCGGAATCCCCATCACGAGACACTGTTTTCACTACAGAATACTCTATCAGAACGGCTATGGAAGCTGTCTATATGTTGCTGGATGTGGAACGTGGCGTACCGGAAGTCTTTAACTCAACCTATGATATCCGTGAACTCTTGAAATCCGTTTATTATCTCAATGACAAACATAAAGTTGAAGATATGGATCTGCCAATCCCACAATTGATCCGCAAAATCGGACTCAAGAAAATCAAAGGCACCTTTGTTGAAGAACTCTTGAAAGAAGCTAATTTAATATAAGAAAGCAAGAGGAGAAGTCAGTTTCTCCTCTTTTTTTGTCCCCAATATGGGAAAAATAGTATTTGCTTATGTTAATGCGATAAAATTTTCCATAAAGGAGACAAAATGAAAACTATTTATAAAAAGCAGCGCATGATTTTTACAATCGTCATCATAACCAGTTCTATATCAGCGATTTGTTTAGGACTATTTTCGATACAGTTAGGTTCCATTTTTGATTTAATCAGACATTCAAATCAAGAATATTATGGAAAAATCATTTTTTGTGCCCTGGTCTTATTTGTATGGGTGATATGCTCAATCTCTTATGAGTATGCAAAAACGATTTATGGAAAAAATATTATTTTAGAAGTAAAAAAATAATCTTGGATAGCTATTTTTCTCAAAAAATTTCGAATAATAATATAAGGAGGAAAGATGAATACCTAAATCATTTTGTTCAGAACTTAAGTATATATTTAGAAAATTTTATTTCAGTTGTGGTAAGTTTAATTATTATTTTCCTGATTAATTGGAAAATGGCTTTGTCTTTTATTTTAGTTTCACTATTTTCAATATTAATATCCCAATTACCAGGAAAATACTTTACTAAAATGACAAATAATCTGACTACAGTTAGTCAAGTTTATTTACGTGAGATAAGTGACTTTCTTAAAAGCTTTGAACAAAGTAAGCTTTTACAGATTGAAAACTTCATTAAAAATAAGTGCCAGGATGTAAATCAACATTTTGAAACTATCCGAAGACAATACTTTTTTAGTAAAGAAAGTTCTCAAATTTTTACACAAATTATCAGTCTTCCATCGCAGATGTTTTGTATGGTCATTGGTATCTATTTTATATGGGTTGAACAAATAACTTTAGGAAATTTGATTGCTAGCATTCAAATTTTAAATGGTGTATTTCATCCTTTGCAAGTCATCTTACATCAACATAATCAAATGACTTCTACCAAAAAGATTAGAAGTCGGCTCAATGAAATATTTGATTTCGTTGAGAATAACAATTGCGAGTTAGCAAATCTAGAAATAAAAAAATTGAATGTCAAAATATTAGTCTGACATTGAATCAAAAACAACTTTTCCAAAATTTTTCATATTCATTTATAAAAAATAATAGTTATGTGATTGTTGGTAATTCTGGTTGTGGCAAAACTACATTAGTAAAAATGATTTTAGGGTATTTTGACAAGAATGAATATGATGGGACAATTTCAATTAACAATATGGAATTAGTTAAGATTAATCCACAAAACTTATATAAAAATATTGGTTTTGTATGTCAAAATGATTTCCTGTTTGCAAGTATGGTTCAAGAAAATATTATTTTAGGCAGAGATGACTCATTGGAAAATTTGAATGATTTTAAATTGGTCGTAGGTCTAGATTCTGACTTTTTAGGAAAGAATATTAAAGATAGTAATGATGTTTCTTTAGGCGAAAAACCACGAATTGATTTAAGTAGAATATTAACTAAAAAGTATCAAGTTTATATTTTTGATGAGCCAACTAGCAATTTAGATCCTTGAAATGCTACGAGAATCATAGACTATATCGTTAGTCATAAGGATGTCATTATCATTGTAATAACCCATGATCAAAGACCTGAAATTTTGCAAAAATTTGATCATGTTATTAATATAAATAATATTTGAGATTGAAAAAATAAATATATATGATTTAAACCATTTCTTGCAATCCGATATTTTATTTGGAAATCCATGTTCGATCATTATTGATTAGTTAATTTTAAGTATTGAGCAAAATAGTAATGATGCATTCGCTCATCAAAAAATAAAAAAAGTCTAAAGATTTTTCCATCATTTCTCTCCCCCTATCTGGGTCATTCTGGAAATAGTAATATCCTTCTAAAAATTAAAAATTATTTTCTCGGAATAAAACTGACTGTGAATAAGAATTTTCTGAGTTTCAATAATATAATTTTGTGCTTTATGTAATCTATTTTTTTTAATATTGATTTTAATACTATTTAAAAGTACTTGAAGAATTAGCCCTTGTTTTTCAATATTTGTTTTCTTTAAATTCAAATGTTTTATTATTTCTGCGATAAATTATCTTGCACATGTAAATCTAGAATATATTCAGTACGAGATAATATGATTAATTCATAATAACTAAATGTTTCAACCGTAAATAAATATTCTGTTAAAAAGATTTTTTCAGACTCAGAAATTCTAATGACTTCTGCGCATTTTAACATGGAGTTTTTTATCATAATCATATTTAAGAAATGATATTTTGAGGATGATTTTTGATAGTTTTTAGATTCTAGGTGATATAGCTCTCTTAAAAACTCAATATTATTGCTAAACTCTGCTTCCTGTAATTGGCTAATAAACTGTTTAAAATTTGAAATTTCATTATTATTCGAAATGATTAAGAATTCTTCTAGTGAAATGGAAATAGATTCTAACAGGTAAAAGAGTTTTTGAAAGGAAATCTCACTTTCATCTCTTTCAAATCTAGATATTTGAGATTTTGAAATAAATTCTCCTGCTAATGTTGAAATACTGATGCCTTTTTCTTTTCTTAATTTTCGAAAGCTAGAACCAAATTTCATATTTACAACTCCATTACATTGATTTTCTTTAAAAGTAATCATATAAGATGCTAAAGAATGAGTCAATAGACATGTTAGTCCTATTTTCTCACGCATTAATAGAAATGAAAATTTACCTTTTTCCATTTATTTTTTGTTATAATGAAACTATAACAAGGAAGAAAAGGAAGACGCATTTGCAAGAATATTCAGTTGAGATTGCTTTAAATCATCCTGATGATGTATTGTCACTTTTTGGTAGTAATGAACGCCATTTGAAGTTAATTGAAAATCACTTAGATATTATTATTCATGCTCGGACTGAGCGTGTCCAAATTATTGGTGATGATCAAGAAGCTGTAGAGTTGGCGCGGTTAACGGTTCAAGCTTTATTAGTTCTGGTCAATCGTGGTATGGTGGTTAATACTTCCGATGTTGTCACAGCTCTATCAATGGCCGAAAAAGGAACTATTGATAAGTTTGTTGCCCTTTATGAAGAAGAGATTATCAAGGACAGTAGTGGTAAACCAATTCGTGTGAAAACACTCGGGCAAAAAGTCTACGTCGATAGTGTCAAAAAACACGATGTTGTTTTTGGAATTGGTCCTGCAGGGACAGGGAAAACTTTTTTAGCGGTAACTTTAGCTGTTAATGCTCTCAAGCGTGGTCAAGTTAAGCGGATTATTTTAACCCGTCCAGCAGTTGAGGCTGGTGAAAGTTTAGGTTTCTTGCCTGGAGACCTTAAGGAAAAAGTTGATCCTTATTTAAGACCAGTTTACGATGCCCTTTATCAAATTTTAGGGAAAGAACAAACGGCTAGAATGATGGAGCGGGAAATCATTGAAATCGCCCCACTTGCCTATATGCGTGGACGTACCTTAGATGATGCTTTTGTCATTCTTGATGAAGCGCAAAACACGACCATCATGCAGATGAAAATGTTCTTGACCCGTCTTGGCTTTAACTCAAAAATGATTATTAATGGCGATATCAGTCAGATCGACTTGCCGAAAAATGTTAAGTCAGGTTTGATTGATGCCAGTCAAAAACTAGCTAAGATCAGAGCCATTGACTTTGTGCATTTCTCAGCGGCTGATGTGGTGCGCCATCCAGTTGTTGCGGATATCATCAAAGCCTATGAAAGCAAAGCTCATCTCGAGCTACAAGCTAGCGCCAGCCATTCTCAAGAGGAAAATCAAGAGGATGCTACAGCAGAATCGGGTTTGACCTCTTATGAAGTGATTGGAGAATTGCCTGAAAAGCCAATTGACAAATAAAAGTAAGCTCTTCTTTGGAAGGGCTTTTTGTGAAAGGAATGCTATGTCGGATTATGTTTCATATATTAGATCAAAAGTAGGTCAAGATTCTATTTTATTACCTTTTGCTTCAGGAATTTTGACAGATAATGCGGGTCAAGTTTTATTGCAAAAGCGTGCAGATATGAATAAGTGGGGATTACCTGGAGGGTGTATGGAACTGGGAGAATCTTCTGTTGATACCCTTATCCGTGAATTTTATGAAGAAACTGGAATTAAAGTTGTGCCTATTAAGTTACTTAATGTTTATACAAATTTTGAAACAATTTTTCCAAATGGAGATAGGGCACAGACTGTAGGAATTATTTATGAAGTAAAATCAACCTCCCCTTTTGATATTCATGGCATAAAAAATGATGAAACCTTAGAATTAGCTTTCTTTTCGAAAGATGATATAAAAATACTTGAACTAGCAACTAGGCAACATCAAGTCATCATAGAAGATTTTTTTTCAGGCGAATTTAAACTAGGACACTAAGCTCAATAAGCAGAAAGGAATGCTCTATGGATAAGATTTTCAAAGCTATTATGGATGACAAGGAGAATAAGCAATACACTGAGCAGGGCATTGAACCCCTTTATTCAGCACCTAAAGCCGCAAAGATTGCAATTATTGGTCAGGCTCCTGGTATCATTGCTCAGGAAACTAAGATTTTTTGGAATGACCGGAGTGGTCTTAAATTAAGGGAGTGGCTAGGTGTTGACAACGATACCTTTTACCATTCGGATCAGTTTGCCATATTGCCTATGGATTTTTACTATCCTGGTAAAGGCAAGTCAGGAGATTTACCTCCTCGTAAGGGCTTTGCGAACAAATGGCATCAGCCTATTTTAGAGACTTTGTCAGAACTAGAGATAATGATTCTAGTTGGTCAGTATGCTCAAAACCATTATTTGGGTAAATCCAAGAAGAAAAACTTAACAGAGACGGTCAAGCATTTTGAGGATTATCTGCCTGACTATTTTCCTTTGGTTCATCCTTCACCACGCAATCAAATTTGGCAGAAGAAGAATCCCTGGTTTGAAGAACAAGTGGTTCCTCAACTTCAAAAGCGTGTGGCTAGGTTGTTGAAATAGAGGTGTTGCACAATATTTAATATTGACCGGCAATCCTTGACTATTAAGCAAAACTCCCCTTTTAACTAGTCTTATGGTATAATGGACTGACAAAAGCAATTGAAAGAAGATTTTATGTATATCGAGATGATTGACGAAACGGGTTTGGTTTCGCAAGAGATTATGGAGCAAACAAAAGATTTGCTCGACTTTGCTGCTAAAAAAACCGGTAAAGAAGAAAAAGAAATGTCTGTGACTTTCGTGACCAATGAACGTAGTCATGAATTAAACTTGGAATATCGGGATACTGATCGTCCAACGGATGTTATTTCTTTGGAATATAAACCTGAAAAACCAATTCTATTTGAGGAAAGTGAATTGGCAAAAAATCCTGAATTTGCAGAGATGCTGGCAGAATTTGACGCCTATATTGGAGAACTTTTTATCTCAATCGATAAAGCCAGAGAACAAGCTGCAGAATATGGTCATTCTTTTGAAAGAGAAATGGGCTTTCTAGCTGTTCACGGATTTTTACACATTAATGGTTACGACCATTACACGCCAGAAGAAGAAAAAGAAATGTTCACACTACAGGAAGAGATTTTGACTGCTTATGGCCTTACAAGACAATAAATCCCAACGTAAATGGAAAAATAGAACGGTCACCTCAAGCTTAGAGTTTGCATTGACTGGTATTGTGACTGCGGTGCAAGAGGAGCGCAACCTCAAAAGTCATCTGTTATCAGCCTTGGTGGCAGTTCTAGGAGGAATCTTACTAAGAATTTCAGCCATTGAATGGTTATTCCTCTTTTTAGCCATCTTTTTAGTTATCGCCTTTGAAATTGTCAATTCAGCTGTTGAAAATGTTGTTGATTTGGCCAGTGATTATCACTTTTCCATGTTAGCTAAGAAAGCAAAAGATATGGCAGCAGGGGCTGTTTTAGTCATGTCCTTATATGCTGTTATCACAGGAATTATCATTTTTGCACCCAAAATTTGGGCACTCATCTTTTAAATACTAGAAACCGGAGAAACTATGTCATTTAAATCAGGCTTTGTAGCCATTCTAGGTCGACCAAATGTCGGCAAATCAACCTTTTTGAACCATGTTATGGGGCAAAAAATTGCCATCATGAGTGATAAGGCACAAACAACCCGTAACAAAATCATGGGTATCTACACTACAGAAGAAGAGCAAATCGTCTTCATTGACACGCCGGGGATTCACAAACCCAAAACAGCACTTGGCGATTTCATGGTCGAGTCTGCCTACAGTACTTTAAGAGAGGTTGATACCGTCCTCTTCATGGTACCAGCAGACGAAAAACGTGGAAAAGGCGACGAAATGATTATGGAACGTCTAAAAAATGCCAAGATTCCCGTTATTCTTGTTATTAATAAAATTGATAAAGTCCATCCAGATCAACTCTTAGAACAAATTGATGACTTTAGAAGTCAAATGGATTTCAAGGAAATTGTTCCAATCTCAGCTTTAGAGGGCAACAATATTCCAACCCTAATGTCATTATTAACAGACAACCTAGAAGAGGGCTTCCAATATTTCCCAGCTGATCAAATAACAGATCACCCAGAACGCTTCTTGGTCTCAGAAATGATCCGTGAAAAAGTGTTACACTTAACACAACAGGAAATCCCCCATTCAGTCGCAGTAGTGATAGAATCCATGAAACGTGATGAGGACACCGATAAAGTCCACATACGTTCAACCATCATGGTTGAACGTGACAGCCAAAAAGGCATCATCATTGGTAAACAAGGAGCAATGCTCAAGAAAATCGGCAAAATGGCCCGCCGTGACATCGAACTCATGTTAGGTGACAAAGTCTACCTAGAAACATGGGTCAAAGTCAAAAAGAACTGGCGCGACAAAAAACTAGACCTAGCCGACTTTGGTTATAATCAAAAAGAATACTGATATTGTAATTCGAAATGCAACAATTAGATGTCGCATTAAAAGTCTCTTGGTTAAAATTTGAAAAATAAAGTTACCTTTAAGTCAAGTCGGCTTAAAGGTATTTTTATATAAGGAGCAAAGATGAAAAAAGATTATATCTCTTATCTGCGGTCAAAAGTTGGTCATGATAAAGTCATCATGACCTTTGCAGGTGGAATTTTAGAAAATGAAAAAGGACAAATATTACTCCAGTTAAGAGGAGATAAAAAGACATGGGCAATACCAGGTGGGGCCATGGAATTAGGTGAGAGCACTGTGGATACTTGTCAAAGAGAATTTTTTGAAGAGACTGGCATTCCAGTTGAGGCGACACGTTTCCTCAACGTCTACAGTAATTTTAGTGAAGTCTACCCCAATGGCGATCAAGTCCAAACAGTTGTCTTTTTATATGAAGTTAAAGCAAAGTCGAGTATAGAAATTACCGATTTTAGTAACGAAGAGACTCTAAAATTAAAATTCTTTTCAAAAGATGACATTCACTCTCTAGCTAATATATCAGACAAACACAGACTGATGTTAAAGGAATACTTTAACAACACTTTTAAACTAGGGTGGTAAGAATAACGAGAAGCACAGCTGAATGGTTGTGTTTTTTTGTTGAAATTTTTGTCTTATAGTCAAAAAAAATAGCATCATGATAAAATATATCTCACTCATTAAATGATAATAAAATAAGTTTATTAAAAATATTTTCGAATTGATAGTTAAGGGAATAACAAAAGAACAGAAATGAAGTTTTTATGATAATACGTAAGATAAGTCTCTTCTTATTGTTAGTAAGCATTTTTGCTACAACAAATAATGTCTTTGCTGGTGCAAGACAAATTGGTCAATTATCAAACTTTAGAATCACCCCATCGTTCACTGGGACAGGATATTTGCAAAAGATAATTGACAGTTATTATGTTGTCAACTTAGATTCAAAGAACCCGCAGATTCGAGTTAAACATTACTTGGCAAATTCTGAGGGCGTTAGAAGAAGTGATATCGATATGACCTGGACTGGTCAGAGGGGTGTTTACACGAACTTTGCGAAAAGTAATTATATTTATAATTTGAACTTAGCTAGAGAAAACTTCTGGGATAAAGGCTTCTTTATAGATGGAAGTTGGTCTCCAGATTCAAAATAAATTGATTTAAAAAAATAAAATATTTGTTATTCCCGATATTCTAAAGGAGAAAAAATGATTACGCTAAAATTATTGCCATATAAAAAAACATATCTCTTGATCTGTTTACTATTTATTTTATTAATCTATAATCAAGCTTTCATTCATATCTTGACTTTTGATGACAGTGCTGCGGATATTGCCAAAATTCAAGGAGAATCGGTAAAGCTAAAAATATTTTATGGTCTTTTATCTTTAAATAATACCCTTTTTGAGTATAATTTTTACCAAGCTTTTTTGTTTCCCTTGTTAATTATTTTTATTGGAAATGCTTATTATTACCTTAAAAATAGGTATTGTCGTTATTATTTGGGCAGGACACTATACTATTCTCTCACAATAAAAAAACTAAAGATTATGTTAGCCTTACTAAGTGTGTTTATTTTTACAATTATTTTAGCCTTTATCATTACTGTTTCAAAAGGAATTGGCAGATTTGATTTAAGTGGAATTGAATATTATTTTAATAACAATTCCATTCTTTATTTTTTTGGAACCAATACCATTAATTATCTGATTTATTATTTTTTTGGAACCAATACCATTAATTATCTGATTTATTATTTTTTTGTGAAGTCTTGTGCACTATTAGTAGAGTCATTCTTAATATTTAATATAATTGATTATTTTAATTATTTTACAAAATCAGCACTAGTTTATCTTCTATTTATGTGGGGAACTGCACCAATTTTATATAGCTTTCTTCCCTTTTACTTAGTTCCAATGACTCATATTATGATGACATCTTATGGGGATATTACTTTGTGGCAAGTTTTTGCTACCTATTTACCATGTGCTATCATCTTTTTAATCATAAAATATAAAAATTCATATGAAATTATATAAACTCCCTTATTACATCACTAAATTTATCATGACATTATCTATGTCTTTTCTTTTATTGACTCACTATAACGAGTTTTCGCATTCAGATATTGCTAGTTTAGTCGCCTCTCAATTAATTAATCCATTTATTTCGATAAATAGTCAAGAGCTTAGTTTTCTTAAACTAATTATGATTTTAGGATTATCTGTTTCAAGTTTTTTAACAACATATGCATTTATGGCTGAATTATCTATTGGTATAAAGACAATGATTCGAGCTCATTGTAACAATCATCAAAGGTTTCAGATTTCTATTTATAGATTTATAACAAGTTGGTATTTAAAGGAATTCATCCTTCAAGTTATTTGTATTTATAGTATTACGTTGATATTATTTCAGGATATAGAACAAATCCTAAACTTAACTTTCTTATTACTGACATGGTTTTTCGTAGATAGTATTTGCTATTTTTTAATTACATATTATATTTCAAACAATGTTCTCGTATTAATAGCAATTTGTTTAGAAATTTTGCTTCGGTTTATCCTAGTTAAGGAGATTGCTATTTTATTATTTGTCATTTTTCTTCACCTATTATTGAATGTTTATTGGAGGTATCAATTTGCTAGAAATTAAAGACGGTATTATACGAAAAGGCCAAATGACAATATTAAATAATATTAATTTAGTATTTTCGAATTATCATGTCTATGGATTAGTAGGTATAAATGGTTCAGGAAAAACTATGCTATTAAGAGCTCTTTCAGGGTTAATAAGATTAGATCATGGAACTGTCATTCAAGATGGAATAAAGATTGGACAAAATAATTCAACATTATTACATGCAGGTTTAGTTCTTGGGAATCAAGATTTTATCAGTCATCTGACTCTAGAAGAGAACTTAAACTTGATTAAAAAAATATGTCCAAACAGTCAGTGTATTGATTTAGATTATTGGATAAATCTCTATCAAATCAAAAAATATAAGAATACACTTTATAAGCATTTGTCCCTTGGAACTCGAAAGAAAATGCTTCTTATTCAAGCTTTTATGGATAATCCAGAAATTCTGATTTTGGATGAACCTATGAATGCACTTGATACAAAAAGTGTTGATATCACTAAAGAACTCATAAGAAAGCATAAAGAAAAAGGGTTTGTCATCATGACTTCTCATTATGTAAGTGATATAGACGATTTATGTGACACAATCTATCATGTGCAAGAAGGGAAAATTGTTTTAGAAAACTATTAAAGACTAATATTTTGGAGTCGACAATATTTTGTTAGTGCAAAAAATAAAAATAGCGATAAAATAATTAACATTAAATTAATATAAATTAATTTTGTTATAAAATTAATTATTTATATCTATAAAAAGGAGTAACCTATGTCCTATTTAAAATGGTTTTCAGGTGGTAAAGATAGAAAAGAAGAAGCAGTGACAATTCTTGAATTGTTGATAGCTTCGCATTCAAAAGGGAATAATCCTAGTCAGACTTTTATAAAAGTATTGTGTCAATACCGCGATGAACTGCAATCAAATGGGACTTCGGTGCCTTTAATTCTCAGTCTGCTGAATGTTGAAATTGCTTCAGTTCTTAAAGAAGAAAAGATTTCCATGACACCACAAGAATCTAACTATTTGAAGCAATTGCGGGCGATTTCCAATATCCGCTATGGTTATTAGTCATATTTTTATGTCACAAAAAAATAGGCAAGTCATCACTCAGGGGCTTGCTTTTTTCATTGCTCAGCTCTCCTTTTATCGTGTTATAATAGATGTAATAATGTCATTTCGGTATTAGGCGATTTTAATCCCAAATGATTGTAATCAAGAGAGTCATTTTTAACATTTTGGATCTAAAAATAATGACTTAAACAAGGAGGAATCATGCCAGAATTACCTGAGGTAGAGACAGTTCGTCGGGGCTTGCAAAAATTAGTCATTGGAAAAGTGGTTAAATCGGTTACTGTAAATGTGCCTAAGATGATTGTTTCCGATCCGCACACTTTTGCTGGCGATTTGATGGGCCAAGAAATTCTTTCTATTGGTCGTCGTGGCAAGTATTTGATTTTTCATTTTAGTGATTTTTCCATGATTTCTCACTTGCGCATGGAAGGCAAGTACTTGCTTTTTGAGGGCGGAATTCCGCAAAATAAGCATTTTCATTTCTTTTTCCATTTTACGGATGGCTCAACTTTGGTTTATCAGGATGTGCGTAAATTCGGCACCCTGGAACTGCTCGCTCGGGATGGGCTTGATATGTACTTCAGTCAGAGAAAGCTTGGTCCTGAGCCGACCAAGAATGAGTTTAAGCTGAAAATATTTGAGACTGCTCTGCGATTATCCAAAAAACCTATCAAACCTTTGCTTTTGGAACAGAAATTAGTGGTTGGCCTGGGTAACATTTATGTGGATGAGGTTCTTTGGGCGGCAAAAGTTCATCCTTTGCGTCCGGCTTTAGAATTAAAGAAAGCTGAGATCAAACGCATTCACGACCAGACTATTGCTATTTTGAATTTTGCCATCGAGAAAGGTGGTTCGACCATTCGGACTTACCAAAATACCTTGGGGCTGAATGGGTCTATGCAAGATTATTTGCAGGTTTATGGACAAAATGGAGCTCCTTGTCCGCGATGTGGTACAGAAATTATGAAAATAAAAGTTGGAGGGAGAGGGACGCATTTTTGTCCCAAGTGTCAAAAGATATGACAATTATTGGAATCACTGGGGGTATTGCCTCGGGTAAATCAACTTTAGTGAAGCAAGTGCGTCAGGCCGGCTATCCAGTGATAGATGCGGACCAAGTTGTTCATGATTTGCAGGCTAAGGGTGGTCGTCTATATGAAGCTTTGGTAAAGAACTTTGGCCCAGATATTTTGGCTGAGGATGGGAATTTGGATAGACCTAAGTTGTCTGCCATGATTTTTTCGAGTCCAGAAAATCGGGTCCTCTCTGCCAAGATTCAAAATCAGATTATCCACCAAGAATTGAAAAAGGCTAAGGATAGCTTGGCTGCGACTGAGACCATATTTTTCATGGATATTCCCTTATTAATAGAGTTGGGCTATCAAGAGTGGTTTGATGCTATTTGGTTGGTTTTCGTGCCAAAGGATATCCAAGTCAGCCGTTTAATGGCTCGTAACAATTACTCTGAGGAGGAAGCGCTGGTACGCTTAGCCAGTCAGATGCCTTTGGAGGATAAAAAGGTATTTGCTGACCGGATTTTTGATAATAGTGGTGATTTGCCTGCCCTTTATCAGCAGATTGATCAGGCTTTGAATGAGCTGGAGGGAGGAGAAAAATCTTGAAAAAAATGATCCCCTTAACTCCTTGGACAGGTAAGACCTATTGGTCTCTTGAGCCACTTTCCATTCTTGTTCTGATTCTAGGCTTAATTCTTTATGGGGTCGGTGAGTCCTTTCTGGTTATTGCCAATTTAGGTTCTGCACCTTGGACTGTTTTATCGACTGGCCTTTCCCAGACGACTCAAATTGACCTGGGCTGGATGACTTTCATTATCAGCAGTCTAATTCTTTTCCTCTGGATTCCTCTTCATATTAAGCCAGGCCTAGGGACGGTCCTCAATATCATCGTCATTGCTTTTGTCATTGGTCAGATGGTCAGCTATTTTGAAACTCCAACAAGCCTTATCAGTCGTATTTACTTGACCATAGCGGGCGTCATCATCGTAGGGATAGCTTCTGCTCTATACCTGACTTCCCATAAGGGGGCGGGGCCTCGTGATGGCCTCTTAGTTGGCTTGTGTTATGTCTTTGGTTGGCGCGTGGCCATTGTCCGCACACTAATCGAAGGAACAGTTTCCCTCCTTGGTTACATTTTAGGCGGGACCTTAGGACTTGGGACTCTGTTATTTGCCTTTGGGGTGGGATGGGCTATGCAGCTCAGTTTGGACTGTATCTTTAAGCTATTTCCCCACTTAAACAAGAACGAATCAGCCAAAGGCTAGCAGAATTGATTTTCCCTATTTTGTGATATAATTGATTAATATAAAGTGCTAAAACTTCGGGATTTGCGGAGATAAGAAAGAGGTAGTTATGGCAACTATTACCATTGCAAAAGGCAAAACGCCAATTGAGTTTCAATTAAATATGCTCAACCGTCACGGACTGATTGCAGGAGCAACCGGAACAGGTAAGACAGTGACCTTAAAGGTTTTGGCTGAGCAATTAAGTTTAGCTGGTGTACCGGTCTTTCTAGCAGATATTAAAGGTGATCTAAGTAACCTTGCTAAAGCTGGTCAAGTTAATGATAAATTACAAGCACGACTCGATAAATTAGGAATTACGGATTACAGTCCCCAAGCCTTTCCAATTCGACTCTGGGATGTTTTTGGTGAAAAAGGACAACCCGTAAGGACGACCATTTCTGAAATGGGACCGTTGATGTTATCCCGTCTTTTGGATTTAAATGATACGCAAACAGGCGTTCTTAATATTGTTTTCAAGATTGCTGACGAGCGTGGATGGTTGCTGATTGACCTTAAAGATTTGCAGGCAATTCTTAAAGAAGTTTCTGATCACGCCAGTGCATACTCAGGTCAATATGGCAATATTGCCAAGCAATCAATTGGTGCCATTCAACGAAGCTTATTAACCTTGGAACAAGAAGGAGCAGAGCTCTTCTTTGGTGAGCCGGCTTTGGAACTTGCTGACTTTATTCAGTTGGATGTGGCTAGTGGTCAAGGTGCCATCAATGTCTTAAATGCTACTAAATTGTTCAACTCGCCAACTCTATATACCACTTTCCTACTTTGGATGCTATCTGAATTATATGAGTTGTTGCCAGAAGTTGGAGATATTGATAAGCCAAAAATGGTCTTCTTCTTTGATGAAGCGCATTTACTCTTCAATGATGCACCAAAAGTTTTCCTTGAAAAAGTAGAGCAAATCGTTCGTTTAATCCGTTCAAAAGGTGTGGGAATTTTCTTTGTTACCCAAAATCCATTGGATTTACCAGAAACAGTCCTTGCCCAATTAGGTAATCGTGTCCAACACGCCCTCCGTGCTTATACGCCTAAAGAACAAAAAGCCGTTCGCGTGGCTGCTGATACTTTCCGCCAAAATCCAGAGCTGGATGTCGCAACAGTGATCACAGAATTAGAAGTCGGTGAAGCCCTAATTTCAGCCTTAAATGACAAAGGACAACCAAGTATAGTGGAACGGGCCTTTGTTATGCCGCCTAAGAGTTCCTTTGATGTGATGACTGATGGGGAATTGCAAAGCTTAGTTCAAGCGTCGCCCTTCCAAAGCAAATACAGTCAGACCATTGACCGGGAATCAGCCTACGAAAAACTGGCAACCAAAGTTTTAGGTGAAGAAGCAGCTACCAAAGAGGCTGAATTAGCTAAGGAAAGAGAAAAAGCCGAAAAAGAAGCTGCAAAAGCAGCTGAAAGAGACAGAATTGAAGCTGAACGCTTAGCTAGAAGAAGTACTGGCGGACGCCAACGTAAAACCGTTGTTGAAAAAGCGACAGATGCTTTCATTAGCACAGCCGTAAGAACAATTGGCCGTGAATTGGTGCGTGGCTTATTAGGTTCCCTTCGTAAGTAATAAGTGAATAACGTTAATTTGTTTAGTAAACAATAGATTTTGACAATATTATTTTTTGTTATCTTATGCAAGTAATCAGAAAGCTTTGTTACTGTTTGATTGGCTTTCCTTTGTCAGTGAGCAATAACCTGTAGCTATAAAATGATTTTCAAAAATATCCTTTCTATTTATTTGGAAAGTTACTTTTTCTATTATTGATTTAAAAGTTTCCTTAAATCTTTGTGAAAAATATGTTATAATAGTAAGAGCGTTTTTTTGGAAAGAAGTGAAGTCTTATTGATGAAAATGTAATAGAAACCGTAAATTGGAAACAAAATTTGAAAGTGGCTTGGCTCGGTACCTTTTTTACTGGGGCAAGCTTTTCGCTTGTCATGCCGTTTATGCCACTTTTTGTAGAAAATTTAGGTGTTGCTAAGAATCAAATAGAGTGGTATGCAGGGCTAGCAGTAGCTATTTCTGCCCTTGCTTCGGCTGTTTTTGCTCCCATTTGGGGGCGCTTAGCGGATCGCTATGGTCGAAAACCGATGATGGTTCGTGCTTCCTTAATGATGACTTTTACTATGGGTGGCCTAGCCTTTATTCCCAATGTCCATTGGCTAATTATTCTAAGGCTTTTAAATGGTGTTTTTGCTGGTTACGTCCCTAATTCGACGGCATTGATTGCTAGTCAAATCCCCCGTGATAAGACTGGTTATGCACTTGGAACGCTTGGGACCGGAGTTACGGCTGGTATGCTGATTGGTCCCCTAATCGGTGGGATTTTAGCAGAACTCGTTGGGATTCGGCTAGTTTTCCTCTTAGTGGGTCTCATTCTTATGATTTGTACCATAATGACTATCTTCTTTGTTAAGGAAGATTTTCAACCTATTACTAAGTCTCAAGTAGTTCCTACGCATTTAGTTTTAAAACGGGTCAAGAGTCGTAAAATCATGGTTAGTCTTTTTGTAACCAGTATGATTATCCAGATTTCAGCTCAATCGGTAGCTCCAATTTTGACCTTGTATATTAGGCATTTAGGTCAGACTGAAAATCTGATGTTTGTTTCTGGTCTGATTGTTTCAGCAATGGGTGTTTCCAGTTTGTTAAGTAGTTCAACTTTAGGTAAACTAGGGGATAAAATCGGTAATCATCGCATGTTGCTGATGGCACTCTTTTACAGTTTTATTATGTATTTCTTTACTGCTTTAGCAACCACTAGCTTACAATTGGGACTTCTTAGATTTGCTTATGGTTTTGGTGTCGGTGCCTTAATGCCAAGCATTAATTCCTTGCTGACTCGAATAACACCACGAGAAGGCATTTCACGGATTTTCTCCTTTAATCAAATGTTTATGAATATTGGCCAAGTCATCGGTCCTTTCATTGGATCAAATGTGGCTATCCTTTTAGGTTATAGGTCCGTCTTCTTTGTCACAAGTGCCATCGTTTTGGTCAATCTTGTTTGGTGTGTTATTAATTTTCGAAAATTTATTAAGGTTAAGGATATTGTGTGAGAGTTAAAATCAATTTAAAGTGTAGCGAGTGCGGAAGTAAGAATTATCTGACCAGTAAAAACAAGACCAATCATCCTGAGAAAATTCAGGTTCCCAAGTATTGTCCAAAAGAGAGAAAAGTAACCTTACATGTTGAATCTTAGTGATTATTGTGCTAAAATGAGAAGACTATAGTGGAGGAATAAACATGTACAACTTACTACTCACAGTATTGCTTGTTTTATCAGTTTTATTAGTGATTGCTATCTTTATGCAACCACAAAAGAACCCAAGCAGTAATGTTTTTGATAGCAGTGGTTCAGAAGCTTTATTTGAGCGGACAAAAGCTCGTGGTTTTGAAGCATTCATGCAACGCTTTACAGCAATTCTAGTCTTTTTCTGGCTAGCTATCGCACTTGTGCTTGCTGTTTTATCAAGTAAATAGAGAGTGAGCTTGACAGAGTTAGTCTAGCTCATTTTTTTATGAGATTGACAAATAGTCGTACACTTAAAGAAATAGAAATTAGGTTTTATGAAAGAAAATATTATTAACTATCTAAAGGAAAACGGCAAGTCCAATATTAATGCCATTGCGGCTGCTTTAGATATGGCTGGGGCGCAAAAATTCCCTAGTTTAATTAAAGAAATATCCAAAATGGAAAGTCAGCGTCTCTTACGTTTCGATAATGATGGCAGCATCAGTTTACGGAAACCAAGAGAAGAAAAAAAGCTGATTACGGTGCAAGGAACTTTTCGTGCCAATAAAGCTGGCTTTGGCTTCCTACAAGTTAGTGATACTGAAGATGATATGTTTATCGGTCGCAATGATATCGGCTACGCTATCGACGGTGACTTAGTAGAAGTGGCGATTAAAAAGCCAGCTGATCGCCTTAAAGGAACAGCAGCTGAAGCAAAGGTTGTTGGAATTGTTGAGCGAGCCTTAAAAACAGTTGTTGGTAAATTTATTTTAGATGACGATAAGCCAAAATATGCTGGTTATATTAAATCTAAAAACCAGAAAGTGCAACAAAAAATATATATTAAAAAAGAACCTGTTGTCTTAGATGGAACTGAAATTATTAAGGTTGATATTGAAAAATACCCAACGCGTGGTCATGACTATTTTGTAGGAAATGTTCGTGATATTGTTGGTCACCAAGGGGATGTCGGGATTGATGTCTTAGAAGTCTTGGAATCAATGGATATTGTTTCTGAATTTCCTGATGCTGTTTTAGAGGAAGCTAATGCCATTGCAGATGCACCATCTGATAAAGATTTAGTGGGACGGATTGATCTACGCAAAGAAATTACCTTCACCATTGATGGGGCAGATGCTAAGGACTTGGATGATGCTATTCATATCAAGCCATTGGCTAATGGTAATTACGAACTCGGAGTTCATATTGCCGATGTATCCTACTATGTGACCGAAGGCTCTGCTTTGGACAAAGAAGCCATCGAACGTGGAACTTCCGTTTATGTTACTGACCGGGTTGTGCCAATGTTACCGGAACGATTGTCTAATGGTATTTGCTCTTTAAATCCAAATGTGGACCGTTTAACCCAATCTGCTATTATGGAAATTGATGCTAATGGTCACGTTATTAACCATCAAATTTGTCAATCAGTAATTAATACGACTTTCCGAATGACTTATTCGGCTGTTAACGACATGATTGCTGGTGATGAAGAGACGTTGACAGAGTTTGCTGCAATCAAAGAGTCAGTTGACCATATGGTAGCTCTACATAAGATTCTTGAGGCTATGCGCATTAAACGGGGAGCCCTTAATTTTGATACTTCAGAGGCACGTATTATTGTTAATGATAAAGGGATGCCTGTTGACATCGTTGTTCGCACGCGAGGAATCGCTGAGCGGATGATTGAGTCCTTTATGTTGGCGGCCAATGAGTGTGTGGCAGAACATTTTTCAAGGGCCAAATACCCATTCATTTACCGTGTCCATGAAGAACCTAAATCTGAAAAATTACAAAAATTTATTGATTACGCTAGTGTCTTTGGCATTCAAATCAAAGGGACAGCTACTAAAATTAGCCAGGAAGCACTCCAAGACTTCATGATTAAAGTTGAGGGGCAACCCGGAGCAGAAGTACTCAATATGATGCTACTACGCTCTATGCAACAAGCTCGCTATTCAGAAACTAATCATGGACATTACGGATTGGCAGCAGAATATTATACTCATTTCACCAGTCCAATCCGTCGTTATCCCGACTTGTTAGTTCACCGGATGATTCGTGAATATACCCAAGCAACTGATGACAAACGCGAGCATTTTGCTGCAGTCATTCCAGAATTAGCGACATCATCCTCTCGTTTAGAACGACGTGCTATTGATGCTGAACGCTTGGTTGAAGCCATGAAAAAAGCCGAATACATGGAAGAACATGTTGGCGAAACCTTTGATGCTATTGTGGCTAGCGTGGTTAAATTTGGACTCTTTGTTGAACTTCCAAACACCATTGAAGGCCTGATTCATGTTACAAGTTTGCCTGAGTACTATAACTATAATGAGCGGACCATGAGTCTACAAGGTGAGAAGTCAGGCAAAGTCTTCAAGGTTGGACAATCTATCCAAGTCAAGTTAGTGAGAGCTGACAAAGAAACAGGCGATATTGATTTTGAATATCTTCCAAGTAGCTTTGATGTGGTGGAAAAAATGGCTAAGCCAGACAAGAGTGACATAAGAGGTAAACGTAATACTGGTTCTTCAAGAGGAAACCGAAATGGCTCTGCTTTAAAAGATGCCAATGACCGTAACAATCAGTCAGGCCACTTAAGAACTAAAAACGGCCAAGGCAAGACAGCTCAAAAAGCTTTTTATAAAGATGCGGCCAAGAAGAAAAAGAAAAGGAAAGGATAAACTATGGCAAAAGGTCAGGGAAATTTACTGGCACAAAATAAAAAAGCAAGTCACGATTACCATATTGTCGAAACCATTGAAGCTGGGATCGTCTTAACTGGGACAGAAATTAAAAGTGTTCGCGCAGCTCGGATCCAATTAAAGGACGGCTTTGCCCAAATCAAACATGGTGAAGCCTGGTTGGTCAATGTCCATATTGCCCCCTTTGAAAATGGCAATATATGGAATCAAGATCCTGACAGAACGCGCAAGCTATTACTCAAAAAAAGAGAAATCCAGCGCTTAGAAAACGAGCTTAAAGGCAGCGGTATGACCTTGATTCCGCTCAAAGTCTATCTCAAAGATGGCTTTGCTAAAGTTTTGATTGGGTTGGCTAAAGGGAAACACGACTATGATAAACGCGAAAGCCTCAAACGCAAGGAGCAGGACCGTGATATCAAACGTGTCATGAAAAGTATAAATAGTAGATAAGAAAATAAGACTTAGAAATCAAAAATGACTTCTAGGTCTTATTTTTATTTTCAGAACAATTATTTTTTACTAATATCAATGACTTCAATTTTATAGCCATCTGGGTCTTGGATGAAGTAGTAGGAAGCTGATGTTGCTGTTAAACCTTTAATATCAGTGACGGGATAACCAGCTTTGACATGCATGTCGTGGTCTTCTTGAAAATTGTCACTACCTACTGCAATATGTCCGTAACCATTTCCTAAATCGTAGGCTTCATGGTCGTAATTATAGGTCAATTCTAATTCATAGTCTTCACCTTCTAGGGCTAAGTAGACAAGGGTGAATTGTTTGTCGGGAAAATCACGACGACGTGTTTCTTTAAAGGGAAATGCTTGTGTATAGAAGTTGACAGAGGCTTCTAAATCCTTAACGCGTATACAGGTATGTAATGCTTTCATAATAATTTCTCCTTAATCAAAATAGGTGATAACGTGTTCTCGAGGTTTACGGTTTTGTGGATGTCGAGGGTCCCTTAAGCGATAACCAAGGGATAACATGCTGGCGATACCTTCTTTTTCAGGGTCAAGTACGCCATGTTTGGCAAGGATTTCATTGACTTTATCATAATCAAAGCCTTCAATTGGGCAGGAATCAATCCCCATAAGGGCTGCATTAGTCATCATATTACCAAGAGCGATGTAAGTTTGTTTGGCAGTCCAATCAAATAGGGCGCGTGGGTTATCGGCCATATGCATGTCACGTTTTTGGAAATCTTCATAGGTCTTAATACGACTTGTTATGCCATCACCATCTGGGATACCTCTACGAACTAAACTTTGATACATGGAATCACCGTCATAGCGAGCATTTTTTTCAGCAAGTAAGAGAATAAAGTGGCTGGCCGTTTCCAATTGGTATTGAGCACCCCAAGCAACTTCTTTAATCTCTTTTTTGATATCTTCATTGTTTAAGACAACAAAGCGCCAACCTTCAAGTCCTACCGAAGAAGGGCTTCGCCAAGCAGCATCTAGTATCAGATTTAAATCCTCATCAGGGATTTTTCGGTCATTATAGACGCGAACCGCTGTGCGGAAATAATATGCATCTGCGATTACTTTTCTGATGTCATCCATCATTAACTACCTCCAAGTATTTACTAAAATAATGATAGCATAATGAAAAGACATAAACAAAAAAATGACTTAAAAGCTTTATTTATAAAATTAAATTGACAACGCTTACAGGTAGGGGTATAATAAATAGAACAAAATTGCTCTATGTAGAGGTTTTCTTATGTTAGAAATTCTTTTGATTATATCTTCTCTGACTTTATTTTTGATTTTGACTTTTATTATTATTCGAGGTAATTTGAGAAATCGTTCAAAAAAAGGTCATCACTACATTATCCATTTTAAAAATCTGGCAAGATCAATTGATTTAGACCGTTATGATTCTTGTAAAGAAAAAATGACGATATTGTCAAAAAATCCAGATGAAGATGCTTATTCCGTGGAAACACAACTAAGTGCGATTAAACTAAAGGAATTCTTAATGAAAGAATTTCATCTGACTCTAAATCAAGTCATCGTTTCACAAGCGACAATATAAGGTAAAGTAAAAGTCTAAGGCTTTTGCTTTTTTATTTACGGAAAAAAAGAAAAGCAAGGTCATCAATTTCCGTATTGATACGGAAATAGTATAGCTTGCCTTTGAAAGCGGATACACCTATAATTAAATTGTAAATAAAAACACATTATAGGAGGCAGTCATTATGACTAAAGCGTTAATTATCTGTGCCGGAGGCATGTCATCATCACTTATTGCTAAAAAAACTCAAACTTTGCTTGCTGAGCAAGGTGTTGAAGTTGAAATGAATGCAGTTGGTGTACCAGAAGGAGCAAAACGTATTGCATCATCTGAATATGATCTTTATTTAGTAAGTCCTCAAACAAAAATGCATTTCAAACAGTTCTCTGATGCTGGTGCAAAAGTTGGCAAACCTGTTGTTCAAATTCCTCCTCAAGCTTATATTCCAATCCCAATGGGTATTGAAAAAATGGCTGCTTTAGTGAAAGAAAATATCTAACTTATCTTCTCATTAAATATTTAGTATAATTAAGGTAAGAGATTTTCCAAAGGAGACATGATGTTAGGCCAAAAAGAAAAACTTATCTTACAATATCTATACCACAAGCGAGAAGAATTCGTGACAAGTAAGGAACTGGCAGCACACTTAGATTGCTCAGATCGTACTGTTCGTACTTATATCAAGTCACTAATTTCCTTTATTGATCATGAAAAAGGTTTAGAAATCATTTCTAAACAAGGTCATGGTTACCAACTCATCTTGGAAGAAGAATCAGATTATTTAAACGTTATTTCTGATAATAATATCCAAGTCGGTACTGAAAATATTGATATTAATGATCGTCACAATTTCATCATTAATAAATTAATTTTTGAGCAAGAATATATTTTATTTGAAGATTTGATGGATCAACTCTATGTGAGTCGATCCACCTTATCTTCAGATTTTAAAAAAATTCGCCACGAATTTGCCAAATACGATTTGAAAATTGAAAGTCGGGCAAACAAGGGAGTTTATGTTAGTGGTGCCGAACATGATAAGCGCCATTTTATTATGGATTACTTCTTTAGCGGTTATTTTTTGAAGAATATCCACCAATATGTTGGAGATGATTTCTTTAAATTACCAATTAGTTTTGAAGAATTAACCATCATTGTTTTAGATGAGTGTAGAAGTCAATATTTAAAATTATCTGATTTTGTAATCCAGAATCTGATTGTCCATATTGCTTTAGCGATCACTCGGGTTAACGATGGGTTTAAAATATCGCAACTAAAAATTGACCAAAAGAAATTTAAAACGGAAATTTTAGTAGCGAAAAATATTTTAAGACGCGTTGAGCATGTTACTGGAACGAATTTTCCAGTAGAGGAAATCAATTATATTGCCCTTCATTTAATTTCAGAAAGTATCCATGCTGAGAATACTGATAGCCTCGATCAAATCTCATTGAGACAAGACCTGGTAGAAGCAGCAACTGAAATTGATCACCGTTACGGCTATCAATTCAGTCAGGATTTTACTTTCATCGAAGGATTGTTAAAACACTTAGAAGTCTTACTTGAACGTGTGAGAAATAAGGTTCGTTTAGATAATCCACTATTAGATGATATCCAAAAACAATATAAGGAAGCTTACTTAATCTCAAGAAGTTTGATGAGTAAGTTGAAATATTTTAAAGATTTTCATTTGTCTGATGATGAGATTGCCTATGTCACCTTACATTTATTAGCTGGCATTGAACGCTTTTATCAAAATAATAAGTTGAATGCCCTAGTTATTTGCGCTACTGGTTACGGCAGTGCTCAGATGCTTAGAATGCGTCTGGAAAATGAATTGGGTAGACAATTGAATGTTGTTAATTTAGTTGGTTATTATGATATCACTGATGAGAAATTAGAAGGTATCGACTTAATTATCTCAACCATTGATTTATCAAATTTAGTTTTCTCTGTTCCGGTATTTACTGTTAGTGTCTTCTTAAAAGATGACGAAGTTCAGCGAATTAAGGATCAATTAGCACAACTAGATTGCAAACATCATCATCGCCATCATACCAATGAAAAAATGACAGATGCAAACATTTTTGATCACTATTTTTCAAAAGATTACTTTACAGTTTTTGAACAGAGTGATAAAGAATCCGTTTTGTCACAAATGATAAGATCCTTGGATTCAAATGAAAACGACCAATACCAATCTTCCATGAAAGAATTAATTGCTAATCGAGAGTCAATGAGTACGGTTATCTTTGATCAAGACATTGCTGTACCTCATCCTCTGAAAGCAGTCGATAAACAAGGAAAAATTGGGATTGCCATTATTCCGACTGGAATATATTGGGAAAAGGGATTTGAAGCCATCAAATTAGTCTTCCTCGTTTCACCTTCCATTTACAATAATGAAGGTTTGGCTGAAATGACACGATTAATTGTTGATTTGACTGAAAGTCCAGAAACAAAAGAAAAACTAATCGCCTGTCGGGATTTCGAAACATTTAAACACATATTATTAAACATGAAATAGGAGAGTATTAATGACAAACGATGAATTGCAAATGGCAGCCTTTGAAATTATCTTGAACAGTGGAAATTCAAGAACTACTGTTCATGAAGCATTCGCAGCAATGCGTGAAGGAAACTATGATAAAGCAGCCGAATTACTTGAAGCTGCAAATGAAGAACTATTACTAGCACACAAAGCACAAACAAAACTTTTACAAGAGTATGCTGGTGGTACTGAAATTAAGATTGAAATTATTATGGTTCACGCACAAGACCACTTAATGACAACAATGACATTACGTGAAGTTGCACTTGAAATGTTAGAACTTTATAAAAAAGTTAACTAAGATTTGATACTGAGAAGGAGTTTTAGATGAATACAAAAGAAAAGGACAAGGCAAAAGTTGAAGAATTGCGGAAAACTAATGCCATAAAATCAATGTATTACACACGTTATTTTATGGTTCGGTACGTGGTTACCTTCTTTGTTTTTGCTAATCTCTATTGGGGCATCCTGCTCTATTTATCAAAAGCTTCAGCTACAGTTGTTGCACCAGTCTTATTAGGACTTTTTGCTGCATTAGCTATGTGGGAACAATATAGAATGTTTACCATCGAGCAAAAAGAAGCAAAATTTAGTAAGGCTTTCTTTAAAACAACTATCGCGGTTAATAGTTGTTTGGCGATAATGACCCTTGCTGGTCAATCGGCTAGTTTATATCCATTCTTTAATACTTCCTTTGCAAGTAAGATGGTAATCCTATCTCTCTTAGCAGCTGGAGCATTGCTTGCTTTTTGGATGCTAGTCAAAATTAACCGTATCGATACCAATAAGGATAAACAATACGTTCGTATTAATCGTTATTTGGAATCACTTAACCTTAGCAAACATTATTAATGTAAATAAATTAGGAGGTAAGATTAATGTTTGAATTTTTAGAGAAGTACCTCATGGGCCCAATGGGTAAAGTATCCACTTGGCGTCCTGTACGTGCCATTGTTGCTGCTGGGATGGCCAGTATCCCACTAACAATCGTTGGTTCAGCTTTCTTGGTTTTAGGAGTTCTTCCTCAAGCCTTTCCATTCTTAGCAGGTATCTGGGCAGGATCATTTGATAAATTTGCCGCACTTACTTTGCTCGCTTACAAATGTTCAATGGGTATTTTAACCCTTTACTTCGCATTCGTTATTGGTAATGAATATACTAAAATCTATGCAGAAGAAGATGGTTTAAACCTTGACCCAATGAATGGTGGTATCCTTTCTGTATTTGCTTTCTTCATGACTATTCCTGAATTAACATTTACAAAAGGTGCTATGACACTTGTTGCATCTGAAACAACTATCAATGGTTGGACAGTTGGTGGCGACAGTTTAGCGCGTTTAGGAACATCTGGTTTGTTTACAGGTATCCTTATGGCTATCTTAGCAGTTCAATTGTACCGTCTCTGTGTTGTTAGAAACTGGGTTGTTAAAATGCCTGAAGCTGTTCCAGAAGGAGTTTCTCGTTCATTTACAGCTTTGATTCCTGCATTCGTAGTAGCTCTTACAGTTATCTTCATCAATGGTGCTTTCATCATGATGGGTACAGATATCTATAAAGTAATCGCTATTCCATTCGGTTTCGTTAAAAATATTACCAACTCTGTTGGTGGTATCATCGTTATCTACTTCCTAGTTCATGCTTTGTGGTTAGTTGGTATCCACGGTGCCAACATCGTTATGGGTCTTGTTAACCCAATCCTTCTTGCTAACATGGCAGAAAACGTAAACGGTGCTCACTTCGCATTCGCTGGTGAATTCACAAACGCTTATGTAACAATGGGTGGTTCTGGTGGAACTCTTGCATTATGTTTATTCATGACTTTCCTTGCTCGTTCAGAACAATTGAAAGTTTTAGGTCGTGCCGCTATCGGTTCATCAATCTTCAACATCAACGAACCACTTATCTTCGGTCTTCCAATCGTTTATAACCCAATTCTTGCAATTCCATTTATTCTTGCACCTGTTACAACTGCAGTCTTCGCTTACATTGTTATCAACTTGAACATTGTTAAAGAAGCTATCGTTCAAACACCATGGCCAACTCCAATTGGGTTTGGTGCCTTCATCGGAGCTGGTGGTGACATCAAAGCTGCTATCTTAGCACTTGCGTGTTTCGCTATCTCAGGTGCTATCTGGTTCCCATTCTTCAAATACTATGACAATAAATTAGTAGCTGAAGAAAGAGAAGCAGCATCTAAAGCAGCATCAATTGCTTAATCTGTAGCATTTTAAAAAATACCTTGACTCACACTGTGGATTAAGGTATTTTTTTACTAAAGGAGGAATTCTTATGGGAAAATTAGGTATATCCATTTATCCGTCTAAGTCCAGCATCTCTGAAATGAAGTCATATATTGATTTAGCAGCTAAGTATGGCTATCAACGCCTTTTTACATCCATGTTAGAAGTGGCAGATAATGCTCAAGAAACAGTAGCTACCTTTACTGAAATTATTCAATATGGAAATGAAAAAGGATTTAAAACATCTTTGGATGTCAATCCGAAACTCTTCAAAGCCTTAAACATTAAATACAATCAATTAGAGAAATTTGCGCAAATGGGGATTGATGCCCTTCGATTAGATGAAGGTTTCACTGGCTATGAAGAAGCTATGTTAACCCATAATAGCTTAGGCATCAAGATTGAATTAAACATCTCACGCGGGCAACACTATATTGATATGGTTCACGACTTTGGTCCAAACCCAACTCAATTAATCGGCTCACACAACTTTTATCCGCAAGCCTATACCGGACTGTCCTTTGACTATTTCCTTAAAACAGCCAAACAATACAAGGATTATAATCTAGAAACAGCAGCCTTTATTGATAGTCCAAATGGCAAAATCGGCCCTTGGCCGTTATCAGATCGCATGGTTTCAGCAGAAATTCAAAGGGATATGTCTTTAAGAGCTCAGGTTTCGCTTTTGAAAATGAGTGGCCTGATAGACGATATCTTACTCTCATCAAGTCTCTTGTCGGAAGAAGAGCTCAAAGCCGTGGCTGACGCCTACAAACAATCCTTACCAGTCTTTCCAGTCAAAGTTCAGCAAGAATTATCGGCTGTGGAAAAAGAAATCCTACTCGATAATCAGCATCTTTACCGTGGAGACAAGTCAGATTACATGATCCGCTCTAGCCAACCACGTGTTATTTATAAAGACCATTCTATTGAGCCATTCAATACCATTCCAATTAAACGGGGTATGGTAACTATTGGCAATAATGAAGCTGGTCAATATAAAGGCGAATTGCAAATTGCCTTGCAAGATCGTCCGAATAATGGCCGTCAAAATGTGGTCGCTCAGATTTCCCCTGAAAATGATATCTTGATTGATCTCTTAAAAGTGTGGCAATCCTTCCTCTTTATTGAAGAATAAAAGAAAGCGAAGACAGATTCTGTCTTCGCTTTTTGTATATGTAATTAATTTACTCTTCAAAGTACAAGAGTTCTTTTGGTGTTTGAGTAAAGGCTTGGAAACCATCTTTGGTAACGTGACCACAATCTTCAATCCGGACACCAACTTTGCCAGGAATATAAATTCCTGGTTCAATTGAGAAGCACATGCCTTCTTCGATAACCATATCGTTTCTAGCCATAATTGAAGGGAACTCATGCACATCCATGCCGAGACCATGACCGAGACGATGGTTGAAGTATTCACCATAACCTGCTTTTTCAATGACATTACGAGCTGCTGCATCAACTTCAGCCGCTGTAACACCTGGTTTGACAAATTCTTGGGCAGTTAATTGGGCTTCAAGACAGAGATTATAAATATCTAATTTGAACTGATCAGGTTTTCCAACAGCGACCGTTCTGGTCATGTCACTGGTATAACCCAAGGTTTCAACGCCTAAGTCAAAGAGTAGTAGGGCATTGTTTTCAATCTTATTAGTACCAGGAATTCCATGCGGGTCCGCTGCGTTGTCACCTGTTAGAACCATGGTTTCAAAGCTCATTTTACTGATACCTTGTTTTTTCATTTCAAATTCAATTTGAGCAATGATATCCGTTTCAGTAGCTACTAATGAGATATTGTCAAAACCAACTTTAACAGCTTTGTCAGCAAATTCACCGGCAACCATCATTTTGTCAATTTCATCAGCTGATTTAATTAAACGCATGCGTTGAATAAAGGGTGTTAAATTTTCAAAGCGTCCTGAAAAAACAGTTTGTAAGCCTTGGAACTTAGTGACATTTAAGTGATCAAACTCACCATAGATGCGTTTGGCATTTGTATTTGGTAGCACCGCTGAGATTTTTTCCCATGGGTTTTCAGAATCCATATAGCCAAAAACTGAGAAGGAAACAAACTTCTTAGCGCGAGCGATTTCTAAAGCAGGAACAAAAAGAACTGGGTCTTGTTGGTCATAGATAAAAAGGAACATTTGGCGCTCATGTGGGTCACAAGCGAAGCCAGTTAAATAGTTGACTGTAATTGGGTCTGAAAAGACTGCCAATTCAGCATCATTTTTTTTCAAAAATTCTTGGATTTGGGTGATTTTAGTCATAAAAATACCTTCTTTCTACCTCTATTTTTCCAAAAAAAGCTTAAAAAATCAAGTTTTCTTTTAGTTGTTGAAAAAGTTTTCAAAAAATGCGAGTTATGACTTGAAAGTGGTTTCAAATCATGCTAGAATGATTTTGGAAGCGTCATTTTCAAAATAGAAAGGAAGATAAAGTATGAACACAGATGATACCATTACGATTTATGATGTCGCTCGTGAAGCAGGCGTATCGATGGCAACTGTTAGCCGTGTTGTAAATGGAAACAAAAATGTTAAGGAAAATACACGTAAAAAAGTATTAGAAGTTATCGATCGTTTAGATTATCGTCCTAATGCTGTTGCTCGTGGCTTAGCAAGTAAAAAAACCACTACCGTTGGGGTTGTTATCCCAAATATTGCAAATGCTTATTTTTCAATTTTGGCAAAAGGAATTGATGATATTGCAGCAATGTACAAATATAATATTGTCCTAGCATCAAGTGATGAAGATGATGATAAAGAAGTGAATGTCGTTAATACCCTCTTTGCAAAACAGGTAGATGGTATTATCTTTATGGGTCACCATTTAACAGAAAAAATTCGTGCCGAGTTTTCACGGTCAAGAACACCTATTGTTTTAGCTGGTACTGTTGATTTAGAACACCAATTACCAAGTGTTAATATTGACTATAAAGCAGCTGTAGCAGAAGTTGTCGATATTTTAGCGGAACATCATAAAAACATCGCCTTTGTTTCTGGACCATTAATTGATGATATTAATGGAAAAGTAAGATTAGCTGGATATAAAGAAGGTTTAAAAGCTAATAAATTAGATTACAAAGAGGGTCTTGTTTTTGAAGCTAACTATTCTTATAAAGAAGGTTTCGAACTGGCGCAACGCGTTATTAATTCGGGTGCAACAGCAGCTTATGTTGGTGAGGATGAATTAGCCGCAGGTCTCTTAAATGGTCTTTTTGCAGCAGGCAAATCAGTACCAGAAGATTTTGAAATCATCACAAGTAACGATTCTCCAGTTGTTGACTATACTCGTCCAAACTTAAGTTCTATTAGCCAACCGGTTTATGACTTAGGTGCGGTAAGTATGCGTATGTTGACGAAAATTATGAATAAAGAAGAATTAGAAGAAAAAGAAATCTTGTTAAATCATGGCATTAAACGTCGTGGTACAACAAAATAAAAAAGCTGCCATTGGTTGGCAGTTTTTTTTGATGACAAAATTTTTTGTTTTCATTTTTTCTAGGAATAGAAATTCAATCCCCTTGTCAAAAGAATTGTTGAGATATTTAGACTTTCAAAAATTTAAGAGTAATGCTAAACGTTAAACAAATGACAGAATTAATTATATAATGGTCTTATGACATTATATTTAAACAGCGTCGACTGAAAACACGGGAGAAAAGAATGACAAATCAATTATTGTATCAGGCCTTTGAATGGTACTTACCGGCAGACCAAACACATTGGAAGAACCTTAAAGCTGCTATTCCTGACATGCAAAAACTTGGCATTACTAAAGTCTGGTTACCCCCTGCCTTTAAAGGAACCGGCAGTAATGACGTTGGTTATGGGGTTTACGATCTCTTTGACCTTGGGGAATTTGATCAAAATGGCACTATTCCCACAAAATATGGAACTAAAGAGGAATATCTTGCTTTGGTTCAAGGCTTAAACGAGGCCGGTATCTTGCCAATTGCTGATATTGTTTTGAATCATAAGGCAAATGGTGACCAGAAAGAGACTTTTTATGTCTTGCGAATGGATCCGGAAAATCGTCAACAGCCTATCTCAGAGCCCTTTGAAATTGAGGGTTGGACTGGTTTCAATTTCCCAGGTCGGAAGAATCAATATAGTGACTTTAAGTGGCACTGGTATCATTTCACCGGCATTGATTATGACGCTCGCAATAATGAAACGGGTATCTATCTGATTACTGGTGATAATAAAGGTTGGGCAAATCAAGATTCGGTAGATAATGAGAAGGGGAATTTTGATTACCTCATGTTCAACGATATTGATTTCAAACACCCAGAGGTTCAAGAACACCTTCAAGACTGGGCAAAATGGTTTTTAGATACTACTGGAATTAAGGGTTTTAGACTAGACGCTGTTAAGCACATCGATGCCCATTTTATGGACCATTTTATTCGTTATGTTCGGGAAAATCTTGCACCAGAACTCTATGTTTTTGGGGAATATTGGAAGGATAATGCGGATGCTACTCATCACTACCTTGATGAGGTTGACATGCAAGTTGAATTAGTTGATGTGGCCTTACACATGAACTTCTTTGAAGCCAGTAAGTGTGGCAACAGTTTTGATATGACCAAACTTTTAGATTCGACATTGATGCAAGCCAACCCTGAATTTGCCATTACCTTTGTCGAGAACCATGATACGCAAAGTGGACAAGCTTTAGAATCTAGAGTAGAGGATTGGTTTAAGCCATTAGCCTATGCTTTTATCATGTTGCGCCAAGAAGGAACGCCATGCCTCTTTTACGGAGATTATCATGGTATTCAGGGAGACCATTGGCAGGTTTCTTTTAAAGAAGTTATCGACAAGTTAGCCTTTTTACGGAAGAAATATGTATATGGTAATCAGGTTGATTATTTTGATCATGCTAATTGTATTGGATGGACGCAACTTGGTAACGAGGAAACCGATGCTGCTTTAGCGGTCGTCATGACTAATGGTGATCGAGGTTGGAAACATATGGAAGTTGGTCTACTCTATGCTGGTCAGACTTTCGTAGATTATTTAGGATACTGTCAAGAAGAAATTACAGTTGGAGAAGATGGTTGGGCTGACTTTAAGGTAGAGCCAGGTTCCATCTCGGCTTGGATTCCTAAATCAGCTTTGTCAAATGACAACTAATCAGAATTGATTAGTGTAGTTACAATGAGAAAATCAGCCTTTGGCTGATTTTTTTCCTCTCTAGTGAAAATTCCGCTAAAATAAGCTATAATAGACTTTATGAAAGTCTTACTATACTTAGAAGCAGAAAATTATTTAAAAAAATCAGGCATTGGTCGTGCCCTCAAGCACCAAATCAAAGCCCTTAAACTGGCTCATCAGGATTTTACAACTAATCCAAAGGATGATTATGATTTAGTTCATCTCAATTCTTATGGACTAGCTAGCTGGCTTTTGATGGCTAAAGCGCAAAAAGCTGGGAAGAAAGTCATTATGCATGGGCATTCGACGGAAGAAGATTTCCGTGAGTCTTTTATTTTTTCAAATCAACTGTCTCCCTTATTTAGACGGTATCTTTGTGCTTTCTATAAAAAGGCTGATACTATTATTACACCAACACTTTATTCAAAGTCTTTAATCGAAAATTATGGCATTCATAAACCGATTTACGCTATTTCAAATGGTATTGATTTAGCGCAGTATGGAGCACAGCCAGAGAAGGAACAAGCGTTTCGGGACTATTTCAACCTAAAAGAAGGTCAAAAAGTGGTCATGGGAGCAGGTCTCTTTTTCAAACGGAAAGGGATTGATGACTTTGTCAAAGTTGCGCGTCAGATGCCAGATGTGACCTTTATTTGGTTTGGCGAGATGAACAAATGGATGATTCCGGCTGAAATCAGACGGATTGTTGAGAAAGACCATCCAGACAATGTGATTTTTCCGGGTTATATCAAAGGTGCTGTTTATGAAGGTGCCATGACTGGAGCAGATGTCTTTTTCTTCCCTAGTCGTGAAGAAACAGAAGGTATTGTCGTCTTGGAGGCTTTGGCTAGTCGCCAGAATATTGTTCTTCGTGATATCCCTGTCTATTCGGGTTGGGTTAATCAAGACAGTGCTGAATTAGCTGACGATGTTCCAGGATTTGTCGCTGCCATTCAGCGTGTTCTTTCAGGACAAAGTCATAAGGTTGAGGCGGGTTATCGTGTTGCTGAAAGCCGACGCTTGGAAAAAATTGCTACTCAGTTAGTAGATACTTATCAAAAAGTTATGGAGTCCTAAGATGCGTGTAGGTCTATTTACAGATACTTATTTTCCACAAGTTTCAGGGGTTGCAACCAGTATTCGAACCTTAAAAGAGGAATTGGAAAAAGAAGGACATGAAGTCTATGTCTTCACGACTACTGATCGTAATGTTAAACGCTTTGAAGATCCGACCATTATTCGCCTTCCAAGTGTTCCCTTTGTCTCTTTTACAGATCGGCGCGTGGTTTATCGTGGCCTTATTTCCTCTTATAAAATCGCCAAGCAGTATAACTTGGATATCATTCACACCCAGACAGAGTTCAGTTTAGGGGTTTTGGGGAAAATGGTAGCTAAAGCTTTAAGAATCCCAGTTGTTCATACTTATCATACTCAGTACGAAGACTATGTCAATTACTTTGCCAATGGTAAAATTATTCGTCCAAGTATGATTAAACCAATTCTTAAAAGTTATCTCAAGGAAATTGACGGCCTGGTTTGCCCAAGCCCGATTGTGTCCAATTTAATTGATGATTATCAAATTGACATTCCAAAGCGTATTATACCAACTGGTATCGAGTTGGAAAAATATGTTCGTGATGATATCAGTCAAGAAGAGATTTTGTCTTTGAAAGATCAACTAGGTATTCAAGAGGATGAAACCTTTCTATTAAGTTTGTCTCGAATTTCTTTTGAAAAAAATATCCAAGCTATTATCAAACAAATGCCGGATGTTTTGGCAGCTAATAGCAAGGTTAAGTTAGTTATTGTTGGTGATGGTCCATATCTGGATGATTTGAAGGATATGGCAAGTGCACTAGAGCTAGATGACAATATTATTTTTACAGGAATGGTGGCACATGAGCAAGTTAGTCTATTCTACAAAGCCTGTGATTTCTTTGTCTCTGCTTCAACTAGTGAAACGCAAGGTCTTACCTATATTGAAAGTTTGGCAACAGGTAAACCAATCATTGCCCATGGTAATCCCTATTTAGATAGTTTAATCTCTGATAAGATGTTTGGAACACTCTTTTACCATGAAGATGATCTTGCTGATGCCATTATTGATGCCATTCTGGAAACACCAGAAATGTCACCAGAACTTTTGAATCAAAAGCGCTTTGATATTTCATCACAGCATTTTGGACAATCCGTTTTTACCTTTTACTTAGATACCATTATCAATAAAAGTGACCGTAAGAAACAGAAACTCAGCTTAAGAATTACGGGGTCAAGTAAGCGTGAGCCTATGAAGTTAGTCCAATCTGCAACTCATCTCCCACGGAGAGCAGTAAAAGCGACAGCAGTGACATCTGTCAAAGTGGTGAAAGCACCCTTGAAAATGGTTAATGCCATCCGTGACTTCTTAGAATAAGAAATACTATCTATTTTCTTGATTGGAAGTCTATGATAAATTTCAAGAAGTGACTTGAAATTTTATCAATTATTGATATAATATCAGAGAAGACAAGTTAGTTGAGAACCATCTATCCGAAGCGAGTGCTGGTTGGTGAAAAGAGCACAAGATGACTTTACTAATACTCCTTCCAATGATTTTATGCAAACATAAAAGGGTGGTTCCCTTATAACTAATCAGAGGTGTCTGGCTTTTTGTCATACACAAATGAAGGTGGAACCACGTTGCGACGTCCTTTTGAGGATGTCGCTTTTTTTATTAAAAAAATGGAAGTATTACGATAAAAAGGAGAGAAAAAATGATTAAAATTACCTTCCCTGATGGTGCCGTTCGTGAATTTGTAGCAGGCATCACAACATTTGAGATTGCTCAATCTATCAGCAACTCCCTTGCTAAAAAAGCCTTAGCAGGAAAATTCAATGGTCAATTAATTGATACAACCCGTCCAATCCAAGAAGATGGTAGTATTGAAATTGTTACCCCTGATCATGAAGATGCTTTTGGAGTCTTACGTCACTCTGCTGCCCACTTATTTGCGCAAGCAGCTAAACGCTTATTCCCAGAAATCCATCTTGGTGTAGGTCCAGCTATTGCTGAAGGTTTCTATTACGATACAGATAATCAAGCTGGTCAAATCTCTAATGAAGATCTTCCTCGTATTGAAGAAGAAATGCAAAAAATTGTTAAAGAAAATCATCCTTGTATTCGTGAGGAAGTCTCTAAAGAAGAAGCTTTAGAAATCTTTAAAGATGATCCTTACAAAGTTGAATTGATTAATGAACACTCCGATGATGCTGCCGGTTTAACCATTTATCGTCAAGGTGAGTTTGTGGACTTGTGCCGTGGCCCTCATGTGCCATCAACAGGACGGATTCAAGTCTTCCATCTCTTAAATGTTGCCGGAGCATATTGGCGTGGTAATAGTGATAATGCCATGATGCAACGTGTCTATGGTACAGCTTGGTTTGATAAAAAAGACCTTAAAGCCTATTTAACACGTTTGGCAGAAGCTAAAGAACGTGATCACCGTAAACTTGGTAAAGAGTTAGACCTCTTCATGATTAGTCAAGAAGTAGGACAAGGGCTACCATTCTGGCTTCCAGATGGTGCAACTATTCGTCGTACCCTTGAACGCTACATCACTGATAAAGAATTGGCTTCAGGTTACCAACACGTTTATACACCACCATTAGCTTCAGTAGAGCTCTACAAAACATCTGGTCACTGGGATCATTATCATGAAGATATGTTCCCAACAATGGATATGGGAGACGGAGAAGAGTTTGTTCTTCGTCCAATGAACTGTCCTCACCATATTCAAGTCTTTAAAAACCATGTTCATTCTTACCGTGAGTTGCCTATTCGAATCGCTGAGCTTGGTATGATGCACCGCTACGAGAAATCAGGTGCCTTGTCAGGTCTGCAACGGGTTCGTGAGATGACTCTGAATGACGGGCACCTATTCGTCACACCAGAGCAAATCCAGGAAGAATTCCAACGTGCACTTCAATTAATCATTGATGTTTATGCTGATTTCAACTTAACAGATTATCGTTTCCGTCTTTCTTATCGTGACCCTAAAGATACTGAAAAGTACTATGACAACGATGAGATGTGGGAAAATGCGCAAAGTATGTTAAAAGCAGCTCTTGATGAGATGGGTGTGGAATACTTTGAGGCTGAAGGGGAAGCAGCTTTCTATGGTCCTAAATTGGATATCCAAGTAAAAACTGCTCTTGGTAACGAAGAAACCCTTTCAACTATTCAATTAGACTTCTTGCTTCCAGAACGCTTTGATCTTAAATATATTGGAGCAGATGGTGAAGAGCACCGTCCAGTAATGATTCACCGTGGTGTTATTTCAACTATGGAACGCTTTACAGCCATCTTGATTGAAACTTACAAAGGGGCTTTCCCAACTTGGTTGGCACCTCATCAAGTTACTGTTATCCCAATTTCAAACGAAGCTCATGTGGATTACGCATGGGAAGTTGCTAAAATCTTACGTGACAAAGGTGTTCGTGCCGATGTCGATGAACGTAATGAAAAAATGCAATACAAGATTCGTGCTTCACAAACTAGCAAAATTCCTTACCAATTAATTGTTGGTGACAAGGAAATGGAAGAGAAATCAGTCAATGTTCGTCGTTATGGAAGCAAGGCAACACATACTGAAATGATCGAGCAATTTGTAGAAACAATCTTAGCGGATATTGCCCGCAAATCAAGACCAGACGCAGAATAAGCAAAAAAAGGAAGCCAAAGGCTTCCTTTTTTGCTAATCTTATTTACCAAGCGAAGGCATTGGTTGGTGCTTTGAGGTAGTCTAACCAATTGGGGTCTTTCAAGCGGGCTAGGGTTACCGATATCCCGGTCATATCTAGGCTGGTCATGTATTTGCCGTTTTTAATATAGGCAATATCTAAGCCTTCTAAATCCAAGAGTTGACCCAGGTCATTGAGGAAGATACCTTGTTCTAATTCCGTTGTTGTCCCTAAATTATTGACCAAGAGGATAAAAGCATCTTTTTCCTGCCAATGGAATTTCATCTGTAGTTTATTGGTGATTTCAACCGCCAGTTGTTCAGAGGATGAAAATGGTACAGTGCGGTATCCTTCTTCGCCATGGATGCCGATCCCAAAAGAGATGTCATTTTCTGGCAGTTCGAAAAGTGGTAGGGCGGCATTAGGGATAGTCGCTGATTTTGTTGCGAAGCCAATGGTCGCAATCTCAGTAGCAAGCCCAAAGGCGACTTGTTCCAGTTCATCCAGATCTGCCCCCAGAAGCGCAGCTTGTCCCAAAATCTTATGTAAAAGAATGGTGCCTGCCAGACCCCTGTGTCGCATCTGGAAATTCTTCTTAGGCTCGACCGAAATGTCATCGTGAGAAACGATGTATTTGACAGCAATACCCTCGTTCCTAGCTTGATGAATAGCCTTGCTGAATTCGCGGATATCGGCCTCGAAATTTTTGATAATGACGAAGACGCCCCTTCCTTTGTTAAGGAATCGCAGAGCTGCTAAGATTTGTTCCCAACTTGGAGGCGTGAAGAGGTCTCCATAAACAGCTGCCGTCAGCATGCCGTCGCCCACAAAACCTATATGGGCCGGTTCATGTCCAGAACCACCGCCAGAAAGAATGGGGATCAGGTCAGGGTTCTGGTTTCGATTATAAATGATTGGTTGATCAGGAAGCTTGGCCAGATGAGGATGCGCCAAGAGCATGCCTTTCATATAATGTTCAATCATTTTATTTCTATGATTTAAAATGGTAACCATGACTTAACCTCCTTTCATACTAGCTAGAATTGTCTTTTTAATTAGGTTGGTTTCTGGTTTGACAGCCTCTGAAGTCACGAAGGCTCGAATCATGTTAGCCAAAGCGCGGGAATGGTAAGTTTTTAAAAATGATCGATAGTTAGCCTCCAAACTCATATTGGCTTTTGCTTCTTGCTCTGAAATAATTTTTTCTAAAAGGACCAAACAATAATCGCCGAAGTAAGTGTAAAAATCATTTTGATCTTTAATCGAAAACAATTGGGCATAAAAGCTTTTATTGTTGCTGAAGTAGAAGAGGAGCTCGTCAAGAAGCTGAAAACCCGTAATATAGTTCAAATTATTGGTTACCTGCTCTTGCAGTTCTGTCTCAAAAATCCAATCCAGGAGTTCGTATTTATCAACAAAATGATTATAGAAGGTCTGTCTACGAATACCAGCACGATCCATGATATCGACGACTGATATTTTTTCGAAAGGCTTACTGTCCAGTTCTTTTTTAAAAGCTTTAGCAATCCGTTTTTTAGTAATTAAAGATGCTGTCATATCAGACCTCCTTCCCATTTTTGTCTCTTTATCTTATTATACTTTATCAAAAATAATGAGGAAAGTATAAGGACAAATTCCACATTTTGTCCCTTACCAAAAAAGAGAGATTTCGATAAACTGAAAGCGTAAACAAAATTTTTAGTTTTAGGGAGGAAGCCCAAATGAAAAAAATTATGAACCAAGCTGAAACCATTGTTGACGATATGTTAAAAGGTTTCGCTTTTATCCACTCGGACTTAGTAGAACGTCTAGATGGCTATGATGTCATTGTCCGTAAAGCTGAAAAATCAGGTAAAGTTGCCCTTATTTCCGGTGGTGGCTCAGGCCATGAACCTTCTCATGCTGGATTTGTGGGACAGGGAATGCTTTCGGCAGCCATCTGTGGAGCGGTCTTCACATCTCCAACACCTGACCAAATTTTAGAAGCTATCAAAGCAGCCGATGAAGGTGCAGGTGTCTTTATGGTCATCAAAAACTATTCTGGAGACATCATGAACTTTGAAATGGCCCAAGAAATGGCTGAAATGGAAGGCATTGAAGTTGCTAGTGTCGTTGTTGATGATGATATTGCTGTGGAGAATAGCCTCTACACACAAGGGCGTCGTGGTGTTGCAGGAACTATCCTAGTGCACAAAATTTTAGGCCAGGCTGCGCATCAAGGCAGATCTCTAGAAGAAATCAAAGCCCTAGCTGATGCATTAGTTCCAAACATCAAAACCATTGGTTTAGCACTTTCTGGCGCAACAGTACCAGAAGTTGGCAAACCAGGCTTTGTTCTTGACGATAATGAATTTGAATATGGCGTTGGTATCCATGGCGAACCAGGTTATCAAAAGGAAAGCATGAAGCCATCAGCAGAATTAGCCAAAGAATTGGTGACCAAATTAGCGGCTGACTTTAAACTTGAAGCAGGTCAAAAATATGGAATTCTAATCAACGGTTTAGGCTCAACACCTTTGATGGAACAATATGTCTTTGCTAATGATGTAGCGCAACTACTAGCAGAAGCGGGAGTAGAAGTTGCCTACAAGAAATTGGGAGATTACATGACTAGCCTTGACATGGCCGGTCTATCCCTAACATTGATTAAACTAGAATCTCAAGACTGGTTAGAGGCCTTAAATGCTGAGGTTATCACACCAGCTTGGTAATGGAGGTAATATGGATCAAGAAAAAGCTTTAAAATGGATGCATCTTTTCAATGAAAAGATGCAAAAAAATAAAGATTACTTAAGTGAGTTAGACACCCCGATTGGCGATGGCGACCACGGTGGCAATATGGCGCGTGGCATGGCTGCTGTTATGGAAAACCTAGAAGGAAAAAACTTCGAAACTGGGGCTGATGTCTTTAAAGTTGTAGCTATGCAACTGGTCAGCAAAGTCGGAGGAGCTTCAGGTCCCCTATATGGTTCTGCCTTTATGGGAATAGCTAAGCAAGGAACAGATGCCAGCATCGCAGAACTCTTAAAAGAAGGCTTAGCCATGATTCAAAAACGTGGCAAAGCTGAAAAGGGAGAAAAAACCATGGTCGATGTCTGGATTCCCGTCATAGAAGGTTTGGAAAAAGACCAACTCAGCAAGGATGACATTTGGGCAAGCGTTGAAGCAACAAAAGATATCGTGGCGACAAAAGGCAGAGCCTCATATGTCGGTGACCGTTCCCTTGGCCACATTGACCCAGGTTCTTATTCCTCTGGTCTTTTATTTGAAGCCCTCTTAGAAACAGAGGTGACTGAATGACAGATTTAGGAATCATCATCATTTCCCATTCCAAGGGGATTGCCTCTGGCATTAGGGACTTGTTAGCAGAAGTAGCACAAGATGTGGCCATCACCTCAGTTGGAGGCACCGAAGATGGCGGAATTGGAACTAGCTTTGACCAAGTGCAAACAATAGTCGATGAAAACCCCAAAAAGGATTTACTGGCTTTCTTCGATCTCGGTTCGGCAAGAATGAACTTAGAGATGGTAGCTGATTTCACTGACAAAGGAATCACCATCATGCAAGTCCCAATCGTAGAAGGTGCCTACACCGCAGCAGCCCTCTTACAAGCAGGTGTCAACAAAGAAGCCATTTTACAACAATTATCAGAATTAGAAATTAAAAAGTGAGGTTTAAAGAATGTCATTTATCGGTGAATTATTAGGAACCCTTGTTTTAGTTCTCTTAGGAGACGGTGTCGTTTCAGCGGTCTGTTTAAAAAATACTAAAGCTGAAGGCTCGGGTTGGATTGCCATTGTATTAGGTTGGGGCTTAGCCGTAGCCATTCCGGTATACATGGTTGGCTTCATGAGTGGGGCTCACCTAAACCCAGCAGTTACCATTGCCCTTGCCTTAACAGGAGGCTTCCCATGGGCTCAAGTTGCTCCCTACATTATTGCCCAAATGCTTGGTGCCATGATTGGTGCAACTCTAGTCTTCTTACATTACTACCCACACTGGAAAGAAACAAAAGACGCTCCAACCATCCTAGGTTGTTTTGCAACAGGACCAGCAATTCGTCACACATGGTCAAACGTCTTAGGAGAAATCCTTGGTACAGCAGTTCTTGTCATGACCGTTATGTCATTAGGCCCAAATAAACTATCATCTGGCTTTGGTCCCTTGATTGTTGGTTTAGTGGTTATAGCTGTTGGTTTTGGTCTTGGTGGAACAACCGGATATGCCCTAAACCCAGCGCGTGACTTAGGCCCTCGTTTAATGCATGCTCTATTGCCAATCCCTAACAAAGGTGATTCTGACTGGTCCTATGCATGGATTCCAGTAATCGCACCTATCATTGGCGGAGCTTTGGGAGCCTTCATTTACCAAATGATTCTATCAGGAATGTAAGAATTGATTATATAGCAAAATGGACTAGGGAGACCTAGTCTATTTTTTTGAAGGAGAAGATATAAAATCTAAAGTTAAATCTCTCGTGATGGTGAAGATACGTAATCTAAGCTAAATCTCTTGTGATGTAGTAGTTATGAAATCTAAAAATGAAGTTCCTATAAGGTTAGAGAAATGAGAAATTAGCAAAATTAAGCTATAATAGAACAAAGATTTTAAGGAAAGGAGCTAACCATGGCAAATCTGCAAAAAAAATATGAAACTGTTAAAAAACTTCAGACCCTTGGTTGGCCCCTTGACCTCTTAGGACGACTCGTTCGTTCTGATGATTTAGATTACCGAGTTGGATCACCCCTCTTTATGGACTATTGGCAAGCTTCTTACCATGAAGTGAAAGGAAAGATTTTGTTGAGAAATCTTTTAGACTTGATAGGAATGCCATCAGAATTGACGGGTGACTTAAAGGAAACGCAAAGATTACTGAGAGCATTCCATCCCAGTTTAAGTCCAGATAGTGACTTTTGGACCCAATTAGCAGCTTTGGTAAACAGAACTTTTCCAAACCGAACGCTGGGAAAAGAAGGGGATTTAGAACGTCGTCTCCATCAATTTCGCTATTTGATTTCTAGTCAACAGGCCCAGTATGTCAGAGACCATTATAAGGATCATATTCAAACGGATAGTCAGGCTCTTGCGGATTACTTACTTCATAAGAAAGGACCAGCTTTTTGGCGGAAATCGGTGGATTATTCTTTATCAGAATCTGCTCGCCTTCACAATAAACTAAAAATTGAGGATGATCAAATCCTCTTTCCAGATAATCGTGTTTCCTACAACATTAAATTATTAATGGGCTTCCATACGGAATTTATTCTAGACAGCAAGGGACATTTTCTCAATGAATGTGATGCTGAGAAAATTTCTGAGAATGGGGTTGTCAATGGGGCCAGTTTTAATTATGGAACAGCAGGAAAAAGGCATTGGGACTTAGATGTCGACCCCATCCGAAAACATGATCCAGCCTTCCGTCGGAAAATTGGACGAGGCTACCGCTCTCCTAAACATATTGCTAAGAAATGGTATCAAGGTCAAATGGATGAATTCGATTTATCCTATTTCAACCGAAAGGGCGCCTTTGGTCGAAGAGGCTTGTCCAGTTACGGACATGTTAAGCGAAACAGTCTCTATTTCCGTTGGCATATCCGATTCTTAAAATGGTTGAAATTGTTAGGTATAAAATGATATGTTGCGAAAATTTCTTTATTGACTGATTGAGAATTCAGCCATTATAGAAGAAGTAAATTTCAATATTAAAAGCAGTTGAGATAGCAATCTCAACCGCTTTTTTATATTCAGTTTTTAATCATTAATTGGCTTGTGCCCATTTCTTAGCTAATTTTCTGGAATAAGTTGAAATGGCAAAGTTAATGATGAAGTAAATTAATGTAATAAGGGCATAGAGGGCGAAGACCTGTCCGGCTTGGAAATACTTGCCCATTAATATTTGGCTCTTACCAAAGAGTTCTTGAATAGCAATAACTGAATAAAGCAATGAAGTATCTTTAATAACAGTAACAAATTGTGAGATGATAGCGGGTAACATCTTACGATAGGCTTGTGGGAAAACAATCAGAAGAAAAACCTGACTGGGACTAAAGCCATGTGCTAAACCGGCCTCTGTTTGTCCATGATCGACACCATTTAGGCCACCACGAATAATTTCTGCTAGCGCAGCTGAGGTAAAGACTGTAAATGCGGTAATGCCAGCTGGCGTTGATTTCATTTGAAAGACTAAAAAGATAATGAAAATCCAAAGAAGGTTTGGTACATTACGAACAAATTCAATATAGATACCGGCTATTAATTTTAGGATTTTGTTTTTGCCATTTCGCATGATGGCCAAAAGGGTTCCAAAGATGGTTGATAAAATGATGGAAACTAGGGATATATATAAGGTTAATGCCAAGCCTTGTAGGATAAAGGAAAGGTTGGCGGCAGTAAATACTTGTGACATAAGCTTTCCTCCCTTTATACAGAATAAGTTTTCTTATTAGCTTCTTCTTTGCGACGGGCCCAGTTGGCTAGGGGGTAGCAAAGAATGAAGTATAGGATGGCTGCTCCAGCAAAGGCCGGAACATAATTGGTGGTATCATAGGCCCAAGCCTTGGCTGTGAACATAATGTCAGCGCCAGAGATGATGGCTACGATTGAAGTGTTTTTGATCAGGTTGACCACTTGGTTGGTCATTGGAGGTAAGATGGTCCGCACCGCCTGAGGTAACACAATTAAGCTCATGGTTTGTTGGTAGGTGAAACCTTGTGAAAGAGAGGCTTCGATCTGTCCCTTAGGGACAGCCTCAATACCGGAACGAATAACTTCGGCAATATAGGCACCGTGGTAGATACCGACGCAAAGAACGGCTGTGAAAAAAGTTGAAATCATGATTTTGCCATTACTAATGATGGCTAGACCATAGTAAACAAAAACCAACTGTACAAGTAGTGGTGTGTTTTGGTAAAGTTCAACATAGATTCTGGCAATCGTTCGATTGAGACTTTTCTTTGAGGTTGATAAGGCACCAAAGACTATTCCTAAGACTAGAGCTAAGATTAAGGCACCAATTGACATGCCCAAAGTATATAAGAATGCTTTTGCAAAAAGTGGAAAACTTGTCAAAAATGCTTGCCATTTCGACAGAGCAAATGGACTTTCAACTGCTAAGTAGGTCATTAATTGGCTCCTTTCTTATTCTTCTTTGGCTGGTTTTAAATTATAGTGATCATAAAGTTTTTGCAAACTGCCATTTTGAGACCATTTTTTAATCAAACCATTGATATAAGTGGTTAATTTTGCATTGGCCTTAGTGCTAGCAATACCGTATGACTGTTGATTAAAACCGTCCGATAATATTTTTGTCTCCTGACTTAGGTAGCCAGTAAGGATTGATTTATCTACTGAAAAAGCATCTATACGTTTGGAGTAAAGGGAGATGGCTAGTTCAGGATAAGATCCCAATTGGACAAAGTTAAAAGAGAGATGATTGGCTTTGGCATATTCCTCAATAGCAGCTTTAGTGGTAGAACCTTGAGCAACCCCAATGGTTTGCTTATTAAGGTCTTTAAGACTGGAAATTTTGCCAGACTTATTAACTAAAAAGCCAACTTCATCACGATAATAAGGTTGGGAGAAAGAGTAAGCTGCTTGGCGTTCAGGAGTGATCGTATAAGTAGCAATGATCATGTCCAATTGCCCGTTATCTAAAAGAGCTTCCCTCGTTTGAGCCGTAACAGCTGTAAAAACAGGTTTAACTTTTAGTGACTTAGCGATTTTGCGAGCTAAGTCAACTTCCATACCTTCATATTTTCCGGTTTCAGCACTATAATAACCAAAGTTCGGGACATCTTGTTTAACCCCGATTCTTAATTGTCCGGATTTTTTAATTTTTTGAATAGCTGAGCTTTTAAGCAAAGTTTGATCATCAGCCTCTGTATTAGTAGTGTTTAGAAGATTGAGACTGAAGAGAGCCAGTAGGCTGAATAGAATCCATTTTTTCATCTTATTCATCTGAAATCCTCCTTAAGAACGAACTTTTTTCTTAGCTTGAACTTTTTCACTGGTATGATTAATAATTTTACTTAAGAATTGTTGGGCGCGTGGTTCTTCTGGATGGTCAAAGAAGCCTGCAACATCAGTTGTATCAACCAAAACTTCACCATCTGCCATAAAGATGATGCGGTCAGCAACTTCGCGAGCAAAGCCCATTTCATGGGTAACAACAATCATATTTGTACCATCAGCTGCTAAGTTTTGCATAACTGCTAAAACATCACCTATGGTTTCAGGGTCAAGGGCTGATGTTGGTTCATCGAAGAGAAGTAGTTCTGGATCCATAGCAAGACCCCGAGCAATCGCAATCCGTTGTTTTTGGCCTCCGGATAACATTGATGGGTAGGCATCTTTACGGTCCCACATATTTACAAAGGTTAAATATTTTTCAGCAATGGCCTCGGCTTCTTTTTTTGATTGTCCCAAAACTTTTATCGGCGCCAAAGTTACATTTTCTAACACGGTTTTGTGAGGGTATAAATTAAAATGTTGGAAGACCATACCAACTTCTTTACGAAGGGTGACTAATTCTTTATTGCTACTGTTAACAATCTCATGTCCATTGACCGTAAGACTGCCATCTTCGATTTTTTCTAAGCCATTAATAGTGCGGATTAGAGTGGATTTTCCTGATCCCGAAGGTCCAAGAAGAACAACCACCTGTCCTTTTTCAAAACTTAAATTAATGTTCTTTAAAGCGTGATAGTCTCCATAATACTTGTTAACATTCTTAAATTCAATTAGTGACATAGTATCCTCCTTAAGTAATATGTGTCATAAAATATGACACATAAAGTGTTGCTATATTTTATCATAGGTCCAAATTTATGTCAATATATTCAGAAAATTGAAAGTATTGTTGAAATTTATTGGTAAATAAAGGCTGTCATTGTCTTTTATACTTAAAATTTGGTATAATCATAGGGACATTAATATGAAATGAGAGCTTAAAAGACAGTGCCGTTTGTTTTTTAGGATAATAATCAAAGTTGAAAAAGAGGAGTAATCACATGAAAAAAATTCTTATCGTCGATGATGAAAAGCCGATTTCAGATATTATAAAATTTAATCTTACTAAAGAAGGCTATGACATCATCACTGCCTTTGATGGTCGTGAGGCTGTTGCAGCATTTGAAGATGAAAAACCGGATTTAGTCATCCTGGATTTGATGCTTCCAGAGATGGACGGTTTAGAAGTTGCTAAAGAAATTAGAAAAACAAGCCATATTCCAATCATTATGCTTTCAGCCAAAGATAGTGAATTTGATAAAGTCATTGGTCTTGAGATTGGTGCGGATGACTATGTAACAAAACCATTTTCAAACCGTGAATTACTTGCGCGTGTTAAAGCGCATCTGCGTCGCACAGAAACTATTGAAACAGCGGTGGCTGAAGAAAATGCTTCATCAGGCAATCAAGAATTAACCATTGGTAACTTACAGATCTTGCCAGATGCATTCTTGGCTAAGAAATATGGTAATGAAGTTGAGTTAACCCATCGTGAATTTGAATTATTACACCACTTAGCTAATCACATGGGTCAAGTGATGACGCGTGAACATCTCTTGGAAACTGTTTGGGGTTATGATTACTTTGGTGATGTCAGAACAGTTGACGTAACTGTTCGTCGCTTACGTGAAAAAATAGAAGATACACCAAGTCGTCCCGAGTACATTCTAACTCGTCGTGGCGTTGGTTATTACATGAAACAACATGACTAAAGATATCATTGGAAATTTATCCTTATTTGAACTTGCAATCCTTTTATTACTCATTTTTGTTGCTGTTTACTTTATCTATTTAGCAATTCGCGATTATCGCAATGCTAAAATCATAAAGCAAATGAGTCTCAAAATGCGCGATTTGATTAATGGTCGCTATACAGATGACATTACTGGTAAAGCCGATATTGAATTGATTGAATTGTCCGAGCAACTAAATGACCTTTCTGATGTTTTCCGCCTTACCCACGAAAATTTAGCCCAGGAGAAAAATCGTTTAGCAAGTATCTTGGCTTATATGAGTGATGGGGTTTTGGCAACAGACCGGACTGGTCAGATTTTGATGGTTAATGAGACAGCGCAGAAGCAGTTGAATATTAGCCGTGAAGAGGCCCTTAAGAAAAATATCACAGATTTGCTTGGTAGTGATTCCCCTTATACCTATCGGGAATTGGTTTCCAAAACACCAATTGTTACCATAAACCGTCGCGATGAAACGGGTGAGTTTATTACCCTTCGGCTGCGCTTTGCCTTGAATCGACGTGAAAGTGGCTTCATCTCAGGTTTAGTTGTTGTGTTACATGATACAACGGAACAAGAAAAAGAAGAAAGAGAACGCCGTCTCTTCGTTTCTAACGTAAGTCATGAATTACGGACGCCATTAACATCTGTTAAGTCTTATCTTGAAGCCCTAGATGAAGGTGCCCTTAAAGAAGATATTGCACCAAGTTTCATCAAGGTTTCTTTAGATGAAACCAACCGGATGATGCGAATGATTTCTGACCTCTTAAATCTATCTCGTATCGATAATCAAGTCACTCGACTTGCTGTTGAAATGACCAATTTTACAGCTTTCATGACATCTATATTAAATCGTTTTGATCTGGTCCGTAACCAAAATACAGTTGCGGGAAAGAGTTATGAAATCATCAGGGATTACCCCATTACTTCCGTCTGGTTAGAAATTGATAATGATAAGATGACTCAAGTGATTGAAAATATTTTGAATAATGCCATAAAATATTCACCTGATGGTGGCAAAATCCGGGTTAAAATGAAAACGACTGACAGTCAGTTAATCATTTCCATTTCGGATCAAGGTTTAGGTATTCCCAAAAAGGATTTGCCACTTATTTTTGACCGATTTTACCGGGTCGACAAGGCTAGAAGCAGGGCTCAGGGGGGAACTGGTTTGGGCTTAGCGATTGCCAAAGAAATAATTAAACAACATAATGGCTTTATTTGGGCCAAAAGTGATTACGGTAAGGGCTCGACCTTTACAATTGTTCTGCCATATGAAAAAGATGTTATGTCAGATGATGACGATGAATGGGAGGACGAAATCGACTAATTTATGACACACGAAGGATTTAAATACAGTATTTTGGCTTCAGGTTCTTCGGGGAATAGTTTCTACTTGGAAACGCCTAAGAAAAGAATCCTAGTCGATGCTGGATTAACAGGAAAGAAAATTAGCAGTCTGCTGGCAGAAATTGATCGTAAGCCGGAAGATTTGGATGCTATTTTAATTACACATGAACACTCAGATCATATCAAAGGTGTTGGTGTGCTAGCTCGGAAATACAACTTAGATATTTATGCCAACGAAAAAACTTGGCAGGTTATTGACGAGCGCAATATGATTGGTAAGATTGATGTGGCGCAAAAACATGTTTTTGAACGCGATAAGATGATTACCTTTGGCGACATAGATATTGAAAGCTTCGGTGTCAGTCATGACGCTGCTGATCCTCAATTTTATCGTTTTATGAAAGATAATAAATCTTTTGTTATGCTGACTGATACCGGTTATGTCAGTGACCGCATGTCAGGTATTATTGACAATGCAGATGCTTATTTGATTGAATCTAATCATGATATTGAAATTCTCAGATCGGGTTCTTATCCTTGGAGCCTGAAACAGAGGATTTTATCAGACATGGGCCATTTGTCTAATGAAGATGGTGCTGGAGCGATGATTCGCAGTATGGGAAATAAAACCAAAAAGATTTTCCTTGGTCACTTAAGCAAGGAAAATAACATTAAGGAATTAGCTCATATGACCATGGAAAATCAATTGGCAATGGCGGATTTAGCAGTAGGAAGTGATTTTACCGTTCATGACACTTCACCAGATACAGCTATTCCCTTGTCAGATATTTAAAAAAGCTATAAAATCAAGAAAAAAGCAAGTGGTTCAAGCAGTCACCTGCTTTTTTTGATATAATAGTAGAGTCTGTATGCAGACCAAAGAAAAGGAGTTATTATGAAAAATTTAAAAGCCCAATTAAAAGAGTCTTTTAACATTGTCTTTAATGACAATGATTTACTTGAAACAGCTTTTACTCACACCTCTTATGCTAATGAGCATCGCCTCCTAAACATTTCACATAATGAACGTTTGGAATTTTTAGGAGACGCCGTTCTACAACTCATCATCTCTGAATATCTTTTTAGCAGATATCCCAATAAATCTGAAGGAGATCTTTCCAAATTACGATCAATGATTGTTCGTGAAGAGAGTTTGGCTGGCTTTTCCCGTTTTTGTTCCTTTGACACTTATATCAAATTAGGTAAAGGTGAGGAAAAATCTGGAGGTCGTAACCGTGACACTATCTTAGGAGATCTTTTTGAGGCCTTTTTAGGTGCTCTCCTATTAGATAAGGGGATTGACAGTGTTCGTACTTTTCTCAATCAAGTCATGATTCCACAAGTTGAAAAAGGTAATTTTGAAAAGGTCAAGGATTATAAAACAAGTCTTCAGGAAGTCCTCCAAGCTAAAGGCGATGTCCAAATTGATTATCAGGTTGTCAAAGAAAGTGGTCCAGCTCATGCCAAAGAATTTGAAGTGGCAGTTTTTGTCAACCAGGAATTAGTTAGCCGAGGAGTTGGCAAATCCAAGAAAATTGCTGAGCAAAAAGCAGCCCGAAATGCCTTGAAAGAGTTGAGTGAGGAATAAATGTTTTTAAAGAAAATTGAAATGCAGGGCTTCAAATCATTTGCGGATAAAACCAAGATTGAGTTTGAAAAAGGGGTAACTGCAGTTGTAGGACCAAATGGTTCTGGGAAATCCAATATTACAGAAAGTCTCCGCTGGGCACTGGGTGAATCTAGTGCCAAAAGTCTTCGTGGAGGCAAAATGCCAGATATTATTTTTGCCGGGACAGAGAGCCGAAATGCTTTGAACTTTGCTGAAGTTGCTATCGTTTTGGATAATTCAGATGCTTTTATTAAAGATGCTGGTAAAGAAATACGTGTTGAACGCCATATCTATCGTAATGGTGATAGTGACTATTTGATTGATGGAAAAAAAGTCCGTTTAAGGGACATCCATGATTTATTTATGGATACAGGATTAGGTAGAGACTCATTCTCTATCATTTCTCAGGGCCGTGTTGAAGAAATTTTTAACAGTAAACCAGAGGAAAGACGAACCATTTTTGAAGAAGTGGCGGGTGTCCTCAAGTATAAAACGCGTAAAAAAGAAACCCAAAGCAAATTAACACAAACACAAGATAATTTAGATCGTCTTGATGATATTATCTATGAATTAGAAACTCAAGTGGGACCTTTGGAAAAACAAGCTAAGGTTGCCCGAGAATACAATCGTCTTGAGGGTGAACGGAAAGAACTTCATCTTTCCATTTTAGTTGAAGATGTAATAGCTGATAAAAAAAGACTGGCAGAAACTGAAGAAAGTTTAGCAAAAGTTCTTGAAGACTTGAAAGCTTATCATCAGCATAGAGAAGTCCTTGAAGTTGAAAACCAGAGACTGAAAGCTAAACGCCAAGAATTAATTCGTGAAAGTGACAGTAAGCAAAGCGAACTTCTTGAGCTAACCAAAGCTGAGGCTGAACTCAAAAGTCAAATTGATTTAATCAAACTAGAGACTAGTCAAAAGAATGAGAAAAAAGCAGAAGCAAGTACTCAAATTGCCAACTTGCAAGCAGAACTTGAAACTCTCATTCATTCTATTGATGAAAAAAAATCAGCCTTAAACACCATTGAAAGTAGAAAGCAAGAGAATGCTCAAGCACTGCAAGAGATTCAAGATGATTTGCAACGTTTCTCAGGTGATCCTGATCAGCTTTTAGAAAAACTCAGAACCGATTATCTTGCTTTAATGCAAGATGAAGCCCGTGTCAGTAATCAATTAACTTTATTAAAATCAGAATTGGCAAAGGAAGATCTTGATAAAGAAAAACAAGCACAGACCTTAATCCAGCAAGTTAATCAAGTTAAGGACTTTAAGCAAAACTATGAGGAACTTTCAAATAGCTATCAAGAGACAAGTAGCCATTTGCAAGAACTCTTACAAAACTATCAAGCAAAAGCCAAATCTATTCAAGGTCTAAAAGAAGCTTATCAAATGGCACAAACTAAGCTTTTTGATTATTTGGATCAGAAGAAAGCGAAAGAAGCAAGACTTAATAGCTTAGAAGCCATTCAAAAAAGTCATAGTCAGTATTATGCCGGTGTCCGTGCCGTTCTGCAAGCTTCAAACCAATTACAAGGAATCCTAGGTGCGGTAAGTGAACACCTTAGCTTTGATACACAGTACCAAACAGCTCTTGAAATTGCTTTAGGAGCAAGCAGCCAAAATATTATTGTTAAGGATGAGGCAGCAGCCAAGGCAGCCATTGCCTACCTTAAGAAAAACCGTCAAGGTCGTGCTACCTTCTTACCGTTAACAACAATTAAAGCCCGTTATATTGCTGATACACAATTAGCCCAATTGCAAAAATCTGAAGGATTTCTTGGAACGGCAGAATCCCTAGTTACTTATAATGAAGAATTAGCACATATATTCAAAAATCTCTTAAATATGACAGTTATTTTTGATACTATTGATAATGCCAATAAAGCAGCTAAAGTACTTCACTATAAGGTTCGTATTGTCACCTTGGATGGTACGGAATTGCGACCAGGTGGTTCTTTTGCCGGAGGTGCCAATCGTCAAAATAATACCACCTTCATTAAGCCAGAAATGGATAATCTCCAAGCTAGTTTAGAAGAGCTACAACAAGAAATCCGTAATCAGGAAAAAGAAGTGGCTTCTCAAAAAAATGCCGTCGAAAGTGCTGAAGAGGATTTAGCTCAACTTAAGGCAGAAGGTGAAGCTTGTCGCTTTCAAGAGCAAGAATTATCTTTCAAAGTGACTCAATTGCAAGAAAAGCTAGAGGATGCCCAAGCTATTCTAGATAACTTGCAAAACTTGCAAAAACAAGATGGTCATCGGAATTTCACGGAAGAAATAGCTGAATTAGAGGCAAAACTACAAATATTAGATGATCGAAAAACTGACCTTAATCAGGAAATGGAAGCGATCAAAACAGACAAAGATAGTATCAATCGTAAAAAAGCCAGCTTAACAGAAGCTCTGGCCCAAGCTCGCTTAACTGAACGAGATATCGCTAATGAAAAACGCTTTGAAGAAAGTCATTTGCACCGTCTACAGACAGATAAAGAGCAAAAAGAAGAAAACTTAAACCAATTACAAACGCTACTTAACAGCCATATTTCAGAAGAAGATATCACCCGTTTACCAGCTTTAGAGACTCATCTCGACGAAATTGCAGATCGTAAAAGTTCAGTTGAACAGCACTTGGTACGCCTCCGCTTTGAAAGCGATGATTATCAGGCGCAGCTGGAAGAATTAGAAGAAAAGCTGCTTCATGAACACAGCAAAAATGAAGATTTTATCCGTAAACAGACCAAGGCAGAAGCAGACTTGGAACAGGTAACAGGACGTTTACGCAATCATGCTAAGACCTTAACGGAAGAATTCCAAATGAGCTTTGAAGAAGCTGAAACGAAAGCTCAAGTCATTGAAGACATTACTTTGTCTAAGCAAGAGCTCCAAAAACTTCAACGGCAAATCCGTGCTTTAGGTCCAATTAACAGTGATGCCATTGCTCAATTTGAGGAAGTTTCGGAAAGATTACAATTCTTAAATGGACAAAAAGCTGACCTAAATAAGGCTAAGAATATGCTTCTTGAAACTATTGCTCAAATGGATTCTGAAGTTAAGGCTCGCTTTAAAGTCACTTTTGAAGCTATTCGGACAAGTTTCCAAGAAACCTTTAAACAAATGTTTGGTGGCGGTTCTGCCGATTTGATTCTTACTGATGGAGACTTGTTGACTTCGGGAATTGAGATTTCCGTACAACCTCCTGGGAAGAAAATTCAGTCCCTCAATCTCATGTCTGGTGGTGAAAAGGCACTTTCTGCTTTAGCTCTGCTATTTGCCATCATCCGCGTTAAGACCATTCCATTTGTTATCCTTGACGAGGTTGAGGCCGCTTTGGATGAAGCCAATGTTAAACGTTTTGGTGACTATTTGAACCGTTTTGATAAGGATAGTCAGTTCATTGTTGTTACCCACCGTAAGGGAACAATGGCTGCTGCCGACAGCATTTATGGGATTACCATGCAGGAATCAGGTATTTCGAAGGTAGTCTCTGTAAAACTTAAAGATTCAGAAAATCTCAGCTTTTTGAATTAGGAGCTGAAAGGGAGATAGATGATAAATGATTAAATTATTAGCCAGTGATATGGATGGAACTTTTTTAGATAATCAGCGCAGTTATGATAAAGAGCGATTAGCTGCACTCTTACCCAAATTAAAAGAAAAGGGAATGGTTTTTGCTGTTTCTAGTGGTCGTTCTTTATTAGCTATAGATCATTTATTTGAAGAATTCTTAGATGATATTGCTGTTATTGCTGAAAATGGCTCAATCGTTCAGTACCAAAATCGTGTAATTTTTGCTGATTTTATGACCAAGGAACAGTATATTGAAATTGCCCAAACTATCTTGAAGAATCCTTTCTATGTTGAAACAGGAATGCTTTTTTCCGGTCAGAAAGGTGCCTACATTTTAGAAGGCGCTAGCCAAGATTACATAGACCGTATGCACCTTTACTATGAAAATATTTCAGTCATTAGTGATTTTGATCAGATGGATCATGATTCAATCTTTAAAATTACGACCACATTTACTGGTGATACCGTGCTTGAGGGAAGTGACTGGTTAGATCAGCAAATCCCTTATGTTTCAGCTGTCACAACAGGTTTTGAGTCAATTGATATTATTTTATCAGAGGTCAATAAAGGATTTGGTATTGAGCACCTTTGTCAGGCACTTGATATCAGTCCTGACCAGGTCATTGCTTTTGGTGATAATTTGAATGATTATCAAATGTTGGAATACGTTGGACATGCAGTAGCAACTGCTAATGCTCGTCCTGAGATTAAAGCCATTGCTGATGAAGTGATCGGCGACTGTAATGAGCAATCAGTCATGACCTATATGGAAGGGTTGGTTTAGTAATGACATATAAAATTTTAGCTTTGGATTTGGATGGGACACTCTTTAACACAGAAAAAATTGTCAGTGATGCCAATAAAGCTGCCCTCCAAGCTGCAAGAGAAAAAGGGGTTAAAGTCGTCATTACAACTGGCCGTCCCTTAGCAGCAATTGGTAACTTACTAGAAGAATTAGACTTAATTCATGAAGATGACTATAGCATTACTTTCAATGGCGGTTTAGTTCAAAAAAATACAGGACAAGTTCTTGATAAAAGTTCTTTAACTTTTGAAGAAGTTTCCTATGTCCATGAAAAACTTAAAAGTATTGGTTTGCCAACAGATATTTTATCTGAAGGTACTGTCTTTAGCATTCCCAGTCCAGATGGCCGCAAGAGTCAGTATCGACAAGCAAATCCCCTTTTGAATTTTGTTGAATTAGGCTCATTAGAAGACTTATCAAAAGATATTATTTATAATAAAATTGTAACTGTCACAGATGCTGACTTCATTGATCAGCAATTGGCTAAATTACCAGAAAATACTTTTGAAGCTTTTGAATATTTCAAATCACGAGATATCATCTTTGAAGTGATGCCTAAAGGCGTTCATAAAGCATTTGGTTTACAGTTGTTGGGTAAACATCTCGGTTTTGAAGCTAAAGATGTGATGGCTATGGGTGATGAAGCAAACGATTTTACTATGTTGGCTTGGGCTGGCTTAGGGGTAGCAATGGCTAACGCAGTCGATGAAGCGAAACAAATCGCAGATGTTGTCACCAGTCTAAGTAATGATCAATCCGGAGTGGCAGAAGCCGTTCAAAAATACATTTTAGGTGAGGAAAACTAATGGGATTATTTGATAAATTATTTGGTTCCAAAAAAGAAGATAAAAAAGAGGAACTCGATTTACCAGAATTGACTGAGATTGAAGAAGATTCTCCGCAAGACCTTGAAAGTCTTGAAAATAACGAAGATACTCAAGTGACAGAAGACGACTTGTTCAGTTCTGATATCGAGCAAACTGAAAGTGAAAGTCTCTCCGACTTGGATCAAAAAGGATTAACAGAGTCTCAAGAACATAATTCTCTAGAAGACCTTGAAAGGTCGCAATTGACTCCTCTTGAAGAAGTTAGTCTAGATGAAAATAAACTCAATTCTGAATCAGAAGAAGCAGTTCTAGAACAAAACGATTCACAACAAGTTGATTCTGAAGAATCAGGTCACTTTGAATCTGTAAAAGATAATTCAGACCAAGAAATTTCAGAAGGATCAGGTGTCCTATCATCAGTAGAAGATGAGACAGAAGAATTAGGTAACCTTGAATCAGTAAATGACGTTTCAGAACAATTAGACAATGAGCAAGAAGGCTCTGACCTTGTTATATCAGAACCCATGCAATTTGAACCAATCGATACCGACAATGAAGAAACTGGATTAGCTGAAACAAATCAGGATGAATCTGATAAGGTTGAATCCAGCTCATATTCCGTTATGGAAGAATATTATTTAAGAAAGGCTGCTTTTGAAGAACAATTACGGCAAGGTACTTTTTCGAATCAAGAAACTTCAAATTCAGATACTGAAAATGAAGTTAAGCAAGAGACGGATGCCTTGGCTAGCCAAGTTGGAGAGTCAGAAAGTGATCAAGAGAAATATAATCGTTCTTTGAAGAAAACCAGATCAGGTTTTGCTAGTCGTTTAAATGCCTTTTTTGCCAACTTCCGTAGTGTTGATGAAGAATTTTTTGAAGAATTAGAAGAGATGCTGATTCTGTCAGATGTTGGTGTGACTGTTGCTACAAGGCTAACTGATGAGCTCCGCCAAGAAGCTAAATTAGAGAATGCTAAAAAGCCAGAAGCCTTGAGAAGGGTTATTATTGAAAAGCTAGTCGACATTTATGAAAAAGATGGCGTCTATAATGAAAAAATTAATTACCAAAACGATTTAACTGTTATGCTTTTTGTTGGTGTTAACGGGGTCGGAAAGACAACTTCTATTGGGAAATTAGCTTATCGCTATAAAGCTGAAGGTAAGAAGGTCATGTTGGTTGCGGCGGATACTTTCCGGGCAGGAGCTGTGGCTCAGTTGGCTGAATGGGGGCGTCGCGTCGATGTTCCTGTCGTTACCGGACCTGAAAAAGCAGATCCAGCTTCAGTTGTTTTTGATGGAGTAGAAAGAGCAGTAGCTGAAGGAATTGATATCTTATTGATTGATACAGCTGGTCGCTTGCAAAACAAGGAAAACCTAATGGCCGAGTTGGAAAAAATGGGTCGTATTATTAAAAGGGTTATTCCTGATGCACCGCATGAAACTCTTTTGGCCTTAGATGCTTCAACAGGACAAAATGCTTTGAGCCAAGCTAAGGAATTTTCAAAAATTATGCCACTTACAGGTCTGATTTTAACGAAAATCGATGGCAGTGCTAAAGGTGGTGTTGTTTTAGCAATTCGTCAAGAGCTAGATATCCCTGTTAAGTTCATTGGATTTGGTGAAAAAATTGATGATATTGGTGAATTTGATTCAGAAGACTTTATGAAGAGTCTCCTTGGTGATTTAATTTAACCTATTTAGAAAGAAAATCATGGCAAAAACTGTAAGTCTTGATATTGAGCATTACAAGGATTTAGCGCAGCAAAAACAAGCTGAACACCGAAAATTTTTAGCTCAATTAAAAAAGAAACCACCCAAAAATTTAGACAAACTTGTTCAAGAAGTCCACACTGAAGTCTTTCAAGAAATTGATTGTACGGCTTGTGCTAATTGTTGTAAGACCTTGGGACCACTTTTTACGGAAGTTGATATTGAACGGATTTCTAAACATTTTCGAATGAAGTTAGCAGCATTCGAAGATCTCTATTTACAAGTGGATGAAGACAATGATAAGGTTTTTAAGAGCATGCCCTGTCCCTTCTTAGGAGATGACAATCTTTGTAGTATTTATGATGTACGGCCTAAAGCATGTCGAGAATTTCCGCATACGGACCGGAAGAAAATCTACCAAATTAATCATTTGACCATTAAAAATACCTTGACCTGTCCGGCAGCCTATCTCTTTGTTGAAAAATTAAAAACGCGTCTCTAAAAAAGAAAGTTTTCTTCTCTGACCACTCTTAGTAACTGCTAAGTTTGGCTTTTGAGAAGAAAACTTTCTTTTTTGATGTCTTATTAATCTAATTGATTGTAATAGGCTTGGACCAATTGTAGAAAATCGGTCATGGTATAGCTGGTATTGAAATAGGAATAAGCCGATCGGTTCCAATAATCACTTGGATCGACATGGTCGGTTCCTCCAAGATAGAGGGATACCATTTCATGACTCCATAAGGAGCCTTGGCCATTTTCTTGTCCTAATTCTAGGGGTAATTGGTATTTTTTTAACATTTGAGCACTGTAATAGGCAGCGTTAGCTAATTGCAAGGCAAAGCTATCAGGACTATACTCGTGTGGCATTTCAAATTGGATGTAATGGGGATTGGCCTTTGGCCCAGCACCTTGAGCCATGTAGTTATCCTTGGCTATTTTTCGGATTTCCTGGCTATCAATAAAGGCATGAACAAAGACACCATCTTTGGGATAATTTTTGGTCATATATGTGACTTCATCATCGATAGTAGTGCTTTCAGTCCCGGTATCATGGATGATAATCCCTTTAGGTTTAGAAGGAAAATCGAGGTAGGGAATCTGATTAAAGGTTTTTACATAAGCAGTCTCAATTTTCCCTTTGGGGTAGCCTAAAGATTGGATATATGCATTGATTGGGTTGCTCTGATTGATACTCAGTGAAGAACTATCAATAAGGTAACTATGATTTTGGTCCTTAATTTTGGCAAAGAGAACTTTTTGTCCCCGATACCAGCTCAAGTGATAGCTAGTCACTATGACCTCTTTATTTTTAGTTAGGACTTTTGGGAAGAGGAGGAGGTTGGAAGAATAGGCTTTGCTGTTTTCTGATTTGATTAGGGCTGTTTCTGGGTTATCATAGGATTTAATACTGATAAGCATAGATGAAAAGATAAAAACTAGCAGTACCGCAATAAGGAAGAGGGTCCACTTTAGTCTTGTCTTGTGTTTATGACTTAAATTTTTAGGAAATGTTATTTTTTTAGGAATCATATTTTATATTGTAACAAAAAAGAAGATGCTTAGGCATTTTAATGGATTGATTAGTCTTTTTTGACAGACAAATCAATTCTCTATATACTGAGAGAAAAAAGAAGGTGGACTGAAATGAAACTTTTGATTGCTGGTGGAACAGGCTTTTTAGGGCGTCAGCTAATTGCGACAGCTCTGGAAAAGGGGCATCAAGTGACCTATCTGGGTAGGCATCAGGCAAAAGGTTCTGTATTTGCTCGTCAACAGGTCACCTTTCTTGAAGCTGATTTATTAAAAGATAATCACTTAGATTTATCATCTTATGGATTTGATTTAATGATTGATTGTGTGGGTGCCATTAAGCCAAGTCAATTAGATAAGCTAAATGTCCAAGCAACCAAGTCAGCCATTAAAATCTGTCAAGAGAGTCATGTTAAACATTTTGTCTATATTTCTGCCAGTGGCGGTTACCCAGCCTATGTTAGAAGTAAAAGGCGAGCCGAGGAGCTTGTAAAATCGAGTGGAATAAATTATCTGATTGTCAGGCCAGGACTCCTTTTTGGAGCAGATCGGCCAAAAACGATTTTCCAAGCTTGGGTTTTAAGATTCTTACTCGGGCTACCATTTATTGGACCTAAACTAAAGCACTTAGCACCAGTCAGCACAATAGAACTGGCTAATAAGATTTTTGCAGCACTAGAAAATGAAATTCCAAATACTCTACTAACTTATGAACCTCAAAAAAATCCTTAAGTCATCTTAAGGATTTTTAGTGTTCTCTTATTTTCCTTTTTTCAAGGATGAGAACATACCAATGTAGAGCAGATAATTCAGGAATGCGAAAATGGCGAATAAGAAGTAAACAGAGCCTACGCCTTTAGAAAAAGTGGGTGCTTGGTTTGCCATAATGGCAGCAAGGGCAGTCCCAAGGGCACCGGCGAACTGTTGCATCATTTGGAAGATAGCCGTCGCATCCGCATTTTTAGCAACAGGAAGATTACCAATCGCAGTTGCTAAGGTATTATTAAAGGTCATGTTACGACCAATTGTAAAAATAATATAGAGGATTGTAAAGGAAAGCACTGAAAAATGCGGAATCATAATTGTAATCAGTACTAATGAGAGGAAGAAGAGACTATTACCAATGTATAAGGATAATTTTGGCCCTTTTTCGTCGTAAAATTTCCCTAAAAGTGGAGCTAGAAAGGCACCTAGTAATGTTCCAGGTAAAAGAGTCATACCAGCAGTAGAACTACTCGCAATTTTTTCCAAGACGATAAAGTTGGGGGTAATAAAATTAATGCCCAAATTAATCATCTGGAATGTGAAGAAAGGAATCAATCCAAAACTAACAGAGGGAATTTTTAAAATACGAATATCAAGAAAAGGTTCTTTGCAATGTAAACTTTGATAAAGAAAAAGTGCAAAAGTTAATAAGAAAATAATGAGATACCAAACATTAAGTCCGGCTTTTTCTAGGCTTGAAATCATTAATAAGGCCATTGTCAAACTGACTGAGAGGGCAGTAAAACCAATGAAGTCAAAGGAAACTTTTTGACCTTTGGGAGAATCAACCAAATAAGGATAAGCAATAAGACTAGCGATAATCGGAAAAGGTAAGATGCAGATAAAAATCCATTGCCAGGCAAAGTGACTGATCATAAAGCCACCGTAAGTAGGACCAAAGGCTGGCGCAAGACTAATAATGAGTCCACCCAAGCCCATGTAGGTTCCGATTTTTTTCTCAGGAACCCGTTCCAAAATAATGTTAAACATCTGAGGCATAATAATTCCGGTAGCCACACCTTGAATGACGCGAGACAAAAGCATTACCCAAAAAGAAGTGGTTAGGGCTGCTAGTAAGGTTCCAACAATCATCAAACTTGAGGCAGTGAAGAAGATTTGGCGTTCGCCAAAATTCTTTTTTAATGCAGCTGAAGCAGTGGTCATGATAGCGACAGCTAATAAATAGATTGTGGTGATCCACTGCAGATGACTTAGGGGTTGATGATAGACAGACATCATTTTAGGAAAGGTTACGTTCATACTGGTTTCTGACAGGATACCTGAAAAACCAATCATGGCAATGGCGATAATGGCCATTAAGGTTTCTTTACTGACTTTTTCGACTTTGGTGTGCATTATTCCTCCTTGAGAATTCTATTTTCTAGTTTGTTTTGAGCAAGATAAAAGAAGGGAAAGCCACCAAAATATAGTTATCATTGAGAAGCTTTCCACTTCTAAGGTTAAAAGATACGATAAACATAAGGGTTGCTAGGCTTATTGGTTTCCTGAACTTGTTCAATATGAAGAACAGGAAGCGTTTGGTCTAGCTCCTTACTATATTCAGATTGTATACGGCCTTTGATGGTCAACCAAGTATTGTTTGGATAAGAGGCTTGATTTCCAGTTGTTAATAATCCGTAGACGCCTGAGTCAGCAATACAATGGATAATACCGAAACGGAATAGGAATTGATAGTGTTCGTGTCCCGGTTCGTTGTAAACAAATCCAGTGTATTCAATATCACGATTGGTGAATTCATCAGGATAGAGATAGATTAACTCCATTATCTCCATGTAATTGTCGGTCGTAATGGTGACAGGTTGATTTCCTTGGTACTTTTTCAATTCTTTACGCATTTCTCTTTGATAAGCAGACTTGGTAAAATAAAGACTGGTATCTGGTTTAAGATATTGAACGGTGGTACCATCGTCACTTGTTCCGGCTCGGGTTGAACCAGCTGCCAATGGGAAGGTGTAACCTTTGGCAGATACTGTTGTTGAATCTAAGCTTACAGTTGGGATAAATAATCCTATAAAGACGGGGATTATCAATATGATCGGACTGGTAATGATAGCCAATTTTCCTTTGAGATGGCTCTCTGTCTTGATATTTTTCATCCAGGTATAAAGCTGGACAAGGGCTAAAATGAAAGAGAGAATCATTGAAATATAAGCCAAATACGAGTAGCGCGTGTTGATGTATTGATCAAGCTTACCAGATAGTTCTAAGTACATGGTCAATTCAAAATAGGCTGCTAAGATAAGAAAGCGAATCATCCAATCACCCCCACTCCTAAACAATATAAGACGATAACCAGAACAGAAAGGCTAATAAATTGAATAATGAATTTGCCTTTGAAGGCTTTAGTCATCATCATCAGATTTTTAATATCAACCATCGGTCCAATTAATAAAAAGGCAAGTACTGGCGCCATACCAAAAGTGGACAGGAGCGATGCACCAATAAAGGCATCAGCTTCTGAACAAAGGGATAAGATAAAGGCCAAAAGTATCATGACCAATATCGCCGTTAAGGGGTTGTGACCAATAGTCGTCAAAATCCGTGTTGGCACATAAATCTGCATGGCAGAAGCAATCGCGGTTCCAAAGACTAAATAGCGCCCAGTATCAAAGAATTCATCAATGGCATGAACCAGCGCTAAATAAATTCTTTTAGGCCACGATTCTCCCGCGTAATTATGGAAGTGAATGTGGTTGTCGCCTTCTTTCAAGATGTCCTCGTCAAGCACGAAAGCCAGCATAGAGCCGATTGTTATGGCTACGATAATAGCTCCTAGAAGTCGCAATGTCAAAAACCGCAGGGAATTCCCAAAAGCAGAATAGGTAGCAAAGAGAACGATGGGATTAATAATCGGAGCTGTCGCTAAAAAGGGAACAGCGGTATAACTTGGAACTTTCTTCTGTAAGAATCGATTGATAATGGGAATGATGCCACACTCACATGAAGGAAAAATAAATCCGATAAAGGTTCCGAAGAGGACTCTGGGGAATTTGGCCTTGGGTAAGTATTTTTGCACTAAATCGGGCGTGACAAAGACTTCAATGCAGCCAGATAAGATGGTGCCCAGCAAGACGAAGGGTAAAGCTTCAATAATGATGGAGAGAAAAATAGCAAACCATTGGAGGACACTTGGTGGCAAATTAGAAAAGAGGTTCAACATAGGTGACCTCCTCTAAAAAGATAAGAATCAAGCTGCATAGACTTAATCATTCTTTTTTTCCTTGTCATTAAGTTCATCAATAAGTTTGCCTTCAGCGTCTACATTGATTGGTTTATCAAAATTTGGAATTGAGGCAAAACCTGCCATCATTTTTTCAAGATCATCATTTTTTTTATGGGTAATAGCCATTTGGAATACCAACTTTCATTCAAGATATTCCTATTATACTATCTAATTGAAAGAAAGGAAAAGAAAAGTTCGAGATGAACAGGTAAATTGATGATGAAAAGCAGAGGATAGTATAGGAAATACCTTTCTTTCTACAAGTCAGAAGAACTGTAAAAGAGTATACTATAATTAAGAAAAAATAATGAGGTGACCTTATGAAAGTAAAAGTAGAACACATTGGACTTTGGACTAAAGATATTGAAGCTATGAAAGACTTTTATTGTAAGTATTTTGAAGCAAGTTCAACTGATCTTTACCATAATACCAAGACGGGTTTTTATTCCTATTTTCTAACATTTGAATCAGGTGCTCGTTTAGAATTGATGCACCGTGAAGACATTACGGAAAGTCATCCAGACAGTCTTGGTTTTGCTCATTTAGCTTTTTCATTGGGATCAAAAGATGCTGTCGATGAATTTGCTTATTACATGCAAAGTCAAGGATTCCCTATTCAAAATGGTCCAAGAACAACAGGTGATGGATACTATGAAGCTGTTATCCATGATTTAGAGGGTAATATTCTTGAATTAACTATCTAACTTGGAAAAGTGTTTTTATTTACAAGATTGAAGAGTCTGGGACATATTCCTAGGCTCTGTTTTTTTTGTTTGGTTAAAAGTCGATAATTAGCATTTTTAATAATTCTAAAAATAGCGAAAAATCTTTGCTTTTTCTGTAGGAAAAATTGGCCCAAAAAGCTGATAGCACTTACATTTTTCTTTTAGCGACTTAAAAAAGATTTTTCTTAGAATTATGATATAATGACAATTATAGGAGTAGATAGTAGAAAATGAAAAAACAAATTTTATTAGTTGATGACGAAGAACATATTTTGCGTTTATTGGACTATCATTTGGAAAAAGAGGGTTATGCGACTGAGCTCGTTAGTGATGGTAGATCTGCGTTAAAATTAGCTGAATCAGAGCATTTTGACTTTATTCTTCTCGATATTATGCTCCCACAATTAGACGGTATTGAAGTTTGTAAACGAATTAGAGCAAAAGGCATTAAGACCCCAATTATGATGGTATCTGCTAAAGGGGAAGAGTTTGATAAAGTATTAGCGCTTGAACTAGGGGCTGATGACTATATGACCAAACCTTTTAGTCCTCGTGAACTAATTGCTCGTCTCAAGGCAATTTTAAGAAGAACAGAAAAAGATGACCAGCAGGCTGATGATAGTATTGGTTTACCTGAAGAATACTGGAAGGTCAACAATCTTGTCATTTACCCAGAGCGACATGAGATTTATAAAAATCAAGACTTGCTCAATTTAACGCCAAAAGAATTTGAGCTCTTATTATATTTGGTTAAACATCCTAATATGACCTTGACGAGAGAAAGATTACTAGAACGTATTTGGGGATATGATTTCGGACAAGAAACTCGATTAGTTGATGTTCATATTGGAAAGTTAAGAGAAAAAATTGAGGATGATCCTAAAAATCCAAAATTCATCAAAACGATTCGTGGCTATGGCTATAAATTTAAGGAGATAAAGGATGAAAAAGAATCTTAGACTTTTACTCATCTTCTTAGCACTTGCAATTTTATCACTTGTCATGTCACTGTTATTTCCAAAATTGCACCTACTCTTCTTGTTAATAACCACTATTTTCATCTTAATGTCCTACCTGCCTCTACAAAGATTATTAAACTGGGAAAAACAATTTCAAGTCTTAGGGACTGGCAAATTTGTAAATCCAGATAGTTTTTTTCCAAAAAGTCAGGAAGACTTGAAGGTTGCTTTTACTCAATTTGAAGCAATGCAAAATAAACTGGAATCTTGTCATGAAGAACACGCCAGACTTTCCGGTAACTTGGAAGCTCTTATTTCACATTTAACGATGGGGATGTTACTTGTCAATAAAGAGAAAGAAATTGTTATTTATAGTAAATCCCTACCAAACTATTTTCCGGAAGCTGGTCAGCTTTTTGAGCGAATTGAGGATATTGGAAGAACAGATATCAAGGCAGCAGTTTCCCAAGCCTTTGATACGCGACTTACAGTAAAAAAAGAATTAAAAGGATTCCATGATGGTGACTTAATTCTTGAAGTGACAGCCATTCCCATTTCTAATCAAGCAGGAGAAATTGAACAAGTCCTTGTTTTGCTTTATGATTTAACAACAATCAGAGCTTATGAAAAATTGAACATGGATTTTGTTTCGAATGCCTCACATGAGTTACGGACTCCGGTTACCTCCATTAAAGGTTTCGCTGAAACCATAAAAAATATGCCGGAAGATGAAAAAGAATTAAAAGCAGAGTTTTTAGATATTATTTATAATGAAAGTTTACGCTTAGAACATATTGTGGAACACATGTTAACTCTTTCAAGGGTTAAAAAGACACAGTTGCAGAAAACGCATTTCTCAGTTAATGAATTTCTTCGTTATATTGGCAACAGTATGAAACACCAGTTAGATCAAAAACAGTTACAATTGGATTTTGCCTTGGATCAAGATTTAACAATCGAGTCTGATAAATACCTCTTGTCACAAATATTACTCAATTTGATGTCAAATGCCATTCGCTATACTGATGAAGGTGGAACAATTACTATATCAAGTCAATTTGATGGCCACCACTTAGGAATATCGGTAAAAGACACAGGAATTGGTATCAGCCAAATTGAATTAGATCGAATATTTGAACGCTTCTATCGGGTAAATAAGGGTAGGAGTCGTCAGAGTGGTGGAACTGGTCTTGGTTTGTCTATTGTAAAAGAATTAAGTCAAATATTAGGTGGCGAAGTTAGCGTCCAAAGTCGACTTGGAAAAGGAAGTCAATTTACACTGACTTTGCCAAGCCATCTCATTAGAGAAATGACAGAAAAACAAGAAAATAAGAGTTAGTCTATTGACTAATTCTTTCTTTTTTTTGACAAAAGTTCAAGATTTACAAAATCTTTACATTAATCACTAATAAATCTTTACAAAGAGTTGGTAGACTATAAAGTGTAGGAAAACTACAACAGAATTTATCAAAAAATAAAAAGGTGAATATTATGAAAATGAAAAAAATGCTTACGTTAGCAGTTCTTGGTTTATCAGGATTTGGTCTTGCAGCATGTGGAAACAACACTGCAGATTCTGGTTCAGATACATCTAAAAGTGGTGGTAAAATTGAAGTAATCACACGTGAAGACGGATCAGGTACTCGTGGAGCATTTACTGAAATCACTGGAATCTTGAAAAAAGATGGTGACAAAGAAGTTGATAACACATCTAAATCAGCAGTTGTTCAAAACAGTACTGAAGGAGTTATCTCAGCAGTATCTGGTAACGAAAATGCTGTAGGATATATCTCACTTGGTTCTCTTAACGACAACGTTAAAGCACTTAAAGTTGACGGAGTTGAAGCTTCATCTAAAACAGTTTTAGATGGTGAGTACCCATTACAACGTCCATTCAACATTGTTTTCAATGATGATCTTTCTGAACTTGGTAAAGATTTTATCGCTTACATCCACTCTAAACAAGGTCAAGCTGTTGTAACTGATAACAAATTCGTTGAAGCTAAAACAGAAACTAAAGAATACACTTCACAAAAAATGTCTGGTAAACTTTCAGTAGTTGGTTCAACATCAGTTTCTCCACTTATGGAAAAACTTGCTGAAGCTTACAAAAAAGAAAATCCAGATGTAACAATCGACATCACATCAAATGGTTCATCTGCAGGTATCACAGCAGCACAAGAAAAAACTGCTGACATCGGTATGGTATCTCGTGAGTTAACTCCTGAAGAAGGAAAAGGACTTAAACATGATGCAATCGCTCTTGACGGAATCGCAGTAGTTGTTCATAAAGACAACAAAGCTGAAGAAATCAGCATGAGCGCAATCACAGATATCTTCACTGGTAAAGTAACTAGCTGGGATAAAGTAAAATAAGTCGATTAATTTGTAAGGGAGACTTAGGTCTCCCTTACTTTCATTGTTTAGAAAGGGAAGCATGTGAAAAAACAAGCTTTTAGAGAAGAACTATTTAGAATCATATTCTTTCTAAGTGCAGCAACTGCGGTAATTGCAATCTTGCTCATTTGTATTTTTATCTTCATGAATGGTTTACCATTTATAGCCAAATATGGGGTCGGCAATTTCTTGTTAGGAAAGGACTGGTCACCATCTAATTCACCAGCAAGTTTTGGCATTTTGCCAATGATTTTAGGATCTTTTTTAATTACCATTGGAGCAATTATTCTTGGAGTACCTACAGGTATCTTTACATCTGTTTTTATGGTTTACTATTGTCCAAAACAGCTCTATACCTTCCTAAAATCTGCAGTAAACTTAATGGCAGCAATTCCATCAATCGTTTATGGTTTCTTTGGTCTACAATTACTTGTACCTTGGATTAGAACCTTTGCTGGAAATGGGATGAGTGTTTTAACTGCTTCAATCCTTTTGGGGATCATGATTTTACCAACCATTATTTCTTTGTCTGAGTCTGCGATTAGAACAGTACCTGCTACCTATTATTCAGGTAGTCTCGCTTTGGGTGCAACTCATGAAAGAACCATTTTTAAGGTTATTTTACCTGCAGCCAAATCAGGTATCTTCTCAGCAATCATTCTAGGAATTGGTCGTGCGATTGGTGAAACCATGGCCGTAATCTTAGTTGCAGGTAATCAACCGATAATCCCAGCAGGTATTTTTGAAGGTACGCGTACAATGACAACCAACATTGTCCTAGAGATGGCATATGCCTCAGGACAACATAGAGAAGCTTTGATTGCAACATCAGCAGTGTTATTTGTTTTCATTCTTTTAATCAATGCTTGTTTTGCATACGTGAAAGGAAAATCAGCTCATGAGTAAACATATTTTAAAAGGCTTGGTTTATCTTTTTACCATTCTTACATTTGGATCCCTTTTCCTCATCATTGGATTCATCCTTGTAAATGGTCTTCCAAGTATTACACCAAAATTATTTGATTGGACCTATACTTCAGATAATGTTTCCTTGATGCCAGCCATTGTCTCAACAGTCATATTAGTCTTTGGGTCACTCTTATTAGCTTTACCTATTGGTGTATTTGCTGGTTTCTATTTGGTTGAATACGCGAAAAAAGGTTCGATTTGGGTTAAAATTATCCGTATTGCTGCAGATACACTTTCAGGAATTCCGTCAATCGTTTTTGGTTTGTTTGGGATGCTCTTCTTTGTTGTCTTTCTAGGATTTCAGTATTCATTACTATCCGGTATTTTAACATCGGTTATTATGGTATTACCTGTTATTATTCGAGCAACAGAAGAAGCCTTACTTTCTGTTAATGATAGCATGCGTCAAGCCAGTTATGGTCTTGGTGCAGGGAAATTGAGAACAGTTTTCAAAATTGTCCTACCCGTGGCCATGCCTGGTATTTTATCAGGAGTCATCTTAGCTATTGGTCGTATTGTTGGTGAAACAGCAGCCTTGATGTATACTTTAGGGACTTCTACCAATACACCAACAAGCCTAATGGCATCAGGTCGTTCTTTAGCACTTCATATGTATATGTTATCAAGTGAAGGTCTCCACGTTAAAGAAGCTTACGCGACAGGGGTTATCTTAATCATAACTGTCTTAATTATTAATGCAATTTCTAGTTTATTATCTCGCCGTCTTGTGAAAGGAGCATCCTAAGAATGGGAACTTTTTCCGTAAAAAATTTAGATTTATACTATGGGGATTTTAAAGCCCTTAAAAACGTTTCAATTGAATTACCGCAAGGTGAAATCACTGCCTTAATTGGCCCTTCAGGGTGTGGAAAATCAACCTTCTTAAAGACCTTAAACCGGATGAACGACCTTGTTGCCGGTTGTCGCATTGAAGGTGAAATTGAACTAGATGGTAAAAATATTTATGACAAAAACATGAATCTTAATACCCTCCGCAAACGTGTTGGTATGGTTTTCCAACAGCCTAACCCATTCGCCATGTCGATCTATGATAATGTCGCATATGGACCAAGAACACATGGTATTAAAGACAAAGCAACACTTGATGCTTTAGTTGAAAAATCTCTAAAAGGTGCTGCCATTTGGGATGAAGTTAAGGACGACTTGAAAAAAAGTGCCATGTCTTTATCAGGTGGACAACAACAGCGTATCTGTATTGCTAGAGCATTAGCAGTAGAACCAGATGTCCTACTTATGGATGAGCCAACTTCTGCCTTAGACCCAATCTCAACTTTGAAAATTGAAGATTTGGTTCAAAATTTGAAAAATGACTATACCATTATCATCGTTACTCACAACATGCAACAAGCATCACGGATTTCAGATAAAACAGCATTTTTCTTAACAGGAGAAATCTGTGAATTTGGTGATACCGTCGATATTTTCACTAACCCACAAGATAAACGGACAGAGGATTACATCTCTGGACGCTTTGGATAGAGAAAGGATAAGTCATGAGAGATCAATTTGAATTAGAATTACAAGAGCTTGAGCAACGTTTCTTGGAAATGGGCAACGCCGTATTAGAGTCAGCATCAAAAGCATTACTAGCATTAGCTGCTAAAGATGTTGCTATGGCGGAATTAATCATTAAAGAAGACAAGTTAATCAACCAATCTCAGTTGGAGATAGAATTAGCCTGTGCTCGTCTTTTGGCCTTGCAGCAACCACAAGTAACAGACTTACGTTTTGTTCTTACCATCATGTCTGCATGTTCTGACTTAGAACGTATGGGTGACCATATGGCAGGAATTGCTAAAGCAATTCTTCACTTGAAAGAAGTTGATACGCTTGAAGCTATTGAAGAACGTATCCATGAAGCTGGTCAAAAAGCCCTTAAAATGATGGCTGATTTATTAGCTGCTTTCCCTCGTCATAATGCTGATAAGGCAATCACAATCGCAAATCAAGACGAGGCTATTGATGAATTGTATTACACGATTTCAAAAGAAATCTTAACTGTAATGAAGGAACAAGAAACGTCAATTCGCAATGGTGCCCAATACCTTTACATGATTGGTCACGTTGAACGTTTTGCAGATTACATTTCAAATATCTGTGAACGACTTGTTTACTTGCAAACAGGTGAATTAGTAGAATTAAATTAAAAATCAATCACGCTATTAGTAGCGTGATTTTTTTGTAGAAATTACCATCTAGCCAAGTGGGAGTAAGGATTTATGATATAATAGTCATACTATGGAAAATAATATTATTGAACGTATTGCTAGTGATTTAAAAATTTCACAAAAGCAAATTGAAGATGTTTTAGCACTGACAGCTGAAGGAAATACTATTCCCTTTATTGCCCGTTACCGTAAAGAAGTTACTGGGAATCTTGATGAAGTCACCATTAAGGCTATTATCGATCAGGAAAAGGCTTTAAGTAACTTGGCAGATCGTAAAGAAACCGTCTTGGCTAAAATTCAGGAACAAGGGAAATTAAGTGAGTCCCTTAAAGCTAGTATTTTAGCAGCTGAAAAATTAGCTGATGTTGAAGAGCTTTATCTACCTTATAAAGAAAAGAGACGGACAAAAGCGACGATTGCTAGAGAAGCTGGTCTCTTTCCACTTGCTAGATTGATCTTACAAAATGCCCATAATCTCCAAGATGAAGCTGAAAACTTCATTTGTGAAGGATTTCCAACGCCTGAAGCAGCTTTGGCGGGAGCAGTTGACATACTGGTTGAAGCCATGTCAGAGGATGCCAAATTACGTTCTTGGACTTATAATGAAATCTGGTCTTATTCTGAGATAACTTCAGAACTTAAAGATCAAAGTTTAGATGAAAAGCAAATCTTCCAAATCTACTATGATTTCGCTGATAAAGTTTCAAAAATGCAAGGTTACCGAACCTTAGCGCTCAATCGTGGTGAAAAATTAGGCGTTTTAAAAATTGCCTTCAATCATCATTTTGATAAGATGACACGCTTTTATAGCGTTCGCTTCAAAGAAAGAAATCCATACATTGATGATGTTATTCAACAATGTATCAAGAAAAAAATAGTACCAGCAATGGAAAGACGTATTCGAACTGAACTTACGGAAGCGGCAGAAGATGGTGCTATTGGGCTTTTCTCAGAAAATTTGCGTAACCTTCTATTGGTTTCACCACTTAAAGGGAAAATGGTATTAGGTTTTGACCCTGCCTTTAGAACAGGAGCTAAATTAGCGGTAGTTGATCAAACAGGAAAATTGATGACCACGCAAGTCATTTATCCAGTTGCCCCAGCAAGTCAGTCTAAGATTGCTCAAGCTAAAAAAGATTTAGCAGCTATTATTAACGACTTTAAGATTGAAGTTATTGCGATTGGTAATGGAACTGCTAGTCGTGAGAGCGAAGCTTTTGTAGCAGATGTATTGAAAGATTTCCCTGATTGTTCTTATGTCATCGTAAATGAAAGCGGAGCCTCTGTTTATTCTGCCTCAGAATTGGCCAGACATGAGTTCCCAGACCTAACTGTCGAAAAACGCTCAGCTATTTCCATCGCCCGAAGACTTCAAGATCCATTGGCGGAATTAGTTAAAATCGATCCTAAATCCATTGGTGTCGGTCAATACCAGCATGATGTTAGTCAGAAGAAATTATCTGAAAATCTGGACTTCGTCGTCGATACCGTGGTTAACCAAGTTGGTGTTAATTTAAATACAGCCAGCTCGGTCCTTTTATCTCATGTTTCAGGTCTAAATAAAACCATTTCTGAAAACATCATTAAGTACAGAGAAGAAAATGGTCGTATAAAATCTCGTACTGAAATTAAAAAAGTTCCACGTTTAGGTGCTAAAGCCTTTGAACAAGCAGCAGGATTCTTAAGAATTCCAAATGCTGAAAATATTCTTGATAATACCGGCGTTCACCCAGAATCCTATCCGGCTGTTAAAGAACTCTTTAAAAAACTGGCTATTAATGAACTTGATGAAGAGGCAAAAGCAAAATTAAAGAGTGTGGATAAAAAAGCAATGGCTGCTGAATTAGAAATTGGTTTTGAAACCTTAAAAGATATCATCGTAGATTTATTAAAACCAGGGCGCGACTTACGTGATGACTTCCAAACCCCGGTTCTACGCCAAGATGTTCTAGACCTTAAAGATTTAATTATTGGACAAAAATTAGAAGGGACCGTCCGTAATGTCGTAGATTTTGGTGCTTTCGTCGATATTGGTGTCCATGAGGATGGCTTAATTCATATCTCTGAAATGAGTAAAACATTTGTTAATCATCCAAGCCAAGTTCTTTCAGTTGGCGATTTGGTCACAGTATGGGTTTCAAAAATCGACTTAAATCGACACAAAGTCAACCTCTCCCTACTTGCGCCAAATGAATCTCACTGATTATGTTAAAGAAGTCTCGCAGGAAGACTTCGGGAAAGAATTTCGTCATTTTGCAAATTGGAATAATAGATTAAGATCAACTGGGGGTCGTTTCTTCCCTAAAGATGGGCACTTGGATTTTAACCCAAAACTTTATCAGGAGTTTGGACTTGATGTCTTTCGCCGGATTGTTCGTCATGAGCTCTGCCATTATCATCTTTATTTTGAGAAAAAGGGCTACCGACACCAGGATCAAGATTTTAAAAAGCTTTTGAGGCAAGTTGATGGACTCAGGTTTGCACCCAAAAGTCAGCAAGAATTTCAATACAAGAATTATCGCTGTCAGAATTGTCAAATGACCTACCAGCGAAAACGTCGTATCGATACGAAAAAATATTTTTGTGGACGTTGTCGAGGAAGAATTGTTGAAATGAGAAAGCCTTAGATGATAAATTTTCTTAGGGTAAGAAAAAGCTAGCTTTGAATAGCCATTAATTTAGAATAAATCAGTCGAAAGACTGATTTATTTTTTACCTCCAAAGGTATAAAATAATATTATTGAAGATAAAAGGAGTTTTATCATGGAAAGTAAATTTTATAAACAAAGGAAGAATCGATTAGTTGCAGGTGTTGTAGCTGGTTTGGCCGACAAATACGGTTGGGATTTACCAGTTGCACGAGTCTTGGCAGCATTATTGATGTATTTCTCTGGCTTTGGACTTGTTATTTATATCATGCTTGCCATTTTCTTACCATATAAGGAAGATTTAGTTGGCAAAGGTCCTGATTTTGGTCCACGCAAAAGAAAAAATGCAGATCCTGCCAATGATGAAGATGATGGTTGGTCTTGGTAAATAAAGCGCTTTGAAGTAGATGTCATAACAGGAAGCATTTATCAAAAGTCAATAGATTAAGTAAAGTCTTTATTTCCCAAAATAAAGACTTTTTCTGTCCAAAAAAATCATTAAATGCCCTATTAATAAGTCTCTGTTCCAGTTATGTTTTTGATTTATGGTATAATAAAAAAAAGGAGAAAATATGACTGTAACAGTAAAAAAACTTGCTGATAGACTGCGTTTAGAAATCATCTATGGTACAGATGAGATTATGGAAAAAGAAATCACCACATCAGATATTTCACGTCCAGGATTAGAGATGACAGGTTATTTTGATTATTATTCACCAGAGCGGATACAACTCTTTGGGATGAAAGAATGGTCTTATCTAACTAAGATGACATCACATAATCGTTATTCTGTATTAAAAGAGATGTTTAGAAATGATACCCCTGCAGTTATTATTTCAAGGGATCTACCAATACCTGAAGAAATGATTCAGGCAGCAGAAGAAGAAGGTATTGTTCTCTTAAGAAGCAAGGTTTCAACAAGTCGACTTTCAGGTTCTATTTCTTACTATTTGGATTCGCTATTAGCAGAACGGACAAGTGTACATGGTGTCCTAATGGATATCTATGGGATGGGTGTCTTAATCCAAGGTGACTCAGGTATCGGTAAAAGTGAAACGGGATTGGAGTTAGTCAAACGTGGACATCGGTTAGTTGCTGATGATCGAGTTGATGTTTATTCTAAAGATGAAGAAACCTTATGGGGTGAGCCAGCAGAAATTTTACGTCATCTTTTAGAAATCCGTGGAGTTGGTATTATTGATGTCATGTCTTTATACGGTGCCAGTGCGGTTAAAGATTCTTCTCAAGTTCAATTAGCTATATACCTCGAGAATTTTGAGGCTGGAAAAGTTTTTGATAGACTTGGGAATGGTAATGAAGAAGTCGAATTTTCTGGCGTTAAAATCCCTAGAATTCGGATTCCTGTCAAGACAGGACGTAACGTTTCAGTCGTTATCGAATCTGCTGCCATGAATTATCGAGCTAAGCAAATGGGATTTGATGCAACCAAAACCTTTGAAGACCGCTTGACTCAATTGATTAGCAAGAATGAGGAAGTTAGATGATCGATCCAATAGCTTTTAAAATTGGACCCTTAGCCATTCATTGGTATGCTATTTGTATCATGTTAGGCTTATTCTTAGCTGTTTATCTTGCTAGTAAAGAAGCACCACGTAAAAATCTTACAAGTGATGATATTATTGATTTTATTTTAATCGCTTTTCCGCTAGCTATTATCGGAGCCAGACTTTATTACGTGATTTTTGAGTGGTCCTATTATTCACAACATTTAAATGAACTTTTTGCAATATGGAATGGTGGGATAGCCATTTACGGGGGATTGATTACCGGTGCAATTGTTCTCTTTATTTATTCTTATTATAAAGTGATTAATCCGATTACCTTTTTAGATATTTTGGCACCAAGTGTGATGATTGCCCAAGCTATTGGACGGTGGGGGAATTTTATTAACCAGGAAGCCTATGGTAAAATTGTAAGTCATTTAGATTATTTACCAGCCTTTATTCAAAAACAAATGTTTATTGATGGGCATTACCGAACACCAACTTTTTTATATGAATCCCTTTGGAATTTAATCGGGTTTACAATAATTTCAATTGTGAAACGTAAGAAGCATTTTTTAAAGGAAGGTGAACTATTAGCCTTTTATTTAATTTGGTATGGTATTGGGAGATTTATTATTGAGGGAATGCGAACGGATAGTTTAATGTTCTATGACTTTAGAGTTTCTCAGCTTGTCTCAGTAGTGCTTATTATTTTTGGAAGTATTTTTGTTATTATTAGACGTCAAATGAAGGAAGTCCCTTACTATCAAAAATAGGGAATAGGGAAAGAGGAGAAGAATATGGATTTAGTCGGAATTGCCCTAATTATTATTGCATTAGCTTTTGTAGCTTTAGTCATTTTCTTAATTTTAGTATTGAAAAAAGTTTCAGCAACAATTGATGAAACCAAAAAAACAATTAGTATGTTAACAAGTGATGTTAATGTAACACTCTATCAAACCAATGAAATTTTAGCTAAAGCAAATGTTCTAGTTGAAGACGTAAATGGAAAAGTATCCACTATTGATCCTTTATTTGTAGCTATTGCAGATTTATCTGAAAGTGTATCGGATTTAAATGTTCATGCGCGTAGTTTAGGTCAAAAAGCAAGTTCTGCAACTAGTCAAGCTTCAACAATCAGTAAAGCAGCACTTGTTGGGAAAGTTGCCAATAAATTTTTTAATAAAAAAGGAGAAAAAGCATGAGTAAATTTTTAAAATCATTAGTGATCGGAACAGCTACAGGACTTGCAACGGCTTATTTCTTAGGTACTGAAAAAGGGAAAGAATTAAAAGCGCGTGCTGAAAAGGCTTATGATGCTTATAAAGAAAATCCAGAAGAATACCACCAAATGGCTAAAGAAAAAAGTAATGAGTATAGCCATTTAGCCAAAGATACCTTTAACACTTATAAACAAAAATTTGAAACTGGAGAAATTACTCCTGAGCAAGTTTTTGAAACTGTTAAAGAAAAAACAAGCCAGTTTGTTCAAAAAACAAGTCAACAATTTGCTGAAGAATCAGAACATGATTACACAGAATCAAGTGATGTTAATCTTTCAGAAGAAGATGTCATTATTGATTATGAGGCTATTCAAGAAGCTGGAAAAAATTCAGAAATGGAAGAAACAATTCCTGTTATGACTGAATTAGATCCTGAAACAAGTAGTGATTTAGGTGAAGATAGCTTACAAGCTGCTCAAACACCAGAGTTTTCAGAAGAACATTCAGAAAGCAACTTTTAATCCCAAAGCAGACTTTGTCACTGACAAAGTCTGTTTCTTTTCTATTATGTTGATAGCAGTTAATGCAATAGAAAAAGCTCTGACTTATGTCAGAACTTTTAGGATAGGAATGAATGAATTGATTTTGTTAAACTTGATGTTGCACCATAGCTAATTAAGCTAGAGATAAAGAAAGCCCAAATGGGAGCTAAATTCATAGCGAGTAGGACAAATGCGATTAGAACGGTAATCATTGAAAAAATTGCAACACGGGCAAAGAAGAGTAATTCTTCTAATTTAGAACTTTGGCTATTGTATTCTTGGAAATCTTGATACTTTGGTTCTAAATCAGCTTCTTGATAAAGATAATCAAATTCTTCTTGCTTCTTTAATGGTGAAGGCATAGTCCACTCCTTTCTTACGAGATACTAAGTCATTTTACCATAAAAAAAGTCTTTTGTCACTATAATTTAAAATATTTGAAAATTTAAGCACAAAATTTCAAAGTTGACAAGAAATATGCTTTCAGGATGCAATAAATTTGGTATAATTGAGTCCTATGGAAAAAATAATTGTAACAGCTACTGCTGAAAGTATTGAACAAGTAAAACAACTCTTGGCAATTGGAGTCGATCGCATTTATATTGGTGAAGAAAATTTTGGCTTACGTTTGCCATATAATTTTTCTGAAGAAGAAATACGTCAAATTGCCGACGTAGTACATGAAGCCGGAAAAGAACTTACAGTTGCTTGCAACGCATTGATGCACCAGGATATGATGGATAATATCAAACCCTTTCTGGATTTGATGAAAGAGATTCATGTTGATTACTTGGTTGTCGGAGATGCTGGTCTTTTTTATATCAATAAAAGAGATGGCTATAACTTTAAGTTAATTTATGATACATCTGTTTTTGTAACTTCAAGTCGACAAGTTAATTTTTGGGGACAACATGGCGCAGTTGAAAGTGTTTTAGCAAGAGAAATTCCATCTGAAGAGCTATTCCAACTAGCAGCAAATTTAGATTTTCCTGCAGAAGTATTAGTATATGGTGCTTCAGTTATTCACCATTCAAAACGCCCTTTGCTGGAAAATTACTACAACTTTACCCATATTGATGACCAGGTCACAAGACAACGAGGACTATTTCTTGCTGAACCAAGCGACCATGATAGTCACTATTCTGTCTATCAAGACAAACACGGAACGCATATCTTTATGAACAATGATATTGATATGATGTCCAAGTTAGGACAGCTCTATGAGCATCGATTGGGCCATTGGAAATTGGATGGAATCTATTGTCCTGGTGATAATTTTGTAGAGATTTGTCGTTTATTCTTGCAAGCCAAAGTTCTGATTGAAAATGGCCAATGGAGTTTAGAGAAAGCAGATGAGCTTGATCAAAAAGTGAAAGACTTACATCCAAAGGGTCGAGGTCTAGATACTGGCTTCTATGATTTTGACCCAAAAACAGTTAAATAAGTAACTTTTCCTTAAGTGCGAGTTTTGCTATTTCAAGGCTTGAGGAAAAATTTTTATACATAGATTTTTATCTACCTATCTTGAAAATAGAAAGAAAAAATAATGACAAATATGAAAAAAAGACCAGAGGTTCTCTCACCTGCTGGAACTCTAGAAAAATTAAAAGTTGCTATCGATTATGGTGCAGATGCCGTTTTTGTAGGTGGTCAGGCTTACGGTTTACGTAGTCGGGCAGGAAACTTTTCAATGGAAGAATTGCAAGAAGGAATAGACTACGCCCATGCTCGGGATGCTAAGGTCTATGTAGCTGCAAATATGGTTACCCATGAAGGTAACGAAATCGGTGCTGGCGAGTGGTTCCGCCAATTACGTGATATGGGCTTAGATGCTGTTATCGTTTCAGATCCAGCCTTAATTGTTATTTGTTCAACTGAAGCCCCTGGCTTAGAAATTCACCTTTCTACTCAAGCTTCATCAACCAACTATGAAACCTTTGAATTTTGGAAAGAAATGGGCTTGACCCGTGTTGTTTTAGCCCGGGAAGTTAATATGGCTGAGCTATCTGAAATCCGTAAACGGACCGATGTGGAAATTGAAGCCTTTGTTCACGGAGCTATGTGTATCTCATATTCAGGCCGCTGTGTTCTGTCAAACCATATGAGTCATCGTGATGCTAACCGTGGTGGCTGCTCACAGTCTTGTCGTTGGAAATACGATTTATATGATATGCCATTTGGTTCTGAACGTCGTTCTTTGAAGGGTGAAATACCAGAGGAGTATTCCATGTCTTCAGTGGATATGTGTATGATTAATCATATACCTGACTTGATCGAAAATGGTGTTGACAGCTTAAAAATTGAAGGCCGAATGAAATCAATTCATTACGTGTCAACTGTGACTAACTGTTATAAAGCTGCCGTTGATGCCTACATGGAAAGTCCAGAAAAATTCCATGCTATCAAAGAGGAACTTATTGACGAACTTTGGAAGGTTGCACAGAGAGAATTAGCGACAGGTTTCTATTACGGAACTCCTACTGAGAACGAGCAACTCTTCGGTGCCCGCCGTAAAATACCACAATATAAATTTGTCGGCGAAGTTGTCGCTTTTGACGATGACACAATGACCGCAACCATCCGTCAACGCAATGTTATCCATGAAGGTGATCGTATTGAGTTTTACGGACCGGGTTTCCGTCATTTTGAAACAATCGTGACAGACCTTCATGATGAAGATGGCAATAAAATTGACCGTGCACCAAATCCAATGGCTCTCTTAACTATTAGTTTACCGCAAGCTGTGAAGCCTGGTGATATGATTAGAGCTTGTAAAGAAGGACTTGTCAACCTCTATAAAAAAGATGGCAGTAGCCAAACTGTAAGAGCATAATAAAAAATGATGCTAGAAGAGCTTAATTTGCTCTTTCTACCATCATTTTTATTTTGTCTGAGGTAAGGGACTTATTTTTTCAATATCAGCTAAATTGATTATCGAAGTCAATTTGTTTTGATTATTTTTGAAAACAATTTGTTCTTCACCTTTATCATATTTAAGAATAATACCAGTATAACTTTTTTTATTGGCAATAAGATGGACTGGTACTTGCTCACTTACTGCCTTTTTAATCTTCGTAATAAGTTGGTTATGGTTTAATGAAATTTTATCATGTTTTTCTCTAGGTTTACTTTCTATAAAATCGATAAGGTGGTCTTTGATAATAGTCATAAATGATTTCATAGCTAAATTCCTTTTTTCTTGTTAAAATAGTTTTATAGTATTTTACCTTAAATCATAAAATTTTTAAAGAAATAGCAATTTTTTCAAAAGATTTTCGAATCTACTATTAGGAGGATAAAAATGGCTGAATTTACATTTACAATAGAAGAACATTTATTAACCCTTTCTGAAAGTGAGAAGGGTTGGACAAAGGAATTAAATCGTGTCTCCTTTAATGGGGCAGAAGCTAAATGGGATATCAGAACCTGGAGTCCAGATCACACCAAGATGGGAAAAGGAGTTACTTTAAGTAACGAAGAGTTTGACAAGTTGGTTAAAGCTTTTAAAGAAAACTAAAATGTTCTTCAATCTAAAAAAATAACCTAGATATCATCTAGGTTATTTTTTATCTTTGTGGATAAAAATACAATAGAAAAAATTTTCTAAATTATTTGACAATTTATAAGTCTAGTGATATGATTGAATGCATAACTTATTTATTAAAAGTTAAGAAAATAATAGGAGCTATTTTTATGAAGGAATGGAAAAAATATGCAAGTTTAGGGCTTGTGGCACTTTCAACAGTGACTCTGGTTGCTTGTGGTGGACAGTCTAAGGAAACCAAGACTGGCTCAAAAGATGTGATTAACTGGTACACACCGACTGAAATCATTACATTAGACATCTCAAAAAATACTGACCGGTATTCTGCAATGGCCATTGGAAATTCTGGTAGTAATTTACTCCGTGTTGGTAAAGATGGAAAATTAGTCGCAGATTTAGCTAAAAAAGTCGATATTTCAGAAGATGGTAAAACTTATACAGCTACATTACGAGATGGTCTCAAATGGTCGGATGGATCTGATTTAACAGCTGAAGACTTTGTTTATACATGGCAACGGATGGTTGATCCTAAAACAGCTTCTGAGTATGCTTATTTAACAACAGATGCTCATTTGAAAAATGCTGATAAGATTCTGTCAGGCGAAATCAAAGATTTTAGTCAATTAGGTGTCAAAGCAGAAGGGAATAAAATCATTTTTACTTTAGACACACCAGCACCACAGTTTGAAAGCTTACTGTCATTCTCTAACTTTGTTCCTCAGAAAAAAGCCTTTGTTGAACAGGCCGGCAAAGATTATGGAACTAATTCAGACAAACTCATTTACTCAGGTCCTTATACTGTTAAAGACTGGAATGGAACGAGTGGTAGTTTCAAACTAGTTAAAAACAAATATTATTGGAATGCTAAAAAAGTAAAAACAAAAACAATCAATGTACAAACGGTTAAAAAACCTGATACAGCAGTCCAAATGTACAAACAGGGACAATTGGATTTTGCTAATATCTCAGGTACTTCAGCAATCTTTAATGCTAATAAGAATAATAAAGATATGATTGAAATTGCTGAAGCCCGAGCTGATTATATTGTTTACAATGAAACTGGTTCTGTTAAAGCTTTAACTAATGCTAAAATTCGTAAGGCACTTAACTTAGCTACAGACCGTGAAGGTTTGGTTAAAGCAGCTGTTGATACTGGGTCTAAAGCAGCAAAAGCCCTAGCACCAGTAGGTTTGGAAAAACTAACTGATGGGACAGATTTAAGTGAACATGTTGCTCAACCATACTCTTATAATAAGGAAGAAGCAGCTAAATTATTTAAAGAAGGTTTGCAAGAACTTGGAGTGGATAAGCTAACCTTAACAATGGAAGCTGATTCTGATAATCCGGCTAAAAAAGCAGCTGTTGATTACCTAAAAGAAGCTTGGGAAAAGAATCTACCTGGATTCACTCTTGAAGAAAAATTTGTAACCTTTAAACAACGCCTAAAAGATACTAGCAACCAAAACTTTGAAATTGCCTTTGTTAGTTGGGGTGGTGATTATCCAGAAGGTTCAACATTCTATGGATTATTCACAACAACATCTGATTACAACTATGGTAAAATTGCTAGTCCAGAATACGACAAAGCCTATAAAGAAGCTTTGACTACTCATGCTTTAGACAAAGATGCAGCTGCTGATGATTACAAAGCCGCAGAAAAAGCCCTATATGAAGGTGCTCATTATAACCCACTTTATAATCTTTCTAACGCAGGCTTACAAAATCCAAACATTAAAGGCTTGGTTCGTAACTCAACTGGTCTCGATGTAGACTTCTCTCAAGCCTATAAAACAAAATAAAAAATAAGACCTTAGGGTCTTATTTTTTTAGGCGATCAGCAAGGCCAATTAAGATGAGGATAAAACCTAAAATCAAGAAGACCATCTTATGATTACTTAATCCATAAATGATAAAAATAGCAGCTGAAAGATAGGAAATGTATTCTTTTTTCATAATAACTCCTTTAAGAAACTTTCTCTTATTGTACCATAAATTGGCCATTCACTCCTAACAATCACAGTTGACCTGGCAACAAGATAAGTCCTCCAAATACATTTGATTTGCCTTGAAAAAGCGACTTCTTCTGGATTTAAGGTCCAATTTTCACGTTTTGCCATTTCAGCAATGACTGGTAAAAAGCGTTGATGGAATTTATAAATATAACAAAAAATGGTTTGTCCCTGTCTCAAACTAGGGCCAATTAAGAAACAATTGTCTTGAACGGTAGATTCATCCTTTTCATTGACTTTGGGTAATTGCTGAGCATCATAGTCAAAGAGGTCAATGCCATCAATTAAGTGACAACAGTTGCGAAATCCGGTTGCTAAAATAGGTTTATGATGACTATTGGTGCATGACCCATCCTCAAAAGTCACATGATAAATCTGCTTAATTAGTTCAATCTTGCGAGCTTTTTTACCTTCCTTAATGTGAATATGGTATTTAGGGTCTGACTGAATATATTTCAGTCTTTCTTTTGTTATCGGTGACAGAGAAATACTTGGGTCGGGATTATCTTCTTTAGCCCCAAAACAATCAGTGAAAAGATGAACCTCATTACCTAAGTATGCTAGATGGGTTAAGGCATCACAAGCACTCTCATTTCCGCCAATAATGATAAAGGGTTTGTCAGAAGTGACATAGAAATGCTCAACATGGCCGTAGTGCATAGCCAGTTCGGCCCCTTGAATACCGGTGGTATCTGGATTTTGAAATTCACCCGTAGCAACAATCAGATACTTTGCTTGATAGAGTCCCAGACTGGAATCAATTTGATAAGAATCATTTGATTTATTAATCTTTGTAACCTGACAGTTTTCTTGTACAGTGATACCATATGTTTTAGCAACTAATCTTAAATATTGAGCATATTCTTTACCAGAAAGAAGTTCCTTTTCAAATGAAAAAGCAGGAGAAGTGTCTGGTACAACAGCATTCATATCCGGAAAACCAAATCCATTACTGGTAAAAGAAGGGGTAATGAATTGTGTCGTTTTTGGCCACTTTTGAAAACTATCGCCTATGATTCCTTTTTCTAAAATAATATAGTCTTTGATTCCAAGACATTCTAAACTTGCTGCAAAGCCAATCCCAGCTGCACCGGACCAATGATAATAATCTTATAGTTCTTCATACAATCTCCTTGACAAAAATAAAAAACTGCTTTAAAATACTTAACCAGTTAAGCAAAAACCAGTCTCAGTTTAACAAAAGAATTTTAGTTTGTAAAGGATGGTTACTTGTGTTTCTATTTATTTGTATCTTAATGATGTGGTTAATGATTTTTGGCGTAGGGGTGACCTATTATGCCAATCTTTCTGGAAGCCTAAGTGGAAAAATCATTTTCCAGTTTGTTATCCTCATTCTAATATCCTCTTTAGCATGGTTGGTCTCTGGGGTTATGGTTTTTCCTTCAGAACTAGTCTTTGGTCGGTACTTTTTGCCGGAAACATAAAATTGAAAGATAGTCTTGAAACTTTCTTTCAACTCTGTTTCTTTCTTTATGCTATCGTAATGCTTGTCGGTTCTGTTATGGATCGTTTAAGAACTGGCCAGCTAATCTTACTCGGAGTGCTTTGGATGACTTTTGTCTACTGTCCACTAGCCTACCTGATTTGGAATCCAGAGGGCTTCCTTGCACAGCTAGGTGCTCTAGATTTTTCAGGTGGTATCGTTGTCCATCTATCAGCGGGTGTTTCAAGTTTGGTTTTAGCACTTTTGGTTGGACCAAGTCGTCACCTGCATAATGACCCAGTAGAAGTGAAGTGGCATTATCTTGGAATGCTTTTAATTACTCTTGGCTGGTTTGGCTTTAATGCCGGCCCTGTAGGTGAGTTAAATCAGCAAGCAGGTCAGGTTCTGATAAATAGTCTCCTTGCCATTATAGCTGGCGGTCTTAGCTGGTCAGTAGCGGGAATTCTTAATTGAGAGGCAAGAATCAGCCTCAGCTGTCTTAAATGGAATGGTTGTTGGATTGGTCACTAGCACAGCTGGTGTAGGCTATCTTGCTCCCTGGCAAATGCTTTTGATTGTCATTATTTCTTCGACCTTATCATATTTAACCATGTGGCAACTTAGACTAAAAAACTTAGTTGATGATGTGGTTGATTCTTTCGCCTTGAATGGAGTTGGTGGTTTTTGTGGTTCACTAGGAATTCTTATCTTCTATCCAAGTCACATCATAGGTCAATCATTTTCGATTTTAATAACTATTTTCTTATCACTTCTAATGACATGGCTCATTGCCAAGGTCTGTCGATTGGGAAAGTTTTAACCTAATCGCTTTTTGGAAAGGCTTGATTTAAACAATTTTCTCATATGTAACAGAATGCAATTGACGCTTCATCATCTGACAGTAATTGTTAAAGACTTTTTCGATTTCTTTTTTATCTTTTTTGCTAAAAGCTGTTAAATAATTTACTGTAAAACGAATATCTTTCTTACTGACTTTAAAAGTCCAGGTAGCCTGTAACTGTCCCTTTTTCAAGATTAAGGCGGAAATCTGGCCGGCTTTTTTCCAGACTAGGGGAGCTAAACTTGGTGGAATGAGTAAGTCTTTATGATTGTAAGCAATCAGTAAGGGATCAAATTTTCCAATCACTAAAATATTTGGTAAGTCAAATTCAGGTTTTAAGGCTTGATAGTAATAAGTCATCTTGTTAAAGCTTAGTGACTTACTGTTTGGTAATGGGATATTGGCTATTTCTGACACTCTTAATCCGAAAAAGTGAGCTGCATCTGACAAAGTAGCAGGGCCATAGAAGGCAAAGTAGGCTTCTAGTAGCTGACTTTCAAGGTGCAGATTTACTTCGGAGGGTAGATTATCCCAAAAAACCAAACGATCCTTTTCTTGAGGATGCCACTTATGATAGAGTTGGCCTTTACGGGAATGGAGTAAGAAGAGAGCACTCCATTGGAAAAGAACTTTACTATGGGGTTGAAATTTTTCTAGGAGGACTTTTCGTTCTAAAGGATTTAGCAATTGTTTGGCTAATTGTTTCTGGAGCTCTTCCAGATGGTGGCCTTCCTGGCTCAGGTAATTTTCCGGCCATAATTTTTGGTGATCTAAAAAGCGACAAATGGCTTTCCATTGCTCATAAGCAAAAAAGTGATAGGTTTGCCGTTGTCCCCAAGCTAGGATAGCATTTTTGGCAAGGCTGTCGAAGCTTTGTTGCTGGTCTTTTGGTAATCGGATAGCGATATTAAAAAGGGCATGATTGAGGTATTGGGCTTGGATACCTAAAGATTTTTCCAAGAGCTCTTCAGGTGATGTGAATGGTTCAAGTAAACCGTGGTTATTAAAGCGATTGGCTAAGAGTAAATCTCTGGTGATGTCCATGACACTAACTTTCTTCATAATATTTTTGAAAATCTAATAATTCATTATAGCATAGGAAGACAGAGAAATGTGGGCTGCTCTTGCTATAAGTATTTGAAAAGCCTGACAATAAAGGATATAATGGCAGTAGGAGGATAGCTTATGTCACTTAAATTAATGCTCTTAGCGGTGGTTATTGGAATTTTACTTTTTGTCATTCTTTTTATGAAAACACGTATTAAAGAACAAGAAGAAATGATACCGGGTGCTGCCTTTCCAAATGAAAATGAACCTGTAAAAGCTGCCGAAATCTCAGATGAACTCAAAGCAAAACTGATGATGCTCAAAGAGTCTGGTCAACTGATTAAAGCCATCAAAATCTTAAGGGATCATACTGGAATGGATTTGAAATCGGCCAAAGAATATGTTGAAAATTTATAAGCCAGCAAAAAAGCCACTAATTTCTATTAGTGGCTCTCTTTTTTTATAGATTTTTCATGGTTGGGAATAGTAGAACATCGCGAATTGTTGTTGTATCGGTTAACAACATGCAAAGTCTATCAATACCAATACCTAAACCACCTGTCGGTGGCATACCATATTCTAGAGCTTCAACGTAATCGTAGTCAATACCAGTTGCCTCATCGTCACCCATTTCCTTAGCCTTAGCTTGCGCTTCGAAACGAGCTAATTGGTCAATCGGATCGTTCAACTCCGTGAATGCATTTGCGTATTCTTTCGTAACGATGAACAATTCAAAACGGTCAGTGAAACGAGCATCGTCAGCATTTTTCTTAGCCAATGGTGATACTTCAACGGGATGTCCATAAACAAATGTAGGTTGGATAAGTGTTTCTTCAACAAATTCTTCAAAGAAAGCATTGATGATATGACCAACACTAGTGAAATGAGATTCAAGTGGCACATGTTTTTCTTTTGCTAAATCGCGTGCTTCCTCAACTGACATTTCTTTCCAGAAATCAATTCCTGTAACTTCTTTGATAGCATCAACCATGTGAATACGTTTAAAAGATTTATTGATTCGGATTTCTTGTCCTTGATAATCAATTGGACCATCACCTTTAACGGCCTTAGCAGCATGCTGGATAATACCTTCAGTTAAGTTCATGATGTCTTGGAAGTCTGCATAAGCTTCGTATACTTCAATCGACGTAAACTCTGGATTATGGGTCGCATCCATTCCCTCATTACGGAAGATACGACCAATTTCATAAACACGTTCCATACCACCAACAATTAAACGTTTCAAGTGAAGTTCAGTTGCGATACGAAGCACCATATCAATATTTTGAGCATTATGGTGAGTGATGAATGGACGAGCAGCTGCACCGCCAGCTTCATTGTGAAGAACAGGAGTTTCAACTTCTAAGAAATCCTTACCATCTAAGTAGCGGCGAATTTCAGAAATAATTTTTGACCGCGTGATGAAGCGGTCAAAGCTTTCACGGTTGGAAATTAAATCTAAATGACGTTTACGGTAAATGGTTTCAATATCAGTTAAGCCATGGAATTTTTCAGGTAGTGGGCGAAGGGCTTTTGATAAATGGGTTAAATGAGTGGCTTTGATGGACAACTCACCCATATCAGTACGCATGATTTCGCCTTCAACTCCAAGAAAATCACCTAAGTCAGCTTTTTTGAAAATATCATAGTTTTCTTCGCCAACGGAGTCTTTACGAACATAGATTTGGATTTGGCCTTGACGGTCTTGGATATGAGCAAAACCAACTTTTCCTTTACCACGCTTGGTCATGAGACGACCAGCGATGATAGCTGTTTCGTTTAATTCGTGTAAGTCTTCTTTTGATTTGTCAGCAAATTTTGCTTTTAATTGTTCAGAATTGGCTGTTCTTTCGAATCGTTTTCCAAATGGATCGATGCCTTTTTCTGCCAAAGCCGTCATTTTTTCACGACGGACAATCTCTTGGTCATTTAATTCTTCGATATGTTGATTTGACATGAGTTCCTCCAATAAGTTTTCCCTTTTATTGTAACATAAATGACTCTAGAATACACCCTATTTTTCCTTGGAATCAATGCCTTAGAAGGAGATTAAACTATTTCACTATTTGAAATGAATGAGAGAAAATAGTATAATATGACAGACATTACAAATGAAAGAAAAGAGACTCATGATTACAGCCATTGTTTTTGACGTTGATGATACTATCTATGACCAGCAAGCACCCTATCGCATTGCGATGGAAAAATGCTTCCCAGACTTTAATATGGCTATGATTAATAAAGCTTATATTCGCTTTCGCCATTATTCAGATACCGGCTTTCCAAGAGTAATGGCCGGTGAATGGACAACTGATTATTTCCGGTTCTGGCGATGTCGTGAAACGCTTTTGGAATTTGATTACCCAGAGATTGACCAGGAAACTGGGACTTATTTCCAAGAAGTCTACGAAAAAGAACTTGAAAATATAACAATGCTAGACGAAATGCGAATGACTTTAGATTTCTTGAAATCTAAGGGTGTACCCATGGGGATCATCACCAATGGTCCGACGGAACACCAATTGAAAAAAGTGAAAAAATTAGGACTTTACGACTACGTGGATCCTAAGTGTGTAATCGTCAGTCAGGCGACCGGTTTCCAAAAACCTGAAAAAGAAATCTTTAATCTGGCTGCTGAGCAGTTTGGCATGAATCCGCAAACAACACTATATGTTGGCGATTCTTACGACAATGATATTATGGGGGCTTTTCATGGGGGCTGGCATTCCATGTGGTTTAACCATCGTGGCAGAAGCTTAAAATCGGGAACTAAGCCAGTTTATGATGTTGCTATTGATAACTTTGAGCAACTCTTTGGAGCAGTTAAAGTTCTCTTTGATTTACCTGATAATAAATTTATCTTTGATATCAATGATAAGAAAAACCCTATTTTAGAAATGGGTCTGAACAATGGTTTAATGATTGCGGCAGAGCGTCTGCTTGAAAGCAATATAAGCATTGATAAAGTAGTGATGTTATTACGTTTGACTAAGAGTCAGGAAAAAGTTCTTCGTTTGAAATATGCTAAATAAAAAAGAGAGTTGCTTTGCAACTCTCTTTTTTGTCTATTAGTGAATTTTATCGTCTAAGTAGGATTTGTCGTTCCAGAGGAGGCAGTTGAAATTTTCAAAATCCTCTGTTTCTAAGACTGTTAAGCTTAGATTTTTTAGACCACCTTGTGCTCTAAGTAAAGCTGGTTCATAGCCTAGTAATGAACGGATTGATGCCGTTAAGTTAGCTCCATGACCAACAATTAAGACATGTTCAACCTTTTTATCTGCAAAGGTTTTAATAAAGTTTTTCACACGAGTGGTTGTTTGATAAATCGATTCGGCTTCAAATTGACGGTCGTTAAACTTTGCCAAATTATGTTGAAAAGCTGACATCTGGCTGGGATAAATGGCAGTCATAGTGGCAATTTTTGCACCTTCTAATTTGCCCAATTGCCATTCTCTCAGGTCTTGGCTATAGTTAATGTCTAAGTCAAGTTCAGCAGCGTCAGCTAAGAGTTGAGCTGTTTTTTGGGCACGCATCAAATCACTGGAATAGATGGTATCCAAAGGAATATTTTTCAAGAAATGGCCTAAAGCTTCAATTTCCTGATAAGATTCTTCTAAGAGTGGCGAGTCACCCGAAGCTCCTTGGAAGCGTCCTTCCAAATTCCATTCGGTTTTCCCGTGGCGAACAAAATAAAATTTCATTGCAAAAATTCCTTTATACTGATATGATTCTTGCCCCAAATGGGAAGAGGCTTAGTTTTGCGAGTTTTAATGATTGAATGGCAAAAGGGATGCCGACAATTGTAAGGCATAAGGCAATGGCTGAGGTTAAGTGCATAGCAGCTAATGACCAGCCAAAGAGGATAATCCAAATGATATTGAAGAGGAGACTTGTTGACGATTGACCAATTTCAATGTCTTTTCCAAATGGGAAGAGGCCGAAGTTGCCAATTTTAAAACATTGAAGCCCTAAGGGAAGAAAGACGATTGTGATGCAAAGAAGGACACCTAAAAGTGACCATGCTAGCCATGCCCATAGGCCTGAGAAGAGGAACCAAATAAGATTACCTAAAAATTTCATAATTACTCCTTAATTTCAGCAAATTCTGCTTCCACAAAATTGGCTAATTCTTGACTATTAATTTTTATGGAACGACCGAGCTCGCCTGCAGAAACAATGAGACTTCCTTTTTCCAAAGCAATCTTATCAATGTAAATTGGAAAGGAGTGTTTTTGATGTATTCCGACAGGGTTGTTGGCACCATGAATATAACCTGTTATTTTTTGAAGGTCTTTTTGGGGAATCATGCTCACTTTCTTATTGCCAGATACTTTTGCTAATTTCCTTTCTGATAAATGCTCAGTAAGCGGGAGAATTCCAATGACTGGTCCGGTTTTATCTCCTGATAAAGCCAAAGTTTTATAGATATCCTCTTTTTGAATATCATCTGGGAGTTCGTTCTTAAGGGCATTTAAAGCTAAGCTTTGATAACTGATATTGGCCTTATCTAAAATTTGTTCAACTAAGGTTTTTTTTAGTTTATTCTTTTTCGCCATATAGTCTTCCTTTAAAAAATAAAAAAATGGTATAAAAATTATTATACCACTTTTTTTGTATAGGGTTAAGAGCTTGATTAGTTTAATCTTTAGGTGCGAAAAATTGTTTTTGAGTTTGCATTAAAATAAAGATTGCGATAACTACGAAAATTAAGGTTAGTAATCCGGCTGTTCCGTTTACGGTAAATGAATACCAAACGGCTGACATTCCTTTAGGAGCATAAGAAGCCCAGAAAATAACGCCAGCTATGAAGTGGAAGATGTAACGAACAGTTACGGCGAAGATTGCACCTAGTAAAGCAAAGCTGATGGCCTTTTTAGAATTATTTTGTTCAATGGCATCTTTAACTTGAACAGAAAACAATCCAGCTAAGCCCATAGCAATAAAAGCAATAATGTATTCGATTAAGACTTGAGACATGCTGAGATAGTATACTTTACCAAGTACGAAATGAAGAAGTCCCCAAATGAGTCCAGCAAGAAGTCCATATTTTAGACCACGACGAAGACTAAATAAAACAAGTGGAATTGCGCCAAATGATGGGGTAAACCATGAGGCAAAATCAGGAATGAATGATAGTACCATAGCTAGAGCAGCGAAAATTGCGGCTTCGACTAAATACTTAATCTGTTTATTTTGAGACATAAAAAAACTCCTTTTTCTTCACAAAAAGAGCCTGAATTCATTTTGATTGAGTTCAAGTTCACAATCCCTACGCTTGTACTAACAAGATCAGGTTGTCAGGATTTCGCAAATGCGATCTCAGCTAAAGCACTCCTTTGTGACATATATTATTTTTTCTAATTATAATATTTTTTCTAATAAACTGTCAAGGAGATGATTTTAAAAAGACCTTGAGGTCATTTTTGTTTTCCAAAAAGTTTCTCATAGGTCTTTTTTGTATCTTTATTAACAGCTATTTGGTTTAAATCAAGTGGTTTATCAAAGCCAGGTAGATAGCCTTGAGAAGTATATTGATGTAAATCATAGTCTAATTTTGTATCAGGAGCAGCTTCATAATATCCAGAGTCGCTTCCATAAGTTGGAATCCAAACAGCATCGAATCCTTTAGTTGAAATATTTTGTTCTGCCATAAAATAGGTTCCAATATAAAGTCCGATATTCTCAGCTCCTAATCGTTCCAATTCCTCTCGAAAGGCTGTTACTCCTTTATTCATATCTTTCATGGTTGCTTCTTCGACATCAATCCAATAATAGGTTGGGTTGTAAGGAGAAGCATTTTTGTAAAAGGCTCTTGCTTCGGCACGCATTTCTTTAGTACTTGAGCCTAAGGCGTAGCTATAAACAGCAACAGGTATTTTACGCTTCTGAAATTCTTTAATGTGGGTCTTGAATGATTTATCAATTCCAGTTGTGTAGGCAGCATTATTTTTGGAAGTGATTTGAGACCCTCCAAATACTCGGACGATGGCGCCCGAAATGTTTTTTGATAAGGTATCATAATCAATATCTCTTGGTAATTGCCAACCTGAGACATCGACGATTGGATTTATGATAAATTCTTCGGTGTCTGTAGTGCTTGATGTTTTTGTTTCTTCTTTGCTAGAAATGATTGGAACATTTGATTTTGCGAGTTTTAGCTCAGTTTCCTTTAATTGGTCTGTATGTGTTTTGCCAATCACTAATAAAAGTGCAAATAAGAGAAAAAAAACCAGCACAACTATCGGTTTTATTCTTCTTCTCATTATTGATATTGTACCTTAATTGCTTTAAAAAATCAAAACTTCCTAACTATATTCTTATATTATCTTACAATTTAAGCTAAAATTGGGAAAATGTCTGAAAAATTCCTTAGGAGTGTCCTTATACCTTTACTCAATTTTTTGTGATAAGTGATATAGAAAAATTGTTTCTTTTTATTAATAGCTGAATTACCTCTAACCGTATTTAAAATAAGAAAATAATGATAATTTTCTTATCTTAGTTTTAATTAACAGTTTTTTATCCTTTCCTTATCTAGCATTTTTTCTGTCTTTCTGTCATAATAGTAAAAAACACTGAAAGGTTCGCATATGACTTCAAAACAAATGGCTCGAATTGCCATTTTAGCAGCTTTGGCTTTTGTCCTCAGAATGACGTTTTCGCATTTGCCAAATATTCAACCCATTTCAGCTCTTTTTTTACTAACAACTTTAATGATGGGTTATTATGAAGCTATTTTAGCCATGATTATCTCTATTTTACTAAGTTCTTTTCTATTAGGATTTGGTCCTTGGGTTTTCTGGCAAATAACAGCATTTATTATGATTATGACAATTTGGCGTTTTTTACTTTATCCTTTGACAAAGAAAATTAAAGGTCCAGAAATTGTCATGCAGTCACTTTTTGCAGCTATTTTAGCATTCTTTTATGGTTTGATCATTGATTCTTGTTTTGCTTATCTATATAGTATGCCTTGGTGGTCTTATCTTTTAGCAGGTACTGTCTTTAATGGTTTACACGCAATTTCAACCTTTCTCTTTTATCCAATCTTATTAACAATTTTTCGGAGGGTTTTTAATGACAAAGTATTTTAAATGGTTTTTAATTTTCGTTAGTTTAGTGTCTTTATCGGCTTGTAGTGAAAAAAATTCTGACAAAGTCTCAACTAAAGAAGAAAAAGTTGTGCGATTAATTGTTAAAGAGGATACAAATAAAATCGATGAGAAGGTTAGCTTCAAAAAAGGGGATACGGTAATGGATGTCCTTAAAGCTAATTACAAGGTCAAGGAAAAAGATGGTTTTATTATAGCTATTGATGGTTATGCTCAAAAACCAAAAGAAAAGACTTATTGGTTTTATAAGGTAAATGGGAAAATAGCCACGAAAGCTGCCAATGCTTTAAAAGTCAAAAAGGGTGATAAGATTTATTTCTATATGGAAAAAATCAAATAAAAATAGAACCAGGGACAGTGTCCTTGGTTCTTTGATTCTATTTTTCAATGTGATTGCTGTAGTCGATAATTTGATCAACGGTTTGGTTTAAGAACTGAATGGTATCACGGAGTGGCTTGTCAGTTGAAATATCGGCATTGATTAAAAGGGCTGTTTCAAGTGGTGTTTTGCTTCCACCGGATTTCAAGAATTCAAGCCATTCTTGTGCGCCATTTGGATTGTTTTTTAGGTTTAAATAGCCAGCTGTTGAGATAACGAGCCCTGCAGAATAAGTATAACTATATAAGCCCATGTAATAGTGAGCTTGACGCATCCAGGTAAGGGCTGCATCATCATCAATTTCAATAGCATCCCCCCAGAATTCTGTTAGCACAGCCTTCATAAACTCGTTTAATTTTTCCGCGCCAAATGTTCCACCATTTTCAATTAACTGGTATACTTTTCGCTGGAAAGCGGCTTCTAATAAATGGGTAATGAAATTGTGGAAGTAGGTATCTGTTAAGCGATGAGCTAGGGCAAAGCGTTTTTGACGGGCGTCTTCAAATTGATTTTCCAAGTAATCGGAAAGAAGTAATTCGTTGAAAGTAGAAGGTGCTTCAACATAATAGGTTGACATGTGAGTGTTGAAGTAGGATTGATTATTATCTGAGAAGATAAACTGTCCTGAATGCCCAATTTCATGAATCAAGGTATAGACATCTGACATGCGACCTGTCCAAGACATGAGGATATAAGGATGCACTTTATATGGATCGGCAGCGTAGCCACCAGAATCTTTATTTTCATTGGCAGCAAAATCAACCCAACGTTCTGTTTGATAACGGGCGATTTCTTGGCAGTATTCTTGACCAAGTGGTTGGATGGATTTCATGACAAAATCATAGGCATCGTTGATACTCACTTGTGGATTTAAGTCGTTATCAATATCCAACTTCCAGTCAGCAAAGGTCATTTTTTCCAGGCCATTTACTTGGGCGACGTGTTTAAGGTATTTTTGAGCCACTGGACCAAACTCGGTCATAATCAAGTCGATTTGACGATCAAACATGGCACGATCGACTTCTTGTTCTGCAAGAAGATAGTCGAAAACAGAATCATATCCTCGCATGTCGGCCATTAATTTTTCAGATTTGACTTTTGCTAAATAGGCAGCGGCAGCAGCATTTTGATGCTTGCGAAGCCCAGCAGAGAATGAGCGGAAAGATTTTTCGCGAATAGCTTGGTCTTCGTGGTTTTGATAGAAATTCTCATAAGAAACAAAACTATTGGGATAGCTTTTGCCCTCAACTTCAAAAGGCTCCATTTCGAAGTCACCAGCACGCATTTTAGTGTAAATATCATAAGGTGCATTCATAACTTCGCGAAGGTTGGTCATTGCTTGTTCAACTTCTGGGGCCAGTAGGTGTTGCTTTCGCAATTTAGCTTGACGGATTGTAGATCTAAAGTATTCGACCTCTTCTAATGCATCGAGGATAGCAGAATCAGCTTGAGCTAGGCTAGAATCAAAAAAGCTCAGAGCAACAGAAGCCTTTGTAACAAAATCATCACCAGCTTGCGCGATTTCAGCGAATTCTTCATTAGAAAAATCAGTTGTTTGTGGCATAAAAGCATAAGTTTCAATATGACTGATTTGAATGTAGATATGTTCAATTTCATATAGGGCTTGTTCAAAGTCTTCTTTGGTGTTTAAGTGCCCTTCATAGTTTTTCTTGAATGTTTGAACATCATCCAAAGCTTTCTCGATGGCTAGAAGGAAATCTTGTCGATCCTTGTAAAGAGCTGTTAAATCCCATAATTCATTTTCGGGAAATGTAGAGCGTTTTTTGAGTTCCATGCTTATCTCCTTTTGTTCTAATAGTTTCAGTATAACAAAAAAGCGGTTAAGAGAATAGAAAAATAAGTAAAAGCAAACATTTGTATAAATTTTCGGTAAAGTTTTTGTAAAAAGCAAACATTATATGAAAAAGAACTTACATTTACTTGAAAAAGTGGTATCATTGACTTAAGCAATGAGAAAAGGAGTGATTGATTTGACTGTAAAAAAATTAGAGAGTAGTAACCATCATAAAATGATTACTGAAGAAGTAGCTATTTTACAAGATCTACTCGAAGATATTACAAGGTCTATGGCCGGAGACCAAGTATATGCTAAAATTGAAAGAATTTTGGAATTATCACAAGGGAAAGATGCTGTTTTACTGGAGAATACTATAAGAGAATTATCCAATGACGAAATGGTTATCATCTCTCGTTATTTTTCAATTTTGCCCTTACTAATTAATATTTCTGAAGATGTTGATTTGGCATATGAAATTAATTATCAAAATAATACCAATGTTGACTACTTAGGAAAATTAGCAAACACAATTAATGAAGTCGCTTCTAAAGATAATGCGCAAGATATTCTGGAAAAGGTAAACGTTGTACCAGTTTTGACGGCTCATCCTACGCAAGTGCAACGAAAAACTGTCTTAGAATTAACAAATCACATTCATGATTTGCTGCGGAAATACCGTGATGTCAAAAATGGTGTCGTTAACCAAAAGAAATGGTTGGAAGAATTACGTCGCTACATTGAAATTATTATGCAAACCGACATCATTCGTGAAAAAAAATTAAAAGTTAAAAATGAAATCACTAATGTCATGCAATATTATGACAATTCTTTGATTCCAGCCATTACAAAATTAACTAGACAATATAAAGATTTAGCTAAAGAAAAAGGCTTAGTTTTAGAGAATCCAAAACCAATTACCATGGGGATGTGGATTGGTGGTGACCGTGATGGGAATCCTTTTGTCACAGCAGATACCTTAAAACAGTCGGCTACTCTTCAAAGTGAAGTGATTTTAAATTATTACCTTGATAAGTTATCAGTTCTTTATCGGACGTTCTCTATGTCATCGACATTAGTAAAAACAAGTGAGGATGTTCAAGAGTTAGCGGATTTATCTAGTGATAAATCGATTTACCGTGAAAATGAGCCTTATCGTAAAGCTTTTCATTATATTAAGGCACGTTTACAAGAAACGCACTCAAGTCTTACGAAAAGTCGCTTCAAAAAATCCCTGGTTCCAGCCTATGAAAATCCCGAAGAGTTTAAAAAAGATCTTTTGAAAATTAAAAATTCTTTAGTTGAAAACGGAGACCGTTCTCTGATTACTGGTGATTTGACGGAACTAATTCAAGCTGTTGATATCTTTGGTTTCTTCTTGGCAAGTATTGATATGCGGCAAGATTCCAGTGTTCAAGAAGCATGTGTGGCTGAATTGCTGAAAGCAGCAAATATTGAAGAAGACTATTCATCCCTTTCTGAGTCTGAAAAATGTCGTCTTCTCTACAAACAATTATCTGAGGATCCAAGAACCCTTTCTTCGACAAATGTTGAGAAATCAGAACTCTTAGAGAAAGAACTTGCTATCTACAAAGCTGCCCGTCGCTTGAAGGATAAACTTGGCGAAGAGGTTATCAAACAACACATCATTTCTCATACTGAGAGTGTGTCAGATATGTTTGAATTAGCAATCATGCTTAAAGAAGTTGGCTTGGTGGATAAGGATAGTGCACGTGTTCAGATTGTTCCGTTATTTGAAACTATCGAAGATTTGGACAACTCAAATCATATTATGACCGACTACCTAGCCTATCCAATGGTTAAGAATTGGATTGCTTCCAAAGGTAACTATCAAGAAATTATGTTAGGTTATTCTGACAGTAATAAGGATGGTGGTTATTTATCTTCTGGTTGGACCCTTTATAAAGCTCAAAATGACTTGACTGAAATCGGACAAAAAAATGGTATCAAGATTACTTTCTTCCATGGTCGTGGTGGTACTGTTGGTCGTGGTGGTGGACCCTCTTATGATGCTATTACATCTCAACCATTCGGTTCAATTAAAGATCGTATTCGTTTAACTGAGCAAGGTGAAATCATTGAGAATAAATATGGTAACAAAGATGTCGCCTACTATAATTTAGAAATGTTGATTTCGGCTTCTGTCAATCGGATGGTTACAAGAATGCTTACTAACCCGGACGAAATTGATGGTTTTAGAGAAGTTATGGAAGGCATTGTGGACTTTAGTAATAAAGTATACCGTGATTTAGTTTTCGGTAATCCTCATTTCTATGATTACTTCTTTGAGGCGAGTCCTATTAAAGAAGTTTCAAGTTTAAATATTGGTTCTAGACCAGCTGCTCGTAAAACCATTACTGAAATTTCTGGTTTACGTGCTATCCCATGGGTGTTCTCTTGGTCTCAAAACCGCATCATGTTCCCAGGGTGGTATGGTGTCGGTTCTGCATTTAAACAATATATTGATCAAGAAGAAGGCAATTTAGCTAAGTTGCAACATATGTATGAAAAATGGCCTTTCTTCCATTCTTTACTGTCAAATGTTGACATGGTGCTTTCGAAATCAAATATGAACATCGCTTTCCAATACGCTCAGTTGGCTGAAAAAGAAGAAGTAAGAGATATTTTCCATACCATTTTAGATGAATGGCAATTAACTAAAAATATGATTTTGTCCATTGAGCAACATGATGAGTTATTAGAGGATAACCAATCATTGAAACAAAGTTTGGATTATCGACTTCCTTATTTCAATGTTCTAAATTATATTCAAATTGAACTTATTAAACGCTTACGTCATCACCAACTGGATGAAGATTATGAAAAATTAATCCATATTACTATTAATGGTATTGCGACCGGTCTTCGTAACTCTGGCTAAGAGAGACTCAGGTAGAAGCTTATTATAGTAACACTATTTTTGAAATAGGACGATATTTTAATAGAAGAGTAAAGACAGGCATTTGTCTGTCTTTTCCCTTTTTTTTGCTCTAGAAAGATGATATAATGCTTAAAGATTATCAGAAAAACAGGGGAAATTATGAAAATTGATAAAAGGCATCTCTTAAATTATTCGATACTTTTGCCTTATCTAATCCTTTCGATTATCGGCCTTATTATGGTCTATTCTACGACTAGTGCAACCTTGATCCAATTGAATGCAAACCCTTTTAAGTCAGTTTTAAGTCAAGGGATTTTTTGGTTGATTAGTTTAACTGCCATTTCTTTTATTTATAAATTAAAACTAAATTTTTTAAATAACCATGGATTATTAGTAATGGTCATGTTATTTGAAGCAGCCTTGCTCTTGATTGCCCGTTTTTTTACTCAAGAAGTTAATGGAGCTCATGGTTGGATTGTTTTAGGACCACTAAGTTTTCAACCAGCAGAATATCTGAAAATTATTATGGTCTGGTATCTGGCACATACTTTTGCCCGTAAACAAGAAGAAATTGCTTTATATGATTATCAAGCTTTGACAAAGAGAAGATGGTGGCCAAGACAGAGTAGTGATTTAAAAGACTGGCGTGTCTATTCACTATTTCTTATCTTGTTAGTTGCTGCACAACCCGATTTAGGTAATGCGGCCATTATTGTTCTAACAGCAATTTTAATGATTACCATTAGTGGAATCGGCTATCGCTGGTTCTCCGGAATATTATCTTTAATTACGGTTCTATCTACTATCTTTCTAGGCTCAATTAAAGTTATTGGTGTTGAACGTGTTGCCAAGGTACCCATTTTTGGCTATGTTGCAAAACGTTTTAGTGCTTACTTTAATCCATTTAAAGATTTAACTGATTCGGGACACCAGTTAGCTCATTCTTATTATGCCATGAGTAATGGTGGTTGGTTTGGTGTCGGTTTAGGTAACTCGATTGAAAAAAGGGGCTACCTACCTGAAGCCCAAACAGACTTCGTCTTTTCGATCGTTATTGAAGAACTTGGTCTAATTGGAGCAGGATTGATTTTGGCTCTCGTCTTCTTTTTAATTCTCCGTATTATGAATGTTGGTATTAAAGCTAAAAAACCATTTAATGCCATGGTTGCATTAGGCGTCGGTGGTATGATATTAATGCAAGTATTCGTCAATATTGGAGGCATATCAGGTATTATACCTTCAACTGGTGTAACGTTCCCCTTCCTATCTCAAGGTGGAAATAGCTTACTAGTTTTATCGGTAGCCATTGGTTTTGTACTCAATATAGATGCAAACGAGAAGAAAGAAGATATTTTAAAAGAAGCTGAATTATCTTATCGCAAAACTATGCGTGATGAAAATGGTAAGATTGTCAATATCAGTCGTTTTAAATAAGTTATCAAGCAGAATAGACCTACTTCAAGTAGGTCTATTTTTTTCCTTCGAAAAGGAAAATGATAGTTGAAGTAGTGATATAAGAATACCTAGTGTCATGAATTGATTTTTGATATAAGAAAGAATTGCCAATCAATATAAAACACTTGCTTTTTCTTAATAATTTGCTACAATAGTAAGGTAAAGTTAGACTGTATTGCCTACCGTCTATCTATAAAATATATTTTATTGGAGGCTTTTCCCAAAATGGCAAAAGAAAAATACGATCGTAGTAAACCCCACGTTAACATTGGTACAATCGGACACGTTGACCATGGTAAAACTACATTAACAGCTGCAATTACAACTGTTCTTGCACGTCGCTTACCAAGCTCAGTTAACCAACCTAAAGATTATGCTTCTATCGATGCTGCTCCAGAAGAGCGCGAACGCGGAATCACAATCAACACTGCACACGTTGAGTATGAAACTGAATCACGTCACTATGCCCACATCGATGCCCCAGGACACGCGGACTATGTTAAAAACATGATCACTGGTGCTGCCCAAATGGACGGAGCTATCCTTGTTGTTGCATCTACTGATGGACCAATGCCACAAACACGTGAGCACATCCTTCTTTCACGTCAGGTTGGTGTTAAACACCTTATCGTCTTCATGAACAAAGTTGACCTTGTTGATGATGAAGAATTGCTTGAATTAGTTGAAATGGAAATTCGTGACCTTCTTTCAGAATACGATTTCCCAGGTGATGACCTTCCAGTTATCCAAGGTTCAGCTCTTAAAGCTCTTGAAGGTGATACAGCTCACGAAGATATCATCATGGAATTGATGAAAACTGTTGATGAATATATTCCAGAACCAGAACGTGATACTGACAAACCATTACTTCTTCCAGTCGAAGATGTATTCTCAATCACTGGACGTGGTACTGTAGCTTCAGGACGTATCGACCGTGGTACTGTTCGTGTCAACGACGAAATCGAAATCGTTGGTATCAAAGAAGATATTAAAAAAGCTGTTGTTACTGGTGTTGAAATGTTCCGTAAACAACTTGACGAAGGTCTTGCAGGAGACAACGTAGGTATCCTTCTTCGTGGTGTTCAGCGTGACGAAATCGAACGTGGACAAGTTATTGCTAAACCAGGTTCAATCAACCCACACACTAAATTTAAAGGTGAAGTATACATCCTTTCTAAAGAAGAAGGTGGACGTCATACTCCATTCTTCAACAACTACCGCCCACAATTCTACTTCCGTACAACTGACGTAACTGGTTCAATCGAACTTCCAGCTGGTACAGAAATGGTTATGCCTGGTGATAACGTGACTATCAATGTTGAATTGATCCACCCAATCGCCGTAGAACAAGGTACTACTTTCTCAATTCGTGAAGGTGGACGTACTGTTGGTTCAGGTATCGTTTCAGAAATCGAAGCTTAATTTTAATTAAGTTCCCAGAATAACAATTAGAGTCAGACAACTCAGATTGTAAGGACCCCGTTTGGGGTCTTTTTTATATCCTGATATGTTTTCAGAAAATATTTTCAGAAAACAGGTAATTCTTTGTGAAAAAAATCTTAAAATGCAGTCATATTCTTTTATTAGGTCCAAAATTATGATAAAATAGTAGTGTAAATAAAAAAAGAAGAGGTATGTGAAATGTCACGTAAACCATTTATTGCCGGAAACTGGAAAATGAACAAAAATCCTGAGGAAGCTAAAGCATTTATCGAAGAAGTAGCTTCTAAATTAACTTCATCAGAATTTGTTGAAGCAGGGATTGCAGCTCCAGCTCTCGATCTTTATACTGTTCTTGAAGCAGCTAAAGGATCAGAATTAAAAGTAGCAGCTCAAAATGCCTATTTTGAAAATTCAGGTGCTTTCACAGGTGAAAACAGCCCTAAAGTATTAGCTGAAATGGGTACTGACTATGTTGTTATTGGCCATTCTGAACGTCGTGAATACTTCCATGAAACTGATGAAGATATTAACAAAAAAGCAAAAGCAATTTTTGCTAATGGTTTAACACCAATTATCTGTTGTGGTGAAACTCTTGCAACTTATGAAGCTGGTAAAGCAGTAGACTTCGTAGGGGCTCAAGTTTCTGCTGCATTGGCTGGTTTAACTGAAGAACAAGTTTCTTCATTAGTGATTGCTTATGAACCAATTTGGGCAATCGGTACTGGTAAATCTGCGACTCAAGAAGATGCACAAAAAATGTGTAAAGCGGTACGTGATGTTGTAGCAGCTGATTTTGGTCAAGCTGTAGCTGATAAAGTACGTGTTCAATATGGTGGTTCAGTAAAACCTGAAAACGTTGCTTCATATATGGAATGTCCAGACGTTGATGGTGCTTTAGTTGGTGGAGCCTCTCTTGATGCGGCTAGCTTCTTAGCATTATTAGATTTCGTTAAATAAATTTCTTTCACAGGCTATTGTTCATGTTAGAACAATAGCTTTTTTCATATAAAAAAATGACAGTAATAACTGTCATTTTAATATCTTCTTAAGATTTTCTTTATTCCTTTGATGACCTTTTGTTTGAGTGGATTTGGATAAAAGTAAAATGTGCCTATTGTTTGTTCAATATGACCATTAAAATTCTGTTTGAATCCTAAAACACCATCAGATCCATCAAAATAACCAGAGATTCCTAATAAATTATAACGTTTAATACCACGCTGAATTGCTTCAAGCATTACATATTCTTGTAGGATTGCAGGTGCATAGAATTTATTAAATTCTGAATAGGAACCACTAAAGAAATAAGTTGCTTCTTGCTCCATAAATACAAATAAAGACCCAGCAAGGATAACATCCTGATCACCATATTTTTGAATAAATTCATTAGCTTCAGCTATACGAACATCAAAAGTTTGATGTTGACTAGAGAATTCTTTATGTTGATTACGTTTCTTTTCGGAATTAGGATTTACTTCTAAATCGGCTTCTAGTTTTTGTACTTTTTCTGCCAATTTTGCTTGATCTTTTTGCAAATTTGTTAGATAGTCTTTGAAATTGAGTGTTGCAACTAGAAACTCGGCCTTTTCATTAAAAGCATCGTAAAAGTATTCATAGTATTCGATAGGTTTATCATCATAATTGCGACGCTCAGAAGTAGAAGAGGTAACTTCTTTAAATTGAATAAGTTCGTCTTTTTTTAATTTTTTGATTTGAATTCCAAAAGTTTTTGCTTTTTTGACTAAGGGTTTCCCTTTTTTACTAAACGACTTTAGAAGATTTTTCTCTGTCATTTCAGTCAAATCCTTGATATAATGCCAATCGTGCTTATCATAGCCAATTTGAGGTTGTTCATGGATAAAACCTAAGTTTTGATATAAATCAATATAGTTTTGATCTAATTCAGTTAATGGGTTACCATGATCATCAAACATTCGATAGTGACCATATGGTTTGATGACTAATTCCATTACTTTTTTGGATTTAGCATATGATTTTAAATCCTTAAGAAAATCGGATAAATAACTTTCATCCTTCCAGAGGGGGCCATAATGAATTTCCATGTGTAATCCACCAGCGATTGGGGTAGTGAAAAGGAGAGTAGCTATCTGTAACTGACCATCATTATCTTCAAATCCTTTCATTTCGGTCTCATAGCCTCTATTTTCAAGTAATGCACTCATATTGGCAGATTGCTCAAAATAACGGAATTCTACTTGAGAAGCAAAGGCTTCAAATGCTTCTTTGGTTAAAGTTACTAAAGGCATTAATGTTTACTCCTTAATTTTTTTCGAATTTTATAGGCTAACATGGCTGGGTGGTAAAGGAGGCTGACGGGAATATTAAATTCACCAGCAAATTCTTCTATTTGTGGATTTAGTTTAGCTTTAAAACTATAGAGACCGCCATCTAATTGATTCTCAATCCCACCCATGTTTTGCCATTGACACCCTCTACGAAAAGCTTCAGCAGCAGTTTCGTACCAAGTTAATAGTGGAGCTTGATAGAGTTTATAGCTATCATCCATTCCAGCATAAAGATTCTCTGATGTTTGTCCAAAGTTAAGGGATAAGGTCGCTGCTAGTGGGACGATTTCTTTTCCAAAATCTAAATCATTTTGGATTAATTCTAGTTCAGAAGTTAATCTAGTAATAGTGTTTAAATTTTCTTTGACTTTTGATTCTCTTGTTTTTTCAGTAAATTTTTCTTTTTCTGATTGAGCTTTCACTAGTTGAGTTTCAAGTAGTGCTTTTCTTTCGACCATATTAACTTTTGCCATGGTGATATAAGATTGCTCACCTGGATAGGTCTCCATTAAAATTCTATAATAGTCGATACCACGAAGATTAATACCTTTACGGAATTCTGTTTTCTTCATCAATTCAGCAAAATCTTCCAAGAGTTCTTGACCACCAATAGTAATGGTGACTCCCTTGTTTTGAGCTGTACGGATTGCTTGTCGTGTTTTCTTAGGGAGGTTTACAAGGTCAAAGTCTTTAGCATAGAGATTGGCTTGAAGGCGGGGTTGGATATTTTGTCCAATATCTTCTGTCCTTCCAGTCCATTCAATGCCGTGACTTTTCATAAAGGAAATGGCAGATAAGGTTAAGTCATTTTCTTCGATATCTGTGATTTCCTTATCAACAGGAAATTGTTTTAGAAAAAGACTTGGATCAAATTTAACAAAGAGAGCCTTTTTACTTTTTCCGAATTTTTTTAAAGAATTGATGACAAAATCGACTAATTCGAAATTAGTATAATCCATAATTGGTCCACGGGGGATATAGATTAGGCTAAAATTTAGAGGTAATGGACGAATGAGAAGGGCAGCGGAAGCGACCAATTCTTCATTTTCATAAAAGCCAATGATTTCTTGCTTCCACTCTTCTTTGACACTTGCCCAATTAGCACTTTGTAATAAGTTACAATTAGGATGTCCGAGAACAAAGGCATCATGTTCTTCTTTTGGGATGCCAACTTTGTATGTAAACATTAATGTAAAACCCACTCGCGTATAGCATAAGCTACGCCGCTTTCGTTATTAGATTTAGTGATGTATTTAGCAATATTCTTCAATTCCGGACTTCCATTTTCCATAACGACTGGATTGCCAACAACCTCAAGCATTGCTCGATCGTTTTCGGCGTCACCAATAGCCATTGTTTGGTCCATGTCTAATCCTAATTTTTCAGCTAAATGAATAATTGCATTACCCTTTGACACTGATTTCAGCATGAATTCTAAGTAGAAGGGTGTTGATTTGACAATGTTGTATTTGTCGTAAAATTCTTGTGGAATTTTTTTGATGGCAGCGTCTAAAACATCTGGCTCATCAATCATCATCATTTTGACGATTTCTTTTGAAGCCATTTCTTCAGGCGTTCTGTAGAATATAGGCATATTAACCAAGGTTGATTCATGTACTGTATATTTACCGATATTCCTGTTTGCGGTGTAGATTCCCTCTTTAGTGATAGCATGCATGTGGAGACCAATTTTACGACTGAGGAATTCAATGTCCAAGTAATCTTCGTAAGACATGGTTTCCTTAACAATCTCTTCACCTGTTTCGGCATCTTGGACTAATCCACCATTAAAAGTAATAACATAAGAACCATTATGGTTTAGATTGAGTTCTTCTAAGAGACCAGTTACGCCGGCAATTGGTCGACCAGTTGCAATCACTACTTGAACATCATTTGCTTTAGCTTCCTGAACAGCTTCAAAAACTTGGCTTGTCACTTTACGATCATCTGTTATAAGAGTGCCGTCAATATCTACAGCAACTAATTTGATAGACATGGAAATCTCCTTGTTTGTTATCATTTATCATTTATTCAAAAAATATCTACCTTCTATCATACTAAAAAAGCAAGCTTTTGTCATGGAATCGAACATCTTGAAACCTTGATTTAATAAAGAAAACGTTTTATTTGTTAAAATTACTAAAAATAAAAAAGAGCTCAAAAGCTCTTAGTTTGGAAATTCAAAATGTTCATCTTCAATGTAAGAAATAAATTCTTCTTTATCTTTTGCAAAGAGATCACTTGCATCTAACATTTCTTTAGGGAAATAGAATCGTCTGTCACCGTAAGTTGTCCCGGTTAAAGTTTTTACGATAGGTGATAAATGGGATAGTTCAGATCGCCGACCATCTTTGTGAAGCATTTCAATTTGAGTTCTTGGATTTTTATTCTCTGGTCGGTAGATATCATATGGTAGGTCAAAATTGACGTGTACTCCGGTATAATATTCTGGATTGAAACCAACAGCTTCAACTAATTGTCTTAGATGTTCTAATTTACCTTCATTTGCTTGGTCAAAGGTTACTGATTTAAGAATTTTGCGGTTGATAAAGCGACTTGCTAAATCGGCTAATATCTGGTCTTCACTAGTCATCCATACTTGGAAATATGTATTTAAGACACCATCATCTAATCTTAGGTAGTCGCTCAAGGTAAATTGATTCTTTAGAAAGGGGATTAAGCCTGGTGCGGTGCGGCAGATGTAATCTGGATCTTTTTGATAAATCCGTTTAGCCCTTTTAAGTAGATTTTGTAGCGTTAGCTCAACACCACGACTTGCTGGATGGAAATAAACTTGCATATACATTTGGAATCGACTGACGATGTAATCTTCCACAGCATGCATACCATTCTTTTCAAAAACAATGCCGTTTTCAACTGGTCGAATAACACGGAGTATTCTCATAAGATCAAATTGGCCATAATTAGCCGCTGAAAAATAAGAATCACGCAAGAGATAATCCATCCGGTCGCAATCAATTTGGCTAGAAATGAGTTGAACGACTTGTTTATTAGGATAAGTATGATTGATGACACTAGCTACTTGATCAGGGAAATCTATAGAGACCTGTCTAAGAATTGCATTTATCTCAGTTTCTGGGTTTGTAATAATTTCCTGTGTGATGGCTTCGTGATCTGTTTCAAAAAGTTTTTCAAAAGTATGAGAGTATGCGCCATGACCAATATCATGTAAAAGTCCGGCTGTCATAGTTAAAAGAGATTCTTCTTTGTTCCACTCATCCGGGTAGCGCTCTTCAAAGATTTCAGTGACGCGTCTAGCAATCTCATAGACACCAAGGCAATGCGAAAAACGACTGTGTTCTGCCCCGTGAAAGGTAAATGCAGTCGTTGGTACTTGCTTAATCCGTCTTAATCGTTGGAATTCTTTAGCATTAATTAAGTCATAGATTACTTTTTTATTAATGTGGATATAGTTGTGGACAGGGTCCCGGAATACTTTTTCATTCATAACTTTATTATACCAAAAATTGCTAAATTAAGAAGAAATTGATAGAATAGACACGGTAAAAAAAGAGATTGGATAAGGTATGAAATTAGAAATAAAAAACACCATTAAAATAGATGATCAAATTGAAAAAATTAAAGAGATTCATGATTGTCAAGTGATGGAAAAAGGGAATGCCATTTATTTCATTTATCAAAATGAAATGGATGAAAAAGTTATCATCAAATGTCAGTTAAATAGCGTAAGTATTAATCGCTTTTCAAATCCGCACACTTTGATGACTTTTGAAAAAGGAGTTAATCATATCTTTGATATCCCTACACCCATGGGGATTCAGCAGTTAGTGACCTCGACCCATAGTTATCAGTTTGATGAAGAAAATAAAGTATTAAACTTATCTTATGATTTACTTCAGCCAGAAAGCTTCGCCCAATTTGCGACATATCGACTAGAAATGAAATGGTATTAAAATGGAAAATGAGAAACATCAGGGAATGGGAAGTGTTATAGCTGCCCTTATTGCTAATATCTTAGTTGCACTTTCAAAATTTGTTGCTTTTCTTTTTTCTGGATCAGTGGCAATGATGAATGAGTCGATCCATAGCTTGGTTGACTGTGGCAATCAAATTTTACTTTTAGTTGGTGATAAAAAAGCTAAAGCACTTGAAAGTACTCGCCATCCTTTTGGCGAAGCTAGAGCCAAATATTTTTTCTCTACCATTGTGGCCATGATGCTCTTTTTTGGCGGTGGTGCTTTGGGTATTATGGAAGCTCTAAAAAAATTGCTGAGCCGGAACATGAAATCAGTCACTTTTGGCTTTTAATTGCTGTCTTGGTTTTTGGATTGGTGGTTGAAAGCTTTAGCTTAAGAGTAGCATTTAAAGAAATTAAGGAACTAAATAAAAATAAACTTCCTCTTTTTCGTTTTCTAAAAGAAAGTCGCCATAGTGAAATCTTAATTATTTTTGCTGAAGATAGCTGTGCAGTAATCGGTCTCCTTATTGCATTGCTAGGAACTATTTTGGCTTACCTGACAAAGAATCCTGTTTTTGACGCTTTATCAGGCTTATTTATTGGAATAATGCTTTGTCTTGCAGCAATCTTTTTGGCAAGAGAATTTTATGGTCTTTTAGTCGGGGAAAGTGTTACAGAAGAAGATTTAGTAACGATACATGGTGCTTTTGAGAAAGAAGAAGTTTTACGTCTAATAGATATTAAAACGATTCATTTGAGTGACACAGATATCCTTGTAACAGCGAAAATTGAAATTGATTCACTCTTTATTAATGATGCCTCAAAACTGATTAACCAGATAGAAAAAGATATCCGTCAGTCACTACCTGACTACAAACTTTACATCTATATTGAAACAGACACCTACCAAGATAATTACAAAATTAATCATTAAGTAATTTAATCAGCCTATTCTTGGCTGATTTTTTATATTTATTTCTTGTTTTTTAAGTGTTTTTTTTATATAATGGTACCTATATCAAGGGAGTAGCAGACGGGTTTACCCGTGATTGTATCGTCACTACGGAATTTCGATTTCCGGTGCAATCTGAAACAGCGAGACTTGTTTAACTATATTAAACAGGTCTTTTTATATACTTTAAAAGGCCAGGGAGGATGGAAAATTTGTCAAAAGAACAAAGAAAAGACGTGTTCTACACGCAATCCGAAGAGACTGTACTTGAAGAATTACAATCAAGTCAAGATGGTCTTTCAACAAGTGAAGCTAAAAGTCGTTTAGACCAATATGGTCGTAACGAGCTTGATGAAGGGGAAAAACGCAGCCTCTTTATGAAGTTCCTTGATCAATTCAAGGATTTAATGATTATTATCTTGATTGTTGCTGCTGTGCTTTCAGTTATAACTGAAGGAACAGAAGGGATGACAGATGCTATTATTATCTTAGCTGTTGTTATTCTTAATGCGGCATTTGGTGTTTACCAAGAAGGTCAAGCCGAAGCAGCTATTGAAGCTTTAAAATCAATGTCTAGCCCGCTAGCGCGTGTTCGTCGTGATGGACATGTTATCGAGCTTGATTCGAAAGAATTAGTTCCTGGTGATATCGTTCTTCTTGAAGCTGGTGATGTTGTACCAGCTGATATGCGTCTTCTTGAAGCAAATTCATTAAAAATTGAAGAAGCAGCTCTAACAGGTGAATCTGTTCCAGTTGAGAAAGACCTTTCAGCTACTGTTGCTGAAGATGCTGGTATCGGTGACCGAGTTAACATGGGTTACCAAAACTCAAACGTTACTTATGGTCGTGGTATGGGTGTTGTCACAAATACTGGTATGTATACTGAAGTTGGTCATATTGCTGGGATGTTAGCAAATGCTGATGAAACAGATACGCCACTTAAACAAAATTTAGACCACCTGTCTAAAATTTTAACTTACTTGATTTTAGTTATTGCAGCCGTTACATTTGCAGTTGGTGTTTTCGTTCGTGGACAACATCCATTAGAAGGTTTAATGACATCGGTAGCCCTTGCCGTTGCAGCTATTCCTGAAGGTTTACCAGCGATTGTAACAGTAGTTCTTTCATTAGGAACTCAAGTATTAGCAAAACGTAATGCCATTATCCGTAAGTTACCAGCAGTAGAAACCCTTGGTTCAACTGAAATTATCGCATCTGATAAAACTGGTACCCTTACCATGAATCAGATGACTGTTGAAAAAATTTATACTAATGGCCAGTTGCAATCAGCTGGATCTGATATTGATTTTTCAAACAGCACTCTTCGCGTCATGAACTTTGCTAATGATACGAAAATTGATCAATCTGGTAAATTGATTGGTGACCCAACTGAAACAGCTTTAGTACAATATGGATTAGACCATGGATTTGATGTTCGTGATATCTTAGTCAATGAACCACGTGTCGCTGAATTACCTTTTGATTCTGACCGTAAATTGATGGCAACTATTCATAAAGAAGCTGATGCTAAATATTTTGTTGCTGTAAAAGGTGCTCCTGATCAACTTTTAAAACGTGTTACTCAAATTGAAGATAATGGCTCTATTCGTCCAATTACTGAGGCTGATAAAGCAGCTATCTTGGATATGAATAAGTCATTGGCTAAACAAGCCCTTCGTGTATTGATGATGGCGTATAAATATGTTGATACGATTCCAACTCTTGATACCGAAACAGTTGAAGCGGAGTTAATTTTCTCAGGTTTAGTTGGGATGATTGACCCTGAGCGTCCGGAAGCAGCGCAAGCCGTTAAAGTGGCTAAAGAAGCTGGTATCCGTCCAATCATGATTACTGGTGACCACCAGGACACTGCGGAAGCTATTGCCAAACGCTTAGGAATCATTGACGAAACTGATAATGAAGACCATGTATTCACTGGTGCTGAGTTAAACGAAATTTCAGATGAAGAATTCCAAAAAGTCTTCAAACAATACTCTGTTTATGCGCGTGTTTCGCCAGAACATAAGGTTCGTATTGTTAAGGCATGGCAAAATGAAGGTAAAGTTGTTGCCATGACTGGTGATGGTGTTAATGATGCCCCATCTCTTAAAACAGCTGATATCGGTATTGGTATGGGTATCACTGGTACTGAAGTATCTAAAGGTGCTTCTGATATGGTTCTTGCTGACGATAACTTTGCAACTATCATTGTTGCCGTTGAAGAAGGACGTAAAGTCTTCTCTAACATCCAAAAAACAATCCAATATTTGCTTTCAGCAAATATGGCTGAAGTCTTCACTATCTTCCTTGCAACCCTATTTGGTTGGGATGTTCTTCAACCTGTTCACTTGCTTTGGATTAACTTGGTAACAGATACGCTACCAGCCATCGCATTAGGTGTAGAACCTGCTGAACCAGGTGTTATGAAGCATAAACCTCGTGGTCGTAAATCTAGTTTCTTTGACGGTGGTGTTAAAGAAGCCATCCTTTACCAAGGTGCTTTCCAAACCATGCTTGTCTTAGGTGTTTATGGTTTCGCTCTAATGTTCCCAGAACACTCAACTTATAAAGAAATTCATGCAGATGCCTTAACCATGGCTTATGTAACACTAGGTTTAATCCAATTAGTGCATGCCTACAATGTTAAATCTGTTTATCAATCTATGTTTAAGGTTGGACTCTTTAAAAACAAACTCTTCAACTACTCAATCCCACTTGCCTTCATTATGTTGATGGTGACTGTTGTCGTTCCTGGCTTCAATAAATTCTTCCACGTGGCTCACTTGAGTGGTAGCCAATGGTTGGTAGTAGTCATCGGAAGCTTACTAATGGTAGTATTGGTTGAGCTTGTTAAAGCAATCCAACGTGCTATGGGTATGGATGAAAAAGCAATCTAAAGTAAATAAAAAAACGATCCTTATAGAATCGCTTTAAAGTGAAGACAATTTCTTGTCTTCACTTTTTTGATGTAAGAAGATTATAGGTCATCAATTTTTGATTTGTTTGATAGGGACTAATGATGAAATAATCTTATTCTTTAACAAAGCAATAATCGGGGAGAATTGCACTAAGTAAGATTGTTAAGGAAAATAAAAATGTCATCAGCTGCGATGATTCATAGTCAGGTCTGAATGTTAAGCAAATAATTGAACTGATTAAGAGTAGTAATACCACAAGATCGAGTGCAAATGATAATTGATTGCGCTTAATGCTAATTTGGTCACCATTTGAAACTCTAATTCTAGGGATATCAAAAAAATTATAGCATAGTAATGTATCATCTTCTGGGATTTCCAAATCGATAGTTTCCTTACTGCCAATTTCAGAGACATATTTTTTATTGAGGCGAATTGCCAGCTTATTATCGTCGATAAATCTCCCAAAAAAGGAATATTTTCTTGCTTGACATGTGATTGTAATTGTCATAAGCACCTCCGAAAACGCTTTATCTTGGTATTATAGCATTTTTTCAGACTCTACAAGTTATTTCCTTTGAAAGTTATGGTAAACTAAGAGAAGAATATGGTGAGGAGAACGTATGACAACCATTTTTGCCCATAGAGGAAGTAAATGTAATCGTCCAGAAAATACACTAGCAGCTTTTAAAGAAGCCATTAGAGTTGGTGCTGATGGAATTGAATTAGACGTTCACAGAACGAAGGATCACCACTTAGTCGTCATCCATGATGAAACAGTGGACAGAACAACTAATGGTATAGGCTATGTCCGGGATTTAACTTTAAAGGAGATTAAAGCATTAGATGCCGGTTCTTGGTTTGCCCCATTTTATTTTAGGGAAAAAGTACCTACTTTAGAAGAAGTTTTACATTTTTTAGTTGCTGAAAACTTTCAGGGAACTTTAAATATCGAGATAAAAACGGATAAATACCACTACCCAAGAATCGAAAGAGATATCGCCAAATTGATGCAATCGCAAAAGTGGCCTTTTGACTATCTTTATTGCTCCTTTAATTTCCGTAGTTTAAAAATTATGGAAAAGGCAGATCCCAATATTGAACTAGCCTATTTGATGAAAACAGGAACCTTCCATATTTGGCTAGGACAAAAGGCAACATTTGTAGGTGCCATTCATCCAAATAAATTGTGGGCGATGAACAATAAAAATAAAATAGCTTTATTTGGAAAATCGGTTCGCCCCTGGACCTTGAACAAGGAAAAACAAATGGAATTTGCTTTTCGTTTTAAATTAGCTGGCTTTATGACGGACAAACCGGAGTTAGCCGTTCAAGTTCGTGACCGTTTAGCTCAAGAAAAAAATCAAGACCTTATCGCATTAGGATAAGGTCTTTTTGCTATCTTGGAGTTCGTATTTGGGTAGGATAAAGCTTATAATCACCAAGACAATTCCAATGATTGATAGCCACCAAAGTAAATCGGAATCAAAAGGGAGTAGAAGATGACTGGCAATGATGAGGACAATAATGAACCAAAAAATTAAAACTGTTTTTGGTTTATCAACAATCACAAAAGAGTCATTCTCCTTAACTGCCATTTTTGGACTAAAGCGTTGCCGCAACCTAATCTCAGTCCCGTTGTCCGCCAGTGGAATCTCGATTTCTTGTCCATTCCGAAGGAGAACTTTTTCATTTTTTCCAATCTCAATGGTAATAGGAGCACCAATTCTTGCAAAACGGGTTTTTCTTTTTAATTTCATAACAATTCTCATTTCTCTATTCAATGTCAAAAATAGTCATTGCCAAAGCCAACTCTTCCTTCAAATGATCAGCTTTATAGGCTAAAAAGGTTTTATTCTTATGGATAGCCGCATAGCGTTTATTAGGGGTCCAAGAAGCAGGACTAATCAAGTGGGGATTAGCTTCAAGAAAGGCATAGGTGAGTTGCCATTCTTTGGAATACCCAAGGGGTCGACTATGATATAAAATACCATCATATTCTTCCACTTTAATACGCCGGTGATTGTGGCCGAAAACGACATCAGTAACAGAGTATTTGGTAAAAATCTGATGAAATTTGGGGCTACCTAAAAAAGCATTGAAGGGTCTTAATTTTGGATAAGTCAGGAGAAAAGCCTGATGAGGAAAATGCATGGCAACAATGATCCGCTTATCAGGATTGGATTTGAGGATTTCTTCAAGTTTTATACAAATGGCCTCAGTTATTTGAGGGTCAGAATTAGGACGCTTAAGGCGGCGGTCAAACCAAAATTGTTTTTTAAAGCGTAAATTACTTGCCTCGTCCATTTCAGAGAAAAAGCTATAATCGTACCAACCATGAAATGTAAGAAGCATAGTAGTGTTATTCAAGTGGTAGCATTTAAAATCAGTCTCCGCAATAGCTTCTTCACTTAAATCCAACATGTCATGGTTACCAAGATTATAGGTTAAAGTTATCTGTTTTTCTATCCTCTGCAGGAATGGAAGGGTCTTTTCTAAGAAATGATTAGAAATATCACCTGCAATATGTAGGTGATCGATACCTTTCTCTTCTAGTACTTGAACGAGACAATTTTCTTCGTAACTCCCAAAATGGTTGAGATCTATATGTAAATCACTCATGATTGCTAATCTAGTCATAGCTTCATTGTAACAAAAATGATGTGACTTGGCTATTTATGGTAAAATAGATGTTTAGGAGGAAAAACATGTATAAAGCCATTATTTTTGATATGGATGGAGTTATTTTTGATACTGAAGGTTTCTATTATCAAAGACGTAAAACCTTTTTAGATAGTAAAGGGATTTCCATTGAGCATATGGAAGCCAAAGAATTTATTGGTGGCAATCTCCAGCAAGTTTGGCAAAAGATTTTAAGTGAAAATGAGCATGTTGGTCAAGCTGATGCCTTTCATCAGGAGTATGAAGATTATAAAGCAAAGCATCGTGCGCCTTATGCCCAAATCATTTTTCCAGAAGTCAGACAAGCTTTAGCTGATTTAAAGGCAGCAGGTCTAAAACTAGCCTTAGCTTCAAACACGCAAAAGAATGATGTTCTCTTTGCTTTAGAATCAGCATCAATTTTGTCCTATTTTGATATTGTTCTTAGTCGAGAAGATGTGGACAGCCCAAAACCGCAACCAGATATTTATCTTAAAGCAGCTGGATTATTGGAGATTGATAAAGCTGATAGTTTAATTATTGAAGATAGTCAAAAGGGTATCAGCGCTGGCAAGTCTGCCGGGATGCAAGTCTGGGCAATCAAGGATAAGCAATATGGGATTGACCAGTCGCAAGCTGATCAACTTATCGACCATTTGGGACAAGTCCCAGAAAAAGTACTTTAAAAATAAAGCAAGAGGGAGAGAAGTGAAGCTCTCTCTTTTGTATGCGCTTACGGTTTTTGCTAGCCATTTAGGTAAATAAGTTTTAAAATGGCAATAGAGGCCTCTTTAAAAGGTTATTGTTTTTTTAAAATAGAAAGGACCCACTGCCAATCATGTCTCCATATTATCAGTTGTTGAAAGAAAAATTTCCAACCAAGTCGTCACTTATTACCGAAATGATCAATCTGGATGCCATTTGCCATTTACCAAAAGGTACCGAGCATTTCCTAAGTGACTTACACGGAGAATATCAAGCATTTGATTATTTGTTACGTAATGGCTCAGGTTCCATTAAAAAGAAACTACAAGAATGTTTTCCAGAGAAAAAAGAAAAAGATATTGAACAACTTTGCCAATATATTTACTACCCTGCTGAAAAAATTCAAGCACAGCAAGAAGTTTTAGACCGTAAAGACCTGGAAATTGAACTTTGCCAATATCTGTTAGATTTACTCCAATTTGTTAAGCATATCGGAAGCAAATATACCCGGTCTAAGGTTCGTAAGATGCTGCCAGCTGATTATGCCTATATCATGGAGGAGTTGTTGACGGAAGAGCAGCCTGACAAAAATAAGCAGTATTACTATCATGCTATCATCTCAAAAGTGATTGAGTTAGAGCAGTTAGACAATCTTTTTATTGCGTTTGCCAACTTGATTCAACGATTATCCATCGACCATCTTCATGTGGTTGGTGATATTTTTGACCGCGGCCAATACCCTGATTTTATTATTGACCGCTTAAAAGGTTTCCAAAACATTGATATTCAATGGGGAAATCATGATATTACTTGGATTGGAGCTATGTCTGGTTCCTATATTTGTATGATCAATGTCATTCGGATTGCGGCTAGATATAATTCGTTAGCACTAATCGAAGATCGCTACGGTATTAATCTCCGACGCCTTATTGATTACAGCCAACGTTACTTTAAGGAAGAAGAGGTATTCAACCCGATTTTAGATGGTGACGTCATCTCTGAAACAGAGCGTCTGACCCTTAATAAATTACAGCAAGCGACAGCCCTCTTGCAATTTAAATTGGAGCACCAATTAATTAAGCGGCGTCCAGAATTTGGCATGCAAGCTTCACAATTATTTCCTAAAATCGACCCAGAAAAGAAAAGCATTACTATTGGTGAAAAGACCTATCCTTTACAATCCTTCCCATTTCATAAAATGGTTTGGGATCAGCCAGATGTTTTAACGTCTGAAGAGGAGCAAATCTTAAAAGGGCTCATGTACCGTTTCCAAAACTCAGAAAAATTAGAGAGTCAAATTGATTTTCTAATGGCAAAAGGCTCAATGTACCATATTTCCAATAATCACTTGCTTTTCCATGGTTGTATGCCAATGCATTCAAATGGTGATTTTAAATCCATGCGTTTTGGCAAGAAAATCTATTCAGGCAAGGCTCTCTTAGATTTCTTCCAAGAGCAAGTTAGGGAATCATACAAAAATCGGGAGCAACACTTTGATTTAGCAACCGATGTCTTCTGGTATCTCTGGTGTGGTGAGGTTTCATCACTCTTTGGTAAGGACCGGATGACCACTTTTGAACGTTATTATATTGCTGACAAGGCAAGCCACCATGAGGAAAAGAATCCTTATTATCGTTTACGGGAAAATCAAGAAATCTGTCTTCGCATTTTAGCAGAGTTTGGTTTGGATGGAAGTGCTCATATTGTCAATGGCCATACACCTGTTAAGGAAAAGGGTGGCGAATTACCTATTAAAGCAGATGGTCGTATTATTATCATTGATGGTGGATTGGCTAAAGGCTATCAAAAAACGACTGGTATTGCTGGCTACACCTTAATTTCCAATTCTTACGGCTTGGAATTAGTTGCTCATAAACCATTCTCATCTGTTAAGGATGTTTTAGAAGGTAAATGTGATATTATCTTTATCAAGCGTTTAGTCGAATTAGTTGAAAATCGGACCTTGGTTAAAGATACTGATAATGGTAAAAAATTGCTACAAGAAATAGCTGATCTTGATCATCTATACCATCATTTTGATCAATATTAAATAGAATTATGAGAGGTGAAGCCAATTTTTCACCTCTTTTGGTTTTTTGATTTTTGCGGTTCAGCCTGACATATTCTTTTTTGTTATGACAATTTAATATTTGTTACAATAAGTCATTGCTTGGTCTTGAAGTCTTTATATTTTTCCATTATGATAGTAATATGGAACTTAAGGCGGAAATCAAAAAAATAGCGAACGAAATTGGTATTTCAAAAATCGGCTTTACAACAGCTGATGATTTTTCTTATCTGGAAAAATCATTACGTTTAGGGGTTGAAGAAGGTCGAACAACAGGTTTTGAGCACAAGGTTATTGAGGAAAGAATCAAACCTAAATTATCCTTGGAGTCGGCTAAGACTATTATTTCCATTGCTGTGGCCTATCCCCATAAGTTACCCATCCAACCTCAAAAAACACAGTATAAACGAGGTAAAATTACTCCTAATTCTTGGGGAACAGATTACCATCATGTTCTACAAGAAAAATTGTCCCAATTAGCTGAGGCGATTGAAAGTCTGACCCAGGATTTTGAATATAAGGGTATGGTTGATACGGGCGCCTTAGTGGATACAGCTGTTGCTAGAAGAGCTGGAATTGGTTTTATTGGCAAAAATGGATTGGTGATTTCCAAAGAGTTTGGTTCTTACATGTATCTTGGGGAGCTCATTACTAATCTAGAAATTGAACCTGATCAACCTGTTGATTATGACTGTGGTGATTGTCGCCGCTGCTTAGACGCTTGTCCGACCTCCTGTTTAATTGGTGATGGAACTATGAATGCCAAGCGCTGTTTGTCCTTCCAGACCCAAGATAAGGGGATGATGGACTTGGAGTTCCGGAAAAAAATCAAAACGGTTATTTATGGTTGTGATATTTGTCAGATTGCCTGTCCCTATAATAAAGGCATTTCCAACCCTCTTGCCAGTGAGATTGATCCAGAGCTTGCTCAGCCAGAATTAATTCCATTTTTGGAATTATCAAACAAGGACTTTAAGGCTAAGTTTGGACAAATAGCTGCTTCTTGGCGTGGTAAAAATATTCTCCAGCGTAATGCCATAATTGCCCTGGCAAATGGTCATGACCGTACGGCCATTATTAAATTAATGGAAATTATTGATAAGAATAACAATCCAATTCATACCGCGACAGCCATTTGGGCACTTGGTGAGCTGATTAAAAAACCAGATGCTGCCATCTTGGATTATATGCGTGGCCTTTCTCCAAAAGAAGAGGAGAGTCAAAAAGAATTGGAAATGCTTCGAGCAAAATGGCAATTCTAGTGGCAATGTGTTAAAATAATGAAGATAAAAACGAGAATGAGGTAAGCAAATGGAAGTGGCAGAAATTCGCCAAAAAATAGTAGAAAACAATGAGAAGTTGACTAGCTTCAGGAGGTCTCTTTGACTTAGATCGTTTGGAAGAAGAGATTGCTCTTTTAGAAAACCAAATGACTGAGCCGGACTTCTGGAATGATAATTTAGCTGCTCAAAAAACCTCGCAAGAGTTGAATGAATTGAAAGTTAAGTTCGATACTTTCCATAATATGCAGACGCTTTCGGAAGAAACAGAGCTTTATTTGGAAATGTTGGATGAAGATCCTTCCATCAAAGATGAGTTGGAAGAGAGTTTGACAAAACTGGATCAGATCCTTTCCTCGTATGAGATGACCTTGCTCTTGTCTGAGCCTTATGACCATAACAATGCCATCTTGGAAATTCACCCTGGATCTGGTGGAACTGAGGCGCAGGACTGGGCGGATATGCTCTTTCGAATGTATACGCGTTTTGGGAATGCCAAAGGGTTTAAGGTTGAGACGCTGGACTACCAAGCGGGTGATGAAGCTGGTATTAAGTCTGTCACACTTTCTTTTGAAGGGCCAAATGCTTATGGTTTCTTGAAATCAGAAATGGGTGTTCACCGATTGGTCCGTATTTCACCTTTTGATTCAGCTAAACGCAGACATACGTCATTTACATCGGTAGAAGTCATGCCGGAATTGGACGATACCATCGAGGTTGATATTCGTGATGATGATATTAAGATGGACACTTTCCGTTCAGGTGGTGCCGGTGGTCAGAACGTCAACAAAGTATCAACGGGTGTCCGGTTGACTCATATTCCAACAGGAATTGTTGTGGCTTCGACTGTAGACAGAACTCAGTATGGTAACCGTGATCGCGCAATGAAGATGTTGCAGGCTAAACTTTACCAAATGGAACAAGATAAAAAAGCAGAAGAGGTTAATGCTCTTAAAGGTGATAAAAAAGAAATCACCTGGGGAAGTCAGATTCGCTCTTATGTCTTTACACCTTATACCATGGTCAAAGATCACCGGACTAATTTTGAAGTAGCTCAGGTGGACAAAGTGATGGATGGTGAGATTGATGGCTTTATCGATGCTTACCTGAAGTGGCGAATGAACGATGACTAATTGAATAAGAGATAATAGAAATAGAAAGAAGAAAAGAATGGCATTAATTGAAATGAAGGGCGTTACAAAAAAATACAAACGCTCGACAACAGCCTTAAGAGACTTAAACTTTTCCATCAATCAAGGTGAGTTTGTCTATTTAGTCGGTCCTTCTGGGGCTGGTAAATCAAGTCTAATTAAACTCCTTTATCGGGAAGAAAAAGTAACCAATGGCTCCCTTTATGTAGGTGAATTTAATTTGACCAAATTAAAAGCAAAACATATTCCAATCCTACGCCGTAATATCGGTGTCGTTTTCCAGGACTATAAATTACTTCCCCGTAAAACAGTCTTTGAAAACGTTGCTTATGCAATGGAAGTTATTGGTGAAAAACGACGTAACATTAAAAAACGTGTTCCAGAGGTCCTCGAACTAGTAGGACTGAAACATAAGATGCGTTCCTTCCCAGATCAATTGTCTGGTGGTGAGCAACAACGTGTTGCCATTGCTCGGGCTATTGTTAATAATCCAAAATTGCTGATTGCCGATGAACCAACTGGTAACTTGGACCCAGAAATTTCTTGGGAAATCATGCAATTACTTGAACGCATTAATGTTCAAGGAACAACCATTTTGATGGCAACTCATAATAGTCATATCGTTAACTCTCTACGCCATCGAGTAATTGCGATTGAAGACGGACGAATTGTTCGTGATGAAGAGGAAGGAGAGTACGGTTACGATGATTAGAAATTTTTTCCGTCATATTTGGGAATCCATTAAAAACCTTAAGCGTAACTGGTGGATGACCACTGCTGCTGTTTCTTCAGTAGCTATAACCTTAACCCTAGTTGGTATCTTTGCTGCTACCCTATTAAATATTGAACGTGTAGCAACAGGTGTTCAAAATAATATTCAAATTAATACCTACCTACAAGTTGATTCAACTGATACCGCCAAAGTCGTTCAAAATGTTGGTGGTAAACAGGTTAAGAACGATAAATATCATAAGGTATACGACCAAATTGCTGCTATTGATGGTGTTGATAAAATTACCTTCTCTAGCAAAGATGAGCAGTTACAAAAATTACAAGATACCATGGGTGATGTTTGGAAAATGTATGATAAAGACACCAACCCACTTCAAGATATTTACATGGTTGAAACCAAGAAACCTTCACAAGTTAAATCTGTCAGCGCAGCTATCAAGGAAATTGAAGGCGTTGATGATGTCGACTACGGTGGCATCAATTCTGACAAATTAATGAAATTTGCTTCATTTATTAAGACTTGGGGCTTAGTTGGAACCTTACTCTTGTTATTAGTAGCTATTTTCCTCATTTCTAATACCATCCGCATGACCATTATGAGTCGTCAAAGAGATATTGAAATTATGCGCTTGGTAGGGGCTAAAAATTCATATATTCGTGGTCCATTCTTCTTTGAAGGAGCTTGGGTTGGATTCTTAGGAGCGATTCTTCCATCTGTCATTATTTATTATTTATATGAATATACATATAGACAGTTTACGCCTCAATTAAACTTAAACGGTTTATCCATGTATCCAATCAATTATTACCTTTACATTTTAATAGCAGCGTTATTTGTTATTGGTATCATTATCGGTTCATTGGGTTCTGTCCTATCAATGAGACGTTATCTGAAGTTTTAACTTAGCAAGACTTTCTAGTGCTCTTTGAGTGCTGAAAGTCTACGGAAGCCGCGATGATCGGTCTTCCTAGCTAACTTACTAAGTCCGTTTTCAAAATAGTATCGATTTTGAAAACTTCCTGTCGTAACTTTAAGAAACAGTTTGATTACAAAAAAGAGGAATTCTATGTTTATTAGATTTCCTCTTTTATGATGTCAATTCTTAATCTTATCGCAAGACTTTCTAGTGCTCTTTGAGCGCTGAAAGTCTACGGAAGCCGCGATGATCGGTCTTCCTAGCTAACTTACTAAGTCCGTTTTCAAAATAGTATCGATTTTGAAAACTTCCTGTCGTAACTTTAAGAAACAGTTTGATTACAAAAAAGAGGAATTCTATGTTTATTAGATTTCCTCTTTTATGATGTCAATTCTTAATCTTATCGCAAGACTTTCTAGTGCTCTTTGAGCGCTGAAAGTCTACGGAAGCCGCGATAATCGGTCTTCCTAGCTAACTTACTAAGTCCGTTTTCAAAATAGTATCGATTTTGAAAACTTCTTGTCGTAACTGTCAGAAACAGGATGATTACAAAAAAAGAGGAATTCTATGTTTATTAGATTTCCTCTTTTATTTTGTCAGTTCTTAATCTTATCGCAAGTTTATTTAATGATTGAAAATCATTGATAACCTACGGAATCCGCTATGATACGGTTTTAGTAATGAAATGAATAGGATGATTATTTAAAGCCACTAAAAACCTATGACAAAATTTGTCCAAGGTTTTTGATTTACTTAAAAGAAGGGGTTGTAATGTTTTTCTTGGCCGATGCTTGTCATTTGGCCATGGCCTGGATAGACTTTATATTGTTCTGGTTGGGTGAAAAGCTTGTCTTCAATCCCTTTGATTAATTGGTCATAGTTCCCTGTTGGTAAGTCATAACGGCCAATACTGCCTTTAAAGAGGGCATCACCTGAGAAGATGGTTTCTTCATCATGAAAGATGAAGGAAACCCCACCGATGGAGTGGCCTGGTGTCTCAACAACTTGGAAGTGGAAGTCGCCAATTGTATATTGTTTTTGATATTGGAGTAGGTATTCTGCTGGTTTACAGATGACATCAGGGATGTCGGCATGTCGGATATGGCCCGATAAATTATCTTTTGGGTTAAATAGCCAAGAAGCTTCTAAAGCTGAGACGTAGACGTCAGGGTGATTGAAAGCTTTTCTAACTGCTTCAACACTCATAATATGATCATAATGAGTATGGGTTAAGAGAATAGCTAGAACTGGTTTCTCAATCGTTTTGATTGTTTTTAATATCCCTTTAGTATCACTACCTGGATCAATAACTATAACTCCAGTTGCATTTTCTAAAATGTAAGTGTTCTCATTAGCGACATCATTTGCGATGGTTGTTATTGTCATCATTGCTTATAAAACTCCGTTTCGTCGATTTTTTGCTGTTTTGGTTATACTTATAAAAAGAGATGTTGGAGGAAATGAGAAAAAGTTTTTGACCAAACACCTTCGTTATGGGTGGCACCTTCTACAATTTCCATTTTTAGCTGTTGGGGAGCTAAGCCACCATTAATTAAGGTCTGGTAATAATTTTGGCTATTGTCGATATAGATTTGATTTTTTTCCGGACTGGCTTTCTGATCGGCCTTATCCATTTCATTGGTCCCAACTTGAATATAAACTTTGGTATTCTTATTCAGCGGGTTTTGACGGCAGAAATCGAGAAATGCATTCTCACTGACCCAAGATGCGATTGAAAAGATGCCAAGTCCGCTGAAAAGGTCGGGGTAGCGACTAGCTGTGTAGGCCGAAATAAGTGCGCCCATGGAGGACCCGGCTATATATGTCTTTTCAGCAGTTTTTTCGGTTCGATAATTATCATCGACGAATGGTTTAAGCTCTGTGACTAACCATTCTGCATAGCTTTGGCCATTTCCCGGATAGCGAGGAATGGTGTAACCTAGATTTTGCTCTATTGGAAAAGGAGCATATTCTGGAAGTCGGTAAGCTCCAGCATGGTCTATCGCTACCACAATTACTTGTGGCCATTTGGGTGAGCTCAAGCTCTCCAATAGTCCCCAAGATTTGCCAGAATAAGATTCCTTGTCAAAAAAGAGATTTTGGCCGTCATGCATGTAAAGGACTGGATATCTGCTTTCCAAGTCCATATCATAGTCTTTGGGTAATAATACTTGGACCCGTCGTTCTTCCTTGTTGAATGGCAGAGCAAAATAGTGGGTTTTCAGTTGAGCTAAAGACTCCTTCATTGCGTCTTTTCCTTTCTTAAATTTTCTGCTTTATTATAACATGAATTGCCAGTTCAATGAACACCTTTGCAAATAAATTCCTGCCTTTGCTTTGCTTTAAAGATGACTTGGAAGCATAAGCATAGCAAAAAAATGGTATAATAATCTTACTATGACAGAAAAATGGACAAAATATGCCGTCATCGATTTAGAAGCCACAAATGCGGGTATCGATGCACGAATCATACAAATAGGAATTGTGATTATTGAAAATAATGAGATTACTCAAACTTTTCAATCAGATATCAATCCACATGAAAAACTTTCACAACATATTAAATCATTAACAGGAATAACAGATCAACAATTAGAAATGGCGCCAGAGTTTTCTCAAGTGGCAGCAAAAATCTATGAATTAATTGAGGATTGTGTTTTTGTCGCTCATAATGTCTCTTTTGATGCCAATCTTTTGGCTGAAGCCCTTTTTTTTGAGGGTTATGATTTACTGACACCGCGCGTGGATACGGTTGAATTAGCTCAAGTTTTCTTCCCGGATTTCGAAAAATACAATTTGGGACATTTGGCTGAGAGTATGGCTTTAGATTTGACCAATGCTCACACAGCCATCGATGATGCCATGGCGACAGCCCAACTTTTTATTAGGATAATGAAAAAGATTGCCAGTCTCCCTAAAGAATGCTTGCAGGTCATACAACTATACGCTGATAGTCTTATTTTTGAAAGCGGTCAGCTGATTTCACAAGCTCTTGACCAGGCAGAAAGCTTTGATTCCCAGTCCTTTGATCTTGTAGAAGGGATCCTATTAGCCAAAAAAGCAAGACCTCAAAAGCCTTTAAAATTGTCCAAGGATTTTAGTATCAATGCAGCAATCTTGGGTTTAGACAATCGACCACTTCAAAATCAATTTGCTAATCTTATCCAAGAGGGTTTGTCCATTCCTAAACCTAGTTTTATTCAGGCTCAGGCAGGGATCGGTAAAAGTTACGGTTACCTCTTGCCTCTTTTGGCCAATAGTCAAGAGGATCAGCAAATTCTTGTGTCAGTTCCAACAAAAATTCTTCAGGATCAATTGATGGCTCAGGAAATGAGTCGGATTGAAGAAGCCTTTCATATTTCATGCCACAGTATTAAGGGACCATCCAATTACCTTAAACTAGATGCATTTTTTGAGAGTTTAAAAAAACGGGATGATAATCGACTGGTTAATCGCATTAAAATGCAACTGTTAGTCTGGCTTTTGGAAAGCACAAGTGGTGATTTAGATGAAATCAAGCAAAAACATCGATTTATATCTTATTTTGATAGCATAAGACATGATGGTGAACTGAAAAAATCTTCCCCCTTTTATGATTATGACTTCTGGTTAAATAGTTATGAGCAAGCTAAAAGGGCTAAAGTACTTTTAACAAATCATTCTTATTTTCTCCATCGTGTTGAAGATGATAAAGCCTTTGCTCGCGATAAACTATTAGTTTTTGATGAAGCGCAAAGGTTGCTCTTGCAGTTGGATCAATTGTCTCGCAAACAAGTTAATTTACAAGAATTAATGCAAGGTCTGACAACAGCTAAAGAAGGAGCAGATACTTTATTAGAGAAGAGACTTCTTGAAAGTTTACTCTTTGAGTTAGACAATCTAGCTAGTCACTATCATGCAGATCAGCTTTCTGATATGGAAATTACGATTTCTCAACAATTACCACAATTAGTTAAGGAATTAGATGCTCAAAAATTTTCAGACTTACATGATTTCTTCAGATACCAAGAAGCTGACTATTGGATAAGTTGTGAACGTAGAGGTGAGAAACGGATTAGCTACCTCAATACCAGTAGCCAACGCTTTATTAATTTCAAGAGTTTACTACCAGAAACACATAAGAATTATTTTGTATCAGCTTCTCTTGATATCAGTCGTCAAGTCCATATAGCGCAATTACTTGGTTTTGACGATTACAGTTATGCAAAACTGAGCAAAGAAAAAAGTCAGCAACAAAAAGTTATTGTTGACACTGATATGCCCATTATCACAGAAGTTGACGATGAGACATACAGTCAAGCCATTGCTAAGCGCTTATACCTCTTAAACCAAGAAGGAAAACCAATCCTTGTCCTTTTCCACTCACGTAAACAGATGTTAATGGTTTCTGACATCTTAGACCAATGGCATCTAGGGCATTTAACACAAGAAAAAAATGGAAGTCCTTATGCCATCAAAAAACGTTTTGACCGCGGCGAGCAGTCTATGTTACTTGGGATGGGAGCTTTCTGGGAAGGTGTTGACTTTGTTCAAGCTGATCGCATGATTGAAGTAATTAGCAAATTGCCTTTCGAAAATCCCGAAGATCTCTATGTTAAAAAAATGAGTGCTTATTTACTAAGCCAAGGCAAAAACCCATTTAATGATTATTTTCTACCTTTTGCTATCTTAAAATTAAAGCAGGCAATAGGTCGGACCATGCGCCGCCAAAATCAAAAGTCCTTAGTGCTGATTTTAGACGGTCGAATCCTAACGAAATCCTATGGCGATCTGATATTTAAGAGTTTAAATGAGGATTTTCTGATAAGTTGTGAAAAATTTGACGATTCCATACAAATTAGCCGAGAATTTCTGCTATAATAGAAAAGAAAATCAGTAAGAGCGCTTGATATTCATAGTGTTAGGTTCTTGTTAAAGGCAATTTCTTCTGGGCCAGTGGCTTAGAAGAAAATTTGTGTTGAAAAACAAGTGCTATTTGCTATAATTGAAATACGTCTAAATAGCTGATAAAGAAGCAGGAGGGGTTATGACCAAGCTATCTAAGAGAGTTTTAGAAATGGAAGAAAGTGCTACTTTGGCTGCTGGTGCTCAAGCCAAAGCTTTAAAAGCCCAAGGTCGAGACATTTTGAGCCTCACATTAGGTGAACCAGACTTTGTAACACCAATTAATATCCAGGAAAAAGCCATAGCATCCATTACTAATGGTTCAGCAAGTTTTTACACAGTAGCAAGTGGAATGCCTGCTTTAAAAAATGCAATTGCTCATTACATGGAAAATTTTTATGGCTATCAAGTAGCTCCTAATCAAATCGTAGCTGGAACTGGTGCTAAATTTATTCTCTATGCTTTCTTTATGGCAGTTCTTAATCCTGGGGATCAAGTTATTATTCCGACCCCTTATTGGGTTTCCTATGCAGATCAGGTAAAATTAGTAGAAGGTCAGCCAGTCTTTATTGACTGTTTAGCAGACAACCACTATAAGGTAACCGTTGAACAATTAGAAGCCGTTAGAACTGAACAGACAAAGGTTATCTTGCTTAATTCCCCTTCTAACCCGACTGGTATGATTTATGATAAAGCCGAGCTCCAAGCAATTGGTCAGTGGGCTCTGGCGCATGACATTTTAATTCTTGCCGATGATATCTACGGTCGCTTGGTTTACAATGGAAACTCTTTTACAGCAATTTCAAGTCTTTCTGAGGCTATTCGCCAACAAACCATAACCGTCAATGGTGTAGCAAAAACCTATTCGATGACCGGCTGGCGTGTTGGGTTTGCGGTAGGAGACCCTGAAATTATTGCTGCTATGGCAAAAATTATTAGTCAAACCACTTCAAATTTAACAACAGCGGCACAATATGCAGCCATTGAAGCTTTTGCAGGAGATCAGTCTTCCGTTGAAGATATGCGTTTAGCTTTTGAAGAACGTCTCAATACCATTTATCCACTCTTGGAAGAAGTACCAGGTTTTTCGACAGTTAAACCACAAGGTGCTTTCTACCTCTTTCCAAATGTATCCCAAGCAATGGCGATGACCGGATTTACAGATGTTCATGCCTTTACAGATGCTATTTTGGAAGAAGTTGGAGTTGCCCTAGTTTCAGGAGAAGGCTTCGGAGCGCCAGAAAATATCCGTATGAGTTATGCGACTGATTTGGATACCTTGAAAGAGGCTGTAAGTCGGTTGAAAGACTTTATGAATAAGCACACTAATAAGTAACTAGAATTGAAAAAATTTATAGAAAGAAAAGAGTAATATGTCAACAGAATTTGTATCAATTATCGATGTTAAAAAATATGTAGGTCAAGAAATCACAATCGGAGCTTGGGTTGCTAATAAATCCGGGAAAGGAAAACTAGCTTTCCTTCAATTACGTGATGGAACAGCCTTCTTCCAAGCTGTAGCTTTTAAACCAAACTTTATTGAAAAATTTGGTGAAGAAGAAGGGGCGGTCAGGTTTGATGTTATCAAACGCTTAAGTCAAGAAACATCAGTAAAAGTAACTGGTATTGTCAAAGAAGATGAGCGTTCAAAATTTGGTTATGAGCTTGATATCACAGATCTTGAAGTTATTGGTGAATCTCTTGATTATCCAATTACTCCAAAAGAACATGGGACTGACTTCTTAATGGATAACCGTCATTTGTGGTTACGTTCACGCAAACAAATGGCTATTATGCAAATTCGTAATGCGATCATTTATGCGACATATGACTTCTTTGATCAAAATGGTTTCATTAAATTTGATAGTCCAATCCTTTCAGGTAATGCTGCTGAGGATTCAACAGAATTGTTCGAAACAGATTACTTTGGTACTCCAGCTTTCTTAAGTCAATCAGGCCAACTTTATCTAGAAGCAGGAGCAATGGCTCTTGGACGCGTCTTTGACTTTGGACCAGTTTTCCGTGCTGAAAAATCAAAAACACGTCGTCACTTAACAGAATTCTGGATGATGGATGCTGAATACTCATTCCTAAACCATGATCAGTCACTTGACTTACAAGAAGCATATGTTAAAGCGTTGATTCAAGGTGTCCTTGATCGTGCGCCACAAGCTCTTGAAATCCTAGAACGTGATGTTGACGCTTTAAAACGTTACATTGCTGAGCCATTTAAACGTGTTTCTTATGACGATGCTATCTCACTTCTTCAAGAGCATGAAGCTGATGAAGATACTGATTATGAACATTTAGAACATGGTGATGATTTTGGCTCACCACATGAAACTTGGATTTCTAACTACTTTGGTGTTCCAACCTTTGTTGTTAACTATCCTGCAAGCTTTAAAGCCTTCTATATGAAACCTGTTCCTGGAAATCCAGAGCGTGTCCTCTGTGCTGACCTATTAGCTCCAGAAGGATATGGTGAAATCATTGGAGGATCAATGCGTGAAGATGACTATGATGCTCTAGTTGCTAAGATGGATGCCTTGGAAATGGATAAGTCTGAATACGAATTCTATTTAGATTTGCGTAAATATGGTTCAGTTCCTCATGGCGGTTTCGGAATCGGTATTGAACGTATGGTAACCTTTGTTGCGGGTACAAAACATATCCGTGAAGCAATTCCATTTCCACGAATGTTACACCGTATCAAACCTTAATTAAGGTCTGCTAAATAAAAAATCAATCATTTAAAAGTGAAGATCATCTATGAGTCTTCACTTTTTTGATGTTTTCATCTACTTTATCCTGTTTAAGACTTGTTTAAGTTTAAGAGAGGATAATCCAATAGGTTACATTGTAAGAAAATATTAATATTTTTCGATCAGGTAATACAAATAAACTAACTTACAGGAGTAAGTTTTCTTTGCTTTTAAGGTAGTTAAAAGTAGAGAAAAGAAAGAGGTCAAAGATGAACAGAAAACGTTGGGTAATTGATGCAATTGATGGAGGTAAATTCCTCCCTTCAGAAGGTGTATTCCTATATGAATTAGATGAACAACTGCAATTATTAATTATGGATGATCACCCTGGCCTTGATTCGACCTCTTTTATCAGCCAGGAAAATTTAGCCAAATATCGCCTTAACTACCTGGATGAGATGATTGCCAATGCTAAATTAAAAAATGAAGCCATTAGAGACATGATAAATGATGTTTCTAAAAATAATAATTACGCTATTTTAGATGTCCAAGAACAATTAGATAGCAAAATTACCTTTGGACAACGCCTAGCCGACCAAGTCGCTCGTTTTGGCGGAACTTGGACCTTCATTATTGCTTTTGTTGTCTTTATGGCAGTTTGGATGGCTTTTAATGTCTTTGATCCTTTTGGCTTAGCATTTGACCGCTATCCTTTTATTCTCTTGAATTTGGCCTTATCAACGATTGCGGCCATCCAAGCGCCTTTAATTATGATGAGCCAAAATCGAGCTTCTGAATATGATCGTTTGCAAGCTAAAAATGACTATCAGGTCAATAAAACCTCTGAAGAAGGTATCCGCCTTCTTCATTCAAAAATTGACCATTTGGTTTTACAAGATCAATCTGATCTACTTCAAATTCAAAAATTACAGACTGAAATTCTCTTATCAATCACCAAACAATTGAATCAAATGCAAATACTGGAAAACGATTCGATTACCCCAGAAGCAGAAGAACTGATAGACAGATTACACCAAAATAAGAAATAAGATGCCTAAATGAAGCCTAATTCAGTAGGTTTCTTTTTTTCTTGCTTTCAATTCTCTTTTTAGTAGTATGTCCTTTTTCTTATCAGGTTTTCAAAAATCTAATCTATTAATCACTTGCTTTTCTATGGTATAATAGTATTGTATAGGCTTAATTTCAGAAAGGAACTTCTATCATGGTATCTCATAAAATTGATCTTGTTATTGTAACAGGAATGAGCGGAGCAGGTAAAACAGTTGCTATCCAATCTTTTGAGGATTTGGGTTATTTTACCATCGATAATATGCCACCTACTTTGGTGCCTAAATTTCTGGAAATTTTAGAACAAACCAATGAATACGAGCGTGTTGCTTTAGTTGTTGATATGAGAAGTCGCTCGTTTTTTAAAGAAATCAATGCGATTTTAGATCAAATTGAATCAAATCAAAACATCACTTTCCGGATTCTCTTTTTAGATGCTACTGATAATGAATTGGTCTCACGCTATAAAGAAACCCGTCGTAGCCATCCGCTGGCCCCTGATGGGCGATTGATGGATGGTATCAAATTAGAACGTGAAATGTTGGCACCGCTTAAGAGCATGAGTCAAAATGTGGTTGATACCAGTGACTTGACGCCAAGACAATTGCGCCAAGCAATATCAGAACAATTTTCAAATGCTTCCAATACAGTCTCATTCCGTGTTGAAGTGATGAGTTTTGGTTTTAAATATGGGATTCCTCTAGATGCTGACTTGGTCTTTGATGTGCGTTTTTTACCGAACCCGTACTATATTGCGGAGTTGCGTGAAAAAACAGGTTTAGATCAAGAAGTATTTGACTATGTTATGGGGCATCAGGAATCAGAGGATTTCTTCCAAAACTTGCTCAACCTTATTATGCCAATTCTGCCAAGTTACCAAAAAGAAGGAAAATCTTTGCTAACCATTGCCATTGGTTGTACCGGAGGTCAGCATAGAAGCGTGGCTTTTGCCCATAGGCTAGCCCAAAGTATCAAAGAAGAGTGGCCAATGAATGAGAGCCATCGCGATAAAGAAAAACGTAAGGAAACAGTTAATAGATCATGAAGAAACCTAAAATAACGGTTATTGGAGGAGGAACGGGAATACCGGTCATTCTTAAGAGTTTGCGTAATGAAGAAGTGGATATTACGGCTGTCGTCACTGTTGCTGATGACGGGGGCTCTTCAGGTGAGATTCGTAATGTCATGCAATTAACGCCGCCAGGTGATTTGCGCAATGTTTTGTTGGCTATGAGTGATATGCCTCGCTTTTATGAGAAAGTTTTTCAATACCGATTTAATGGCAATGATGGTGCCTTATCTGGTCATCCTTTAGGCAATTTAATTATCGCTGGGATTTCTGAGATGCAGAATTCAACCTACAATGCCATTCAAATTTTAACCAAATTTTTCCATATTACCGGTAAAATCTTTCCCTCAAGTGAACAGGCTTTGACCTTGCATGCAGTTTTTAAGGATGGTCACGAAGTAGCTGGTGAGAGTCGGATTGCTGGTTATCAAGGGATGATTGATCATGTTTATGTAACCAATACCTATAATGATGAACAGCCAAAGGCTAGTCGTAAAGTGGTTAAGGCAATATTAGAAAGTGACATGATTGTCTTAGGTCCGGGCTCTTTGTTTACATCTATCTTGCCAAACCTAGTTATTCCCGAAATTAATGAAGCCTTGCGTGATACCAAAGCCGAAGTGGTTTATATCTGTAATATCATGACCCAACATGGGGAAACCGAGCATTTCTCGGATGCTGATCACTTGTCAGTTTTGAATAAACATCTTGGTCAGGATTTGATTGACACTGTTTTGGTAAACATCGAAAAAGTTCCCCAAAGCTACATGAACAGCAATAAGTTTGATGAGTATCTGGTCCAAGTAGACCATGATTTCAAAGGCTTGCAAAAAGAGGCTAAAAAGATTATTTCCTCTAATTTTTTGCGTTTAAAAAATGGCGGAGCATTTCATGATGGGGGCTTAGTGGTGGAAGAGTTGATGCGCTTGGTAAGGGAGCGACAACTATGAGTTTCACGACCCAAGTAAAAGAGGAGCTGATTGATCAAGCTGTCAGTGACAAGAATGAGCTTTCGGCGATTATTAAATTATCAGGAAGCTTAGGACTTAATAGTCAAGGTTTAACCCTTTCGATTACAACTGCAAATGCTCGTATTGCTCGCTATATCTATGCCTTATTTGAAAAGTACTATGACATTCAACCGGAAATCAAATACCATCAAAAAACCAATCTCAAGAAGAATCGGGTTTATACGGTTTTTGTTTGGGATCAAGTTGAAATGATCTTAGCTGATTTAAAATTAGCAGATTCCTTCTTTGGTATCGAAACCGGAATGGAAGCTTGGATGTTAGAAGATGATGACGCTGGCCGAGCCTACCTAAAAGGCGCCTTTCTGGCTTCAGGCACCATAAGGGACCCTGAATCGGGTAAATACCAATTAGAAATTTACTCCGTCTATTTAGACCATGCCCAAGATTTGGCTCAACTCTTACAAAAATTCATGTTAGACGCCAAGACTCTTGAACACAAAGGCGGCGCCATTACTTATTTGCAAAAAGCAGAAGATATCATGGACTTTTTGATTATCGTTGGGGCAATGGAAAGTAAAGAAGTCTTTGAATCGATTAAAATGATACGAGAAGCGCGGAATGATATTAATCGAGCAAATAATGCGGAAACGGCTAATATTGCTAAAACCATTAATGCTAGTATGAAAACCATTAATAATATCATTAAGATAATGGATACGGTTGGTCTTACAACATTGCCAATTGAGTTACAAGCAATTGCTCAAATTCGGATTAATCATCCGGATTACTCGATTCAGCAGATTGCTGACAGTTTGGAGACGCCAATTTCTAAAAGTGGGGTTAACCACCGTCTGCGAAAACTGAATAAAATTGCTGATGATTTATAGCCTATAAGCTACTTATCAAGCTTGCGGTCGGGAAGTGAATTCTGCTTGCGTAGCCAGATGTCCGTCTGGTTTTGTACTTATTAATTAGATTAAAAGGAGAAATAATATGGCATGTACTACGATTCTTGTAGGAAAAAAATGTAGTTATGATGGTTCGACTTTAGTGGCTCGAACTGAGGATTCTCAAAATGGAGATTTCACGCCAAAAAAAATGGCTTTGGTGACAGCTAAAGACCATCCTCGTCATTACCAATCTGTTTGTTCAAAATTTTCAATTGAATTACCCGAAAACCCTCTAACCTATACTTCAATTCCTGATGCTTTGGGCAAAGACGGTATCTGGGGTGAAGCAGGAGTTAACTCAGAAAATGTGGCCATGAGTGCTACGGAAACGATTACGTCAAATGCGCGTGTTCTTGGAGCAGACCCCCTTGTTGAAGATGGGATTGGCGAGGAAGATATCTTTACCCTAGTTTTGCCTTATATTAAAACGGCACGTGAAGGTGTTCTTCGACTGGGTAAATTGTTAAGTCAATATGGAACTTATGAATCTAATGGGATTGCCTTTTCAGATGAAAATGATATTTGGTGGCTAGAAACTGTTGGTGGGCATCATTGGATTGCCCGCCGTGTACCTGACGATGCTTATGTGACCAATCCAAATCAATTGGGCATTGATCATTTTGAGTTTAATAACCCAGAAGACTATCTCTGTTCAGATGACTTGAAAGATTTTATTGTCAAATATCATTTGGATTTAACCTACAGTAATCAGCATTTTAACCCCCGCTATGCTTTCGGTAGCCAAAGAGATAAGGATCGTCATTACAATACACCACGTGCTTGGATTATGCAAAAATTCTTAAATCCTGAAATTGAGCAAGACCCAAGAAGTTTTGAAATTCCTTGGTGCCAAAAACCCTATCGTAAAGTAACCATTGAGGATATTAAGTATGTCTTGAGTAGTCATTACCAAGACACCATTTACGATCCATATGGGCCAGAAGGAGATGCCGTTAGTCAAAGAACCTTCCGTACAATTGGAATTAACCGGACTAGCCAAACCTCAATCTTACAAGTGCGTCCTGATCAACCAAAAGAAATATCTGCTATTCAATGGGTAGCCTTTGGTTCAATGCTATTTAATACAATCATGCCATTCTTTACCCAAGTTGATGCTATGCCAGACTATTTTACAAACACCACTGAAAATGCGTCTACCGATAATTTTTATTGGGTAAATCGCCTCATTGCAGCACTTGCAGACCCACATTTCAACCATCATGAAGCTGCTATCGAAGCTTACGCAGAAAAGACAATGGCAGAAGGCCATGCTATGATACATCGTGTGGAAGAATCCATTGCTGCTGGTGACAATGTCAACCTAACTGAAAAGAATCAGGAAATGAGTGACTACATCCAAGTCGAAACACAAAAACTTCTAAATAAAGTCCTTTTTGATGCAAGTAACTTAATGACCAATCGTTTTAGTGTCAGTGATTAATAATTGATTTAAAAGCTTTGGTGTTAATCCAAAGCTTTTTTAAAGTAAAAAATAAAGAAACTTGCAAAAATATAAAAGTGTGTTATACTTAACTAGTTAAAAATTAACCAGTTAATGAAAGAGGAGGAGTCATGAATAAGAAAGTTCTTTTAATGATGAGTTTTGTTGGTTTGACATCAGCTTGGCAATTAAGTCAGGCCCAACAAGTTAATGCAGATGACAGTAAAGTTAAGGTAGTTACAACATTCTACCCAGTCTATGAATTTACCAAAGGTGTTGTAGGCGAAGAAGGTAATATTAGTATGCTGATGAAAGCAGGAACTGAGCCTCATGATTTCGAACCATCAACTAAAGATGTTAAGAAAATCCAAGATTCAGATGCTTTTATCTACATGGATGACAACATGGAAACATGGATTCCAGAAGTCAAAAAATCCATTAAATCAGATAAAGTTAATTATATTGAAGGAACAGGCTCTATGCTCCTTGCAGCAGGTTCAAGTGAAGAGCATGATCATGAAGGTGAAGAAAAAAGTCACGATCACGAAGGTGAAGAAAAAGGCCATGACCATCACGGTGAAGAAGAACATAGCCATAAATTTGATCCACACGTTTGGTTATCACCATACCGCAGCATTACTGTTGTAGAAAATATTCGTGATTCTCTTTCTAAAAAATACCCTAAGAAGGCAGATGTCTTTAAAGCAAATGCTGCAGCTTATATCGAAAAACTTAAAAATTTAGACAAAGAATACAGTGAAACTCTTTCTGAAGCAAAACAAAAGAGTTTTGTTACGCAACATGCTGCTTTTGGTTACATGGCTTTAGATTATGGCTTAAACCAAATTTCAATTAATGGTGTATCAGCAGAAAGTGAACCATCAGCTAAACGTTTGGCAGAACTTTCTAAGTATGTTGAAAAATATGATATCAAATATATCTATTTTGAAGAAAATGCATCAAGCAAAGTTGCCAAAACACTAGCTAACGAAGCTGGTGTTAAATCAGTTCTCTTAAGTCCACTTGAAGGTTTAACAGACAAAGAAATCAAAAATGGTGAAGATTACTTTAGCGTTATGCGTGAGAACTTAAAAGCTCTTCAATTAACCACTAAACGCGAAGGTAAAGAAATTAAACCTGAAGAAGACACAAGTAAATCTGTCTATAATGGTTATTTTAAAGATTCAGCAGTCAAAGACCGTAAGTTAAGTGACTGGTCGGGAAATTGGCAATCAGTTTACCCATACTTACAGGATGGTACTTTAGATCAAGTTATGGACTATAAGGCTAAAAAATCTAAAGGTGAAATGACTGCCAAAGAATATAAAGACTATTATGACACTGGTTATAAAACAGACGTTAATCATATCAAAATTGATGGTAAGAAAAAGACTATTACTTTTGAAAGAAACGGTGAGAAAAAGACTTTCACATATAAATATTCTGGTAAAAAAGTACTCACTTATGAAAAAGGGAACCGTGGTGTTCGTTACATGTTTGAAGCCAAAGAAGCAGATGCTGGTGAATTCAAATATGTTCAATTCTCTGATCATGGTATAGCTCCAGAAAAAGCAGAACACTTCCATATTTTTTGGGGTGACCAAGGTCATGAAAAAATTGCATCCGAGTGGGATCATTGGCCAACTTACTATAGCTCTGATTTATCAGGACGTGAGATTGCTCAAGAAATTAATGCTCATTAATAGTGTTAAAAGAACTGATTTATTTCAGTTCTTTTTCATTTTACAGTTTGATAGAAGGTATTTGATAAGATTTTTGGTACAATGAAAGAAATAAATCGGAGACGAAAGTCATTAAGGAGACTGAATATGAGAAAAGTAAACAAAGTCATTTATGTCCTTTTAGCCCTCTTTTTAGGAGAGTTTGGTTTGCATAAGTTTTACTCTGGTAAAAATGGCAAAGGTATTTTATATCTAATTTTTTGTTGGACTTTAATTCCTGGCTTTATTGGGGTTGTTGAAGGGATAATGGCAATTTTTACCCCGGCAGACAGTGAAGGTAATATCAGAATTTAGGCAAAAAACTAATAGGTATTCATTTATTATGATATGAAAAGTCAAACTTGTTTTGACTTTTTTTGATAGAAAAAAACCACTTCTAAAGAAGAAGTGGTGATATGATTTATTTTGCTGCGTTTTCGTCTTTGAGACCGTATTTTTTGTTGAAACGATCGACACGTCCGTCTGCTTGTGTAAATTTTTGACGTCCTGTATAGAATGGGTGTGAATCTGATGAAATTTCTACACGGATAAGTGGGTAAGTTTCACCTTCAAACTCAACAGTTTCATTGCTTTTCTTAGTAGATCCGCTAAGGAACTGGTAACCTGTAGTTGTATCTAAAAATACAACTGGACGATAATCTGGATGGATGTCTTTTCTCATCTTTAAAATAATTTCCTTTCTGCCATGGCACTTGTGCCCCATAGTTATTAACCAAACTAGTGTATCAAAAATTTAGAACTTTGACAAGGCTTTTTACCCAAAGATTAGAAAATTTTTTCTAATCAAAGAGAGCCTGCATTTCTTTATAGATTTGATCATTTTCGGCTAAACTATAAGAATTGGCACCTGAAGCAAGAGGATGCCCTCCCCCCTCATGGGCTTTAGCAATCTGATTAATGACTTTGTCTTTACTACGCATTCTCACTCTAAAGCTACCGTCTTCATGCTCAACAAAAATAGCCCAAACAGAGATAGTATCAATTTTTCCAGGAGTTGACACAATTGCGGAGCTCTCTGCTTCGGAGACCTCAAATGCCTTTAAAGTCTCCTGACTCAGAAGTACACGAGCTACTCCATGGTCGTCGACTTCTAAATGGTCGAAGACATAGCCTTGCAGCTTAGCAATTTTATAAGGGAAAGAATCCATCTGGCGGGAAATGGCAGCAAAGTCAAAGTTATATTCTCTAAGTTTAGCCGCAATAGCAAAAGTCTTAGCAGTCGCTGCGGGATACAAAAAGCGTCCCGTATCGCCAACAATCCCGGTATAGAGGTATTGGGCTGCTATATCAGAAAGCTTGAGGTTGAGACTAAAGGCCATATCGGCAATGATTTCACTTGCACTTGAAGCAGTCGTATCGACTAGCACAATATCTCCATAGACGTCGTCATTAGGGTGGTGGTCAATTTTAATCAAAAATTTACCTGTATCGTACTTAGGATTATCAATACGAGGACGATTAGCAGTGTCAGTGACAATGACTAAGGCATCTTGGTAGTCCGCCTCAACAACATGATCCATCTGGGCTATCCAGGCTAAGCTGGGTTCATCGAATCCAGTTGCTAGGACTCTTTTTTCTGGGAAATTGGCCAAAATCACTTCTTTTAACCCCATTTGACTCCCGATGGCATCAGGATCTGGGTTTTGGTGCCGGTGAATAATGATGGTTTGATAAGCCTTAATTTGCTCTAAAATATCTTGAAAAATGGTCATAAAACCTCTAATCTTTTTTTATCATATCAATATGGGGAATATCGTCTTCTAGGTAGACGTCAGAAGTAGCGACAAAGCCAAAGGAACCATAGAAGTTTTCCAAATAAGCTTGTGCTTGGGCGTAGACTGGTTTGCTAGGATAAGTTTCAGCACAAAATTCTAGGGCTTTTGCGACCAGCTCCCGACCTAAGCCGTCTTTACGGTGTTCTTGACTAACCAGTACCCGGCCTAATTTAATTTCTTTATCAGTTTCGATTAAGCGACAGTAGGCCATGATTTGTCCGTCTGAATCTGTTTTGAAAAGATGAATAGCCAAAAGGTCCAAATCATCAATTTCTGGGTAGGGACATTCTTGTTCAACGACAAATACGTCCACACGAGCTTTGAGGAATTTGAATAATTCATCAGTAGTGACTTGCTCAAAGGGTTTAATAGTCCACATGTTGCCGACCTCTCTAGTCTTAAGATGACATTATTATACCACATAAGTTATGAATATTTAAAGAAAAAGCAAAAATGACGGTATAAATATTCAAAAAACTTCTTGACTTGTGAATATTTATGTTATAAGATAGGTGTCAAACATTAAAGGAGTAGTATATGACTTATAAAAAATTAATTTTATCAATACTTGGACTTGCTGCTATTATTAGCTTATCTGCATGTTCTGGCCAATCGAGCAAGGATACAGAAGATAAGGTAAAAGATAAGGGGACTTTAGTTGTTGCAGTTAGCCCAGACTATGCACCTTTTGAATTTCAAACGCTAGAAAATGGTAAAAATACCATTGTCGGTGCTGACATTAGTTTGGCTCAAGACATTGCCAAAGAACTTGATGTTAAACTGAAGTTATCACCTATGAGTTTTAATAACGTTCTTTCAAGCTTACAGTCTGGAAAAGCGGATATTGCCATTTCAGGGATTTCTTATACAAAGGAACGGGCAAAGGTTTATGATTTTTCAGACTCCTATTATGACACCGAAAACGCTATTGTCATAAAAAAAGAAAATGTTTCTAACTTAAAGGATATAGCAAGTTTGGCTGGCAAAAAAGTTGGTGCACAAAAAGCAAGTATTCAAGAAAACTTAGCCAAAACTCAATTAAAAGACTCCAACATTGTAAGTTTGACGGACATGGGAGAAGTGGTTAATGAATTGAAAAATGGACAATTGGATGCTATTACCATGGATGGTCCCGTAGCGAGTGGTTATGTTGCCAAAAACAAGGATTTGATGGTCGTTAACTACACCTTTAAAACTAATAATGCGGACTCTAAAGTTGTGGCAATGCCAAAAGGGTCTAGTAGACTAAAGAAAACTATAAACAAGGTAGTCAAAAAAGTGAAAGGCAAAACCTTTAAATCTTATATCGATAAAGCGGCAACCTATACAGAAGCTAAATAAGGGTAATAGCTTATGAAAATAAAAGGCTTAAGACAGGTCAGTCCATTTGTGCCAGGAGAACAACCCCAGGACCAAAAACTGATTAAATTAAATACCAATGAAAATCCCTATCCTCCAAGTCCAAAAGTTAAAAAGGCTTTGAAAGAATTTGATGTTGACCAATTGAAATATTATTCACCGGTTGAACAAGATGAGTTACGTCAAGCCATTGCTGATCATTTAGGAGTGGAAAATGACATGATAATTATTGGAAGTGGCAGTGATGAAGTCCTCTCCATGTCCTTCCTTGCTTTCTTTAATAATCCTCAAGCTATTCTTTTTCCAGATTTGACTTACGGATTTTATAAAACTCTGGCTAATCTCTATGGGATTCCCTATCATGAAATACCATTGGAGGATGATTTTACATTATCCAATCAAGGCTATTTACAAGAAAATGGGGGCATTGTTTTGGTAAATCCTAATGCACCAACAGGATTAGGAAAACCCCTCTCGGAAATTAAAGCAATCCTTAAAGCTAATCCTCAGGTTATGGTAATCGTTGATGAAGCTTACATAAACTTTGGAGGACAGACTGCCCTTCCTTTATTAAAAGACTATCCAAATCTCTTTATCATCCGTACATTCTCTAAAGACGCTTCCCTAGCAGGCCTACGAGTTGGCTACGGCATTGGTCACCCGCAAATCATCGATCTCATGAAAGCTATTAAAGATTCAGTCAATCCTTATAATTTGGATAGCATTGCTGAAGTTTTAGCCAAAGCAACAGTCGAAGATTGGACCTATTACGAAAAAACCATAGCGGCCATTTGCCAAACCAGGGAATGGTTTAAACAGGAGCTTGAGAAAATGGATTATACCGTTATCCCAAGTTTTACTAATTTCCTTTTGGTTAAGCCGCAGGGCATTGCAGCCAGTGACCTCTATCAGCACTTAAAAGACCACCATATCTATACCCGCTATTTTGCGGATGCAATTAGAATCAAAGATTACCTCCGCATCTCAATCGGCAGCCAAAGTGATATGGAAACAGTAGTGAAAGTCTTGCAAGCATTAAAAAAATGATGGCCAAAGCCATCATTTTTTACTTGATTTCTGTTAATGAAGTTTCCAGAGCCCGTTTGACCGCAGGACGATCAGCAATACGAGCTGTCCATTCTTGTAGATGTTTGTATTGACTAACATTTAGGAATTTAGTAGCCTTTGGATAAATCTTATCTTGGCTTAATTGACCATACCAAGACCAGATGGCGATATCAGCAATACTGTATTCGTCACCCGCGATATAGTCTTTCTTAGCCAATTCTTTATCCAAAAGATCTAATTGGCGTTTGGTTTCCATTGTATAACGGTTAATAGGGTATTCCAATTTTTCCGGAGCATAATGGAAGAAGTGACCGAAACCACCACCTACAAAAGGAGTAGCCCCCGTTTGCCAAAAGAGCCAATTCAAAACTTCAGTCCGTTGACGCCAGTCAGAAGGCATTAAGGTTTGGTATTTATCAGCTAGATAAAGCAAGATGTTAGCTGACTCAAAAATGTTTATTGGTGACGCTAAGCTCTGGTCTAAGAGGGCAGGGATTTTGGAATTTGGGTTGATTGCGACAAAATCTGATCCAAACTGGTCACCTTTACCAATATTAATTTTAAAGGCATCATACTGGGCTTCTTCAATACCTAAATCCTTTAATTCTTCCAACATAATCAGCGGTTTAATACCATTTGGCGTTGCCAGAGTATAAAGTTGAAAGGCTGCTTGCCCTTTTGGTAATTCCTGTTGAAAACGACTTCCTGCCGTCGGCTGATTGCCATCTTCAGGCTTAGCCGTATCTTCCCAAACATCAGGTAATTGATATTCTGTCATATGTTTTTTCTCCTTGTTTATTCATAAGGTCATGATATCAAAAAAGGGACGCTAAAACAAAAAATTAAATTGACTAAAAGTGAACAAAAGTAGTGACGGATGAAAAAGTCAAAAATTTGCCTTGGAACTTGAAAGATGACTTGCAAGTCGCTAGCATTATGATATGATATTGAAAATACTTTTGGAGGTCAGCTATGGATATTGAAATAATTCGAAATTTAGCCAAGACAGAGTTGCATTGTCATCTAGACGGCTCTCTTTCCTTACCAATGATTCGGCAGTTAGCCGACTTAGCCCAAATTAGTCTGCCTGAAGAGGAACAGGAGCTTAGAAAGCTTGTAACAGCGCCTGACAAATGTCAGTCGTTGATGGATTATTTAAGGACTTTTGATGTTATCCGACCTCTCTTACAAACAAGTCAGGCTTTAACATTAGCTACTTACGATGTCATCAGGCAGGCAGCCCAGGAGAATGTCATTTATATTGAAATTCGTTTTGCACCTGAACTTTCTATGGATCAGGGACTATCTGCTAGCCAAGTCGTAGAAGCCGTTTTAGCGGGAATCGTTAAAGCAGAAGTAGATTTCCCCATTATGGCACGAGCTATCGTCTGCGGACTTCGCCAATCTTCCTTAACGCTTTGTCAAGAAATATTTTCACAAAGCATTGAATGGGCAAACAAGGGACTGGTTGGCTTTGATTTTGCTGGTAATGAAGCCGATTTTCCTCCAGGCTATTTAGCCGGCATCATTAAAGAAACGCAAAAATTAGGACTGCCCTTTACTTTACATGCCGGAGAGTGTGGCTGTCCACAAAACATCAATGACAGCATTGACTTAGGCATTAGACGCCTTGGTCATGCGACTGCTATCCAGGGACAAAAAGAACTCTTAGAAAAGGTTCTTGTTAATGAGGTCTGTCTGGAAATATGTTTGACCAGTAATTTACAAACCAAAGCGGCAAAAACTCTGTCTGATTTTCCCTATCTCTTTTTGCAAAAAGCTGGCGCTAACATTTCCATCAATACTGATAATAGAACGGTCTCCGATACCAATTTAACTAAAGAGTACCAACTCTATCAAAAGCATTTTGCCACCACAGTTGGTCAATTCTATCAGCACAATCAAGCTGCCATCGAGGCCTCCTTTACAAGCAGGGCTGAGAAAAAACTCCTATTAAAGCAGTTAGCATTAGCTTATGATCAATATCTCTAAAATGCGGATGCTTTTCTCCAAAAGTTATGGTAAAATAAGAGCAGTTAAGTTTTTGGAGGAAATTATGGCATTAGCAAAGATCGTCTATGCCAGCATGACCGGAAATACTGAAGAAATTGCTGATATTGTAGCCAGTAAGTTGCAAGAATTGGGACATGATGTTGAATGTGACGAGTGTACCTCAGTTGATGCTTCAGAATTTGAAGATGCTGACATAGCAATTGTTGCAACTTATACTTATGGCGATGGTGACTTGCCCGATGAAATCGTAGACTTCTATGAAGATTTACAGGATTTGGATTTGTCAGGTAAAATTTATGGTGTAGTCGGTTCTGGTGACACCTTCTACGATTATTTTTGTAAATCAGTGGATGAATTCGAAGAGCAATTTGCCCTCACTGGTGCCATTAAAGGTGCCGATTCTGTTAAAGTCGACTTAGCAGCAGAAGATGAAGATATTGATAATTTAGAAGCTTTCGCTGAACAAATATCTGAAGCCATCGATAACTTATAAGTTAGTTGCAATATAGGAAAAAACTAGTAAACCATTAGTATAGCTAATGGTTTTTTCTTGTCTTGTTTTGTCTAGCTTTTTTACTTATAATAGGAGGATAGACGCGAAAGGAAATGAAAAATGGATTTACAGGAAATGCGAAATCAAATCAATGAGCTTGATCAGCAAATGGTGACCTTATTAGAAGAGCGGATGGAATTGGTCCAAGCGGTTGCCGATTACAAGAAAGAACATGGCCTTGCCGTCCTTGACAGAAATCGGGAAGGTCAAGTCCTTGCAAGAGTAGCCAGTCATGTTCAAAACCCTGAATATAAAGAGATCATTCTTGAATCTTTTCAAGCTCTTATGGATCTGTCTAAAGCCTATCAAGCTAAATGGATGGATTCAAATGACTAAGACTGAATTAAAAGACCAGCTTCTTATTTGTCTCCTAGCCTTATTCATCGGATTAATAGTTGGTAGTATCGACTTTATCTTCGGTCAAGGCTTACTTTTGATTTCAGATTTTAGGACTCAGCATTTCATCTTTTTAATTCCCTTTTTAGCCTTAGCAGGCTTAGCCATGACTTATCTCTATCAGCGTTTTGGTGGAAAAGCCAAGGCAGGCATGGCCCTTGTTTTTGAGGTGGGCCATGGACGGGAAAAAGAGATTCCTCTCGTATTAATCCCCCTCATTACAATCTCTACTTGGCTGACGCACCTTTTTGGAGCCAGTGCTGGTCGAGAAGGAGTGGCAGTCCAAATTGGTGCCACTGTTTCCCATTTCTTTTCCAAATACATTAAGAGTGAAAATAGTTCCCGTCTCTTTTTAGTTATGGGGATGGCAGCTGGTTTTGCCGGTCTTTTCCAAACTCCGACTGCGGCTATTCTATTTGCCATTGAGCTTTTATTAATCAATCATATCTATTTCTCAGCCCTTGTTCCTACAGTAATAGCAGCCTTCTCTGCCTCTTATACAAGTCACTTTTTAGGTTTAGAGAAATTTGAGGTCATACTTACCAATGCTCCAAGTCTAACTTTGGAACTTTTTATCAAATTAATGGTATTGGGCCTCATTTTTGCCTTTGCTGGTAATAGTTTTGCTATCAGTTTAGCTTTTTTGAAAACAAAATTGGCAACAATGATTGAAAATCCTTATAAGCGAATAACTATGGTGGGCTTGGGCTTGAGCATCTGTTTAACAGTGATACATTTTGGTCGCTACAGTGGACTGGGAACAAATTTAATAGCGGACACTTTTGCTGGAAAAGAAATCTATGCTTATGATTGGTTCTTTAAATTGTTATTTACGATCATCACTATTGCAGCCGGTTATCAAGGTGGCGAAGTGACACCACTTTTTGCCATCGGAACAAGTCTAGGTGCCGTTTTAGCACCAATCTTTGGTTTACCCATTGAAATGGTTGCCGCCCTTGGCTATGTTGCCGTTTTTTCTAGCGCCACCAATACCTTCTTTGGACCGCTCTTTATCGCCTTTGAAGTCTTCGGACCAGACCATTTTGTCCTTTTCTTTATTACCCTTGTTTTTGCATACAGCATTGACCGTAAACACAGTATTTACAATAAGCAAGAAAGTCTTGGATTGCCCAAATAACTCTTTACAGAGATTGGAAAGTGTGGTAAAATATCCTTTGTGTGTAATGGACACATAAAATTACGGCTAATCCGCTTAGACAGTCAAGCTCGCTCTAAAGATTAGTAAGATAGGAGAATAGAAAAAATGAATCCATTAATCCAAAGTTTGACTGAAGGTCAATTACGCTCTGATATTCCTGAGTTCCGCGCTGGGGACACTGTACGCGTTCACGCAAAAGTTGTCGAAGGTACTCGCGAACGTATCCAGATCTTTGAAGGTGTTGTTATTTCACGTAAAGGTCAAGGAATCTCAGAAATGTACACAGTACGTAAAATCTCTGGCGGTATCGGAGTAGAACGTACATTCCCAATCCACACTCCACGTGTTGATAAAATTGAAGTTATCCGTTACGGTAAAGTACGTCGCGCTAAACTTTACTACTTACGTGCATTACAAGGTAAAGCAGCACGTATCAAAGAAATCCGTCGTTAATCTAAGATACCAAGGGCGTCTAGAAATCGACAGAAAATTAGGAAACTGTCGCTGTGACATAGTCACAAGGCAGTTTTTCTATTTTCCGAGATTTCAGCCCGGGTCCAACACCTAAGATGCAAAGGGCGTCAAACGAACCTCGCAAAAATAGGAATATAGACGAAGAGTCACGGGACTCTAGGAGAGATTATCTTTTTTGCTCAGCTCCCACGCCGTGCTCGATTACGACAAGAAAGCTCATCAGAAATGGTAGGTTTTTCTTTTGATGATTTTGATAAGTGAAATAAAATGAAATGCTATTTGTTGAAAAAATCATTTTATAGGCCTTTACAAAATTTTTGCTTTTTTTAACGGTTTTAGTTTTTCCGTAAGAGAGGTCTATGATAAAATATAGTGAAGGGAAAATAATTTGTTAAGGAAAATATATGACAGATAAAAAAAGAGTAGCACCCATTGTAATGTCAGATCTTCGGAAAGAGATCATTAGAATGCCAGAGGTTATTTCGGAATGTTCTGGTATTTTTATTTACGGACGTCGTATCCGTTCCGTCTTATTTAGTACTGATGTTTCCATTATTGCAAATAGTAATGCTGACGCTGTTTTGGCTGTTTATCCCTTTACTCCGCACCCAGCTATTTTGAAGTCGATTATGATTGCATCGACAGTTCCAGTTTTGGCAGGTGTTGGTGGAGGTTTAACCACAGGTTTTCGCTCTGCTAACATGAGTTTGTTTTCAGAATCAGAAGGTGCCTACGCAGTTGTCGTCAATGGACCAACAAAGATTGAAACGATAAGAGATATCGAAGATTTTATCGATATTCCAATTATTTACACGGTAGTTACAGAACATTCTGATATTGCCGGTCGAATTGCTGCAGGAGTTGATATTTTAAATGTTTCCTGTGGACCAGATACACCTCGAGTTGTTCGCGAAATTCGAAAGTCCTTCCCAGATTTTCCAATTATGGCAACTGGTGGACCAACGGATGAAACTGTTAAAGCTGTTATTGAAGCAGGTGCAAATGCAGTAACGATAACCCCTCCAACTAATGGGGAACTCTTTAAAAAGAAAATGGTTAAGTATCGTGAGAGTCATGCAGACTAATCAATTTAATCTTGCATTTCTCAATTTTCTAGGCTACAATAGATAAGGTATTCTTGCCTTAGGCTCCTTAGTTCAATGGATATAACAACTCCCTCCTAAGGAGTAGTTGCAGGTTCGATTCCTGCAGGGGCCATTTCTGAAAAAGCTTTAATAGTGACCAAATTTTTGGTCCTTTTTTCATTTTTCAGGTGTCTTTAAGTGTCTAGTGAAAATGACTTGTAAAGTTTTGTAATATTAAAGAAAGTAGGGTTAAATGGCTTTTCCAAAAAGAAATCTAGAAAATAAATATGATTATGGCATTATCATTCCGGTCTCTTGTCTCCTTGCGATTGGTTTGGTTTCCATTTTTGTGGCTACTTACCATGATTATCCTCATTTATTGGCTAAAGTTATGATCCAACAAGTTTTATGGATTGCTTTTGGTTCTTTGTTAGCCTATATTCTGATGTTTTTTACAACGAAATTTCTTTGGAAATTGACGCCCTTACTCTATCTACTTGGAATTGCTTTAATGGTTTTACCGCTCTTCTTTTTTAGTCCTCAGTTGGTAGCTTCTACAGGTGCTAAAAATTGGATTACCATCGGTTCAATGACTCTCTTTCAACCGTCGGAATTTATGAAAATCTCTTTCATCCTTGTTTTGGCACGATTAACGGTATGGTTTAAAGGACGAAAGGAAAGAGATAGTTTTAAAGACGACTGGAAGCTATTAAGTCTTTATGTATTGGTCACAATACCAGTTATGGTATTATTGGCCTTGCAGAAAGATTTAGGAACGGCAATGGTCTTTATGGCGATATTAGCAGGTGTTGTTTTAATAGCAGGTATCTCCTGGTGGCTCTTGTTGCCTATTTTGATTAGTACGATTGCGGCAATAGCACTCTTTTTTACAGTTTTCTTGATGCCCAATGGCAAGGAATTTTTCTTTAATTTGGGAATGGATGCTTATCAAATCAACCGAATTTCGGCTTTCTTAGCCCCCTTTGATTTTTCAAAAACGATTGCCTATCAGCAGACTCAAAGTATGATTTCGATTGGAAGTGGTGGGATTTTTGGAAAAGGATTTAACCATTTAGAATTACCCATTCCTGTCCGTGAGAGTGATATGATTTTTACAGTTATTGCTGAAAACTTTGGTTTTATTGGTTCAGCTATTTTACTCATGTTATATTTGATTTTAATCTATCGAATGCTTAGGGTGACTTTAGAATCAAATAATTTATTTTATACCTACATTTCTACAGGATTCATCATGATGATTCTCTTTCATATTTTTGAAAACATTGGTGCGGCCTTAGGGATTTTACCTTTAACTGGTATTCCATTACCCTTCATATCTCAAGGGGGGTCAGCGCTTATTTCAAACTTAATTGGTGTTGGTTTAATTCTGTCAATGCATTATCACCATGTTTCTGCAAAAGATTTGCAAAGCTATGAAAATCAGGAAAATAATAAAGCTAAGTAGAATCGAAAACGAGGACTTGCAAGGTCTAGATTTATCTAGTTTGCAAGCCTTTTATTTTGACTTTATGCTACAAAAAATGGCGAAAATATGATATAATTAAGGCTATGAACTATGACGTTTATATTTGGGATCTAGGTGGTACACTCCTGGATAATTATGAGACCTCAACGAAAGCCTTTGTTGAAACTTTGGCAGCTTACAACTTACCTGGAAATCATGATCAAGTCTACGCTAAATTAAAGGTATCTACTGAAGTTGCCGTGGCTACTTTTGCGCATTTTGAAAGTAATTTTTTAAAGGATTATAAGATACGAGAAGCCAGTGCTTTGGCTGATCCTATTTGGCGTGATGGGGCTCGGGAGATACTAGCAAAAATTACGAAAAGCGGAGGTCAAAATTTTCTCATTTCTCATCGAGATGAGCAAGTCTTGCATCTGTTAAGTCAGGCTCATTTGCTAGACTATTTCACCGAAATTATTACGTCAGGAAATGGCTTTGCACGCAAACCAAATCCAGAAAGTCTCTTTTGCTTAAAAGAGAAGTACCAAATTCACAAAGCATTGGTCATAGGAGATCGACCAATAGATTGTCAAGCTGGACAAGCTGCAGGGTTTGATACCCTACTTGTCGATGAAAATAAGTCATTATTGGAGATAGTAAATTAAATGATTGAAGAAAATAAAGAACAAACTGAAAAAGTCCAAGAATATGATGCCAGTCAGATTCAAGTTTTAGAAGGACTTGAGGCTGTTCGGATGCGTCCTGGGATGTATATTGGATCAACATCTGCAGAAGGACTTCACCATTTGGTCTGGGAAATTGTTGATAATTCGATTGATGAAGCACTGGCAGGATTTGCTAGTCATATTGAAGTTTTTATCGAAGAAGACAATTCCATCACTGTTGTCGATGATGGACGTGGTATCCCAGTTGATATTCAAGCGAAAACGGGTCGACCTGCGGTTGAAACGGTCTTTACTGTTCTCCATGCTGGAGGTAAGTTTGGCGGTGGCGGCTACAAAGTATCTGGTGGATTGCACGGGGTGGGTTCTTCAGTTGTTAATGCCCTATCAAGCCAACTTGATGTAAAAGTCTATAAAAATGGTAAAATTCACTATCAAGAGTTCAAACGTGGTGTCGTTGGAGACGACTTAAAAGTAATTGGTGATACTGATTTGACAGGTACAACTGTCCACTTCACACCAGATCCTGAAATCTTTACTGAAACAGTCGTTTTTAGCTTTGATAAATTAGCCAAACGGATTCAGGAGTTAGCCTTTCTAAACCGTGGCCTTCGGATTTCCATCACTGACCGTCGTCCTGACATGGAGCAGGAAAAAGACTTCCATTACGAAGGTGGTATTGCCTCTTATGTAGACTACCTCAACGAGAAGAAAGAAGTCATCATTGAAAGTCCTATTTATACGGATGGTGAAATGGATGGCATAGCTGTTGAAGTTGCCATGCAATACACAACAGGTTATCACGAGAATGTTATGAGCTTTGCTAATAACATTCATACCCATGAAGGTGGTACGCACGAGCAAGGCTTCAGAACAGCTTTAACCAGGGTCATCAATGATTACGCCAAAAAGAATAAAATTCTCAAAGAAAATGATGATAATTTAACGGGTGAAGATGTTCGTGAAGGGTTAACAGCAGTTATCTCTGTTAAACATCCAAATCCTCAATTTGAAGGACAAACGAAGACAAAATTAGGAAATTCAGAAGTTGTTAAAATTACTAATCGTCTTTTCAGTGAAGCTTTCCAACGTTTCTTATTAGAAAATCCTCAAATTGCGCGTAAGATTGTTGATAAGGGGATCCTTGCCTCAAAAGCACGTATTGCTGCTAAACGGGCTCGGGAAGTAACCCGTAAGAAGTCAGGACTTGAAATTTCTAATTTACCGGGTAAATTAGCTGACTGTTCTTCAAATGATGCCAGTCAGAATGAGCTTTTCATAGTCGAAGGAGATTCTGCGGGTGGTTCTGCCAAATCAGGTCGTAACCGTGAGTTCCAAGCTATTCTTCCAATTCGTGGTAAAATCCTTAACGTTGAAAAAGCTACCATGGATAAAATTTTGGCAAATGAAGAAATTAGAAGTCTCTTTACTGCTATGGGAACTGGCTTTGGTTCTGAATTTGATGTTTCAAAAGCTCGTTATCAAAAATTAGTGATTATGACCGATGCCGATGTCGACGGTGCACATATTCGAACTCTTCTTTTAACGCTTATTTACCGCTTTATGCGCCCCGTTTTAGAAGCAGGATTTGTTTATATTGCTCAACCGCCAATTTATGGAGTTAAGGTTGGTAATGAAATTAAAGAATACATCCAACCAGGTGTTGATCAAGAAAATCAATTACAAGCCGCACTTGAAAAATACAATGTTGGTCGTTCTAAACCAACTGTTCAGCGTTATAAAGGTCTTGGAGAAATGGACGATCATCAATTATGGGAAACAACCATGGATCCTGAAAACCGTTTAATGGCCAAAGTTACTGTTGATGATGCAGCTGAAGCTGATAAAGTTTTCGATATGTTGATGGGTGATAGAGTTGAACCTCGACGTGAATTTATTGAGGAAAATGCTGTCTATAGTACGCTTGATATTTAGTGAAATAACTTTTGAAAAACGCTTTAAAGTATGTTATAATCGTAACGTTATAATGCATTTTTTATAAATTTTAATAAAAGGCGATAAACAGTATTATCAGGTGAGTATCTAAAAGATGATTTATCGCATAATAAGGAGATTAAGATGTCAAGCGGAATTATTTTGCTAATTGTAGCTATAGTCCTACTTGTGATTATTGCTTATCTAATTGGAGTTATTATTAGAAAACGTAATGATTCATTGATTAGCAGTTTAGAAGATAGAAAAGTAGAACTGTTTGGCTTGCCTGTTAATGATGAGATTGAAGAAGTGAAATCTCTTCATTTGATTGGTCAAAGTCAAACCTCTTTCAGAGAATGGAATCAAAAGTGGGTTGATTTAACCGTTAATTCATTTGCTGATATTGAAAACCATTTATTCGAAGCTGAAAAATTAAACGACACTTTTAATTTTATTCGCGCCAAGCATGAGATTAGCAATGTTGAAAGTCAATTAAATGTCGTTGAAGAAGACATTCAATCCATTCGCGAAGCTTTGAGCATCCTCAAAGAACAAGAGGAAAAAAATAGTGCACGTGTTACACATGCTCTAGACTTATATGAAAACTTACAAGAATGGATTTCTGAACATGATAATCAATTCGGGACAACTAAGCCTGAAATTGAAAAACAAATGAAAAACATCGAAACTGAGTTTTCTCAATTTGTAACTTTGAACTCAACAGGTGACCCAGTAGAAGCATCTGAAGTTCTTGATCGTGCTGAAGAGCATACTATTGCTTTAGGTCAGATTACAGAACAAATTCCAGCCATTGTTGAAAAATTGGAAAAAGATTTTCCAGAACAATTGGATGATTTGGAATCAGGTTATCGTCGTCTCCTTGAGGAAAATTATCATTTTGCTGAGTCCAATATTGAGGCTCGTTTCCAAGAAATTCGAGAAGCTATTCGTACCAATGCTTCAGAATTAGTTAGTCTTGACTTGGATCGTGCACGTGAAGATAATGACCATATTCAAGAACGCATTAATTCTTTATATGATCTCTTCGAACGTGAAATAAAAGCTCAAAAACAAGTTGTCAAAGACAGTAAAATTATCCCTTCATATTTAGCTCATGCTAAAGAAAACAATCAAAAATTAAGTGATGAAATGACTCGTCTTTCTCGTAAATACATTATTAACGAGACTCAATCAGCAAATGTCAAAGCTTTTGACAAAGAAATTCAAGATGTTGAAGAAAATGCTCTTGCATTAGCTGAAGATGTGACAGCTCAAGAAGTTCCTTATTCAGAATTAGAGAAATTCTTTGATAAATATTTGAAAAAATTGGCGACTGTTGAAGCAGGTCAAATGGAAGTTTTCGAAGCTATTAAAGATATTGAGGCAACAGAAGCAAAAGCACGTAAAGATGCGGATGTCTATGTAGCACAATTGCATATGATTAAACGCTTTATGGAAAAACGTCATTTACCAGGTATCCCTCAGGATTACTTAAATGTTTTTTTCACAACGTCATCACAACTCGAAGCACTAATGGACGAATTAAGTAAAGGTAAAATCGATATTGAAGCCATTACAAGACTTTCTATTATTGCTCAAGCTTCAGTTGCTAATTTAGAGGATTATAGTTACCAAGTTGTTGGTAATGCGACCTTAACGGAGCAACTTTTACAGTACTCTAACCGTTATCGCAGTTTTGAGCCTGGTGTCCAACATGCCTTTGAAGTTGCTATGCAACTCTTTGAAGTTGATTGTGACTACCAAGCATCATTCGATGAAATTTCATATGCTCTAGAAACCGTTGAACCTGGAGTTACGGATCGCTTCGTTAATTCTTATGAACGGACAAAAGAACGCATTCATTTTTAAAAGTTTGAGCCCCTGGCTCAAACTTTTTTTTCACTTAACTTGCTAGGAATAAAAAAATTATATAGAATGAATTAATACCTTTAGAATAGTAGGGAGTTTTATGGGAAAAGTAAAAGGAATACTAGTCATGGATGTTGACTCTACCTTGATTCAAGAAGAAGTTATTGATCTTTTAGGAAATCAGATTGGTTTTGGTGAAGAGATTGCAGAAATTACAGAAAAAGCTATGAATGGTGACTTTGATTTTGAAGCTGCCCTGAAGGCAAGAGTAGCCTTATTAAGAGGATTACCTGAATCTATATTTGATACTGTTTATCAGCAGATCCATTTTCAGAAAGGTGCTAAGGAACTTATAGATTATCTACATGCTAAGGATTATAAAATTGGTCTAGTTTCTGGTGGATTCCATGAAACAGTTGATCGCTTAGCCAAAGAACTGGGCATTGATTATGTCACAGCCAATCGGCTTGAGATTGTCGATGGCTATTTGTCAGGCCAGGTCACTGGACCAATTGTTACCAAAGAAGTCAAAGTTCAGAAATTACAAGAATGGGCCCATCTCAATCAACTTCCTCTGTCTGCGACTATTGCCATGGGCGATGGTGCAAATGACCTTCCAATGATTCACAAAGCAGGACTAGGTGTAGCTTTTTGTGCAAAGGAACTTGTTCGCAAAGAAGCTCCAAACCGGATTGATGTTCCTGATTTGGCAGCTTTGATTCCACTAATTGAAAAAAGAGAGAATGACAATGAATCGCATTAATTTAATTTGTTTAGGTGTTCGTAACATGGCTTAGTCCGTGGCCTTTTATCGGGAAGGCTTAGGTTTTGATAGTAAGGAAACAAGCTCCAACCCTGATGTTATCTTTTTCAGTAATGGAGGAACGAAGTTGGAGTTGTTTCCAATTGCTGAGCTGTTAAAAGACTTTGGTTCTGGGCTACCAACTCTAGCAGAAGGACAATTTAATGGCATGACCCTTGCCTATAATGTTAAGGAAAAGCAAGAAGTCTTAGAGGTGCTAGAATTAGCCCGTCAAGCTGGCGCGACTATCATGAAGGAACCACAAGAAGTTTTTTGGGGCGGCTATCATGCCTACTTTGCGGATCCTGACAATTATGTTTGGGAAGTTTGCTGGAACCCCTTTATGCCTTTTGACGAAAATGATATGGTGATTGTTTGATGACCGACTACATTTTATTACTTAGAGGGATTAATGTTGGTGGTCACCATAAAGTGAACATGGCTATCTTAAAAAATCAGTTAACAGAAGCTTCATTTGAAGTTGTAACTTCCTATATTAATAGTGGTAATTTCCTTTTTTCTTCCGACTTACCAGAAAAGGAAATCATTTCTCGGATCAGCAGCATCCTCGAGAGTGATTATGACTTTTCGATACCATTTTTACTTTTAAAGAAAGCAGATTATCAGGAAGAATTTTCACAATTACCAGACTGGTGGTCTAATGACCATTTTCGAAAGAATGTTCTTTTTTTTCTGCCAACTTTAGATCAAGAAAGCATTGAGCGCTTTATGAATCAAGTTGACTTGAAAGCAGGCGAAAGTCTTTATCGAGGGCAGTTGGCACTCTATTGGACTATAGACAAAGAAGAAAATTATGCAAAATCTTACTATCACTCTCAATTGGCTAAACAAAAATTATATAAAGAAGTCAGTGTAAGAAATGGTAAAACAAGTTTATACCTTGCGACAAACTGAAAAGAAGCCAGCAATGGCTTCTTTCGTTTTAATTCTTAATTTTGCTTACCAAAAAGATTCTGCCAGAAGGATGGTTTATCTTTCTTATCTTTTGTCGAATGGCTCTGCTGGTTAAGTGACGATGAAATGGACGTTTCGTTCAAATTGACGGCGTGATCCGTATGTAGAACTAATGCAAATGGTGAGTGAGCCCCCGTCTCATCGACAATTGTAGTGGGGATATTCTTCTTGCTAGCCATCTTCATATAACTCATTTGATATTGAGAATCCAATTCAGAGGACAGTTTCAAAGAAAGTGGTTCATATTGTTCAACCAGACTTGGCAATAAGCGTTCAAATTCTAATTTGGCAATATCATTTTCAATTCCTTCTAAAGGAATAGTTAGTAAGACACGTTCTGAAAATGTTCCAAGATAGTAGCGCTGTTGATCGGGATCAAAACGGTATTCACCCGTCGCACTTTTTATAACCTTCTGATCTAGTGAGTCCATATGAGCCTCCTTAAGCTAGTTTAAACATAATTTCATTATACTTATTTTTTAATTAAAAAGCTATTAAAAGCCGTATTCAGTTGATTTCTGTAAATTTCAGAAAAAATTGAAAATATCTTTTGTAAGTTAGTGATTTTTTTCATTAATGCGCTTTTTAAGTTGAAACCACCTGTCATTTGTGGTATTATTAACTTGTAAAAAATTAAAACTCATAAGGAGAGTATTATAATGTCAATTATTACTGATGTTTACGCTCGCGAAGTCCTAGACTCACGCGGTAACCCAACACTTGAAGTAGAAGTTTATACTGAATCAGGTGCATTCGGACGTGGAATGGTTCCTTCAGGTGCTTCAACTGGTGAACACGAAGCAGTTGAACTTCGTGATGGTGACAAATCTCGCTACAACGGTCTTGGAACTGAAAAAGCGGTTGATAACGTAAATAACATTATCGCTGAAGCTATCATCGGTTATGATGTTCGTGATCAACAAGCTATTGACCGTGCGATGATCGCTCTTGACGGTACTCCAAACAAAGGTAAACTTGGTGCTAACGCTATTCTTGGTGTTTCAATTGCCGTTGCGCGTGCAGCTGCTGACTACTTAGAAGTGCCTCTTTACAACTATTTAGGCGGATTCAATACTAAAGTTCTTCCAACTCCTATGATGAACATCATCAATGGTGGATCTCACTCTGATGCTCCAATCGCATTCCAAGAGTTCATGATCATGCCAGTTGGTGCAGCAACTTTCAAAGAAGCTCTTCGTTGGGGTGCTGAAGTATTCCATGCTCTTAAGAAAATCCTTAAAGAACGTGGTCTTGAAACAGCTGTTGGTGACGAAGGTGGTTTCGCTCCTAAATTTGATGGAACTGAAGATGGTGTAGAAACTATCCTTAAAGCTATCGAAGCTGCTGGTTATGAAGCTGGCGAAAACGGAATCATGATTGGTTTTGACTGTGCTTCATCAGAATTCTACGATAAAGAACGTGGCGTTTATGACTATTCTAAATTTGAAGGTGAAGGCGGAGCAGTTCGTACTTCAGCTGAACAAATTGACTACCTTGAAGAATTAGTTAACAAATACCCAATCATCACTATCGAAGATGGTATGGATGAAAATGACTGGGATGGCTGGAAAGCTCTTACAGAACGTCTTGGTGGCCGTGTACAATTAGTTGGTGACGACTTCTTCGTTACAAACACTGATTACTTAGCACGTGGTATCAAAGAAGAAGCTGCTAACTCAATCCTTATCAAAGTTAACCAAATCGGTACATTAACTGAAACTTTCGAAGCTATTGAAATGGCTAAAGAAGCTGGATACACTGCAGTTGTATCACACCGTTCAGGTGAAACTGAAGATTCAACAATCGCTGACATCGCAGTTGCAACAAACGCTGGACAAATCAAAACTGGTTCATTATCACGTACAGACCGTATTGCTAAATACAACCAATTACTTCGTATCGAAGATCAACTTGGTGAAGTAGCACAATACAAAGGAATCAAATCATTCTATAACTTGAAAAAATAATTTAGTCTAGTAGACTAAATTATCCTGAGCTAATATCTATTAGCGAAGTAAAGTTATTGAAGAAGACTTGGATGTTATCCAAGTCTTTTCTTTTAGTGGTAAGACAGAAACCTAATATCTTTAGTAACTTTAACCAAAAAACCTTGGGAAAATCCCAAGCTTTTTTCTTATATCTAGTTTTAGTTGCCGTTTAGGACTTTTGAGAAGCGTTTATCAGGGACGAACCACATAATAGCTACGATGATGAAACAGGCGATTGATAAGTAAGAGGAGACGAAGCTGAGGATAATGGAAATGGTGTAAAAGATGGCTGATATTTTACCTTTTTTATCTTTTCCAATTACTTCTTGTAATTCTTCTTTGGCATCACTGATATTAACAACTTGCTTTTGCAGGTAAATGTAGGCAAAGGCTGTTAAAAGAAAGACAATCCCATAAACCATGGCTGGTAATTGTTCTTTATAAAAATGGCTGAGCCAAGCTGTTGAGAATGGGATTAGGGACATAAAGAAGAGCCACATCATATTTCCCCATAGGACTTTGGCGTTGGTTTTAGTTATGCTTGATAATAAATGGTGGTGGTTGTTCCAATAGATAGCTACATAGGCATAGCTTAAGAGATAGGCTAAAAGCTTTGGTAGAACTGCAAGTAAACTTGCCAGTTGATAGGATTCAGGTACTTTGAGTTCCAAAATCATGATGGTGATAATAATGGCTAAGACACCATCACTAAAGGCTTCTAATCGTGAACTTTTCATTTTTTCCTTCTGCCCAAAATCGTTAGGGACTTTTCTTTTTGATTTATTTTACCATAACCTGTCTAGTCAGCCTAGTTACTTGCTTTTTTTGAAGCGAAAGTCCTTTTTTTCTCATGCTAATTGTGCTACAATATTAAAGTTGCCATGCAACCCTTGGTGCTTAGTTCCCTTTCGCCAAGCATATTACAAACGCTCGAAGATGAGATGACTTGAGCGTCAAAGGAGAAAATATGAAATCTTATACTGTCCGTGACTATGTTCACATTGCTTTAGTGGCTGCTCTTTATGTGGTCCTAACTATTACACCTCCCCTTAATGCTATCTCTTATGGAATGTACCAGTTTAGAGTATCTGAGATGTTAAACTTTCTTGCTTTTTATAACAAGAAATACATTACTGCCGTGACCATCGGTTGTATGATCGCAAACTTTTATAGTTTCGGAATCATTGATGTCTTTGTTGGCGGAGCTTCAACCCTTATCTTTGTTAGTCTAGGTGTTTATCTATTTAGCAAATATAAAAATGAATATGTGTTTAATGGTCAAATCAATAAAGCCTTCTTTTACTTTTCGCTCTTTTTTGCGGCATCAATGATTACAGTTGCTATTGAATTATTCTTTGTAGCAAAATTACCATTATTAATGACATGGTTCACTACAGGAGTTGGAGAATTTACTTCTTTACTTATCGGTTCAATTATAATAGATAAGCTGTCAAAAAGTATGGATTTAAGTCTTTAATATCATAAAAATTGTCTTAAATCTTCGAATTACGATTTGAAGGTTTTTTTCGTGCAAAGTAAAAGACCTAAACATGCAATTTGAAGGAAATGTGATAAAATAAAAGTATGGAAAAAAGAATAATCGAGCTAACTAAGCTCTTAAATCAGTACCGACAAGAATATTATACCAATGATGCACCCTCAGTATCTGATCAAGAGTATGATAAATTGTATCATGAGCTCTTAGACTTAGAAAAAGCTTATCCAGAATTAATTCAAAAAGATAGCCCGACACAAGGTGTTGGCGGGCTTATTTTGTCTGGTTTTGAAAAACACCAACATCCCTATCCCCTTTATAGTTTGCAAGATGCCTTCTCGCATGATGAATTATTGGCGTTTGACCGTCGTGTAAAGGCGGAATTTCCTCAAGCTCAATATGTTGCTGAATTAAAGATTGATGGTTTATCCATTTCTTTAAGCTATGAAGCAGGGCAACTGGTAACAGGGGCAACACGAGGAGACGGTATTGTTGGTGAAAATATTACTGAAAACATCAAGAAAATAAAAGACATTCCTCACAAGCTGAAGCAAGCTATTGATATTACAGTTCGTGGCGAAGCTTATATGTCACGTCAATCTTTTATGGCCATCAACCAAGAAAGACAAGAAAATGGTGAGACGGAATTTGCTAATCCGCGTAATGCAGCTGCGGGTACCTTACGTCAATTAGATACATCTATTGTAGCTAAACGTAATCTTGCAAGTTTTCTTTACCAAGAAGCTAGCCCTAGTCAAGAAGCCAGCCAAGTAGGAGTGCTTGATAAACTTGCTGACCTAGGGTTTGCGGTAAACCAACGACGTTTGTTATCATCGTCAATGGATGAGATTTGGGATTTTATTCAAGAAATTGAAGCTGAACGAGATCAGTTAGCTTATGATATTGATGGTATTGTTATTAAAGTTGCTGACCTGGCCATGCAAGAGGAACTTGGTTTTACTATAAAAGCACCTCGTTGGGCCATTGCTTATAAGTTTCCAGCAGAAGAAAAGGAAGCTGAAATTCTTTCTGTTGACTGGACTATTGGTCGGACAGGCGTTGTCACACCAACAGCTAATCTAACACCTGTTCAATTGGCTGGAACAACTGTCAGTCGTGCAACCCTCCATAATGTTGATTATATCGCTCAAAAGGATATACGTGTCGGTGATACGGTCATCGTTTATAAAGCTGGGGACATTATTCCGGCTGTTCTACGTGTTGTCACTGATAAACGAAAAGACCAAGTTCCAATGGAAATTCCATGTCTTTGTCCTTCTTGTCAAAGTCCACTGACGCATTTGGAAGAAGAAGTGGCTTTGCGTTGTATCAATCCACTTTGTCCAAGCTTAATCCAACGTAGCTTAGAACACTTTGCTAGTCGTAATGCTATGAACATTGCAGGCTTAGGGCCAGCTGTTGTCGAGAAACTTTTTGCGGCTAACTTGATTAAGGACGTTGCTGCTATTTACCGACTTAGTCTTGAGGATCTCTTGTCTTTAGAAGGTGTCAAAGAAAAATCAGCTGAGAAATTGCTGAATGCCATTGCTATTTCCAAAGAAAATTCGGCAGATAAGTTACTCTTTGGACTAGGTATTCGCCACGTTGGGGCAAAAGCTTCACGACTTCTTTTAGAAAGATTTGGTGATATTGAGGCTTTAGCAGGTGCTGATGAAGAAGAGATTGCGACTATTGATGGGTTGGGTCATGTGATTGCCAATTCATTGGCCCAGTATTTTGCTAAGCCAGAAGCTAGTATCTTATTGTCAGAGTTGAAGGCACAGGGTGTGAATTTGACTTATCTTGGTCAAAAAGTTGATCAGTCAGCTGCCTTATATGGTATGACAGTTGTTTTGACTGGTAAGCTTGAGACACTTGGTCGTAATGAGGCTAAGGCGAAATTGGAGACTCTAGGTGCAAAAGTGACCTCTAGTGTTTCTAAGAAAACAGATTTGGTGATTGCTGGCTCAGATGCTGGTTCAAAATTGGATAAGGCAAGGCAGTTGGGAGTCCGTGTTGAAGACGAGCAATGGTTGCTTGATTTGTAATGATGAGGTAAGGAATGAAAAAAGTGAAAAGAGCGAGATTGATTTACAATCCCACATCGGGTCAGGAAATCATGAAAAAAAATGTCGCTGATGTCTTGGATATTTTGGAAGGCTATGGTTATGAAACGTCAGCTTTTCAGACGACAGCTGAACCAAAATCAGCCCATAATGAAGCTAGAAGAGTCGCTGAAACTGGGGTTGATTTGATTATTGCAGCTGGTGGTGATGGAACTATCAACGAAGTCGTTTCAGGAATTGCACCTTTGAAGAAGCGTCCTAAAATGGCTATTATTCCAACGGGAACTACTAATGATTTTGCCAGAGCCTTGAAAATCCCTCGTGGCAATCCTATTAAGGCAGCTCAATTAATTGGGAAAAATCAAACCATTAATATGGACATTGGTAAGGCGCGTGAAGATGCTTACTTTATCAATATAGCAGCTGCGGGTTCTCTGACCGAATTAACTTATAGTGTCCCAAGTCAGTTGAAAACCATGTTCGGCTATTTAGCTTATCTAGCTAAAGGGGTTGAGTTATTGCCACGTGTTAAAAACGTACCGGTAAAAATTACCCACGACGAAGGTGTATTTGAAGGTAAAGTATCCATGATTTTCGCGGCAATCACCAATTCAGTTGGTGGCTTCGAAATGATTGCTCCAGATGCCAAATTGGATGACGGTATGTTTACCCTAATTTTGGTTAAAACAGCTAACCTTTTTGAAATTGTTCACCTGTTAAGACTTGTTCTAGACGGTGGTAAACATGTTAATGACCGTCGAATTGAATACATCAAAACAAGCAGAATTGAAATTGAACCAAAATCTTCAAGTAAAATGATGATTAACTTGGACGGTGAGTATGGTGGAGATGCTCCAATTGTAATTGAAAATCTTAAAAACCATATTACTTTCTTTGCTAATACTGATTTAATTTCAGATGATGCTTACAGTATGGATGACGATGAACCAGAAATTGAAGAAATTGCTCAAAAATTCGCCCATGAGGTAGAAGATTTGGAAGAAAAGAATGGAGGAATTCCAGACTGATGAAAAATGCAGTAACAGTGCACTTTCATTCAAAACAGGGTAATTATTTTGACTTTAGTTTGTGGCAATGGCGGGATGGAAAATTAGGTAAGGAAGCTAGTTTTGATCGCTTTGATAGTTTTGGCATTGTTGCCAATCTAGAATATGAGGCTCCTTATTTCCTTAGTCATGCTTATGTGATTATTAAAAAACAGCAATGGCAGTATAAGACAAAAGATTTCCGCATTGAGCGAGCTTTTGGTCTTCCAAAGACAGAAGTCTGGCTAGTGGATGGAGATGATACCGTCTATTATTCTCGTCAGGCCGCAACCAGTAGTCATTTCTACAAAAACCGTAAAGCGCATGCTTTTGATATGGCTGTTAATAGTAAGGCCTTTGATAAAAAGTGGGGATTTTCTGGATGGCTTGGCTATTCCTATCAAAAAGAAGAAACCACTTTTCGTCTGTGGGCACCGACTGCTTTATCGGTTGATTTGATCTTATTTTCTTCAACGGATGAAAATGCCAGTGTTACAGCAGTTTACCCAATGACTAGAGGTAAGCAAGTTAATGAGCATGACCATAGTAAAAATACTCATGGTCTTTGGGAAATTGCTTTGGAAGGTGATTTCAATTTTCAAGCTTATCATTATCGGGTTCACTATCGAAAGCGGACTTTCCGGGATACGCGCGATCCCTATACTATTGCGACGACTGCTAAAGGGAAGCGCTCTATCGTCATTGCTGATCAGGACTTAAGGCCTAGTGACTTCCAAGTTAAGCAAAGAAAAGAAGCGACCTGGCGATTGGATAATCCCAATCAAGCTCTTATATATGAAATGCATGTTCGTGATTTTTCCATGTCAGAATCGTCAGGTGTGGCTCCAGAAAATCGTGGAAAATATCTAGGATTAATTGAGTCTGGGACCAAAAATGCTTACGGAGATGCAACTGGATTTGATTATGTCAAAAAGCTAGGTGTGACACATATTCAATTACAACCCCTTTTTGACCATCATCAAACCTTTACTGAGGACGGTGATTATGCTTATAATTGGGGCTATGACCCGGAGAATTACAATGTTCCCGAAGCTAGTTTTAGCTCCAATCCCCATAATCCAACTCGGAGAATACATGAATTAAAAAAAGTAATCCAAGCATACCATGATGCCGGTATTAATGTCATTATGGATGTGGTTTACAATCATACGTATTCATCACGTGATTCGTCCTTCCAATTGAGTGTTCCAGACTATTATTATCGAATGAATTCGGATGGTTCCTTCCAAGACGGCTCTGGCTGTGGCAACGAAACAGCTAGTGAAAAAGAAATGTTCCGCAAATATATGATTGATTCACTACTTTATTGGGTTAATGACTATAATATCGATGGTTTCCGCTTTGATTTAATGGGCTTACATGATGTTGAAACGATGAATCAAATTCGTAAGGAACTTGATGCGATTGATCCAAGAATTTTGATTTATGGTGAGGGCTGGGATATGGGCACAGGTTTGATGCCTGAAGATAAAGCCAAGAAAGCCAACGCTTCAAAAATGCCAAGGATTGGCTTCTTTAATGATGACCAACGGAATGCTATTAAAGGTGCGGAAGTCTATGGAAGTCTTGAAAGTGGCTTTGCTTCAGGCGCTGGAAGTGAAGATATTGTCGCCAAAGCTTTTTTAGGTAGTGATGAGATTGTCCCTTATTTGAGTCCTGATCAAGTAGTTAATTATGTAGAAGCTCATGATAATTACAATCTTAATGACTTATTTTGGGCTTTGAATCCTAATGATTCAATAGAAGTTCATAGGAAACGTGTTCAATTAGCAACAGCTATGAATATTTTGACTCAAGGTCTTTCTTTCATGCAAATTGGGCAGGAATTTTTACGAACAAAGCGGGTAGCTAGTGGTGAAAATGGGACATACACTCAAGAAGACTTGGAAAGAGCTATGAATTCCTATAATGCACCTGATTCTGTAAACCAGGTTGATTGGAATTTAGCTACCAAAGAAGCAGAAACAGTAGATTTTGTCCGTCAGTTGATTGCTTTAAAGACGAAAACAAATTATTTTTCCTACGAAACATTTGAAGACATTCGCAAACATGTTTATATTGAATCTGCCCAAAAAGATACGGGCTATATTAGCTATACTGTAGATGATTTGCGGAAATACCAAATTATTTTCACTTGTTTCAGTAAACGTTTGCAAATAGACCCTCAAAGTGCTATAATTGTAACAAATGATAAGTGCTTTCAAATTGAGAAAGAAAACATTGATCAGTTGGCAGCATTGATCCTTGATATCACAAAGTAACCTGAAATTTCAGGTTACTTTTTGTTTTATTAAATTTCTAACTTATTATTTAGAAAATTAGAGAAGGGGAAGTGATGGATAAGGAATTAGCTTTATATACATTTGGTCTAGGAGAAAATTACCGCATTCAAGATTATTTTGGTGTACATGAAACGGTAATGGATGGTCATAAGGGGTTTGTATTTAGAGTTTGGGCACCAAATGCAGAGGCAGTTTTTTTAATTGGAGATTTCACAGATTGGTCTCATAATAAACTTGCCATGGAGAGAAATGAAGCTGGTGTTTGGGAGATTTTTACAGATTTACCTCAAATTGGTCAAATCTATAAATACCTCATTAGACGTCAAGGTGGACAAGAAATTGAGAAGTTAGACCCGGTTGCTATACGTTTTGAGAATAGACCTGGAACTGGCGCTATCGTCCAGCCACTAGCGGATAAGAAATGGAAGGATGCTTTATGGATGGCAAGGCGGAAACGCTTTGGATTTAAAGAGCGACCTGTTTCAATCTACGAAATGCATGCCAATTCTTGGAAAAAAGATGATGATGGAAGGCCATATCAATTTAATGAACTAAAGGAACATTTGATTCCATATTTGAAACAAATGAACTATACCCATGTTGAGTTTATGCCCTTGATGTCTCATCCTCTAGGAATGAGCTGGGGCTATCAATTAATGGCTTATTTTGGGTTCGAAACGACTTATGGTAGTCCCGAAGATTTTCGAGATTTTGTTGAAGAATGTCATCTTAATAACATTGGCGTTTTGGTGGACTGGGTACCTGGTCATTACACTCAAAATGATGATGCTTTAGCCTATTATGATGGGACACCAACTTATGAATATCAAGACCCAGATAGGGCTCGCAATTTTGGTTGGGGGGCACTTAACTTTGATTTGGGAAAAAATCAAGTACAGTCATATTTAATTTCAAGTGCCATGTACTGGATTGAAGCCTTTCATATTGATGGTATTAGAGTTGACGCAGTTAGTAATATGCTTTACCTTGATTACGATCAAGGACCTTGGAAACCTAATCATCTAGGTGGCAACCATAATTTAGAGGCCTTTGCTTTCTTGCAGAAACTCAATCAAGTGATTAAAAAAGATCACCCAGATGTGATGATGATTGCTGAAGAAGCAAGCTCTGATATTCCAATTACCAAACCAATTTCCAAAGGTGGTCTAGGTTTTGACTACAAGTGGAATATGGGTTGGATGAATGATATTTTGAAATTTTACGAGATGGATCCTTATGATCGCAAGTTCCATTTTAACCTCTTAACCTTTAGTTTTATGTACTGTTTCAACGAAAACTTTATTCTTCCATTCTCACATGATGAAGTAGTGCATGGTAAGAAGAGTTTAATGCATAAAATGTGGGGGGATCGCTACAATCAATTTGCTGGTTTAAGAACCCTCTTAACCTATCAAATCTGTCATCCTGGTAAAAAGTTACTTTTTATGGGCTCAGAGTTTGGTCAATTCTTGGAATGGAAATTCGATGACCAATTGGTATGGGAGAATCTTGAAGATAGCTACAATCAGAAGATGCAATCCTTTACTTCGGAACTGAATGCCTTTTATCAGGACCATAACATGTTATGGCAAAATGATCATAATTATGATGGCATTGAAATTATTGATGCTGATAATTCTTTGGAAACTGTCTTGACCTTTACCCGTAAAAATCATAAAGGTGATCTCTTACTTTGTGTCTTTAACATGACACCGGTTGAGAGACAAAACTTTACGATTGGGGTACCTCAGGCTGGTATCTATCAAGAAATTTGGAACACTGAAATGGAGAGTTTTGGAGGTGTTTGGAAAGAACATAATCCAATTACTGAGAGTCAAAAAGAAGTCTGGAAAGACTATCAAAATACCCTTACTTTTACCTTACCTGCTTTAGGAGCAAGTATCTGGAAAGTAAAAAGAAGAAAAAAATAAGTAGCATGGTAGTTATGATTTAGTTAGTTTTGGTCATTATGGCCAAGAAAGGAAAGTTTATGAAAAATGAAATGTTAGCACTCATTCTTGCTGGTGGTCAAGGTACGCGTTTGGGGAAATTAACGCAAACAATTGCCAAACCAGCAGTTCAATTTGGAGGAAGATATCGGATTATCGATTTTGCTCTCTCAAATTGTGCCAATTCAGGTATTGATAATGTGGGAGTTATTACGCAGTATGAGCCTCTTGCTTTAAACAATCATATTGGAAATGGTTCTTCTTGGGGATTAGAAGGAATTGACAGGGGCGCAACAATTCTGCAACCTTACTCGGCTACAGAAGGTAATCGTTGGTTCCAAGGAACCAGTCATGCTATTTATCAAAATATTGATTACATTGATAGCATCAATCCAGAATATGTTCTCATCTTATCAGGTGACCATATTTATAAAATGGACTATGATGAAATGCTTCAAACCCATAAAGATAATCTAGCTAGTTTAACAGTAGCTGTCTTGGATGTTCCTTTAAAAGAAGCTAGTCGTTTTGGTATTATGAATACTGATACAAATGATCGCATCGTTGAATTTGAAGAAAAACCAAAAAATCCAAAATCAACTAAAGCATCAATGGGTATTTACATCTTCAATTGGCAAAGACTAAGAAGTATGTTGATTGATGCTGAGAAAAACAATATTGATATGTCAGACTTTGGGTCAAATGTCATCCCTGCTTACCTAGAAGCTGGTGAGCGTGTCTATACATACAACTTCCAAGGCTATTGGAAAGACGTTGGTACGATTGAATCACTTTGGGAAGCAAACATGGAGTATATTGCTGAAAACAACGCTCTCGATAGTCGTAATCGTTCTTGGAAAATTTATTCTAAAAACCATATTGCACCACCAAACTTTATTTCTGAGCATTCAGAAGTCAAAGATTCCCTTATTGTTGATGGTTGTTTTGTGACTGGTAAAGTTGAACATTCTATTCTTTCAGCTAACGTCCACATGAAACAAGGTGCAGAAGTTAAAGATTCATTTATCATGTCAGGTGCCATTATTGGTGAACGTGCCAAAATTAATCGTGCTATTATTGGTGAAGGTGCTGTTATTGGAAATGATGTTGTCATTGATGGTACAGATGAAATTCAAGTAATTGGTTATAAGGAAGTAGTGGGGGTTTCAAATGAAGAGTGATAAATATTCAGCAATTTTAGGGAGTGCAATTGGTTTTCCAGAAATGGGTGGTCTTACAGATAAACGTCCACTAGCCAATTTACCATTTGACGGTAAATACCGTCTCATTGACTTTCACCTTTCAAATCTTGCTAATGCAGGTGTTAAAAGCATTTATGGTATTTTCCGTGCTGAAAATATTCGTTCAGTCTTTGACCATGTTCGTAGTGGACGTGAATGGGGACTCAACTCTCTTTTAAGTCATTATTTCCTTGGCTTTTATGATACGAAAGAAAATTCCAAAGAGACTGATGCTGACTATTACGAGCAAATTCTAACATACCTCAGACGGTCTGGCTCAGACCAAACCATCTATATGAGTTGTGATATTTTATGTAATATTGAACTTGACCAGGTCATTCACCTACACAATGCTAATAAACGAAACATTACTGTAGTCTATAAAAAGACACCAGTTGAATCTATTTCTCCAGAGAATGATATTTTAGAAATTGATGAGTCAGACACTGTTGTTGGACGGAGTCATGTTAGTGAAAAAGAAGGCATTGAAAAAATGTCTGCTGGTATTTACATTGTCAATACAGACTGGCTGATTTCTAAGATGGAAATCGAAGCTCAAAAAGAACATCCTCAAAAATTGCGTTTCTTGCTTCGTGATTTAACAGTTAATGAAGGTGCCTTGGCCTTTGAATATACTGGTTATATGGCTAATATCCATTCTATTAAATCTTATTATGATGCTAATATGGATATGTTAGATCCGCTTAAATTCTATTCATTACTTTACTCTAACCAAAAAGTATACACACGCGTAAAAAATGAGGAAGCTACTTACTTTGCTGAGGAGTCAGAAGTTAATAATTCACAATTCGCCTCTGGTAGTGTCGTAAAAGGAACTGTGAATCATTCCATTATTTCACGTAACTGTCATTTAGAGCTTGATTCAAAAATTAGCCATTCTATTGTCTCACCAAAAGTAACTATTGGTGAGGGAGCAGTTGTTGAATATGCAATTGTTGATAAATCAGTTAAAGTTGCTCCAGGTGTTGTTATCCGAGGAACAAAAGAAGATCCGATTGTTGTTCCTAAAGGTAGTCATGTAGTAGAGGATATGATTAAATGAAAATATTATTTGTCGCAGCAGAGGGAGCACCTTTTGCAAAGACAGGAGGCTTAGGTGATGTCATTGGGGCACTGCCTAAATCTCTTGTTAAACACGGCAATCAAGTTGCTGTCATTCTGCCTTATTACGATATGATTGATCACAAGTTTGGTGATCAAGTTGAAAATGTTTTATATTTTTACACGCAAGTAGGATGGAGACGTCAATATGTAGGTATCAAAAAGATTGTCAAAGATCAAGTTAGTTTTTACTTTATTGATAACAGAGATTATTTCTTTAGAGGTCATGTTTATGGTGATTGGGATGATGGTGAGCGTTTTGCATTTTTCCAATTAGCAGCTCTTGAAGCTATGGAAAAAATTGATTTTATTCCTGATGTCCTTCATGTTCATGATTATCATACAGCTATGATTCCTTATCTAGTAAGGGAAAAATATGCTTGGGTAAATGCTTATCGCAATATTAAAACAATCTTTACTATTCATAATATTGAATTCCAAGGTCAGTTTGCCCCAGATATGTTAGGAGACCTCTTCGGTGTGGGAAGTGAACGATACGAAGATGGCACATTGCGTTGGAATAATTGTTTAAACTGGATGAAAGCGGCCGTTTTGTATTCTGACAAAGTGACAACCGTTTCACCGTCCTATGCTCATGAGATTCAAACCCCTGCATTTGGTAAAGGTTTAGATCATGTGATGCGGATGGAAGCTGGAAAATTAAGTGGTGTGGTCAATGGGATTGATACTGATTTGTTCAACCCTGAAAATGATCCTTTCCTACCTCATCCATTTTCTGTTGATGATTTAGAAGGGAAAGCGATTAACAAAAGAGCCTTGCAAGAAAGATTAGGCTTACCTGTTAAGGAAGATGTTCCTTTAATTGGTATTGTTTCCCGATTGACAGATCAGAAAGGCTTTGATTTGGTTGTATCAGAACTTGAAAACTTGATGCAATTAGATATTCAAATGGTTGTTCTAGGAACAGGCTACCAACAATATGAAGAAGCCTTCTCATGGTTTGCCCAACAATATCCTGAAAAGTTATCAGCAAATATTACATTCGACCTAGGATTGGCTCAGATGATTTATGGAGCCGGTGATCTTTTCTTAATGCCAAGTGCTTTCGAACCATGTGGCTTATCGCAAATGATGGCAATGCGTTATGGTACTTTGCCAATTGTTCATGAAATAGGCGGTCTTAAAGATACTGTACAAGCATACAATACCTTTGAAAAAACAGGGACTGGCTTTACCTTTAATCATTTTTCAGGTTACTGGATGACACAAACCATTTTGTCAGCCTTGGATATTTACTATCATAATCAAAGCGACTGGCAAATGCTTCAAAAAAATGCGATGACTCGAGATTTTTCTTGGGACACAGCAAGTTTAGCTTACCTGACTCTTTATGAGCATCTGATGAATCATTATTGAGAGGCAAAAATGAAAGTCACAAAAGAACAATTTATTCGTGATTTTAAGGATACTTTACACGAAGAACAACTAATCAAAGTGCCTGCAGCAACAGACACCGAACTCTTTGTTGCCTTAGCTAAATTGATTAGAAAATATTACACTAACACTTGGATTAATCGAAATAAAGCATTAACCGAAGAAAAAGCCAAGGTTGCTTACTATTTTTCAATCGAATTTTTGCCAGGTCGAATGCTTGAAACCAACCTCTTAAATTTAGGTATCTTAGATACAGCCAAAGAAGCTTTTGCGGAATTAGGTGTGGATTTTGATGCAGTTAAGTCTGCTGAGCATGATATGGCTTTGGGAAATGGTGGCCTTGGTCGTCTTGCTGCGGCCTTTATGGACTCGCTAGCGACGACCGGTTACCCAGGTTTTGGTAATGGCTTACGCTACCAATATGGTTTATTTAAGCAGCGCATCGTTGATGGCTACCAGGTAGAATTACCTGATTCCTGGTTCGGATCAACCGGTAATGTCTGGGAAGTCCGTAAAGACCATGACATTGTTGATGTTAAGTTATATGGTAATGTCTATTTAAAATCAAATGCAGAAGGCAAATTAGTCCCTGTTTATGAAGGAGCACAAATTCTTAAGGCAGTGCCTTACGATGTCCCTCAGATTGGCTTTGAAAATGAAGTTATCAATAATCTTCGCCTTTGGGATGTGGAAATTCCCCAAGAAAATGAATTAGATTATCCAACAATCGAGTCAAGACGTGCTATTCAAGATATTACGGCTGTCCTTTATCCGGATGATAGTAGTTATGAGGGCAAACGACTCAGATTAATTCAAGAGTACTTCATGACCAGTGCTGGACTACAAACCATTATCAAGTCCTATTTGAAACAAGGTTTACCGTTGGAAGAAATCTATAAAAAAGTTTCTGTCCATATTAATGATACGCATCCGGCAGTAGCACCCGCTGAATTTATGCGGCTCTTGATTGATGACTATAATTTAGAATGGCTAGATGCTTGGCAAGCAACCATTAAAACCATGTCTTATACCAATCATACGATTTTATCTGAAGCCTTGGAAAAATGGGATGCTGAGCTTTTCAAAACAGTATTACCACGTGTCTACCAAATCATTCTAGAGATTGATAACCGTTTTGTGGCAGAACTGGCTCAAAAAGGTGTAGCTCCTGAAATCATTGAAAATACCCGTATCGTTAAAGATAATATGATTCATATGGCTCACTTAGCCATTATCGGAGGTCATTCAGTCAATGGGGTTGCTAAACTCCATACAGAACTCTTAAAAGAAGATACGCTTAAAGATTTTTACTATCTTTACCCGGAAAAATTCAATAATAAGACCAATGGTATTGTTCAAAGACGCTGGACTCAAATTGCAGCACCTGAATTATCAAAAACCATTGATCAAGTTATTGGAGCAGGTTGGCGCAAGGATATCCATGAACTACGTAAGTTACAAGATTTTGTCGGTGATGACCAAGTTCTTGAAGATTTCTATCAAGTCAAACAAGTGGCTAAAGAGCGCTTAGCAAAATACATCTATCAAACCACTAATCAAGAAGTTTCCACAGATGCCATTTTTGATGTTCAAGTTAAACGACTACACGCTTATAAACGGCAATTGTTAAATGTTCTTCATATTATCAAACGTTACCTTGATTTAAAAGAAAATCCTGACTTAGATGTTGTACCGCGGGTTTTCATTTTTGGGGCAAAAGCTGCGCCGGGATATCATTTTGCCAAGTCAGTCATTAAAGTGATTAATGAACTTGCCAACCTGATAAACAAGGATGCTACCCTAAAAGGTAAACTCAAAGTCATATTCCTTGAGAATTACAATGTTAGTCTGGCAGAATTAATTATTCCTGCAGCTGATGTGTCAGAACAGATTTCACTTGCTTCTAAAGAGGCCTCTGGTACTTCAAACATGAAATTCATGATGACTGGTGCCATTACTTTGGCAACCTTAGATGGTGCTAACATTGAAATCAAAGATGAAGTCGGTGATGATAATATTGTCATTTTTGGTATGGATAAGGATCAAGTCTACGATCATTATGCTAAACATGACTATTTCTCACGCGGATTATATGAATCTAATCCAATGATTCGACGAATTGTCGATAGCTTTGTTAATGGTACGATACCAAATTGCCAAAGTGAAGGTATGGAAATTTATGAAGCTTTGATTACCCATAATGATGATTACTTCTTATTAGAAGACTTAGAATCATATATTGAAGCGCAAGGTAAAATTGATGACCTCTATCGCAATCGTCAAAAATGGATGCAGATGAGTTTAATCAATATTGCGACATCTGATAAATTCACGTCAGATGATACCATTCGCGAATATGCCAAAGAAATTTGGAACTTGGAAAGCTAAATATTTTGAAACTTTTAACCAATAGAGAGAGCAAGATGACTTGCTCTCTCTTATTTTTCACAAACTTTGTAATATTCCTTTTTTATTGGTATAATAGAATTGTTAAGCTATCCGATTTTTCAAGAATGCACAAACTTGAAAAACCTTGTTAGATAAAGGTTAGTAAAGGTTTAAGAAAGCGTAAACAGTTTTCAGAAATTAGTTGACATTCTTAATTTTAAGGAATAGAATAGCAAAGTAAAAAATTTTTTAAGGAGAATTCGTTATGAATCCGTTTTTCGCTTTAGTTTTCGCATGTATTGGTGTTACCCTAGCAGAAGGTTATATTTTGGGATCATTATTTAAATCTGCAGCACGTCAACCTGAAATCATTGGACAACTTCGTTCATTGTTAATCTTAGGTATTGCCTTTATCGAGGGTACTTTCTTCGTAACACTTGCAATGGCATTTGTATTGAAATAAAAGCATAAGCCAAAAATCTACTAGTCAAAATGATTAGTTAAGGCGAATTCGCCTGTTATGAAGGAAGGAGGGAAAAGGTTGGAAGAACATACTCCAACGCTGACACTAGGTCCAGTAACCTTTAATTTAACCCTGCTTGCTATGTGCATAATTGTAATTGCAATTGTTTTCTTGTTTGTTTATTCAACTAGTCGTAATATGACATTACGACCAAAGGGAAAACAAACTGTATTGGAATTCCTTTTGAGTTTTGTTTCGAGTGTCACTGATGAACATGTTGAAAAACCGTTCAGAAAGCAATACTCGCTCTTCTTTTTCTGTCTTTTTCTATTTGTCATGGTTGCCAATAACTTGGGATTGATGACTAAGATTGAAACACCAGATCGAATGAATTTATGGACATCACCAACTGCCAATGTTGGCTTTGACCTTTCACTTTCATTTTTGATTTCAATCATTTGCCAAGTTGAAGGTATCCGTCAGCGTGGTGTCAAAGCTTATCTAAAACGTTTTGTTACACCAGCTATAATGGCACCAATGAATCTGTTGGAAGAAGTGACTAATGTTCTCTCGTTAGCTCTGCGTTTATACGGTAATATTTTTGCCGGTGAAATCGTTATGGGACTAATTTTGAAAATGTTAGAATCAAATGTTGCCTGGTTCCCAGTCACATTAGTATTAAATATTGTTTGGACAATTTTCTCAATATTCATTTCATGTATCCAAGCATATGTTTTCACAAAATTATCTTCTATGTATATTGGTAAAAAAGTAAATGAGGAAGAAGAATAAGAAAGGAGACCTAAATGGAATTAACAGTAGGTGAACTTATTGGGAATTTTATCTTAGTAACAGGGTCAATTCTTGTTTTATACCTTTTACTAAAGAAATTCGCATGGGATGCTATTACTAATATCCTTGACGAAAGAGCTAATAAAATTGCAAATGATATTGATACTGCTGAAACTGCTCGAAAAGAAGCAGAAGAATTAGCCCAAAAGAGAGAAATTGAATTAAGTGGTGCTAAACAAGAAGCAGGTCAAATTATTACTGATGCAAAAGAATTAGGTCAAGTTAAGGGTGATCAAATTGTTGCTGAAGCTTCTGAAGAAGCTAAACGCTTAAAATTACAAGCAGAAGCCGATATTCAACAAAGTAAATCAGATGCACTTTCAAGTGTTAAAGCTGAAATGTCTGATTTATCAGTACTTTTAGCAGAAAAGATTATGGGTTCTAAACTTGATAAGGAAGCACAAAGCAAACTTATTGATACCTATCTTGATGAATTAGGAGAAGCCTAATGACCAAAAAAGAACAGGCGCTTGTTGCACAATATGCTAAAAGCCTTGTTGAGGTTGCTGTTGAACATGATAGCCTTGAATCTGTTAAAAGTGAACTTTTAACATTATTGGATATTTTTAAAACAACAGATCTTGATCAGTCATTATCAAGTTTAGCTGTTTCGCAAGCTGAAAAAGCACAATTAATTGGGTTACTGAAAAATACTAGTTCAGTATATGTTAACAATTTACTTGAAATTATTTTAGTCAATCAGCGTGAAGCTTTCTTATACGAAATCTTGAAAGAAGCTGTTCGAAAAATAGAGCAAGTAACAAATGAATATGATGTAAAAGTTATATCTGCAGTTCCTCTTACTGAGGAACAGAAATCACGTATCCAGTCCCTTGTTGCCCAAAAATTAGGGATGAAAACAAGTCGATTAGTCGAAGTTATTGATGAAAATATTATTGGTGGCTTTATTATTCAAGTTAATAATAAAATTATTGATACTAGCGTTCGTCAACAATTACGTGAATTTAAAATGAAATTAAAATAGAAAGTGGTGTGACTTTTGGCAATTAATGCACAAGAAATTAGCGCTTTAATTAAAAAGCAAATTGAGAACTTCCAGCCAAATTTCGATGTCACAGAAACTGGAACCGTTACCTATATCGGTGATGGTATTGCTCGTGCCCGTGGCTTAGATAATGCCATGAGTGGAGAACTTCTTGAATTTTCAAATGGTGCTTTTGGGATGGCCCAAAACTTGGAAACCAACGATATTGGTATTATCATCTTGGGTGATTTTTCAAGCATTCGTGAGGGTGACCTTGTTAAACGTACCGGTAAAATCATGGAAGTCCCAGTAGGTGAAGCTCTTATTGGACGTGTTGTAAACCCACTTGGCCAACCTGTCGATGGTTTAGGTGACATTGCTACAACTGGTTTTAGACCAGTAGAAGCTGTTGCACCAGGTGTTATGCAACGTAAATCCGTTTCTGAACCCCTTCAAACTGGTCTTAAAGCCATTGATGCTTTAGTACCAATTGGTCGTGGTCAGCGTGAGTTGATTATCGGTGACCGTCAAACTGGTAAAACAGCAGTTGCTATTGATGCTATCTTGAACCAAAAAGGTCAAGATATGATCTGTATTTATGTAGCAATTGGACAAAAAGAATCAACTGTTCGTACGCAAGTTGAAACTTTGAGAAAATATGGTGCTCTAGATTACACAATTGTTGTAACAGCATCAGCTTCTCAACCTTCTCCATTACTATTCATTGCCCCTTATGCGGGTGTTGCAATGGCAGAAGAATTTATGTATCAAGGTAAACACGTCTTAATCGTTTATGATGATTTATCAAAACAAGCCGTTGCTTATCGTGAGCTATCATTGCTATTACGTCGTCCTCCAGGTCGTGAAGCTTATCCAGGGGATGTTTTCTACTTACATAGTCGTTTGTTAGAACGTTCAGCAAAGGTTTCCGATGCATTAGGTGGTGGTTCAATTACAGCATTACCATTTATTGAAACACAAGCAGGCGATATCTCAGCATATATTGCAACCAATGTTATCTCTATTACAGATGGCCAAATTTTCTTACAAGAAGACCTCTTTAACTCAGGTATCCGTCCGGCTATTGATGCGGGGTCTTCGGTATCTCGGGTTGGTGGTTCAGCACAAATTAAAGCTATGAAAAAAGTAGCTGGTACCTTGCGTCTGGATTTAGCGTCATACCGTGAGTTAGAAGCCTTTACTCAGTTTGGTTCTGATTTAGATGCGGCAACACAGGCTAAATTAAACCGTGGTCGTCGTACTGTTGAAATCTTGAAACAACCATTGCATAAACCACTTCCTGTTGAAAAACAAGTCGTTATTCTTTATGCTTTGACTCATGGTTTCTTGGATGATGTTCCTGTAAATGATATTCTTGCCTTCGAAGAAGCCTTGTATGATTACTTTGATATGCATCATAGTGGCCTTTTTGAAACAATACGTACAACAAAAGACCTTCCTGATGAGAATGAATTAAATGATGCCATAAAAGCATTTAAGGCTCAAACACATTTTGAATAATAAGGGAGGGATTTCAGTATGGCAGGCTCTCTAAGTGAAATTAAAGCAAAAATTGTTTCAACTGAGAAAACAAGTAAAATTACAAGTGCCATGCGGATGGTTTCTTCAGCAAAACTTGTTAAATCTGAACAAGCTGCGCGTGATTTTCAAATTTATGCCTCTAAAATTCGTCAAATAACAACGGACTTTTTGAAAGCCGAATTATCTGGTGGAACTTCAAGTAATCCTATGTTGGTTTCAAGACCCGTTAAAAAAACAGGTTATATTGTAATTACATCTGACAAAGGTTTAGTCGGTGGCTATAACTCAAAAATCTTGAAATCAATTATGGAAATGGTTGAAGAATATCACCAAGACGGTGATTATGCCATTATTTCAATTGGTAGTGTCGGAACAGACTTTTTCAAAGCCAGAGGAATGAATGTCGCTTTTGAATTAAGAGGGTTGGCAGATCAACCAACTTTTGAGGAAGTTGCTAAAATCATTTCACAATCCGTTGATATGTACCAAAATGAAATTTTTGATGAATTATATGTTTGTTACAATCACCATGTCAACAGCTTAACAAGTCAGGTCCGTGTTCAACAAATGCTTCCTATTTCTGATTTGGTTGCTGAAGAAGCAACTGATGAAGGGGTACTAGGATTTGAACTAGAACCTGATCGTGATACCATTTTAAATCAATTACTCCCACAGTTTACAGAAAGTTTAATTTACGGAGCTATTATTGATGCAAAAACAGCCGAGCACGCTGCGGGAATGACCGCCATGCAAACGGCAACGGATAATGCCAAAAATGTTATCAGTGATTTAACCATTCAATATAATCGCGCTCGTCAAGCTGCAATTACCCAAGAAATTACGGAAATTGTCGCAGGAGCAAATGCATTAGAATAAATAGTTTTTAAGGCAATTCTTATACTATTTAGGCATGTCATTTTTAAAAACACACATAAACATTGGCTCCAAAGAGTCACTTGTTTACAAATTGACATAAGGAGAAATTAATGAGCTCAGGCAAAATTGCTCAGGTTGTTGGACCCGTTGTAGACGTTGTGTTTGCAAATGGGGAAAAACTTCCAGAGATTAATAATGCATTGGTAGTTTATAAAGATAGCGATAAAAAAGAAAAAATCGTCCTTGAAGTTGCCCTAGAATTAGGGGATGGAATGGTTCGAACAATCGCTATGGAATCAACTGATGGGCTTACTCGTGGATTGGAAGTTTTAGATACTGGTCGGGCAATTAGTGTACCGGTTGGTAAAGAAACTTTAGGTCGTGTCTTTAACGTACTTGGTGAAACCATTGACTTGGAAGCACCTTTTGCTGAAGATGCTGAACGTGAACCAATTCATAAAAAAGCACCAGCTTTTGATGAATTATCAACGTCATCAGAAATTCTTGAAACAGGGATCAAAGTTATTGACCTCCTTGCCCCTTACTTAAAAGGTGGTAAAGTTGGACTTTTCGGTGGTGCCGGAGTTGGTAAAACCGTTCTTATTCAAGAATTAATCCATAACATCGCCCAAGAACATGGTGGTATTTCTGTATTTACCGGAGTTGGTGAAAGAACTCGTGAAGGAAATGACCTCTATTGGGAAATGAAAGAATCTGGCGTTATTGAGAAAACAGCCATGGTATTTGGTCAGATGAATGAACCACCGGGAGCACGGATGCGTGTTGCCTTGACTGGTCTTACAATCGCAGAATATTTCCGTGATGTAGAAGGCCAAGACGTGCTTTTATTCATTGACAATATCTTCCGTTTCACTCAAGCCGGTTCTGAAGTATCTGCCTTACTAGGTCGGATGCCATCAGCCGTTGGTTACCAACCAACGCTTGCAACTGAGATGGGTCAATTACAAGAACGGATTACCTCTACGAAAAAAGGATCAGTTACCTCTATTCAGGCAATTTACGTGCCTGCCGATGACTATACCGATCCAGCGCCAGCAACAGCTTTCGCCCATTTGGATTCAACAACCAACTTGGAACGTAAATTAACACAAATGGGTATCTACCCAGCCGTGGACCCATTAGCTTCTAGCTCACGTGCCCTTTCACCTGAAATTGTTGGTGAAGAGCATTATGCCGTTGCTACTGAAGTTCAACGTGTGTTACAACGTTACCGTGAATTGCAAGATATTATTGCAATCTTAGGTATGGATGAGTTATCAGATGATGAGAAAACTTTAGTAGGACGTGCCCGTCGCATTCAGTTCTTCTTATCACAGAACTTTAACGTTGCAGAACAATTTACTGGTCAACCTGGTTCTTATGTTCCAGTTGAAGATACGGTTCGTAGCTTTAAAGAAATTCTCGATGGTAAATATGACCATATTCCTGAAGATGCTTTCCGTTCGGTTGGACCAATTGAAGATGTCCTTGAAAAAGCTAAAAAAATGGGATATTAGTGAGGTTCCACTATGACACATATGACTGTTCAAGTCGTGACACCAGATGGGGTCAAATATGACCATCAAGCAAAATTTATTTCAGTAAAAACAGCTGAAGGTGAAATGGGTATCTTATCGAAACATATCAACATTATTGCACCTTTAGTCATCCATGAAATGAAGATTCGTCGGACTGATGATGATAATCATGTCGATTGGATTGCCATTAATGGTGGGATTATTGAAGTAAAAGATAATGTTGTCACTATTGTAGCAGACTCTGCTGAACGCTCTCGTGACATTGATATTAGTCGTGCTGAACGTGCTAAGCAACGAGCAGAACGCCAAATTGAAGAAGCTAAATCAAGTAAGGATATCAATGAAGCCCGTCGTGCAGAAATTGCTCTTCAACGTGCCCTTAACCGGATTAGCGTTGGAAATAAATAAAATCAGCAATCGTCATTTTATGGCGATTTTGATTTTCATCTTTTACATTTAAAACAAGTTGGACTAAATTCGACTTGTTTTTTTATTTAGCCATTATCCTATTTTTGCAGCAAGACTTTTGGTATAATATGCCTATGGAATATATCAATAATTTATTAAAACTGATCAGTCATTTGCTTTTTATCGGCATCAGCTTTCAACTCTTATTAAGCCTTTTTGATTGGTCAAAAATCATAAAAATGACGCCTGAAAATATTGGTAAATTAAAGCTCTTTGTTTTCTTTCTTGCAATCATCATGGGTTACTTGGTTAGCCACTTTATGTTAGAATTAATTGCAATGAGTCAAACACTCTTTTAGTGCTCGTTTTCAGATAGTAAATGAGAAATGTGATATAATTTTATATTATATAGACAAATGAAATGGAGAAAATTGTGGATAAAATTATTATTGAAGGTGGGAACACCAGGTTAGAAGGTGAAGTTGTTATTGAAGGAGCTAAAAATGCAGTGCTTCCTTTGTTAGCAGCGACAATCCTACCATCAGAAGGAAAAACCATTTTACGAAATGTCCCAATCCTTTCCGATGTTTTTACCATGAACAATGTGGTTCGTGGCCTTAATATCCCTGTGGAATTTAAAGAAGAAGCAAACGAAATAACAGTCGATGCTTCAGGCCCAATTCTTGACGAAGCTCCTTATGAATACGTTAGTCAAATGCGCGCTTCAATTGTTGTTTTAGGCCCAATTTTAGCTCGAAATGGTCATGCTAAAGTGTCAATGCCAGGAGGCTGCACAATTGGTAGCCGTCCGATAGACCTGCATTTAAAAGGTTTGGAAGCAATGGGTGCTGAGATCAAACAAAGCAATGGTGATATCACTGCTAGTGCAGAACGTCTTAAAGGTGCTACTATTTATATGGACTTTCCATCAGTTGGTGCTACACAAAACTTGATGATGGCGGCCACCTTGGCTGAAGGGACAACTGTCATCGAAAATGCTGCCCGCGAACCTGAAATTGTTGACTTGGCCCAATTACTTAATAAAATGGGTGCCAAGGTCAAAGGTGCCGGAACGGAAACTTTAACCATTAAAGGGGTTGACCAATTGCACGGTGTTGAGCATGATGTTGTTCAAGACCGTATCGAAGCCGGCACCTTTATGGTAGCAGCTGCCATGACATCTGGTAATGTCTTGGTTAAAGATGCTGTTTGGGAACACAATCGTCCACTTATTTCAAAATTAAAAGAAATGGGTGTTGAAGTGACTGAGGAAGCAGAAGGTATCCGTGTTAAATCAGATACAAGTAACTTAAAACCAGTTACTGTTAAAACCTTACCACACCCAGGTTTCCCAACAGATATGCAAGCCCAATTTACTTCTTTAATGGCTGTTGTTAATGGTGAATCAACCATGATTGAAACGGTCTTTGAAAATCGTTTCCAACATTTAGAAGAAATGCGTCGTATGGGCCTTCATTCTGAAATCTTACGTGACACTGCAATGATTCATGGCGGTCACCCACTACAAGGTGCTCCAGTTATGTCGACAGATTTACGTGCTAGTTCGGCCCTTATTTTAAGTGGCATGGTTGCTCAAGGTAAAACAACTGTTACCAAATTAACGCATTTGGATCGTGGCTATTATAAATTCCATGAAAAATTAGCAAAATTGGGAGCAAAAATCGAACGTATAAGTGAGGACTAAAAATGACAAGCGGATGGAAATATGTACTTAAGCAAGTTGGTTTGCTCTTAGTCATTGCCCTACTTGCCTGTATCTTCTTAGCAATTGGTTTGATGCTTGGCTATAGCGTTTTTGGTGATGGTCAACACGCATCTTCCATTTTATCCATGGACAAGTGGACTGAATTAATGAATAAATTTACTGGAAAGTAGGCTTTGCCTACTTTTTAACTGTGAGGAATAATGTCAAAAAAGACTTTTAATGGAAAAAAACGCAATTCAATTCTGCTAGCTCTGCTAATAGCTGCTGTAACTGCCTTATCTCAAGGAGATCAATTAGTTAACAATAACGCTTTTCAAAGTGTATTGCGAAGCATCTCAGAAACGAGTAGTAGTCAAGTTAGTCGTAGGGAATCAAACAATCCTGACACGCCATCCTATCAGCTGGCTTCTTCAGTTTTAAGTCGGGAGGTCAAGCAACAGTTAGGGTCATCTATTGATTGGAATGGAGCTGGTGCTTTTGAAATTAATCATAATAAAACAGATCTCAATGCCAAGGTTGTTAGTGCCCCTTATGCTAATACTGAAACCAAAATGGTTCAAGGTAAGTTGGTTCCGACTAGAGCTAATGCACTTTTAGCTCGTTCTACCCGTCAATATCGAGATCGAAACGAGACTGGTAATGGCTATACTTATTGGAAGCCTGTTGGTTGGCACCAAATTCATGGGCTTTCTGGAGAATATGAGCATGCTGTCGACCGTGGACACCTTTTGGGATATGCGCTTGTTGGTGGACTTAAGGGCTTTGATGCTTCAACCAGTAACCCCAAAAATATTGCGGTTCAAATGTCTTGGGCTAATCAGGCATATCTAGAGGATTCAACTGGGCAGAATTATTATGAGACACAAATCAGACGGGCTTTGGATAATAATAAGCGTGTCCGTTATCGTGTTACTCTAATATATGAGGGCAACAACTTGATTGCAAGTGGTAGTCATTTGGAAGCCAAATCAGATGATGACAGCCTGGAATTTAATGTCTTTATTCCGAATGTTCAAAAAGGATTGAAAATGAACTATCAAACAGGCCAAGTCTACAAAGAAGCTTATCAGAAGAAAGCCAGTTAAAGCAGTCTTACAAGATTCTGATAAATCTTATTGTCTTTTTTCAGCAATTTTGATACACTAATAATAATTGAATAGAAATCAGTGAGACTAGTAATTACAGGGAAGTTACCAGGGACTGAAGGCCATAGACTGGAAGCCTTCTTAATGAAAATGTAAGGAATTCACTCACATATGATGTTAAATTAAGGTCTGCATTTGCAGATGAATTCGGATGGTACCGCGTGTCAACGCTCCGCATAAATGGAGTTTTGACACGCTTTTTTTGTCCGTTAATAGAAGGGAAAATCATGGATTTACAAGAGCAATTACAAGCACTACGCAATCAAACCTTAGACCAATTAAAAGCGTTTAATGGTAATCATACTAAAGAACTGCAAGATTTGAAAGTGGCGGTCTTAGGGAAAAAAGGGTCACTAACAGAATTGTTAAAAGGTCTTAAAGATTTGTCTGCAGACATGCGTCCTCTAGTTGGAAAACAAGTGAATGAATTACGTGATGTCTTAACAACAGCATTTGACCAACAGGCAAAAGTGGTCGAAGCTGCTAAAATTAAGGCTCAGCTTGATGCTGAATCAATTGATGTCACTTTACCAGGTCGTCAAATGACACTCGGTAATCGTCATGTCTTAACACAAACAAATGAAGAAATTGAAGACATCTTCCTGGGCATGGGCTTCCAAATTGTTGACGGTTTTGAAGTTGAAAAAGATTACTATAACTTTGAACGTATGAATCTTCCAAAAGATCACCCAGCCCGTGATATGCAAGACACCTTCTATATTACGGAAGAAATTTTATTGCGTACCCATACTAGTCCAGTTCAAGCCCGTACTTTAGATCAACACGATTTTTCTAAAGGCCCACTTAAAATGGTTTCTCCTGGTCGTGTTTTCCGTCGTGATACGGATGATGCGACTCACTCACACCAATTCCACCAAATTGAAGGATTAGTGGTTGGTAAAAATATTTCTATGGGTGACTTAAAAGGAACCTTGGAAATGATTATCAAAAAAATGTTTGGTGAAGAACGTAAGATTCGTCTTCGTCCATCATACTTCCCATTTACTGAGCCATCCGTAGAGGTTGACGTTTCATGTTTCAAATGTGGTGGTAAAGGCTGTAACGTATGTAAAGGGACCGGTTGGATTGAAATCCTCGGTGCCGGTATGGTTCACCCAAGTGTCCTTGAAATGTCAGGCGTAAATTCCGAAGAATATTCTGGTTTTGCCTTTGGCCTAGGACAAGAACGGATCGCCATGCTCCGTTATGGAATCAATGATATTCGTGGATTCTATCAGGGAGACATGCGTTTTTCAGAACAATTCAAATAAAAAGGGTCTTGTTCAAAGTAATTGATGAATTTTTGGGGGAATTGCCATGCAGAAAGAACTATCCATTGACCTGGTAAAAGATGAAGAAGTCGCAATATTAAGAGACTTAGCCATTCAGACCTTTACCGAAACATTCGGGGGTCATAACACTGACCAACAATTGCAGGAATTTTTTGAGCAAGATTACACCTTAGAGGTACTCGGTAAAGAATTAAAAAGTAAAGAAAATGAAGTTTACTTTTTAAGAATGAATGGCGAGATTGTTGGCCACCTGAAAGTTAATTGGGGTCAGGATCAGACTGAGCATGAGTTAGATGATGCTTTTGAGATTCAACGCATTTATCTGTTGAATAAATACCAAGGTCTTGGCTTAGGTAAAGTTCTTTTTGAGTTTGCTTTGGAAAGAGCCTATGCCTCTGGGAAAACTTGGGCCTGGTTAGGTGTTTGGGAGTATAATTTTAAAGCTCAAGCTCTTTATCGCAAGTATGGTTTCGAAAAATTCTCTGAACATTCCTTTGCAGTTGGTGATCTAGTCGACACTGACTGGTTAATGAAAAAAGCCTTAAAATAGAAAGAAAGTGAAGTATGTTAGTATCTTATAAATGGTTAAAAGAGTTAGTTGACATCGATGTTTCTTCAGCTGAACTGGCTGAAAAAATGTCAACAACTGGTATCGAAGTTGAAGGCGTTGAAGTCCCTGCTGAGGGTCTGTCAAAGTTAGTTGTTGGTCATGTTTTATCTTGTGAAGATGTTCCTGAAACCCATTTACATCTTTGTCAGGTAGACACTGGTGATGATGAGCCAAGACAAATTGTTTGTGGAGCTCCAAATGTCCAAGCAGGTATTAATGTTATTGTAGCCATTCCAGGCGCTCGTATTGCGAACAATTACAAAATTAAAAAAGGGAAAATCAGAGGGATGGAATCTCTTGGGATGATTTGTTCTCTCCAAGAATTGGGTCTTCCAGATTCTATTATTCCAAAAGAATTTTCCGAAGGTATTCAAATTCTACCTGAAGATGCAAAACCAGGGGACTCTATCTTCCCTTACCTCGATTTAGATGATGAAATCATTGAATTATCGATCACTCCAAACCGTGCGGATGCCCTTTCAATGCGTGGGGTTGCCCATGAAGTAGCGGCTATTTATGGAAAAGAAGTACACTTCCCAGTAAAAGAAGTACACGAAAGCTCTAAAGCAGCTTCTGACTTGCTTTCAGTTGCAATTGAGTCTGACAAAGTTTTGACTTATGCTAGCCGTATCGTCGAAAATGTTACCATTCAATCAAGTCCACAATGGTTACAAAATATTTTGATGAATGCAGGTATCCGTCCAATCAACAATGTTGTTGACGTTACCAACTATGTTCTCCTCTATTTTGGTCAACCAATGCATGCTTTTGATTTGAATAAATTTGAATCAGGTGATATTGTTGCTCGTCAAGCCCGCAATGGTGAAAACTTGGTCACTTTAGATGGTGAAGAACGTGACTTGATTGATCAAGATATTGTTATTACTGTAAATGACAAACCTGTTGCTTTAGCTGGTGTTATGGGCGGTAAAGCAACTGAAATTGATGCTAATTCAAAAAATGTCGTTTTAGAAGCAGCCGTGTTTGATGGTAAATCGATTCGTAAAACAAGTGGCCGTCTCAACCTTCGTTCAGAGTCATCTTCTCGTTTTGAAAAAGGTGTTAACTACGATACAGTCATCGAAGCCCTTGATTTTGCGGCAGCTATGTTAGAAGAATTGGCTGGTGGTCAAGTTCTTGCTGGTCGTCCTCAGGCTGGTAGCCTACCGACGGATGCGGTTCAAGTTTTAACGACTTTAGACTATGTTAATGTGCGTTTGGGCACCGACTTAGCTTATTCTGACATTGAAGATGTTTTTGCCAAGCTAGGTTTTGGCTTGTCTGGAGATGCGTCAGCCTTCACTGTCTCTGTACCACGTCGTCGTTGGGATATTAGTATTCAGGCTGATTTGGTCGAAGAAATTGCGCGAATCTACGGCTATGACAATCTTCCAACGACTTTGCCGGAAGCTGGTGGGACAGCTGGTGAATTAACCGCAAGTCAGGTTTTACGGAGACGTGTTCGCGCTATAGCCGAAGGAGCAGGGCTAACAGAAATTATTTCTTATGCTTTAACCACTCCTGAAAAAGCTCAAGCTTTTGCCATCGAAAGCAGTAACTTGACGGAATTAATGTGGCCGATGACCATTGAACGTTCGGCCTTGCGTCAAAATATTGTTTCTGGTATGTTGGATACTATTGCCTATAATGTTGCTCGTAAGCAAAAGAATTTAGCCATCTATGAAATTGGTAAGGTTTTTGAACAAAAGGCTGATCCTAAAGTGGAGCTTCCAAATGAAATTGATACTTTTGCCTTTGCTTTGACTGGTTTAATTGCTGAGAAAGATTTCCAAACACAAGCGACAGCAGTTGATTTCTATTATGCTAAAGGTATTTTAGAAAGTTTATTTGCCAAATTAAACCTTAAGGTTACTTTTGTGGCTGAAAAAGATATGGTAAGTATGCACCCTGGTCGTACAGCTAGAATACTTCTTGGTGAAGAGACAATTGGTTTCTTAGGTCAGGTTCATCCTCAAGTGGCTAATGACTATGATATTCCGGAAACTTATGTAGCAGAATTGAATCTTAAAGCATTAGAGTCGAATATGACATCTGCTCAAATCTTTACTGAAATTAGTAAGCAACCAGCCGTTTCTCGCGATATTGCCCTCTTAGTTGATGACAGTTTAAGCCACCAAGAAATTGTTGCTATTATTGAAGACCTAGGTCTTAAATATTTAGAAGCTATTAAACTCTTTGACGTCTATGCTGGTGCCAACATCGAGCCTGGTAAGAAATCAATGGCTTACAGTTTAACTTTCCAAAATCCACAAGAAAGCTTGCGTGATGAGGAAGTTGCTAAATATATGGAAAAAATTAGCAATGCTTTAGTTGAAAAAGCTGGAGCCCAAATTAGATAATTTAATAAAGAGCCTAGTCTTTGCCATCAAGCTAAATGGTAAAGAGCTAGGTTCTTTTTTTGCTATAATAGAGTCATCATAAGGGGGAAAAGCATGTATCAAACAGAAATTTCTGGAGATTATTTATACCACACAAGGTCAAAGGGCTATGGGGCATCGGTGGAACTTTTTGGTGTCACTGAAGATGGTGAGACACCGATGAGTCTGCTTAATATTGCCTTGGCTTCATGTGTCTCCATGTGTATTCAATCCTATTTCAATCTTTACCATAAGATCAGTGAGATGCCTCTAAAAGTCGATGCTACTTATGAAAATCGTGCTTTTACGCTTAATTGTTTTCTAGAAAATGAGCTTGCAACTGATGAAGAAGAAAAAGTACTGAAATTCGTTAAAAGTAAATGTCGTGTCAGTCAAGTATTGGCAGAAGATGTACAGATTAAGATAAACTTTTTACCACTTTAAAAGAACTGCTTTTTGGCAGTTCTTTGTTTTTATAAGTCATTGTAGGCAACGCTAAAAGTATCACCGTGTTCGATATCTCCATATTCGAAGCCTTTGTTAAACCAACGTTGGCGTTGTTCAGAGGTTCCGTGAGTGAAACTATCTGGGACAGTTTTACCATATGTTTCTTTTTGTAATGTATCATCACCAACGGCATTTGCAGCATTCATGGCTTCTTCAAAGTCGCCTTTTTCTAAGAGTCCTTCATCTTGAACATAATTTGCCCAAGCTCCGGCATAGTAGTCTGCTTGTAATTCTAACTGAACATTGAGTTTGTTAGCGTCAGCTTCGCTCTTACCTTGTCTAGCTTGTCCATACTCATCCATTGTACCAAGTTCGTTTTGAATATGATGGCCAACTTCGTGGGCAATAACATAGGCCATAGCGAAGTCACCGGCAGCTCCATATTTTTCAGACAAGTCATTGTAGAATGAGATGTCTAAATAAACCTTATTATCACCGGAACAGTAGAAAGGTCCAGAAGCAGCTTGGCCTTGGCCACAGGCTGTTGTGATTGAGCCAGTGTAGAGAACCAATGTTGGTTTTTTATAGGTTTTACCTTGTTTTTCAAATTCTTTGGTCCAGAAGTCTTCTGTTGATGCAAAAACTTTGCTGACAAATTCAACTTGTTGATCACTGGCCTTGTCACCACTTGTTCGAGTGACCTCAGTTGATTGATAGGGGTTATTACCTGTACTGGATTGTTGACCACCGGGGAAAATGCCAGATAGCCCCCCTCCTCCCATGACTAGCATGATGATAAGAAGGATTAGTTTCGTTTTCCAAGAGCCCCGTGAGAAGAGGAGTTGCAGTAACATTCCGGCTCCGCCTCCACCACCAGTGCTATAAGAACCAGAACTATCTCCACGACGGTCTTCGACATTGGAGCTTTCTCTAAGATCATCTGTTTTCATATCTTTTTCTCCTCATTAGCTTATTTGTTATTACTATTATAATTTATTTTTCTGAGAATTGCTTGAATATTAAGTTGAAAGCGCTAATTTCTCTTATTTTTCCTCCAAAATGATATTTACTTTTTCATTTGTTATAATAGAGGAAAGAATTCAAGAGTTGAAGGTGCCTATGAAATTACTTTATACGGATGTCAATCATTCCATTACAGATATACTTGTTGAAGAAGCTGATCGCTATGCCAAGGAAGGTTATCGCCTTTTTTATATTGCCCCCAATTCCTTATCTTTTGAAAAGGAAAGAAGCGTTCTTGAGCGTTTAGCGGAGCAAGCCTCATTCTCGATTACGGTGACTCGGTTTGGTCAAATGGCGCGATATTTTACGCTTGACAAAATTAAAAGCCAAGAAACTCTAGATGATGCGGCTTTAAGCATGCTTCTCTATCGTGCTTTAGATAGCTTAAGCGAAGAGGACTTAAAACTATATTACCATATTCGGAAAGACTTAAGTTTTAACGCGCAATTAATGGATTTATATAAGGAGCTGAAGGCAGCAAATATCTCGATTATGGATATTGCTTTTGAAGATCCTCTTAAAAAAGCCGATTTAGTGACTATTTTTATGGAACTGGAAGATATCTTACGGGAAAAGAATCTCATTCAGGAATCTTCCCTAGACCATTTTTCACAAGCACTTGCTAGTGGTCAAATTGAAGACCAATTAAAAGAAACAGTTGTTGTGATTGATGGGTTTACGCGCTTTTCTTCCGAAGAAGCCTTATTAATCTCTCTTCTACAAGAAAAATGCCATCAAGTTGTTATCGGTACATACATGAGTCCAAAGGCTTATCAAAAAACTTTTACAGAAGGCAATCTTTATCAAGCTAGTATCGATTTTTTCCGACAATTATCAGCTCAATATCAGGTAAAAGCTGAGTATCGTTCAAGCAAAGAAACTTATCCATTAGCTTTCCAAAACATAACAAATGTCATTGAGTCTTTATATGACTTTTCGGAAGAAGCAGAAAGTCTGGATAAGGCTGACGCAGAAGTCATTGAGATTTGGCAAACTCTTAACCAAAAAGAAGAAATCGAGCATTTGGCTAAAGACATTCGTCAAAAGTTATATGAGGGACATCGCTACAAGGATATCTTGGTTCTTTTAGGCGATGTTGAAGCTTATCAATTACAAATGGGACAGATTTTTGAAAAATTTGAAATTCCCTATTATTTTGGTAGGTCAGAGGAGATGGCTCACCATCCTATTCTGCAATTTTTTGATGGATTGGAAAGAATTCAAACCTATAAGTGGCGCAAAGAAGATATCTTAAGCATTTTAAAAACAGGCCTTTTTGGTCGTTTTTCGAGTCTTGAATTGGATGGTTTTGAGAGCTACTTGCAGTTCGCTGATATTAATGGTCCTGCGAAATTTGCAAAAGTTTTTAAGGTCAATTTGAAAGATAATCAAGGTCGGCAAAGTTTTAATATTGAAAAAATTAATGAAGTTAGGGGAGCTATTTATAACCCACTTAATCGTTTTCTCACTAGTAAGAAAGATAGTGGCTCTAGCCTGATTGAGAAGTTATTGACATTTTTAAATGAGATTGATTTTACTGCTAATCTAGAAGAGCTCAGCAATTCCCAAAATGAAAATCAGCAGGAAAAAGATCTTGAAGTTTGGAAAAAAGTAACTTCGATTTTGGAAAAAGCTTATCAGATTTTTAATGACCAAGTGATGTCCTTGGAGGAAATGCTTAGTCTCATAAAGACTGCTTTGCAAATGGGAAAGTATCGAGCCGTTCCAGCCACCTTGGATGTAGTAACAATTAAATCCTATGACTTAGTTGAGCCTCATAGTAAAGAGTTTGTTTATGCCATTGGGATGACTCAAAGTCATTTTCCAAAAATTGCTCAGAACAAATCCCTAGTTTCTGATCAGGAACGTAGTAAAACCAATGAAAGTTTATCTGCTTTTAGGTCATTTGAAGTCTCTTCACATGAAATAACGAAAAAGAATCATTATTCATTTCTTTCCTTACTTAATGCTGCTAATCAAAAATTAGTCCTAAGTGTTCCCTTAGTTTTAAATGAGGTTTCAGAAAATAGGTCACCTTATCTTAACACTTTGATTGATTTAGGTATTCCAATGATTGAAAAAGATAAAAATCGCTTTTCAAGTTTGGATACTGATATCGGTAATTATAAATCCCTTTTATCATCCATCATTGAAATTAATAATCTTGATCAAGAGTACGACTTATCAAATGATGAGGAAAATTTCTGGACGGTTATGAGCCGATACTTACGGAAACGATTGGCAAGTGAACAGTTTACTATACCGCAATTAGCATCTCATCGTCGAGAAAGCAAACCACTTTCATCAGAGGTTATTCAGGCTCGTTATCCCCTTAATCAGCCAATTTCCTTGTCTAACTCTGCACTGACCGTCTTTTATAACAATCAGTACAAATATTTCTTGCAGTATATTTTAGGTTTACAGGAATTAGCTTCCATTCATCCAGATTCTAGACTCCATGGTTCCTACTTACACAAAGTATTGGAAAAAGTTATGAAAAATCCTTCCAAGGACCATTTTGATAGCAAAGTTAATCAGGCCATCCAGGAAACTAATCAAGAAAATGAGTTTTGGGACTTTTATTTAGCTGATTCACAGGGACAATTTAGTCTTAATCTTTTAGAAGAAATTGCTCGTTCAACAACGGATATTTTCAAGAGCCATGGTGACATTAGTATTATTGCTCAAGAAAAACCTTTCAAGTTAGCTCTTGAAGACAGAGTCATCATCAAAGGCGTTATTGACCGAATTGACCAGCTGAATGATCAGTCTTTAGGAATTGTTGATTATAAATCAAGTGCCAATGTGTTTGATATTAGTCTCTTTTATAATGGTTTAAATTCTCAGTTGCCAACCTATTTGTCAGCATTAAAAGAAGGGATAAATCAATCTAACAATCAGGAGTTTCCGCTATTTGGTGCTATGTATTTACACATGCAGGAGCCCAAAATAATGATGACGGAAAAGGCCGACATTGCTTCTAGTCTCTTGGAGACGCAGTTTAAAGAAATGAAGTATCAAGGTATTTTCTTGGAAGAAGAAAAGGATAAGCTCGCTTCTGGTCCTTATCATCTTCAGAATAATACCTATAGTGACCAGGAATTGACGCTGATTTTAGCCTATAATAAATGGCTTTATTTAGAGGCGGAGCGCATTATTCGCAAGGGCCATTTCTTGATTAATCCTTACACTAAAGATGGAAAAACGGTTCAAGGAGATCAATTAAAAGCCATTACTGGATTTGAAGCTGATCTCAATTTTGATCAAGCCAGACCCTTACTGAAAATTCCGGGGCGGCAAAAGAAGGAAGCAGTTATGACATTAATGACTAATCAATTGAAAGGAGGGGAATAAGATGGAATTTCCAAAATTTTTAAATGAAGATCAAATCAAAACCCTCCAAACTGAGGAATTGCTTTCGGATAAAGTACAAAAACGTACTAGGGAACAAATTGAGGCTATCTATTTAAATGGCCATAACATCCTGGTTTCAGCCTCTGCAGGGTCTGGAAAAACCTTTGTTATGGTTGAACGAATTATTGATAAAATCATGCGAGGCATTCCAATAGACCGGATGTTTATTTCAACTTTTACGGTCAAAGCAGCTGCGGAATTGAAGGAGCGTCTTGAAAAGAAATTAGTGGCGGCCATCAAAGAGAGTCAGGATCCAGAGTGGAAAGTTTATCTTAATCAACAGCTGCAACTGATACATCAGGCAGATATTGGGACAATGGATTCATTCACGCAAAAATTGGTGACTGAACATAGTCATTTCTTAGGGCTGTCGCCAAAGTTTCGAATCATGCAGGACAAGTCTGAGCAAGATATTTTGAAAAAGGCTATTTATGAGGAACTATTCTCCAAATACCTAGAGGGAGAAAAGCGGGAGACCTTTCTTGCTTTGGTAAAGAATTTTTCAGGCAAACGGAAGGATTCCCTTGCTTTTAGGAATCTTGTATATAATGTTTATTATTTTAGCCAATCGACGCAGTCGCCTGCTTTATGGTTGGAAAATGATCTGCTCAGAGCGAGTGACATGTTTGTCGATTTCCAGAGTATAGCGGATTCAGAAGTGGAAGCCCTGCTCAAAACCATGCAAAAAACAGCACAAGATTTGCGAGATCTGACAGAATTAGAAGAATACGGCAAAATGACTAAAGCCGGAAAACCTAGTGCTAAGTATCAAAAACATTTGCTTATTATTCAGGAACTGGAAGAAAAATCACTTCATTTTGAAACTTATTATGGTAAAGAGAAACTAAGTCATTTAGCCAAGGATATCTTAGCCCTACTACCTAGTGGGGATAGTATCACCGTAAATAAGAGGGCTTATCCTATCTATAAGGATTTGCAACCACGATTAAAAGAATGGCAACATTTGGAAACCATTTTGCATTTCCAAAAGGAAACCAAGCCCCTCATGAAACTCCTCCAAGCTTTCGTCATGGATTTTAGTCATGCCTATCTTGAGGCAAAAAGGAAAGAGAATGCCTTTGAATTTTCCGACATTGCCCATTTTGCTATTGAAATTCTTGAAAAATATCCGGATATTCAAGCAGCCTATCAAGAAAAATACCATGAAGTCATGGTGGATGAATACCAGGATAATAACCATATGCAGGAGCGCATGTTAGAACTCTTAGCAAATGGTCACAATCGCTTTATGGTAGGGGATATTAAACAGTCCATCTATCGTTTTAGACAGGCAGATCCTCTAATCTTTAACCAGAAATTTAAAGATTACCAAGAGAATCCAGAGCTTGGACGCTTGATTCTCCTTAAAGAAAATTTCCGAAGTCAATCAGAAGTTTTGGATGCTACTAATAGTATTTTTACCCATCTAATGGATGAAGAAATCGGTGATATACTTTACGATGACAGTCACCGCTTACTTGCTGGTAGTGATCGTCAGAAAGAAGAGTATCCTGAAAATCGCGCTCAATTTATTTTATATGATGATAGCTTAAGTTCGGATTTGGAAGAAGAAGTTGAGCAAAGTGAGGGTTTAAGTCTTTTCCCACGATTATCACCAGGTCAGATTAGAATTGTGGCCAAAGAGATTATTCGTTTACATGAGTCTGAAAATGTGGCTTTTTCTGATATCACTCTTCTGGTGTCTTCAAGAACACGAAATGATAATATTTTCAGAGCCTTTAATCAATTTGGTATTCCTTTAGTTGCAGATGGAGGTCAGGAAAACTACTTACAATCAGTTGAAATGATGGTTATGTTAGATACCTTAAGGACCATTAATAATCCTTTAAATGATTATGCTTTAGTTGCTCTGCTTAAGTCGCCTATGTTTGCCTTTGATGAAGATCAATTGGCAAGGATTGCTCTTCAAGATTCTTCAGAAGAATACACGGAATCCTTTTATGAAAAAATGCTTAATAGTCAAGCTAAAACTGGGAAAAATGCCCAGTTAATCACTCATGACTTAAGCATTAAAATTGATTTCTTTATCAGTCAATTGAAGAATTGGCGTCAATTTGCCCAAAAAAAATCACTTTATGATTTGATTTGGCACATCTACAATAAACGTTTCTATTTCGATTTTGTGGCTTCTGGACCAAAAGGGGAACAAGCTCAAGCTAATCTTTATGCTTTGGCGATACGGGCAAGTCAATTTGAAAAAGCTGGTTACAAAGGCTTATCTCGTTTTATCACCATGATTGATCGCATTCTTGAGACTGAGAATGATTTGGCTGATGTCGACGTGGCAAAACCCAAAGATGCTGTTAATTTAATGACCATTCACAAGTCCAAAGGGCTTGAGTTTAAATATGTGTTTATTCTCAATTGTGATCAAAAATTTGGCTTCCAAGATTTGAAGGCGCCGGCCATCATGGACCGATATCAAGGCATTGGCATTAAATACCTAGCAGATTTTAAATCTTTCTTAGAAGCTCAGCAATTCTCAAGTGTCAAAGTTAGTCTTGAAACCCTGCCTTATCAGGTGATTCGTAAAGCAATTAAGAGGGCGACTTTGTCGGAGCAGATGCGTCTTCTGTATGTGGCTATGACCAGAGCAGAGAAGAAGCTTTATTTGATTGGTAAGGGTCAAAAAGAGAAGTTGGAGGACAAGTATGAAAATCAGCGACAGGACAATCATCTAGCAAAAAGTCTGCGGGAAAATTTGCAGTCCTTCCAAGAATGGATTCTGGCTATTCAAGCTAACTTTACTAAAGAAGATTTGCATTTTGATATCAGTTTTGTCGGTGATGATGACCTGACGGATGACAAAATTGGACAATTGGAGCAAGTTGAGCGCCTTCGTCCTGATGATTTAAGCCATAACCGTCAAACGAAAGAAATTGCGCGTGCTCTGGATATGTTGGAAAAAGTCAATCTTCTTAATCAGGGTTTTCAGGCGGCTATTCATTTGCCAACTGTTCAGACTCCAAGTCAGATTAAAAACTTTTATCAACCAGTCATGGACTCCGAAGGAGTGGCGATTATTGAAAAGAATAATGGGCAAAGGAAGTTAGCGTTTGACCTGCCACAATTTTGGGCAAATGCCAAGGTGGAAGCGAGCCAGATTGGATCTGCTTTGCATGAAACAATGCAAAAAATTGACTTAACTCAGACACCTAATCAAGAAGCCATTGAAGCAGCAGTAGCTTTAGTAGATGCAAATGATTTGGTAAAAGCACAACTGGATAAAGAAAAAATCTTAGCCTTCTTCACAGATACAGAATTGGGACAACTGCTCATTAAGAAACGTGAGCATCTGCATCGTGAAGCACCGTTTGCCATGTTGAAAAAAGACAGTTTAAGCCAAGAGGATTTTGTCGTTCGTGGGATTATTGATGGCTACCTCCTTTTTGACGACCGGATTATCCTTTTTGATTACAAAACAGATAAATACAAGGATGCTCAGAAAATCAAAGAACGCTACCAAAGCCAACTTAATTTATATGCTGAAGCCCTGACTAAAGCCTATGCTATCCCTTTGGTTGAAAAATACCTGGTATTGCTTGGGGGAGAAGAATTGGAAGTTATCTCTGTTTAGAAAATTAGTACTAGCTGAAGCCATAAAACAAGTTCAGGGAGATATCAGACTGGACCTGTCAGAATCTATTTTTTCAGTTTCTTATCAATTCTGAAAACCGAGCTGAAAAAGTGCAAATTTTATTGACATTTTCGAAAAAGTCATGTAATATGTTAAAGAACGTGTAAATGTTACAATATCTTGAGGAGGTGAATCACATGTCAAAAACAGTAGTACGTAAAAACGAATCATTAGACGATGCTCTTCGTCGTTTCAAACGTTCTGTTACTAAAGCTGGAACTCTTCAAGAATCACGTAAACGTGAATTCTACGAAAAACCTTCTGTAAAACGTAAACGTAAATCAGAAGCAGCTCGCAAACGTAAAAAATTCTAATTTTTAGATAAAAAAACAGTCTTCCTTATGAAGGCTGTTTTTGACTCTTATAAATAGAGATACGTTTATGAAAATGTACAAAAAAAAGAAGTTGCAGAGCAACTTCATATTTTTTATTATTTGTTAGCAAGTAAGTCGCGGATTTGAACAAGAAGTTCTTCTTGAGTAGGTCCAGCAATAACTTCTTCCTCTTCTTGTTTTCTATAAGACATTGCTTTGTTAGCAGCTTTAACAACGAAGAATAGAGTTGTACCAACAATTAGGAAGTTGATAACTGCAGCGATAAAGCTACCGTATTTAACACCGTTCCAAGCTAGTTCAGCGATGTTTGAAACACCTGCAGCTTTAAGAACTGGATTTAAGATAAGTGGTGTAACCACGTCAGCAACTAATGAATCGATGATAGCTTTGAATGCAGCACCAATAACAACGGCAACCGCTAAATCTAAAACATTACCTTTAAACAAAAATTCTTTTAATTCTTTGATCATTTTGATCTCCCCATATGTTTATTTCATATCAATATAACAATTATTATTTTGATTCTATTAATGATAACATAATTTTAATTATTCTGACAAGTGATTATGCTTATTTTTATAAATTTACAAAAATACTTGAAAATGCTATAATTAACTATAAAAAAGTAGAATGGGTACTTTGTGGGGAGGTGAAGATTTGGCAATTGACAAAGATATGATTTCCCAGATTAAAAATGCTGTTAATATCGTTGATGTTATTGGTGAAGTTGTCAGTCTAACCCGCACCGGTAGACATTACTTAGGGCTTTGTCCCTTTCATAAAGAGAAAACGCCATCGTTTAACGTCATTGAAAATCGTCAATTTTTCCATTGTTTCGGATGTGGGCGTTCTGGCGATGTTTTTAAGTTTGTTGAAGATTACAGACAGGTTCCATTCCTGGAAAGTGTCAATATTATTGCTGAAAAAGCTGGGATTACGCTAGATATTGCACCACAAACCCAAACTCAGCAAAATCGAAAAAATCCTCATCAGGAATTGATTGCTATGCATGAAGATGCGCAAAAGTTTTACCAGGCAGTCCTTAAAACCACAAAGATGGGGCAAGAAGCACTCAGTTATTTATACCAGCGGGGCTTAGATGATGACTTGATAAACCATTTTAAAATTGGTTTGGCGCCAGCTGAAAATGACTATCTTTATCGGTCACTTTCCCAAAAGTACCAAGAAGAAGCCTTAGCAGCATCAGGGCTCTTTAATCTTTCGGAGTCGTCTAACACAATCTACGATGCTTTCCGTAATCGGATTATGTTTCCCTTAACGGATGATCGCGGCAACACCATTGCTTTTTCGGGTAGGGTGTGGACAGAAGCAGATATTGCTAAAAAGCAAGCTAAATACAAAAATTCCCGAGCAACTGTTCTCTTTAATAAGTCTTATGAACTTTATCATTTGGATAAAGCCAAGCCGGTGATTGCCAAAAAACATGAAGTTTTTTTGATGGAAGGTTTTATGGATGTCATAGCTGCTTATCGAGCAGGCTGTGAGAACGCTGTCGCCTCAATGGGGACCGCCTTGACACAAGAGCATGTCAACCATCTGAAATCACTAACCAAAAAGGTTGTGTTGACTTATGATGGTGACGATGCAGGTCAAAGTGCAATCTCTAAGTCTTTAGATCTTCTAAAAGACTTTCAAGTGGACATCGTACGCATTCCTAATAAGATGGATCCCGATGAATTTGTTCAAAAATATTCAGCTGAAGAGCTTGCTAATCTCTTAGACCACTCACGCATAAGTGACGTTGAGTTTTTGATTGATTACCTGAAACCAGAGAATATGGACAATCTCCAATCTCAGATTGCTTATGTTGAAAAAATTGGTCCAATTATAGCTGGAGCACCTTCGATAACAGCTCAGAATTCATATATTTACAAAGTGGCAGATGCTTTACCAGATTTTGATTACTTACAAGTTGAGCAAACCGTTAATTCTTATCGACTCAAGGATCGGCAAGAAAGACAGGTATCGGCTCAAGTTCCAAGAACGGAACTGGTTAGTTTACCTGTGACTAAAAATCTGACTGCCTTGGTTAGGACTGAAAATCAATTATTGCATCGTTTGCTTCACCACGATTATCTTTTAAATGAATTTCGCTTAAAAGAAGAATTTTATTTTGATACTCCAAGTTTGCAGGAGCTATATAATATTCTGAAAAATACTGGTGAGATTACCTCGCTTGATTTATCGCAATTAAGTCCTGAAGTTAATCAAGCCTACTATCGTATCTTAGAGGAAAATCTACCTGAGGAAGTTGCTGAAGGTGAAATTGATGATATTTTAGTCAAACGTAACAAGTTACTCAATGAAAGAGATATTCATAAACAAGGAAAACAAGTGAGAGAATCCAGTAATAATGGAGACCACAAACTAGCCTTAGAAGTTTTAGAAAATCTAATTGCACAAAAAAGGAAAATGGAATAGAGGAAAATATGGCTAAAGAAAACGATATAACAACTTTTAATGTTCAAGTTGCAGAATTCATTCGTAACCACAAAAAAGAAGGTACTGCAGTTGATGATGAAGTAACAGAAAAACTTGTTATTCCTTTTGTATTAGATGCAGATCAAATTGATGATCTTTTAGAACGCTTAACTGATGGTGGTATTTCAATTACTGATAAAGAAGGAAATCCATCCTCAAAATATATTGTTGAAGAACCAAAACCAGAAGAACTAACTGACGAACAATTAATCGGAAGCAATTCAGCTAAAGTGAACGATCCTGTTCGGATGTATTTGAAAGAAATTGGTGTCGTTCCTCTTCTCACAAGTGAAGAAGAAAAAGAACTAGCCATTGCAGTAGCAGAAGGCGATGTTGATGCTAAACAAAGACTTGCTGAAGCTAACTTACGATTAGTTGTATCTATTGCTAAACGTTACGTAGGTCGTGGTATGCAGTTCCTTGATTTGATTCAAGAAGGTAATATGGGATTGATGAAAGCCGTTGACAAATTTGACTACTCGAAAGGATTCAAATTCTCAACTTACGCAACATGGTGGATACGTCAAGCTATCACACGTGCTATCGCTGACCAGGCCCGTACCATTAGGATTCCGGTTCACATGGTTGAAACGATTAATAAACTTGTCCGAGAACAACGTAATCTTTTGCAGGAATTAGGACAAGACCCGTCACCAGAACAAATCGCTGAACGTATGGAAATGACACCAGAGAAAGTTCGTGAAATTCTTAAAATTGCTCAAGAACCTGTGTCACTTGAAACACCAATTGGTGAAGAAGATGATAGCCATCTAGGCGATTTCATCGAAGATGAAGTGATTGAAAATCCAGTTGATTACACAACTCGTGTTGTCCTTCGCGAACAACTTGATGAAGTATTAGATACCCTAACAGACCGTGAAGAGAATGTTTTAAGATTACGTTTTGGACTTGATGATGGCAAAATGCGTACTTTAGAAGATGTTGGTAAAGTATTTAATGTCACTAGAGAACGTATCCGTCAAATTGAAGCTAAAGCCCTACGCAAACTCCGCCACCCAAGCAGAAGCAAACAATTAAGAGATTTTATAGAGGATTAAAAATGCCCAGTGGGCATTTTTAACGGCGAGCTTGAAATTGGAAACGAGCCCAAAATCCAGGCTGAGGGTTTTAGCGGTCAGCCAAGAGATTGGAAAGCTGACTGTTTCCAAGTGGCACATCTCAGCGGTACACCTTGAAACTAGAAAGTGTACGGAATTTGTGGGCATTTTTAAGGTCGAGAAAGAAACGAGAAATAGCCACTTATAATGCAGTCGATTAAATTCAAGACTGTTATTAGAATTGATAGAAAAAGTAGTTAATATTAAAAGAGATTTAAGCTCAAAGGCCAAATGGTCTTTGAGCTTTACCATAAATAATGAAGGATGTTTAGATGTCAGAAAATCAAAAATATAGTGAAGAAGAAGTAGGTAAAATTAAAGACCGTATTCTCGAAGCACTCGAAATGGTCATTGACCCAGAGCTTGGTATAGATATTGTTAATCTAGGTCTGATTTATGAAATCCGTTTTTCGGACTCTGGTCATACCGAAATCGATATGACTTTAACAACAATGGGTTGTCCTTTAGCTGATTTACTGACTGATCAAATTTATGATGTCTTAAAAGATGTTCCAGAAGTAACAAGTTCAGAAGTGAAATTGGTTTGGTATCCAGCTTGGACTGTAGATAAAATGAGTCGTTATGCACGAATTGCTTTAGGAATTCGATAAAAACAAACTAAAGGGATGAAATATTCCCTTTTTTGTTGTAAAATAATGAGGAAAATAGGAAGGATTTTTTATGAATGAACATGCTTTAAATCCAAAAGTTAACATTTGTATTGCAACTTATAATGGAGCAAAGTATTTAATTGAGCAGTTAGACAGTATTAAATATCAGACTTATCAAAATTGGGAGTGTTTAATTAGAGATGATGGTTCAACTGATGGAACAATCGATCTGATTAAAGATTATTGCGAGAAAAATTCAAAATTTGAGTTTATTAATTGTGGGCAGATTGAAAACTTAGGTAGTCACAGATCTTTTTTTGAATTGGTGAAATATAAAAAAGCTGATTATTATTTTTTTTGTGATCAAGATGATATTTGGAAAAAAAACAAAATTGAATTGTTTTTATCAAAAACAAATTTTGAAACTGAAAAACCTGAACTTGTTTATTCTGGTTGGACAACAGTTGATGAAAACTTGAATCTTTTAAAAGAAGTATTTCCAAAAACAACAATTAATGAACAAATTTCATTTAATCAAATTAATGGAATGTCAATGATGCTTAATGATAAATTGGTTAAAATATGGAATTATCGTAAATGGGGTGCACATGATTCATTTGTTGCTCTAATAGCATATACCATAGGTAATGTCATTTATATTCCTAAATCTACGATCCTTTGGAGAAGATTATCGTCTTCAGAGTCAATTTCTAATTATGGTAGAGGATTTGGTATTGAAACTTTTTGGAAAATGATGGAAATGTCATTTGTTCGTAGTCAACTTGTATTGGATGACTATGAAAAATATATGGATAAATACCATAAAGGTTTTTTAAAAAGCTTTGTAAGTATTCCTAAAATGAACTTTTTCAATAGATTAAAAACATTGATGGAACTAAAACTTAGGCGAAAATCATTAATTGAGACAATTGCATTAAACTTTTTATTGTTGTTCAAATATAAAATGCCCAAGAATATCTTGCAAGAATTGCTGAATAAGGAGAAAATATGATATTAATTACTGGTAGTAATGGACAGCTTGGAACAGAATTACGTTATTTATTAGATGAGCGTAATGAAGAATATGTAGCAGTAGATGTTGTTGAAATGGATATTACAAATGCTGAAATGGTTGACCAAGTCTTTTCACAAGTGAAACCGACATTGGTTTACCACTGCGCAGCCTATACGGCAGTTGATGCTGCAGAAGATGAAGGCAAAGAATTAAACCAAGCAATCAACGTTGATGGTACAGTAAATATCGCAAAAGCTTGTCAAAAATATAATGCTACATTAGTTTATATTTCAACTGACTATGTTTTTGACGGGACAAAAACAGTAGGTCAAGAGTGGTTTGAAACAGATGTTCCAGATCCTAAAACAGAATATGGTCGCACTAAACGACTTGGTGAAGAAGCAGTAGAAAAATATGCTGAAAAATTCTATATTATTAGAACTGCATGGGTATTTGGTAATTACGGCAAAAACTTTGTTTTCACTATGCAAAATCTTGCAAAAAGTCATCCCAAACTTACAGTAGTTAATGACCAGTTTGGTCGTCCGACATGGACTCGTACCCTTGCTGAATTTATGTGTTATTTAGCTGAAAACAATAAGGAATTTGGTTATTATCATCTCTCAAATGATTCCAAAGAAGATACCAGCTGGTATGATTTTGCCAAGGAAATCTTAAAAGATACTGACGTGGAAGTAGTTCCTGTTGATTCTTCTGCCTTTCCGGCAAAAGCTAAGCGTCCACTTAATTCAACCATGAATTTAGATAAGGCAAAAGCAACTGGATTTAAGATTCCAATGTGGCAAGATGCTTTACATGAATTTTATCAACAAGAAATCAAAAAACAAGCTGAAGAATGAGCTTTGCCCTAGTGGCAGAGCTCATTTTTTCATGGTAAAATCTCGTAAAAAGTCACTATTTATGCTATAATATTTATTGATTATATTTTAGAATGGGGCATTGTGAATGCAGGATGTATTTATCATTGGTAGTCGAGGATTACCGGCAAAATATGGTGGCTTTGAAACTTTTGTCGAAGAGCTAATCAGTCATCAAAAAAGTGGAGACATCCGTTATCACGTTGCCTGTCTCAGTGATTCAAAACATAAAGAACACTTTGATTTCAAAGGAATCGATTGTTTTTACCTTAATCCACCAAAGATTGGCCCTGCACGAGTCATCGCTTATGACATGATGGCCATTAACTATGCTCTGAAACTATGTGATCGTCAAAATATTAAAAATCCCATTTTTTACATTCTTGGTAACACTATTGGTGCCTTTATCGGATCTTTTGCAAAAAAAATTAAAAAGCATACCGGTCAGTTTTTCATCAATCCTGATGGCCTCGAATGGAAACGCAGTAAATGGTCTAAGCCAGTTCAATGGTATTTGAAATATGCTGAAAAGCAAATGACCAAAAAAGCTGATTTAGTCATTTCAGATAATTTAGGAATTGAAACCTACATTAAGGAAGCCTATCCATGGGCTAAGACTAAATTTATTGCTTATGGAACTGATACAGAACCATCTACTTTAACTTTTGAAGAAGACAAGGTTCGTGACTATTTCAATCAGTTTCAAATCAGTGAGAAAAATTATTATTTAGTCATTGGTCGCTTTGTTCCTGAGAACAACTATGAGACTATTATCAAAGAATTTATGGCTTCACAGACAGAGCGTGATTTGGTCGTGATTTGCAACCATGAAGGTAATGGATTCTTTGAGGCCTTGAAATCAACTACACACTTTGAAAAGGATCAACGGGTCAAGTTTGTAGGTACCCAGTATGATCGTCAGTTATTAACCTACATTCGTGAAAATGCCTTCGCCTACATCCATGGACACGAGGTCGGAGGAACCAATCCTGGGCTACTAGAAGCATTGGCCCATACAAATCTAAATTTGGTCTTCAATGTTGATTTTAATAAGTCGGTGGCAAAAACTGGCGCTTTGTATTGGACCAAAGATGATAAGGTGCTGGCTCAGTTAATTGAAAGTGTTGATGGTCGCCACAACTATGATGATTTAGGTCGGCAAGCCAAGGAGATTATCCAGAAAGAATACACTTGGGACAAAATTGTTAGTGAATATGAGGCCTTATTTTTAAATGAAAATTAACATTTTAATGTCCACCTACAACGGTGAAAAGTTCCTAGCAGAACAGATTGAAAGCATTCAAAAACAAACAGTTACAGACTGGACACTCTTAATCAGGGATGATGGTTCGACTGATCACACACCGGAAATCATCCAAGAGTTTGTGGCTAAAGATAGTCGGATTCGTTTTATCAATGCTAATAATCGTGTTAATTTCGGTGTCATCAAAAATTTCTTCACACTCTTAAAACATGAAGAAGCTGACTACTATTTATTTAGTGATCAAGATGACGTATGGTTACCAGATAAGTTGGCCATTCAATTGCAAGAGGGTCAAAAGCATGATCAGGAAATACCATTGGCTGTTTATATGGACCTAAAAGTGGTGGATCAAAACTTGAATGTCATCAATGAAAGCATGATTCGTTCTCAGTCAGGACATGCCAATACAAAAATGATTCAGGAACTTTCTGAGAACACTGTTACGGGTGGAGTCATGTTGATCAATCATGCCTTGGCAGAAAAATGGAAATCACCTGATGGCATTATCATGCATGACTGGTACTTAGCCTTGATAGCTTCAAGTCTTGGAAAATTGATTTATATTGATATACCAGGTGAATTATATCGTCAGCACAGTAACAATGTTTTGGGGGCTAGAACACTTGATAAACGCTTTAAAATTTTGCGAGAAGGCCCTCGTCATATTTTTACACGCTATTGGAAGTTAATCCATGAATCACAGCAGCAAGCCCAAAAAATTCTTGAAACAGAAAGTGATAATTTAGCTCCTAAAGACAGAGAAGTCCTACTTCACTATATTGACATTGATCAAAAAGCTTTTCCTGAGCGACTTCGTCGTATCATAAAATATAAGTACACAAAGAATCAATGGAAACATATTATTGTTTTTAGACTATTATTGCTTACAAATCTATATAATGCGAGATAAAAATGAAAAAAGTTCTATTAATTATTCCAGCCTATAATGAAGAGGGTAGTATCGAAAAGACAGTTGCAAAAATTGTTGCTTTTCGTGAGCAACACGATCTTTCATTTCAATTGGACTATATTGTTATTAATGATGGCTCAACAGATTCAACAGCTCAAATTTTGGATCAAAAGCAACTACAGCATATCGACTTAATTCAAAATTTAGGAATTGGTGGTGGTGTTCAAACAGGCTATATTTATGCCTTAAGACAAAATTATGACATCGCTGTCCAATTTGATGGGGATGGTCAACATGATATTAATAGTATCGCTGAGGTCGTAAAACCGGTTTTAGATGATGAGGTTGATTTTGTCATAGGCTCCCGTTTTGTTGATAAATCGATTGAGAATTTCCAATCAACTTTTATGCGTCGATTAGGAATTAATTTAATTTCCATAGCAATTAAACTGACAACTGGCAAAAAAATTTACGATACCACTAGTGGTTATCGTGCAGGAAATAAGAAAGTCATTGCTTATTTTGCTCAACGCTACCCAGTGGCTTATCCTGAGCCGGAATCAATCGTCCGACTTTTGAAAAAAGGGCTTAGAGTAAAAGAAATGCCAGCCAACATGTTTGAACGTTTAGAAGGCGTCTCAAGTATTAGAGCTTTCAAATCAGTGACTTATATGATTGATGTGCTAATTTCAATTCTGATTGCTGGATTTATGAAGGAGCAAGATTAATGAGTTTATTTCTACAAATCGAAATGTTTATTTTGGCCCTAATAATTTTATATGCTATTATTCGCATGGTCAATAAACATTCTTTTTCAGTAAGAAGAGCTACCCCTTGGCTATTTGTTGGTTTTTCACTTGTCTTTATCAGTGTTTTTCCACAAGTTGTCTCCATCGTAGCACATCGAGCAGGATTTGCTTTAACTATGAACTTTCTTTTGTTTATGGCTGTCCTTTTCTTGTTTGTCTTGGAGATTTTTGATACCCAAAGTTCTACTCGAAAAGAAGAGCAAATCAAAAAACTGATACAAGAAGTTTCCTTGTTAAAAAAAGAAATTGAGGATAAAGATTAATGAGACGAGTTTTATTAGTTGTGTTATCAGTATTCTTTGTTTTTACAAATATTGAGTCAAATTGTGTCTTTGCTGATGAAAAAAAGCAATATGATATTGAAGTAAACTATAGTTATAATAACAATCCAATTTATAGTATTCAAATTATTGCAAAGAATTATGAAAATGCAAAAAATAAGTTGATGAAAGGTGATTTTAAAGAGTCTGACTTTAAACATTTTTCAGTTTCAAAGTTAAAGAGTAATTACAGAGTTGAAAATGAGAAAGTGTTTTTAAACAATAAATTAAAATTCGGAAAAAATCTCAAAACAAGTTACAGTGAAGCAAAGGATATTATTTCGGAACTCTACAAAACGAATCTTGATTATTTGGATTTTATTAATGATTTTGGTCCACAAATAACTTTGTCAAACCCTGAAAACACTAAGTATAAATTTACTAATAAAGAAGGAAATACAATTGGAAAGATAGAAGGGGGCCTTACTTTATTTGTATCATCAATTGATACTAAAGACTTTGAGATTAAAAATATTAATAGTAATCAAAAAATATCATTAGGAAATACAGATTTTTCTAGTGGAATTTTTATTAAAACAAATGATAAAAAATCGAAAAAAAAATTATCTGTTGATTATGGAGAAACCGTTGAATATCATATTCCAATTAGCAATAAAACTAAATTACGAGTAGATATTTCTCCGAATTTTGTTATTGATTCTGTAAATTTACCTTACGAAAAAGAATTAAATTTTTCTCCGTACAAAATCGGAAAAAATGGGTTGCTTGAAAATGATACAGAATTAGAATTTAGTAATAATATCATTTATTATAATAGTAGTGAAAATACAGCCGAAGAACAGAAGCAAGTTATTGAAAAAGAGTTAAGTAAGTTTCAGTCAATTTATAGATATAATTTTGATTTTAAAAATATTGATAAAAAATTTCTGATTATTAAAGGTCATGTTGTTTCTAATACAAATTACCAAATTAAGGCTCAGAGAAATTTAGATGCTAATAATTTGAATAAATCACAAGAAAAACTAAATATAGAAAACTCAAGATATAAACAAGGAATATTAGTTAGTGATGGACAAAAATATTATTTTACACCTTATTTAACTAGTTATAAGGTTAATTTTGCGATGTTTAATTCTAATAGTAATAAATTATATTATGGTGGAAATTATATTTTAGGTCGTATTGATGAGAATAATCAAATAGGTATCTATTCTGGTTCAAAATATGGAAAGCCGAAATGGAGTCCAACTAAAAATACAAATGATTTTAGTAAACATTTTATTAAAAAATATTTAAGAAATAGAAATAATTATTTTCAAATTAGGGGTGGATCCAGGTATACGATGGATGGATTGACTCAAAAATTTGAACTTAATAAAAAAATTTGGGATTATAATATTAAGGAACAAAGAAAAATATCAAAATCCTTATTTACGATTGAAGGATTATCAAGCAATTATAAATATTTTTTGCTTCAAACTAAAGTTCCTAAAGGTTATGAATTAAGAAGTGAGCGAATTGATTTTATTGCTAATATAAATAGTAAAAGTTATGCACAATATTTAAACTATGAAATTAATGGACAGATTTTAGATTTTGAATATGGCCAAAATGAATATAATGCGATACCATTAAACAAGAAAAATAAAAAAATAAATACGCCAGTCAATCCCTACATACTATTAGCACTGGGATTGTTAATAGTTTTATTTATTTATTTATTTACAGTGTTTTTACTGATAAATCCTAAAAATAAATCAAATGAAAAGTGAAAAATATGAAAAAAATGACGGTTGCAGAAATTAGGAAAGTTCAATTAGAGATGCTTTCTTATATTGATACTTTGGCAAAGGAAAATAATATCAACTATTCGTTAGCAGGCGGAAGTCTCTTAGGTTCAATCCGTCACCAAGGCTTTATCCCTTGGGATGACGATATTGATTTAATGCTTAAAAGAAGTGAGTATGAAAAATTGATGAAGCTATTGGCTAGACAAGAAGATGCTGATTATAAACTCTTACATCACTCTGTAGAGCCTAATCTTTGGCCTTTCGCCAAACTCTATCATACAAAATCAATGTATCAAAGCAAAACAGACCGGATTCACCCATGGACTGGAATTTTTATTGATATTTTCCCTATGGACAAATTACCAGAGACTGCTGAGGATCGAGAAAAGTTCTTTAAAAAAGTTCATAATGCGGCAGCAAATCTCATGTGTACCACTTATCCTAATTATGCTAGTGGGTCCCGTAAGTTATATGCTTTTGCTAGATTAGTTTTAGGATTGCCTCGTTTTCTAAAGTATCATGGCCAAGCAAAAAAACAAGCTCAAGTATTGGATCAAATTATGAGAACATACAATGAACAAAATGTTCCATATATTGGATATACAGATTCACGCTACCGATTAAAAGAACATTTTCCTGTCGAATTATTTTCAGAATATGAAGATACGCCATTTGAAAACTTAACTGTAAGAAAAATAAAAAATGATCATGCTTATTTGAATCAGCTTTATGGCAAATTCTATATGGAGTTACCTCCTGAAGATAAGCGGGAAAATCACAGTTATTACACATGGTACTGGAAATAATAAAATCATAGGAGGATATTTTGATAAAATCAGCAGTATTAATGGCTACATATAATGGTTCGGAAAATATAGAAATTCAACTTGACTCAATAAGAAGACAAACATTACAACCTACTTTTGTATTAATTAGAGACGATGGGTCTTTTGACAACACAGTAGATATTGTAAAAAAATATATTGAGAAATATCAGTTAATAGGTTGGACTATTAAAAAAAATGAAAAAAATTTAGGTTGGAGATTAAACTTTAGACAGCTAATGCTAGACGTTTCATCTTATGATGTAGATTATGTATTTATTTCAGATCAAGATGATGAGTGGTTTTTGAATAAAAATGAGATACAAACTGATATAATGGAAAAAAATGAAAATATTGATGTTTTATCGTCTGATATTGAAGTGAAAAGTATTTCTAATGAAGCGTTTATGCCAAATGTTTTTAAATTTAGTGATAGTGATAAAAATAAACTTTCAAAATATCCATATTCACTAAACTATGTTAGTTATAGACCAGGACTTGTTATGTGCATCAGAAAGCCTTTCTTAGATTTAGTTGCAAGAAACTATAAACAAAATATTGGAACTACACATGATAATCTATTTTCAGGTTTATCTGGTATTATCGGTAATGGCTATAATTTTAATGTCCCAGTTGTATTGCATGTTAGACATGATAACAATGCAAGTGGAAATTTATTAAACATAAAAAGTTCTAATTCAGAACATATTTCTGTACTTAATAATATGTACATTTACTATGATGTTATTTTCAATGTCTTAAATGAATTAAATCATCCAGATACACAAAAGATTTCTAAGTTTGTTTCTTTCTATAAAGAGAGAATTAAAAATGCTGAAGATAGAAATATTGTTAAAACTGTTATACAGATGATTTTCAATTTTAAACTTTATAATGGAGTAGGAAATTATTTTAAAGACATTATTTTCATATTTAAAAAATAAAAAGGAGAAAAAAATGATTACAGCACTACTAACAGCAGCCGGTACTGGTACTAGAATGGGTCAAGACATACCTAAACAATTTCTTCATGTAAATAATAAACCTATAATTATTTACACAATGGAAGTTTTTGAGAAAGATCCAAATATTGATGGAATAGTTATTGTTACACTAGAATCTTGGGTCGAAGTTGTTAGAGCATATGCTAAACAATTTAACATCACCAAACTGAAAGATATTGTTGTTGGTGGAAGCACTGGTCAAGAATCAATAGCAAATGGGATCAAATCAATTGTAAAGTTTGCTTCTGAAGATTCTACAGTTTTGATTCATGATGGAAACCGACCACTCGTTACATCAGAAATAATTTCAAGTGCAGTTGCAACTTTTAATCAATATGGTTCTGCTGTAGCAGCAATACCTACCGTAGAAGCAGTATTTACAAGTCATGATGCCTTAATTGCAGAAGATTCTGTGCCAAGAGAGATTTTATATCGAACTCAAACACCTCATATTTATCCTGTTAAAGATGTTATTTCTGCACATCTCGAAGCTTCAAAAAAAGGTATCAGTAATACTGCAGCAACTTGTGCCTTAATGCATGAACTTGGAAAAAAAGTATATTTTTCTAAAGGTGCTGAAACAAATTTGAAAATTACAACTGTTGATGATTTATTAATTTTTAAAGCACTTCTTACAACTAGAAAGGACGATTTTATCCGGTGAGAGATTTTGATGAAAAAAATTATATTAATACTTTAGAAAAAATTAATAAAAATCAATACAATAAATTTTACAATAAAAAGATTTTGATTACAGGAGCAAACGGACTAATTGGTGGTACTTTATTAGATTTTTTTCAATTTTTAAATGATAAATATAACGCTAATATTTTAATTTATGCCTTAGTCAGGTCAAAGTTTATTTCTCAAAAATTTTTTTCAAATTCTAATGTAATTGTATTAAATCAAAGCGTTGAGGATTTAATAAGTATTGATAGCGACCTAGATTATATTTTCCATATTGCAAGCAATGCTCATCCTAAAGCTTATGATCAATTTCCTGTTGAAACAATAATGATTACAGTTAGAGGAACTGAAAATGTGTTGAAATTATCTCATGAAACTGGAGCTAGATTATTATTTGTCTCTAGTTCAGAAGTATATGGAGAATTGGACCGAAATTTTGATTCTCATTTAGAAGAGAACTATGGAAAAATTGATATACTCTCCCCTAGATCATGTTATTCAGAAAGTAAAAGATTAGCTGAAACTTTAATATGTTCATATATTAAAGAGTTTAAAGTAAATGCGGTAATAGTACGTCCGGCTTATATTTTTGGTCCAAGGTTTTCAGAATCAAATACAAGAGCCGATGTTGAATTCATTAAGTCTTGTTTATCAAAAGAAAATATAATATTACGGTCTGAAGGAGTTCAAAAACGCTCTTATACCTATGTTTTCGATTGTGTTACTGCAATGCTTGAGGTTATGCTTGACGGAAAAAATGGTGAAGCATATAATATTTCATCGGACTTTGGAAATGTACAATTGAGAGAGTTTGCACAAATATTAGCAGATAAAGCTGGTGTGAATTTACAATTTGATATTTCAGATACCAAAGGTGGTTCACAAATTGTAAATTCTTTATTATCTAATTCAAAATTAAAAAAATTGGGATGGACGGAATCATTTAATATGGAAAATGCGATTGATAATTTATTTAGTATCTTAATTTGATAATGTATTATCAAATTAACTTACAAAAGAAATTTTTAAAATGGAGAATTCATGTTTCAATTAATTGAAAAAGTAAAAATAGAATTTGATAAATATAAAATTGAAAATCTTTTTTTAATATTCGGGTTACTAATTACAATTACTTTAAGCTTATCTATGCCATTATTTAATGAGCCAGATGGACAGTATCATTTTGCAGTTTCAAGTAGAATAGTAAATTCATCTGTAGATACTTCGAGATACGGCGTGGATCATGTAGTGACGGGTATGAGTGATCAGAAAGAATCTTATCAAAATGGAACACATTTTGAAAAATATTACTTGAATAAAGCTAAAATTATTAATTCATCCATTGTTCCTAGAAATATTAGGTTTTCATATCATAATTATGTTTTTTTTGGACATGTTGTGCCAGCTATAGGAATATTTATTGGACGACTAATCTATCCTTCATTAGGTATTATGATAACCTGTGGGCGAATTTTTTCTTCATTCATTTATGTAATAGCTTTGTTTCTTGTAATTAAGAAGTTGAAATACGGGAAATTAGTCTTTGCAACTATATTTTTAAGTCCAGTAGTGATGAATTTAATTGCAAGTTTATCTTATGATGCGGCTAGTATTTTAGCAGTTTCAGTTTTTTTAATGTTAAACATTAATATTCTTGCAGAACCAAATAAAGAACTACCTATTAAATCATTAATATCATCCATAATTTTCTTAATAATTGCATCTAAACAAAATTATTGGATAATAATTTTAATTCTATTTTTCACATTATTTGAATCGAAAAATACATACACGTTGAAGTATAGAAAAATAATACTTGATATTCTGTATTTTATAAAAAGTCGTAAACTATTTTTTTTATTAAGTGGTTTAAGCTTGTTTTTAGTATTTCTTTACGTAATTTGCATTCCACAAGGAGGAATAAAAATTGTGTTACAAAGGTATTTTATGACAATAGTTTTTGACTATAAAAATAGTTTCACTTTGAATTCATGGCTTGCAGAACCATACCCAGGGTATAGTAATATGCCTTCATGGGTTACAGCTTTATGGATAGTATTATTAGTAATTGTTTTACTTAGTGAAGAAAAATTTGTTATAAATTTATCACTAAGTATTTTCGCCTTGTTTTTATTTATAATTGGAATGCTAGGTGTATACTACATTCAATTAAGTTATGGGGCTGATGGTACTTCATATATTAAAGGTGTTCAAGGGAGATATTTCACTCCAACACTTTTACTATTGTTAATTTTTGTTGCTGGAATTGGTAACAAGCTTATTTTGAAAAAAAGTTACTATTTGACTTTTAGTGTTGTAATCTCTTCTATTCTTACTAACTTGATGGTAATTTTCAACACTATTATTGATTTAAAAAGATAATTTAGAGGAGTTTAAATGAAGTTTGATAAAATAATGTATTTTATAAAATACGAGGTGAAATTTTGAAATTAGTCAAAAATATGATTTATAATACTTCATTCCAATTATTATCATTAATATTGCCTTTAATAACAATACCATATATTTCCAGAGTCCTTACCCCTGAAGGAGTGGGTATTAATGCTTTTACTTTATCTATTGCAAATTACTTTACTTTGGCAGGGGCTTTAGGTATTAATTTGTATGGTAATAGGGAAATTGCATCATTTCAAAAAGACAAGGAAAAAAGAAGTAAAGTATTTTGGGAGCTAGTATATCTTAAATTCTTTTCAGCAACAATTTCTTTGCTTGTATACCTGATTTTTATTTCCTTCGTAAAGGAATGGCAAATATTATATTTATTACAAGGAATTAATTTGATAGCTACCATGATTGATATATCATGGTACTTTATTGGTGTCGAAGATTTCAAAAAAATTGTTGTAAGAAATGCAGTTGTTAAATTAACTACAGTTGCCCTTACATTTATTTTGATAAAAGATAAATCAGACTTAGGATTATATATTTTTTTAATTGCATTTTCAATGTTTCTTGGTAATTTAACAGTTTGGCCATTCTTAAAAAATGAAATCAACTACCTTTCAATAAAAGAATTAAATGTTTTTAGACATTTGAAACCAGCATTATATTTATTCCTACCACAAATTACTATGCAAATTTACTTATCTCTTAATAAAAGTATGTTAGGTCTTATGGATTCTGTTCATTCTGCTGGATATTTTGATCAGTCAGATAAATTAATTAGAGTTTTATTTACTATAGTAACTGCTATTGGAGGAGTATTTTTACCAAGGTTATCTAGTCTGTTCGCTGAAAAAAAATTTGAAGAGGCAAAAATTTTAACATTGAAACTATTAGAAATAAGCAATGCAATCTCATTTTTAATGATTTCTGGAACTGTAGCAGTATCTTCCTCATTTGCTATTTTCTTTTTTGGCAAAGATTTTAGTGCTGTGGGTCCTTTAATGGCGGTTCAATCAATTATGGTGTTACTTATTTCATATGGAAATGCTTTTGGAGGTCAATATTTATTAGCTTCACATAGGACTAGATCATATACTTTATCAGCTGTTTTTGGCCTTATTGTTAATATTATTGCAAATATTGTATTAATTCCAGGAATGGGGGCGATGGGGGCTATTTTATCTTCAGTGCTCACAGAATTTATGGTTTCATTTTACCAAGTGTATTCTTTAAGAGATGTATTTTCACCTTCGGAAATTTTTGGAGGAATTCTAAAATATTTTCTTGCGGCATTGATTTCTACTCCATTAATGTATTTTTTAGACTTGAAATTAGCTGATAATATTATTAATTATGGAATTTTAACTATTATCGGTTCATCTACTTATATTCTAATTCTAGTTGTGTTGAAAGCGCCAGTTGTAAAAATAATTAAGCGTTAATATTTTGAATTAATGAAATAAAATATGAAAGTTGATAGCAATGGCAGATAAAAAAACAATATTATTTTTCTCTGGTTATTTTCTCCCCTTCTTAGGTGGAATTGAGCGTTACACGGATAAATTAACCAATGAACTCCTTAAATTGGGTTACAATATTATTATTGTAACCACCAATCATGATCAATTGCCAAATTTTGAGATAGATAATGGTCGTAAAATTTATCGTTTCCCGTCGAAAAAACAATTTAAACAGCGTTATCCGTTCTTAGATAAGAACCAAGAGTATGAGGATTTATATCAAAAACTTTTATCTGAGCAAGCTGACTATGTCATCTGTAATACCCGTTTTCAATTGACAACTTTAATGGGTTTAAAGTATGCTAAAAGTAAAGGACTTCCAAGTATTGTCCTTGACCATGGTAGTAGTCATTTTACAGTAAATAACAAGATATTAGATGTTTTTGGTGCTATCTATGAGCATCTCTTGACTGGTCGTGTTAAATCTTATCATCCTCAATTTTTTGCAGTGTCCGAACGGAGTTCGAATTGGCTTAAGCATTTTTCCATTAAATCTAGTGGGGTTATCTATAATTCTGTTCCGGATGATTTAGCTCAGCAGTTTCAGGGCGCAAGCTATTTACCTAAAAAAGAGCAAGAATTATATATAACATATGCTGGTCGAATTCTCAAGGAGAAGGGTGTCGCTATGCTGGTTCAAGCTTTTGAGAAAGCAGATTTTCCGGCAAATATTCACTTGCAAATTGCAGGTGATGGCCCCTTGCTTGAGGAATTAATGTCGAATAATCAAAATGCCAATATCCATTTTTTAGGTAAGTTGAATTTTCAAGAAACCATGTCATTGATGGCACAGTCTGATATTTTTGTTTATCCATCTATGTACCCAGAAGGCTTGCCGACTTCAATTTTAGAAGCAGGATTATTAGGTACGGCAGTCATTGCAACGGATCGTGGTGGTACGACAGAAGTCATTACCAATGACCGATTAGGTATCATCATTGAAGAAAATGAAGAGTCCTTAAGAACTGCTTTGGTATCGCTTGTTGAAGATCATTCTAGAAGAGCTAACCTACAAAAAAACATTCAAGAACAAATTCAATCATCCTTTGTTTGGTCGGTTACTGCAAAAAAACTTGAATCGGTCTTATTTGGTCATTAAAAGGAGTAGTGGAGATAGAAAATGAAAAAAAACTATAGCTCAAAAAAGTTTTATTTACTAGCGGGCATTACTTTAGTTAATCTCTTGAATGCTGGAATAATCCATGCGAACGATATTAGCAGACCAATAGCCACTGATAGTGTAGTTAGTTCGGTTACGATCAATCAGCCTAATATGCAAACTGCTATTAGTGAACAAGTAGTATCAACAACTCCAGTTACAGAATCACAGACTACGAATCCAAATGTTATTGTGTCTACTCAAGAACTTCAAGAAGAATCAGTTGTTAATCAAGGAGCGGAGCCTGCTTCGTCTGCAGATTCGATAACTCTAGTTAAGGAAGTTCATCAGACAGCGGTAAAAACTTCAGTAGTGCAAGACAGTGTATTATCCTATTCAGGACATGTGCAGGATATTGGCTGGCAGGTGCCAGTAACTGATGGTTTAGTCAGTGGTACAACTGGTCAATCAAAACGGCTCGAAGCTATCAAGATTAATATATCAACTCCCTACACAGGTTCAATAACCTATAACAGTTCAGTTATCAATATCGGTTGGCAAACAGCTGTATCTAATGGGCAAATTAGTGGGACGACTGGTAAAGCTAAGGCAATAGAAGCGATTCAAATTAATCTGACTGGTGATTTAGCACTTAAATATGACATCTATTACCGCACGCATATTGCATCATATGGTTGGCTTGGCTGGGCTAAGAATGGTGCTTTTGCAGGTAGTATAGGTTTATCCAAACAAATGGAAGCCTATGAAGTCTTTTTAATAGCTAAAGGTGCGGCAGTTAACTTTGATCTTAGTAAGTCATTTATTCAAGTTGTGAAACCTAGCTTAACTTATAAAACTCATGTTCAAGATATTGGTTGGCAACCCTTGGTTTCTGAAGGCCAGTTAGCAGGAACAACTGGTCAATCAAAGAGAATTGAAGGTTTGGTTGTAAATTTATCATCTAAAGAATTTGGTAATCTCCAATATCGAAGTCATGTTCAAGGTATTGGTTGGCAAAAATATGTTCAAAGTGGTAGTATGACAGGTACAAGTGGACAATCACGACGAATCGAAGCATTACAACTTCAATTAACTGGAGTCTTAGCCCAAAAATATAGTGTTAAATATCGTGTTCATGTTCAAGATATTGGATGGCAAAACTGGGTTTATGATAATGCTATTGCTGGAACAACTGGTCAATCAAAACGCGTTGAAGCAATTGAAATTGTGTTAGTTGAGAAAGTAACAAAACCTGTTGGTCTTTCTGCTTCTCAAGGTAATTATGCGGTCGTTAATAAAGTCATCTATCTTGATGCTGGTCATGGTGGCTATGATCCTGGTGCAGCATACTTTAACCAATCCGAAAAAACATTGAATTTGCAAATGCAAACGCGCCTCAAAACTAAACTTGAAGCAGCCGGTTATAAAGTAGTTACAACGAGGACCGATGATTCTTTCGTTGACTTGCTTCCACGCTCTCAGAGTGCTAATCAGACTTTAGCGGACCTTTTTATCTCAATTCATTTTAATGCTTCTACAAGTAGTACGGCAAACGGTATTGAAACCTATTATTATGAGTATTATCCAGAGTATCAACCAAAGATAAATGCAGATTGGCACTTAGATCCGGATCGTCTCAGTCGAAGTAACACCTTAGCTCAAGCTATTCAATCGGCTACTGTTGGGAATACTGGCGCTAAAGACAATGGTGTATTACGAAATACTTTCTCAGTTTTAAGAGAAACTACAGCACCAGCTGTGCTATTAGAATTAGGGTATATGTCAAACCCGACTGAGTTCCAGAATATTAATTCTGCAACTTACCAAGAAAAACTAGCCAACGGTATTTTCAGTGGTATTTTGTCTTATTACAAACAATATCAAGCCTAAAATTCTAGCTCAAAAATCTATTTGTCCTAACGATTTTTGAGTTTTTTTGTGCTATAATGAAGGTATATTATATATTGAGGTGGATTATGTTAGACAACGCACTCTTAGAACGTTTTTTGAAGTATGTTAAAGTTAACACTCGTAGTAATCCTGCTAGTGAAACAACTCCAAGTACACAAAGTCAAGTTGATTTTGCTTTAAACATTCTAAAACCAGAAATGGAAGCTATTGGATTACAAGATGTTCATTATATTGCTGAAAATGGTTATATCATCGGAACATTGCCTGCGAATGCTAGCCATCTAACGCGTAAAGTTGGTTTTATTTCCCACATTGATACAGCTGATTTTAATGCTAATAATGTCAATCCTCAAATCATTGAGAATTATCAAGGTGGCGAAATCGTCTTAGGAACTTCAGGCTACTCCCTACTACCTGATGAGTTTCCTAATATGAATAATTATCTTGGTCAAACCTTGATAACGACGGATGGAACAACCCTACTCGGCTCAGATGACAAATCTGGTATTGCTGAAATTATGACAGCAATTGAGTTTCTAGTAGCAAATCCAGAAATTGAACATTGTGAGATTCGTGTTGCATTTGGTCCAGATGAAGAAATCGGTGTTGGTGCTGATAAATTTGATGTTGAGGACTTCAATGTTGATTTTGCTTACACTGTCGATGGTGGTCCTTTAGGTGAATTACAATTTGAAACATTCAGCGCAGCTGGTTTAGATTTGAAATTCTTAGGACGAAACGTGCACCCTGGTACTGCCAAAGGGCAAATGGTTAACGCTTTGCAATTAGCCGTAGACTTCCATAATCAATTACCTAAGGAAGAACGTCCTGAGTACACTGATGGTTATGATGGTTTCTATATGCTTGATGAAATATCAGGAAATGTTGAAGAAGCAACAAGTACTTACATTATTCGTGATTTCCAAGATGACTCTTTCCAAGCAAGAAAAGCAAAAGTACAAGAAATTGCTGATAAAATGAATGCTGAACTTGGAACAGAACGTGTACAAGTACATTTATATGATCAATATTACAACATGCGTAAAGTTATTGAAAAAGATATGACGCCAATTGAATTGGCTAAAGAAGTGATGGAAGACTTAGATATCAAACCAATTATCGAACCGGTTCGCGGAGGTACTGATGGTTCTAAAATCTCCTTCATGGGTATTCCGACACCAAATATTTTTGCTGGTGGTGAAAATATGCATGGCCGGTATGAATTTGTTAGCCTTGAAACGATGGAAAAAGCAATTCAAGTTATTCTTGGAATTGTTCAAAAATCGTAATGATGAATTTTCAAAGGGGGCTATAACAAATGATTAAATTATTTGGAAAAATAAGATACCATTGGCAACCAGAATTATCTTGGTCTATTATCTATTGGTCAATTGCTATTGCTCCTATTTTTATTGGTTTGTCCTTGCTATATGAAAATACAAATATTCCTAGACGCGTCTTTATCTTATTCTTCTTATTTATCGTATTAGTAGGAATTGGATTGCATCGTTACTTCTTAATTGAAGAAGGTGGTATTTTAAAAATAGTTTCATTTAGACTTTTGGGACCTCGTAAGCTTGCAATTTCGAGCATCAACAAAGTTGAAGTGACTAAATCGAGTGTGACAATTTGTACTAACGATAAAAATTATCTCTTCTATATGCGCAAATGGCCTAAGAAATATTTCTTAGATGCTTTAGCAATAAATCCCTACTTTGAGGGAGAAGTTGTCTTAGTTGATAATCTAATAAATTTAGATTATTTTGAGCATTACAAGGATGAGAAAAAGACCCTTACTTTATTGTAAGAGCCTTTGTGGGACATGATTTGACTGCAAGGATAGCTTGTTGATCTTGTTGAGAAATCTCTTTTTCTAAGAGATTTGAGTCAGCAAATTTAACAATGCCGTCGTCTTGATAGTCAAAGAGTGATGAATAGGTCTGGCATAGACCACAAGCAATACATTTTTCTGGTATTATCGATACTTTCATAGTATCATTTTAATATGATTTCGGTTATTTAACAAGGGGGAAAATCATGGCTAATGAACCATGGGAAGAAAAGATTGTGAATGAAGACAAGGAAACAAGATCACGTAAGTCTAGAGGGCCACTACTAAGCACACCTTGGTTAACTGCTCTTTTAAGTGTTTTCTTCGTAATCATTGTTGGTATATTATTTATTTTTTTCTATACATCAAACAGTGGTGGAGATAAGCAAACGGAGACCAGTGGTTTCTATGGAGCCTCAGTATCTAAGTCAAAAGAAGCTGCCAAGGCATCAAAAGCAGCAAAATCTTCTGTTAAAAAGGATAGTTCAGATGAGTCATCCAGTGACAAAATAACTGAATCATCTACTGAGACAAGTTCAAGTTCAGATGCAAAAACTGGAGAAACAATTGTTGTCCTTCAAGGAGAAGGAGTTGCAGCTATTGCAGCTAGAGCAGGCATAAGTGTTGAACAACTTCAGGCCTTAAATCCTGATCACATGACTCAGGGATACTGGTATGCTAATCCTGGAGACGCTGTCATCATTAAATAATTAATAAATAAGAGGACATAATGAAAGCTATTAGAATTGCTATCGACGGTCCAGCATCAAGTGGTAAAAGTACAGTAGCCAAGATTATAGCAAAAAATCTTGGCTTTACTTATTTGGACACAGGTGCTATGTACCGTTGTGCGACCTATATTGCATTAACACATAAATTTACTGATAAAAATGTTGATGCCATTTTAAATGAATTATCTAAAAACCCAATTTCTTTTAAAAAGTCTGATGATGGAAGTCAACTTGTTTTTTTAGGTGATCAGGATGTAACCTTAGCTATCCGCCAAAACGATGTGACTAACAATGTCTCTTGGGTATCCGCTATCGCTGAGATTCGAGAAGAATTAGTGGCTCAACAAAGACGAATTGCCCAAAATGGAGCAATTATCATGGATGGTCGTGATATTGGAACAGTTGTTTTACCAGATGCAGAATTAAAAATCTTTTTAATTGCTTCTGTAGACGAGCGAGCTCAAAGACGTTATAAAGAAAATATTGAAAAAGGGATTTCAAGTGATTTAGAAACCCTGAAAGAAGAAATTGCTGCTCGTGATTTCAAAGATAGTAACCGCAAGGTATCACCATTAAAAGCTGCGGAAGATGCTATCATTTTTGATACAACTGGAATCGATATTCCTGGAGTTGTAGCATTTATTCAAGAAAAAGCAGAAAAAATGATTGACATGGTCTAATGACTGTGGTAAGATAATAGTAATGAGAAAAGTAGAAGTGAGAGCTTCTCGCCTTGCGACTTAGGTTGTCTGGCCCAACATGATAAATTCCAATAGGATATTATGTGAGTGGGCTTGATTTATCAAGTCCGCTTTCGTTTTTCTCTAAAAAAAATAAAGAGGTGAAGGTCATAGCTAAAAAGGATCTATTCATTAATGATGAAATTCGTGTTCGCGAAGTTCGTCTAGTCGGTCTAGAAGGTGAACAATTAGGAATTAAACCATTATCTGAAGCACAAGCACTTGCTGATTCTTCTAATGTTGATTTGGTTTTAATCCAGCCACAAGCTGTTCCTCCAGTAGCCAAAATCATGGACTATGGAAAGTTCAAATTTGAGTTTCAAAAGAAACAAAAAGAACAACGCAAAAAACAAAGTGTTGTTACTGTTAAGGAAGTGCGTTTAAGTCCCGTTATAGATAAGGGTGACTTTGAAACAAAACTCCGTAACGGCCGTAAATTCCTTGAAAAAGGAAATAAGGTAAAAGTTTCGATTCGCTTCAAAGGGCGTATGATTACTCATAAAGAGATTGGTGCAAAGGTTCTAGCTGAATTTGCTGAAGCTACTCAAGATATCGCTATCATTGAGCAAAGAGCAAAAATGGATGGACGCCAAATGTTTATGCAACTTGCACCAATTTCCGACAAAAAATAATTGTCAAAAGATTTTAAGATTTACTAGAGGAGAATACAAAAATGCCAAAACAAAAAACACACCGCGCATCAGCTAAACGTTTTAAACGTACAGGTTCTGGTGGTTTGAAACGCTTCCGTGCTTTTACATCACACCGTTTCCACGGAAAAACTAAAAAACAACGTCGTCATCTTCGTAAAGCTACTATGGTAAGTAGCGGAGATTTCAAACGTATTAAAGCAATGCTTACTGGTCTTAAATAAGAGACCCTAAAGATAAGCATTTACTAGAATTATTAGAACTATTTGGAGGAATTATAAATGGCTCGTGTTAAAGGTGGAGTTGTTTCACGTAAACGTCGTAAACGTATTTTAAAATTAGCAAAAGGTTACTATGGAGCAAAACATATCTTGTTCCGTACTGCAAAAGAACAAGTAATGAATTCTTATTACTATGCATACCGTGACCGTCGTCAAAAGAAACGTGATTTCCGTAAATTATGGATCACACGTATCAATGCGGCAGCTCGCATGAATGGTTTATCATACTCACAATTAATGCATGGTTTAAAACTTGCTGAAATTGAAGTTAACCGTAAAATGCTTGCTGATTTAGCAGTTACTGATGCAGCTGGCTTTACTGCTCTTGCTGACGCAGCGAAAGCTAAATTAGGTAAATAATATTTAAAAACTAGTCCTGGTGACTAGTTTTTTTCTTTCGCTTATGAAAAATTTGTTCAGAAAAAAGACGCTCTCATTAAAGAAAGCGTCTTTTTAAAGTCTGTTAATTGGTTTTCTTTTCTTGGTTTGAACTAGAAGTAGAAGTACTTGTCGATGAAGAGCTAGTTTCATCTTCTTTTGGATTAAGTTCTAGATAAGAAGGGGCTTTAAAGAGTTTTGTAGTGCTTTTATTATCATTCTTACTATAAAGACTTGTCGATTTATCACCGAGTTTTTTCTCAATAGCCTTCATTTGTTTCAATTGATGGGTGTAATCATAAAGACTTGCATCATTCTTTTTAAGACCGTTATCTGTATTGAAGCGAAGTAAATCACCAGTTTGAACAGCGTCACTAACGGCCAGTTGTCGAGTGATTTCATCTCGAATCAGTTTAGTTTTCTCAATAGTCATTTCATCAGGATTTGTTATCTCAATTCCTGACTTAGTATTGAATAGACGGCCACCATAGTTAGTATATTCAGGTGTCATATAAGTTCCTGATGTTCTTTGTGCGACAATTTGCTTATTCTGAGGAGATAGTAAGTCTTGTCCTAGTTGGATATAGTTGGATGTGTCAACCCCTAATACGTGTAATAAGGTTGGTAAGGCATCGATTTCACCACCAAAGGTCTCTTTGATGCCACCGCCATTAAAACCAGGCACATGAATCATATAAGGGACGCGTTGCAACATGGCGTTATCATACTCTGACCAGGTTTCGGGATCTTTTCCAAGAAGTTCAGCAAGACTTGTATTTCTTGAATTAGAGATACCGTAGTGGTCACCATACATGACAATAATGGAATTATCATATAAACCAGAAGCTTTTAAATAGTCAAAGAACGACTTAATTGAGGCATCGAGGTAATTAGCAGTAGCGAAGTATCCATTGATGGTTTCATCATCTGTTTCGGCTAATGGGAAACCTTCTTCATCCTTTTCACCTTTCAAACTAGTGTATGGATAGTGATTACTTACGGTAATAAATTTAGTGTAGAATGGCTGTTGCATTCTTTCTAGATATTTGATGGAATCTTTGAACATGTATTTGTCGTTGAGTCCATATTGGAATGAATTGGTATCTGTTTGTTTTTGGAAGTATGAGGAGTCAAAGAAGTAATTGTATCCCCATTGTTTGTAGGCATTGTTTCGATTCCAGAATGTTCCTACATTACCGTGGAAGACAGCACTTGAATAATTGCCGTTTTGTTTGAGGATAGTAGGAGTTGCAAATTGTGTATTGTCGCCTCCATAGTTAACCATGAAGGATCCTGAATTGAGACCAAATAGAGAATTTTCCATCATGGTTTCTGCATCAGATGTTTTTCCGGCTTTTACTTGGTGGAAAAAGTTTGAAAAGGCAATTGTTGAATTGGAGTGGTAAAGTGAGTTTAAGAATGGTGTCACTTCGTATTCTTTATCCTCAGATTTTAATTTATAATCAATAATAAATTGTTGGAAACTCTCTAAGTGAATAACGATAACGTTCTTCCCTTTAGCGATTCCAAAGTATTTAGGATCGGGAGCAGCGTAATGACTTTTGACGTAATTTTGGACATCAACTAATTCTTCAGCTGTTGCCCCGTTTCGTTCTTTTTGAGCTTGATAAGTTTGATTACCACTATACATGGTAAAAGCCGGTAATCCCAATGCTCTTACAATATAAGTATTTGAAAAACCTCGTGTTAATAATTCTGGCCGGTCGATTTCTGCCAAGAAGAGGTTAGCCGACATCATTAAGAAGGAAAGGGCAGATACGGCAAAAGCAGCACGCTTATTAAATGGTCTTGAATCTGTTTTGAATTTTTTACTTACTTTTAAGGCAATAAAGACAATAAAATCAAAAATAAAAATAATATCCCAAACTCTTACTAAATTTAGAGCTGAATCCCCTAAACCAGCAGAAACCTTACTTGAAGCTAACATGGCTGATACGGTAATAAAGTCAGAAAACTCTCTATAGTAAATAGCATTAGAGATAAGTAATAAGTTAAGTAAGATGTAAATAACCCAAGTCACTATATAAAAAGTTTTAGTATTCTTTATATAAAGTGCAAGTCCCAATAGTAATAAAGCTAAAGGGACAGGATTAATAAGCGATAAAAAGACTTGATAGAGATTTCCTAAATCAAGTGAAAAATCCATTTGATATGCCCATATGGTTTTTATCCAGTAGGCAATAAGCAGTGTCAGGATAAAGCCTAGCCTAGTACAGGTAAATTTTGATATGATATTTTTAAATGTTGTCACTGAAGAAACTTCCTCATTCATTTTTTTTCCTAAAGATAAAATCTCAAAGTAAATTATATCAAAAAAAAGAAGGTTGTGCTCGCTATAAGTTTAAAATTAGTAGGAATTTTTAGTAGATTTTGATATAATAAAGACTATGAATAAACTCTATATTAATTCTTTTGTTGAAAAAAAGATTGCTTCCGGAGTTCAATTATTAGAAGAAAATGATTTTAAAAATCTTAAAATCACTGATCAATTTGTACAATTATATTCTAAATCTAATAAAGAAATCGGAACAGCATATCTTTCAAAACAACATAAAGGGATTGGCTGGTTTTTAGGATCTGGTATTATCGTTGATAGTGCCTATTTTAATCGATTATTTTCCCAAGCCAAAGAAAAAAGATATTCTTATTTTCAGTCAGACTCTACAACAGCATTTCGACTTTTTAATCAAGAAGGGGACTTCTTTGGTGGTTTAACCATTGATTTGTATAATGAATATGCCCTCTTTACATGGTACAATACTTTTGTTTATTCCATAAAAAATCAAATTATTGATGCCTTTAAGTCAGTTTATCCTGAAGTTAAAGGTGCCTATGAAAAAATTCGATTTAAGGGGCAAACATTTGAGTCGGCACATTTATTTGGACTTGAAGCTCCAGAAACATTTATCGTTAAAGAGAATGGCGTCAATTATCAGGTTTTTCTGAACGATGGCTTGATGACAGGTATTTTTCTGGATCAACATGATGTCAGAAAGACTCTCGTTAATGGCTTGGCTAAGGATAAAACCTTATTAAATATGTTTTCATACACAGCTGCCTTTTCAGTGGCTGCAGCTATTGGTGGCGCTAAAGAAACAAGATCGGTAGATTTAGCTAAAAGATCTCGAGAATTATCACAAGCTCATTTTATAGCAAATAATTTGGAATTAGATAATCATTATTTCCATGTTATGGATGTTTTTGAGTATTTTAAATATGCTAAACGAAAACAGTTATATTTTGATATAATAGTAATTGATCCACCAAGTTTTGCCCGCAATAAGAAGCAAACATTTTCTGTTCAGAAGGATTATCATCGGCTTATTTCTGATGCTTTAGCCATCTTGAATCCCGATGGCACCATTATAGCCTCAACTAATGCGGCCAATATGACGGTCTCCCAATTCAAAACAGAAATTGAGAAAGGCTTTGAAGGACATAGTATTTTAGAAATGACCCTAAAACAGCTTCCCAAAGATTTTCTAACGAATAAAGCAGATGAAAGAAGTAATTATTTAAAAGTATTTACAATAAAGGTAAAAAAATGAAAATAGTAGCTCCAATAATGCCGACAAGTTTTGAAGAAGCACAGTCGATAGACGTCTCTAAATATGATGGGGTCGATATCATAGAATGGCGTGCCGATTTCCTTCCAAAGGATGAAGTGATTACAGTTGCACCAGCCATTTTTGAGAAGTTTGCTGGTAGAGAAATCATTTTTACACTTAGAACAAAACCTGAAGGTGGAAAAATTGATTTAAGTGACCAAGAGTACCTTGATCTTATTAAAGAAATTAATACTATTTATAACCCCGATTTTATTGATTTTGAATATTTCACTCATAAGTCAGTTTTTGGACAAATGCTAGATTTTCCAAATTTAGTCTTGTCATATCATAACTTCGAAGAGACTCCTGAAAATCTAATGGAATCATTTTCTGAGTTGACAAAATTAGCACCAAGAGTTGTTAAGATAGCTGTTATGCCTAAAAGTGAACAGGATGTTTTAAATGTTATGAATTTCACGCGAGGATTTAAAGCTTTAAATCCTGAGCAAACTTATGCGACTATGTCAATGGGCAATCTAGGTCGGATTTCTCGTATCGCTGGTGACATTATCGGCTCAGCTTGGACATTTGTTGCTGTTGATGATGCCTCAGCACCTGGCCAAGTTTCTTTGGCTGATATGAAAAAAATAATTTCAGTACTTGAAGCTGATTAAAGATGAATTCAACAAAACATTATTCTAAACTTATTAGGGTAATGTTTTTCTATATCTGAAGGAGAAAGAAAATGAGATTTTTAACTGCAGGTGAATCCCATGGACAAGAATTAACGGCAATCATCGAGGGATTTCCAGCTGGTGTTAGGATTAATCAGGACGATATTAATAAAGAATTGAAAAGACGGCAAGGTGGCTACGGTCGTGGTGGTCGCATGGCTATTGAGTCGGATAAGGTTATCATTACTTCTGGTATAAGACATGGTCAAACAACTGGTGCACCAATTGCTCTTAAGATTATAAATATTGATCACCAAAAGTGGACTGATATTATGACGACTGAAGAAGTTGCTGAGGCCGTTAAAATGAAACGTCGGGTTCATCAGCCGAGACCAGGTCATGCCGATTTAGTCGGTGGCATTAAATATCATTTTGATGATTTGCGAAATTCTTTAGAGCGTTCTTCTGCGCGTGAGACCGCAGTTAGAGTCGCAATTGGTGCCTTTGCAAAAATACTTTTGAAGGAAATTGGAGTTGCCTTTTGTAACCATGTCATCAATTTTGGTGGTCACTGTGTTAAGATTCCTGAGAATATGAGTATCAAAGAAATTAAAAGTAAAGCACAATTATCAGAACTATCTATCGCAAATCGTCAACAAGAAGTTGAAATCAAAGCATATATTGATCAAATCAAAAAAGATGGTGATACTTTAGGTGGTATTGTCGAAACAATCGTTACTGGTCTCCCAGCTGGTATTGGGTCATTTGTTCATTGGGACCGGAAATTAGATGGTAAATTAGCTCAAGCCGTTCTGTCTATCAATGCTTTTAAAGGTGTTGAATTTGGAATGGGATTTGATATGGCTAATCATAAAGGTTCAGAGGTTATGGATCCGATTGTTTGGAATGAAGAAGAGGGCTACCGGAGATCAAGTAATCATCTCGGGGGATTTGAAGCTGGTGTTACAAATGGAGAAGCCATCATCATTAAAGGGGTTATGAAACCCATTCCGACACTTTATAAGCCATTAATGTCAGTAGATATCGATAATCACCGACCCTTTAAAGCTACTGTCGAGCGGTCTGATCCGACGGCACTTCCGGCAGCAGGAGTTGTTATGGAAAATGTTGTTGCTACAGTTATCGCACAAGAGATTCTTGATCAATTTCCAGCAGAACACCTATCCGACTTGAAAATGTCTTTTGAAACATATATTGCTCATACAAAAAGTTATTAAAGGCAGAATTAATAGCATTGTGTTAAGATAGAAGTGATAAAAAATAAAGGAGAAAACCTTATGTCTCAAGAAATTTACGATTACGCTAACCAATTGGAAAGAGCTATTAGAAACCTTTCTGAATACAAAAAAGTTGAAGAGGCAAAAGTTGCCATCAAAGAAGATGAGCAAGCTAATCAATTATTTGATCAATTTGTAGCCATGCAAGAAAAACTTCAAGCAATGATGCAGAGTGGTCAAATGCCTTCTGCTGAAGAACAAACTGAAATTCAAGAATTGAGTCAAAAAATTGAAGGGAATTCCCTCTTGAAAGCCTATTTCGATGCCCAACAGGCACTTTCAATCTATGTTAGTGATATTGAGCGTATTGTCTTTGCACCACTTAAAGATTTAATTTAATTATTGCTAGACGGATTAGTTGTGTTGCAGATGACAAGAAAAATTGGAATCATTGGAATGGGACATGTGGGTTCAACGGTTGCACATGGTTTAATTGCACAAGTTCTCTTTGATGAATATGTTTTAATAGATACAAATACTGAAAAAGTTGAAGCAGATGCAATTGATTTCCGTGATGCGATGGCTAATATCAATCATCATGCTCATATAAAGGTTAATGATTATCAAGCCTTAGCCGATGCAGAGATTATTATTTCGGCACTTGGAAATATTGCCCTTCAAGATAATCCTAATGCTGACCGATTTGCAGAATTATCTTTTACTTCTAAAGAAGTGAAGAAAGTTTCTGAAAAGCTAAAAGATGTTGGTTTTTCAGGAATCATTATTGCTATTACAAATCCTGTTGATATGATCACTAGTCTTTATCAGTCTTATACAGGACTTCCAAAAGAGTCTGTAATCGGTACTGGTACCTTACTTGATACTGCTAGAATGAAAAGAGCAGTAGCTGAAAAGTTTGCTATTGATCCTAGATGTGTATATGGTTATAATCTAGGTGAGCATGGCAACTCACAGTTTACTGCTTGGAGTCAAGTGAAAATAAAAGGTAAACCAATCCATCAATTGGCTAGTGAAGAAGAATTGGCAGCCTTGACAGAAGAATCTATCATGGGTGGACATCGTGTCTTCTTTGGTAAGAAATATACAAGTTATGGGATTGCCAGCTCAGCAATCCGATTAGCTTTGGCTGTTGTTTCGGATAGTCATGAAGAACTTGCTGTATCACATTTTAATTCAAAATATGATACTTATTTATCGACTCCAGCAATCATTGGACGTCAGGGAGTTATTGAAGCCATTTATTTAGATTTGACTGAAGAAGAAGAAATGTAACTGAAGAAATCAGCAGATTATATAAAAAGTAAAGTGAAAGATATATTGTAAGTTCAAACCATTTTCATTTGAAAATGGTTTTTTTGTAGCAAATTCTTGAGTGCCAATTTGAATTATGTTACATTTAGAGCAAGAAATCGAGGTATAGATTATGAATACATATGATTATATTGTCATTGGTGGTGGCAGTGCTGGAATCGCTTCTGCTAATCGTGCCGCTATCCATGGTGCCAAAGTTTTATTAATTGAAGCCAACTTAGTTGGTGGCACTTGCGTTAACTTAGGCTGTGTTCCTAAAAAGGTGATGTGGTATGGTGCTCAAGTAGCTGACACCTTAAACACTTATGCTCAAGATTATGGCTTTGATGTCGAGCAGAAAGCTTTTGATTTTGCTACCTTAAAGGCTAATCGTCAAGCTTATATTGATCGGATTCATGCTTCATATCAAAGAGGCTTTCAAAATAATGACGTCGAATTTTTGGAAGGCTACGCAACTTTTCTTGATAAGCACCATGTTCAAGTTACTGACCAAGTTTATTCTGCAGAACATATCTTGATTGCAACGGGTGGACATCCAGTGATTCCTGATCTTCCTGGAGCTAATTATGGCATTACTTCGGATGGTTTCTTTGATTTAGACCAGGCTCCGGAGCGGACCGCCATTGTGGGGGCTGGTTATATTGCTGTTGAAATTGCTGGAGTTTTAAATGCTTTAGGGTCGAAAACGCATTTGCTGGTTCGACATGATCGTCCTTTGCGGGAATTTGATAAAGATATCGTGTCTAGTTTAGTGGAAGAAATGGCTAATACTGGTCTTGATTTAATGACCGAGGCTCACGTCAAATCTGTTACTAAAAATCCTGATCAGTCTTTGACTATTCTCCTAAAAGATGGGAAATCCTTAGAAGTTGATCAACTGATTTGGGCTATTGGACGGAAGCCAAATACAGCTGGTTTTGGTCTTGAAAAATTGGGACTTGAGATGACAGAAGATGGTTATATCAAAACGGATGCTTACGAGAATACGTCGGTAGATGGTATTTACGCTGTTGGCGATATTAATGGGAAATTAGCCTTGACTCCTGTTGCTGTGGCGGCTGGTCGTCGTCTGTCTGAACGTCTTTTCAATGGTAAGACGCATGAAAAATTGGATTATGACAATGTTGCAACAGTTATCTTTAGTCATCCAGCTATTGGGTCTGTTGGTCTTAGTGAGGAAGCTGCTATTGCAAAATATGGATCGGATAATATAAAAACTTATCAGTCTACCTTCACATCCATGTATACTGCTGTGACTAGTCACCGTCAAGTTTGCAAGATGAAGTTAGTGACTTTAGGGCCAGAGGAAAAAATTGTCGGTCTCCATGGTATTGGTTATGGGGTTGACGAAATGATTCAAGGTTTCGCCGTTGCTATTAAAATGGGAGCGACAAAAGCCGATTTTGATAATACCGTTGCCATCCACCCAACGGGTGCCGAAGAATTTGTGACCATGAGATAAGAATAAAAGTCTGAGATTTTTCTCAGACTTTTATGGTGTCGTATTAGTTTGACTGTCACTACTAGAATCTATCACCGGAGCTGTGCTGGTACTTGTATCAGTATTAGCAGCAGGATTTTCCGATGATGAGCTATTTTGGGTATCGATGCTTTCTTGGGGAATAGCAGAGCTAGAACTTGAGCTCGTATCAGTATTACTATCTTGCTTTGAAGAATCCTTTTCGATAATTTTAACAATAGTAGAAGTAGAACTATTAGAATTATCTTTTTTGCTTTCAGTTTCAGGATGTAGCACTTTAGAAATAGTGATGGTAGCAACAATGATACTCAAGATTGAACCAACTAAAGCCAAGGTTTTTTGCAAAGCTGTTAAGCCAGTCTTGATATGTTTACCAGGTGACAAAGTGTTCTTACTTGCTGTTGATTTGTTTTTACGGGAATATTGTGAAGTCATGATTTCTCCTTAATTCTGTTTAAACAGTCAGCATTTTTAAATTTTAAGACAAATGCTAAAAAGTTTCACTTATTAGTATAAGCTTGATGATATGGTAAGTCAATTATTTACCATAGCTCTGCTATCTCTCTCCAACCGATGGATAGGGTTTTAAAAGCAAATGCTAGAATTATCATTCTTTTTCATTTATAGTAATTTGTGTTAGAATAGAGTATTGAAAAAATTGAAGGTGAAAAATGATTTATTTTGATAACTCGGCTACTACAATACCCTATCCAGAGGTTTTGCGTACCTATCAGGAAGTAGCTAGTAAAATTTATGGTAATCCCTCAAGCCTTCATCGCTTAGGGACAAATGCTAGTCGGATACTAAAAGCGTCGCGTCAGCAAATTGCAGAGCTCTTAAACTGCCAAGAAAGTGAGATTTATTTTACTTCCGGTGGTACAGAAAGTGATAACTGGGCTTTAAAAGGGACTGCTTTTGAAAAGAGTGCTTTTGGTAAGCATATTATTGTGTCTGAGATTGAGCATCCTGCCATCAAAGAGACTGCCAAATGGTTGGCTGGTCAAGGATTTGATATTTCTTATGCGCCCGTTACTGATAAAGGATTCGTTGACCTTGAAAAACTCAGCGCTTTGATTCGTCAAGATACTATTTTAGTGTCAATTATGGCAGTAAACAATGAAATTGGTGCTATTCAGCCAATCAAGGCCATTTCACAATTATTAGCTGATAAACCAGGTGTAACTTTCCATGTTGATGCTGTTCAAGCAATAGGAAAAGTAGCTTTAGAAGAGTTTATGACTGAGCGCGTGGACTTAGCTTCTTTTTCAGGGCATAAATTTCACTCTGTAAGAGGCGTTGGAATTCTTTATAAAAAGTCTGGAAAACATATCACACCATTATTACATGGTGGTGGTCAAGAAAGTGACCAAAGATCAACAACAGAAAATCTTGCGGCCATCGCAAGTATGGCTAAGGCCTTAAGAATGACAAGAGAAAAAGAAGAAGCGTCAAACCAACGGATTGCTAAGATGAAAGAACTCATTTATCAAGCTCTCCAAACTTATGATGATGTTCAAATCTTTTCTGGTCAAGAATCTTTTGCACCAAATATTTTAACATTTGGTATTAAAGGTGTTCGTGGAGAAGTCTTAGTCCATGCCTTTGAAGATTATGATATTTACATTTCAACGACAAGTGCATGTTCATCAAAAGCAGGAAAACCAGCAGGGACACTCATTGCTATGGGAGTTCCAGTCAAAGATGCACAGACAGCTGTTAGAATCAGTCTTGATGATGATAATAACATGGCTGAAATTGAGCAATTTCTAACGATTTTTAAACTCATCTACCAAAAAACACAGAAAGTAAGATAAAATGCAGTATTCAGAAATTATGGTTCGCCATGGTGAACTTTCAACTAAAGGCAAAAACCGTATGCGTTTCATTAATAAATTGAAAAGCAATATTCAAGATGTATTGAGCCCTTTTCCACAAGTAACTGTTCGCTCAGACCGTGATCGGACACATGTCTACTTAAACGGTGCAGACTATCAACCAGTTGTAGAGGCTTTGAAATTAGTTTTTGGTATTCAAGCCTTATCACCCGTTTATAAGGTTGAAAAAAATGTCGAAGTACTTAAAAGCTCTGTTCAAGAAATCATGCAGTCCTTGTACAAAGAAGGTATGACCTTTAAAATTTCTAGTAAACGGAGTGACCACCAATTTGAATTAGATAGCCGTGATTTAAATTTAACTTTGGGAAATGCTGTTTTTGATGTTTTACCGCATATCAAAGCTCAAATGAAACAACCTGATGTCAATTTGCAAGTTGAAATTCGTGATGAGGCGGCCTATTTATCTTATGAAAATATTAAAGGTGCAGGTGGTTTACCAGTTGGAACATCAGGAAAAGGCATGCTCATGTTATCTGGGGGAATTGATTCACCAGTAGCAGGTTACTTGGCCTTAAAACGTGGTGTTGATATTGAGGCAGTTCATTTTGCTAGTCCACCTTATACAAGTCCCGGAGCTTTGAAAAAAGCCAAGGATCTAACCAGACGTTTGACCCGTTTTGGTGGTAACATTCAATTTATCGAAGTTCCTTTTACAGAGATTCAAGAAGAGATTAAAGAAAAAGCACCAGAAGCTTATTTAATGACCTTAACTCGTCGATTCATGATGCGAATTACAGATGCCATCCGTCAATCGCGAAATGGCTTAGTCATCATTAATGGAGAAAGCCTTGGTCAAGTTGCCAGTCAAACACTTGAGAGTATGCAAGCTATCAATGCTGTCACTTCGACACCTATTATTAGACCAGTGGTTACAATGGATAAATTAGAAATTATTGATATTGCTGAAAAAATCAATACCTTTGATATTTCTATTCAACCATTTGAAGATTGTTGTACTATATTTGCTCCAGATAGACCAAAAACAAATCCTAAAATTAAAAATGTTGAACAATACGAAAAACGTTTTGATATTGAGGGATTAGTTCAAAGAGCTGTTGCAGGTATTATCGTTTCTGAAATCACTCCTGTTGATGATAGCGATGCCATTGAAGAATTAATTGAAGATATTTTATAAAAAGATTTCCTAGGAAATCTTTTTTTTGTCTATAAGTTGCTTATTAAAAAATGGTATAATGATGAAAAGAGGAGGAGCTGTCATGACAAATAAAAAGAAGTATTTTAAACTGATAACCTCGATTATGAGTTTAATTCTTGCCATCTTAATTTTTGCTTTAATCTATGATTTTTTAGGTTTTCATAAACATGAGGCCCAAACAAAAGCAAAAGAGGATGTGACACAGACAGCTCGGGTTGTCGCAAATGGTGACATCTTGTTACATGATGTTCTCTATGAAAGTGCTGAAGTTAGTCCCAATAAATATGATTTTACTCCCTATTTTGAATATGTTAAAGACAGAATCAGTCAAGCAGATTTGGCCATTGGCGATTATGAAGGAACCATCAGTCCGGATTATCCACTTGCAGGATATCCTCTTTTCAATGCACCAAAAGAGATTGCCAGAGATATAAAGGCAACGGGATATGACGTGGTTGATATTGCACATAACCATATTTTGGATTCTGGTCTAGAGGGCGCACTGAATACTAAAAAAAACTTTAAAAAGTTAGGCATCGACTCTATAGGAATTTATGAAAAAAATCGTAAAACTGAGCCATTTTTAATAAAAGAAGTTAATGGCATTAAAATTGCAATCCTTGGATATGCATATGGTTATAATGGCATGGATGCCAATTTAAGTTCTGAACAATATGAAAAGCATATGTCAGATTTTGATCGGAAGAAGATAAAAGCTGAAATCAAAGAAGCCGAGGAAAAAGCAGATATCACAATCGTGATGCCACAAACAGGGGTTGAATATGCCTTAAAACCTAACGCAGAACAAAAGAAATTATACCGGTCCATGGTTGATTGGGGAGCAGATGTGGTCCTTGGTGGACATCCCCACGTTGTTGAACCAGCGGAGACTATTAAGAAGGGGAAAGAGAAAAAATTCATTATTTATTCCATGGGGAATTTTATTTCTAACCAACGATTAGAGACTTTGGATGATATTTGGACAGAACGTGGGCTCTTAATGGATTTAACTTTTGAGAAAAAAGGTAAGGTAACTAGAATAAAGACAGTTAAAGCGCATCCTACTATGGTTCTAGCTAAACCTAAAGGGACAACTGGTAGAAGTGGTTTTGCTTTGTATAACTATCGTACCTTAGTCTTAGAAGATTTTATCAAGGGAGGAAAATATCGGGATAAAATTGATAAAGAAACCAAAGTAAAAGTTGATACAGCATACAAAGAAATGAATGAGCACGTCAATTTAAAATGGTAAAATAATAGAAATTACTTGCTAAATTAAAAAAGAGTGCTATAATAGTAATGTTGACTAAATGCACATCCTGTGCAACCGCACGAAAATCGTTTAAGTAGAGAAATCTCACGATTCCAGGCGAGTCTTCACAGAGGGAAACCTCGTCAAAATATTTATAGGAGGTGCATCATGAGCACATACGCAATCATCAAAACTGGTGGAAAACAAGTTAAAGTTGAAGTAGGTCAAGCTATCTACGTTGAAAAAATTGACGCTGAAGCTGGCGCAGAAGTAACTTTTAACGAAGTTGTTCTTGTAGGTGGTGACAAAACTGTAGTTGGTACTCCAGTTGTTGAAGGAGCTACTGTTGTTGGAACTGTTGAAAAACAAGGAAAACAAAAGAAAGTTGTTACTTTCAAATACAAACCTAAAAAAGGTAGTCACCGTAAACAAGGTCATCGTCAACCTTACACTAAAGTTGTCATTGACGCAATCAACGCATAATTTAGTCGCATGATTAAAGCAATTTTTACTCGACATCCAGATGGGTCTTTAAACAGTGTCACACTGACAGGGCATGCTGGTAGTGGTGAATATGGCTTTGATATTGTCTGCGCATCTGTAAGTACACTAGCTATTAATTTTGTTAATTCGTTAGAAGTACTGACACATACTGATGCTGACTTACATGTCGATCAGGTTGAAGGTGGGTACATGAAGATTTCAGTCCCACATGACAATCAGGAGAAGGTTCAATTATTATTTGAATCATTTCTTCTAGGAATGACTAATTTGTCTGAAAATTCCTCGGAATTTGTCAAAACAAAGGTCATCTAAATTTAAATTAAGAGAGGAAACAACATTATGTTAAAAATGAATCTTGCTAACTTGCAACTTTTCGCCCACAAAAAAGGTGGAGGTTCTACATCAAACGGACGTGATTCACAAGCTAAACGTCTAGGCGCTAAAGCTGCTGACGGACAAACTGTATCAGGTGGTTCAATTCTTTTCCGTCAACGCGGAACTCATATCTATCCAGGCGTAAACGTTGGCCGTGGTGGTGATGACACACTTTTCGCTAAAGTTGAAGGTGTTGTACGTTTCGAACGTAAAGGTCGCGACAAACGTCAAGTATCTGTATACCCAGTTGCTAAATAATTAAGAAATAGAACTCTCTGCTGGTCGGAGAGTTTTTCTTTTTGCATTTTGGAATTGCTGAGCTGAACTTATGTTTGGCCATGGCATGTCAATAAGTCTTATACGTATAGCTCTTTCCAAATAGGTGCGATTAAAGCGTCTTTTGTGGTATAATAGCTCTTACAGGAAAAAGGATTGATATATGAATATACAACAATTACGCTATGTCGTCGCTATTGCAAATAATGGAACTTTTCGTGAAGCGGCAAGTAAATTATACGTCAGCCAACCAAGTTTGTCAGTGTCAATAAAAGATTTGGAAGAAGAATTAAATTTCAAAATCTTTAACCGGACAACAACTGGTACCGTTTTGACTACGCAGGGTTTGGTTTTCTATGAAAAAGCATTAGAAGTGGTTAAATGTTTTGATTCATTTGAAAAACAATTTTCAGAATCGGAATTTGACCAGAATGAGTTTTCAGTTGCCAGTCAACATTATGATTTCTTAGCACCAATCATCACCGAATTTGCTGAAAAGAACAGTCAAAATAAACGTCTACGTTTATTTGAAACAACAACCATTCAAATATTAGATGAAGTTGCTCAAGGGAATAGTGAAATTGGCATTATCTATTTAAACCTGCAAAACCGTAAAGGCCTTTACCAAAGAATGGAAAAATTAGGCTTGGAATACCAGGAATTAGATAGCTTCCAAACACATGTTTATTTAGGACAGCAGCACCCCCTTGCCAGTAAAGAAAGTGTTAAGATAGCTGAATTGGAAGGTTATCCAGTGGTTAAGTTTACTCAGGAAAAAGACGAGTATCTTTATTATTCAGAAAACTTTGTCAATACAAACGAAACAGGGATTACTTACTATGTCACAGACAGAGCAACCTTGAATGGTATCCTAGAAAGAACGGTAGCTTTTGCGACTGGTTCGGGTTATATTGATCAAGAGTCAGTTAATGCCATAAAAGTTATACCCGTTGAAGATCATTTAGAAAATAAAATGGTCTATGTTAAACGCCAAGATCGCAATCTAACACCTTCAGCCCTAACATTTATCACCTTACTGAAGGAATACTTGGAATCTTATTGTCAGAAAGAGAAAGCATGAAAGCATTAAAATTACTCTTTGTCACAAGCCTCCTCATTATACTGGATCAAGCCAGCAAATGGTGGGTCGTCAAAGAAATCCCATTAAGGGAAGTTAGACCATTTATACCTGGACTTTTTAGTCTTACTTATTTGCAGAATCGCGGAGCAGCCTTTTCCATTTTACAAAACCAACAGTGGTTTTTTACCTTGATGACAATTGCTGTCATCGGCGCTGCTATTATTTATTATTTTAAATCTAAGAACATGACCTTACTGAAAGAAATAGCTTTGCTATTGATTATTTCGGGTGGCATTGGTAATTTTATAGATCGTTTAAGATTATCATATGTGGTCGATATGGTCGATTTAGATTTTATGAACTTTGCCATTTTTAATGTGGCCGATTCTTACCTCTCAGTAGGTGTCTTATTATTAGTGATTGTCTTTTGGAAGGAAGAATAAGCATGGAATTTACAATAGAAGAAGCTGGCCTTCGATTAGACAAAGCTGTTGCTGACGCAACAGAACTTTCTCGAAGTCAAGCAAATGAACAAATTAAAAAAGGACTTGTTTTAGTTAATGGCCAGCCAGCCAAAGCCAAATACAGTGTCCAATTAGGTGATTTGATAACCTATCAAATGCCCGAAGAGGAAATCTTAGAATACCAAGCGGAAGATCTACCTATTGATATTATCTATGAAGATAGTGACCTTGCCATTATCAATAAGTCTCAAGGAATGGTGGTTCATCCATCAGCAGGTCATACCAGTGGAACCTTAGTCAATGCGCTCATGTATAATATCAAGGATTTATCATCCATTAATGGTGTTGTCCGACCTGGTATTGTCCATCGGATTGATAAAGATACCTCAGGTCTTTTAATGGTTGCTAAAAATGATAAGGCTCATCATATTTTAGCTGACGAACTCAAGGCTAAGAAATCCTTACGTAAATATCTAGCTATTGTTCATGGGAATTTACCAAATGATCGTGGCATGATTGAAGCACCAATCGGTCGTAGTGACAAAGACCGAAAAAAACAAGCCATAAGTGTCAAAGGAAAAGATGCTGTTACACGTTTCAATGTCCTAGAACGGTTTGGCGATTATACACTAGTAGAATTAACCTTAGAAACCGGTAGAACCCATCAAATACGGGTTCATATGGCCTACATTGGTCATCCGGTTGCTGGTGACCCTCTTTATGGGCCACGCAAGACCTTAAAAGGGGCTGGTCAATTCTTACACGCGCAAACACTTGGTCTGACTCACCCGAAGTCGGGTGAATTAATGACCTTTACTGCAGAGCCACCTGCGATTTTCTTGAAAACCTTGGATCAGTTACGCAGTCAGGCTGCAAACTAAAGGGTCACAATTTTCAAAAAAAGTTAAAAAATGTCTTGTATTTCAAATTGAATTTTGCTATACTATTAAAAATTTGATATTCCTTTAAAACAGTCCCGTGAGGCTGTCAAGGAGACCAGTCAAGACCGAAGTGTATGCTTTTTCAAGTATGCCATCATTTTGTGGAATCTCCTTGTTCAAGGAGATTTTTTTTTGTCATTTTGAGGAGGTAAAAATGAAGACTAAAGAAATAGTTGATGATGTGACCATGAAAAGGGCCATCACTCGGATAACCTATGAAATTATTGAACGCAATAAGAACTTAGAGAATTTAGTTCTTGCAGGAATTAAGACCAGAGGGGTCCATCTTGCACGCCGTATTCAAGCAAGACTTAAAGAATTAGAAGCTATCGATTTACCAATTGGCGAACTTGATACCAAACCTTTTAGAGATGATATGAAAGTGGAAGAAGATACTACATCAATGCCAGTTGATATTACTGGAAAAGACGTTATATTAATTGATGATGTTCTTTACACTGGACGAACCATTAGAGCGGCCATTGATAACTTAGTGAGTTTGGGAAGACCAGCTCGTGTAAGTTTGGCTGTCTTAGTTGACCGAGGTCACCGGGAACTTCCTATTAGAGCTGACTATGTTGGGAAAAACATTCCAACAAGCAGTATTGAAGAAATTGTCGTTGAAGTAGTCGAAGTTGATGGTCATGATCGTGTGACTATTGTGGATCCATCTTAAGAAAAGGGGAAAAAATGAAAGACGTAATGTATGATGTCGAGGAAATGCCAAAAGCAGGAATTCTCTTTGGCTTATCCTTCCAGCACTTATTTGCCATGTTTGGAGCAACTGTCTTAGTGCCAATCTTGGTTGGAATTGATCCATCAGTCGCACTTTTATCAAGTGGTTTGGGAACTTTAGCTCACTTAACAGTTACAAAATTCAAAATCCCAGCCTATATGGGTTCAAGTTTTGCTTATATTGCAGCCATGCAAATGCTGATGAAAACAGATGGTATCGGAGCTGTTGCTCAAGGAGCAATAACAGGCGGTTTTGTTTACATGATCGTGGCCTTAGTCGTAAAATCAATTGGTAATGATTGGATTGATAAAATCTTACCACCAATTGTCGTTGGACCAATCGTCATGGTTATCGGATTAAGCTTAGCAACCACAGCAGTAAATAGTGTTATGCTAAAAGATGGCAAATATGACCTCATCTACTTACTGATTGGTATGGTAACCCTACTAGCTGTAATCTTCTTCAATATTTACGGTAAGGGGATGGTAGCCATCATCCCAATCCTACTTGGCTTGCTCATCGGTTACGTCTTCGCTTTAATTGTTGGATTAGTAACAGGACATGAAATCATTAACTTCACCCAAGTTGCACAAGCTAAGTGGTTCAGTGTTCCAAGCGTCTCAATCCCATTCTTATCATATGGATTCAAATTATACCCTAGCGCAATCTTAACCATGGCCCCAATCGCCTTTGTAACCATGACAGAACACTTTGGACACGTTATGGTTCTAAACAGCCTAACAAATCGTGACTATTTCAAAGATCCAGGCCTAGATAAAACCCTCACAGGAGATGGCTTGGCACAAATTGTTGCCGGTTTCCTAGGTGCTCCTCCAGTAACATCCTACGGTGAAAACATCGGTGTTATGGCCCTTAATAAAATTTTTTCAGTCTATGTTATCGCAGGTGCAGCAGTTATTGCATCCCTACTGAGCTTTGTCGGAAAAATTTCAGCTCTCATCCAATCAATTCCATCACCTGTTATCGGAGGTATCTCAGTAGCCCTCTTCGGAGTTATCGCTTCAAGTGGTCTCAAGATACTGATTGAATCAAAAGTTGATTTGGATAGTAAGAAAAACCTCCTCATTTCCAGTGTCATTCTTGTATCTGGTATTGGTGGATTAATGTTACAAGTTAAAGGATTACAAATTTCTGGTGTTGCCTTCTCAACGCTTTTGGGAATTATCCTTTACCAAATCTTACCTGAAAATAAATAACCGTTAAACAAATCTTCATAGATAGCAAAATGAAAAGGGGAAATAATATGTCAGTCATCAATAATCAGGTCGCAGTTAGCAATTTAGTATCAATGGAAATGCTAAGCAATGAAGAAGTCTTAGCTTTAATCAAAAGAGGTTCCGAATTTAAAGCAAGTAAAGTTGAACTTCCTGACTATTCATCGATTTTCACAACTAATCTCTTCTTTGAAAACTCAACACGGACACATAAATCCTTTGAAGTTGCCGAAAGAAGATTAGGGATGCATGTCATTGATTTTAATACGGATACTAGCTCAGTGAAAAAAGGTGAAACCTTATATGATACAGTCTTGACAATGAGTGCACTCGGAGTTGAAGTTTGTGTCATCCGCCATCCAGAAGTTGATTACTATAAAGAACTGATTGATAGCTCAACCATTACCGCATCTATTGTCAATGGTGGTGATGGCTCTGGACAACACCCAAGTCAATGTCTGCTTGATTTGATGACTATTTATGAAGAATATGGCCATTTTGATGGTTTAAAAATCTGTATTGCAGGTGATTTAACACACTCTCGCGTTGCTAAATCAAATATGCAAATTTTGAAACGCTTAGGAGCAGAAATTTATTTCGCAGGTCCAGATGAATGGTATTCAGAAGAATTTGAGGCTTATGGACAATATAAAGCCATTGATGACATGATCGAAGACTTGGATGTACTCATGCTCTTACGTGTCCAACATGAACGTCACAATGGCTCAGCTGGTTTTTCAAAAGAAGACTATCATAGAACATTTGGTCTTACTGAAGAACGTTATAGCAAATTAAAAGATTCAGCTATTATCATGCACCCAGCCCCTGTTAACCGTGACGCCGAAATTGCGGACTCGCTTGTAGAAGCCCCTAAAGCAAGAATAGTTGCCCAAATGGAAAATGGCGTATACGTTAGAATGGCAATGTTAGAAGCCATCATGAATGGACGTCATTTGGAAAAATAAGAGGTATTATTGTAATAAATAATAGGCCTCCAATCTCCAAGATATTATTTAGGAACTAAAAGAAGTTGAACTAATTCCTAGGGATTGGTTCTTTTTTATTTATGTGGCTTTTAGTCTGTTTCACTCCGAAGGTGTGAAACAAAAACCACCCGCTATGGGGGTGCGCATCAAAGGTTATACCCAAAAAACTCCTAACGCGATACAATAGCTGAAGGATTTTACGTAAGTACTGTAGAACATAATGAAGCCACAAGAAAGAAATAGATTCAAGATCAGGAGAAACATGATATCGCACTAGATAAATTAAGTGTAAAAGAATATGCAATCTCTTTAGGGATAGTAGCAAGTAATACAAGCACCTTTTTGAGAGGCATGTTATGAGTCAAAAGTAATATGGATTGAACAAAGTGAAAATAACCGCCTTTAGACGCTGGCTTGTATTCTGGGCTTATAATGATTACAAAAGTGTAAGCTCATCGCTCTTCAAAAGAAGTAAAATGAGAATATAAGGTACTTCATTAAATTAATTGGAAAAAAATTGGAATTAACTTGACAGACATCATAAAAGGTTATATACTTGTCTTATATGATTAATACAATACAAAAAATGAATAGGAGACCATCATGGCTAGAAGAAAAAAAGGTCAAATGACAAAAAGAACAAAGATGATTATAGCAGGAGCTGTTGTTGCCTCCCTTGTATTAATTGGTGGTATTCTTTATTTCCAACAGCAAAACCAGCAAGCAAATAATAAAGAAAAAGAATCTTATTCTGCTGTTAATGTTAAAGAAGGAAGTATCGCTTCGACTATTTTACTTTCTGGTAATGTCAAAGCACTTTCTGAAGAATACATTTATTTTGATCAAGCTAAAGGTAGTGATGCAGAGGTTGTTGTCAAAGTCGGTGATAAAGTAACTGAAGGTCAACAATTAGTACAATATAACACGACAAATGCACAAGCAGCCTATGATACAGCAGTTCGTCAATTGAATAAAGTTGGTCGTCAAATTAACTACCTACAAACATATGGAAGCCCTATGTCAGGGCAAACAACTGAGGCAAGCGGTCCTACAAATGGTCAAGAAGGTGGGCAGGCGGTAGCCCAAGCTCCTGTTCAAGAAGCAAATGCTTCATATAGCCAACAGTTACAAGATTTGAACGATGCCTATGCTGATGCTCAAGCAGAAGTCAATAAAGCGCAAGAGGCTTTAAATCAAACTGTTGTTACCAGTAGCCATGAGGGAACTGTTGTTGAGGTTAATAACGATGTAGACCCGTCTTCTAAAACGAGTCAAACGCTTGTTCATGTTGTTTCTGAAGGGCAATTACAAGTTAAAGGTAGTTTAACAGAATATGATTTAGCAACGATTAAAGTTGGCCAAGCGGTTAAAATTAAATCCAAAGTTTATTCTGATAAGTCTTGGGATGGCAAAATTTCTTACATCTCTAATTATCCTAGTGATAAAAATGCTTCCGCTGGTGAAGCCGGACAGTCAGCGTCTAGCTCAGCTGCCGCAAGCTATGACTATAAAGTCGATATTACCAGCCCATTAGATCAATTAAAACAGGGATTTACCGTAACCGTAGAAATCCTTAACCAAGATAAACATACTTTGGTTCCTGTCAATGCTAGTTTTAAGGAAAAAGGTAAAACTTATGTTTGGACCTATGATGATGCGAGCTCTAAGGTAACTAAGACAGAAGTGACTTTGGGAAATTCTGACGCAAAAAGTCAAGAAATTTTAACTGGGCTTAAAGTAGGACAAATTGTCATTTCAAATCCAGATAAATCTATCAAAGACGGTAAAAAGCTTGAGAGAATTATCTCTGAAGATACCAACAAAAAATCTAATTAAATAGAAACCTGAGGTGATATTGGGTGACATTAGAAATGAAAGAACTAATTAAATTAGTTAATATCAATAAGACTTATCAAAATGGAGACCAGGAATTGAGAGTGCTTAAGGATATTAATTTACAAGTGAATGAGGGTGAATTTCTTGCCATTATGGGTCCCTCTGGATCTGGGAAATCAACTTTGATGAATATCATAGGTTTACTTGACCGTCCGACTGAAGGAGATTATTGGTTGAATGGAAATGAAGTCGATCAATTAAGTGACCGAAATTTGGCAAGTGTTCGTAATGCAGAAATTGGGTTTGTTTTCCAACAGTTTTTCCTGCTTTCAAAATTGAATGCCTTACAGAATGTTGAGCTACCGCTCATCTACGCAGGTATTGGTGTCTCTAAAAGAAGAAATCTGGCCATGCAATATTTGGAAAAAGTGGATTTGCAAAAGCGTATGAAGCATCTACCTTCAGAATTATCAGGTGGTCAGAAGCAAAGAGTTGCCATTGCGCGTGCCTTAGTAAATAATCCGTCTATTATTTTAGCAGACGAACCAACAGGAGCCTTGGATACCAAGACTGGTGAGCAGATAATGGAACTTCTTACCAATCTTAATAAAGAAGGAAAAACGATTATTATGGTTACTCATGAGCCGGATATTGCTGATTTTGCGACTCGTAAAATCGTTATTCGTGATGGTCAAATTACAGCGGATACTACTGAAAGTGTCCGGATAGAATAGGAGGAATTCTATGGAAAATTGGAAATTCGCCCTGAGTTCTATCTGGGGGCATAAAATGCGGTCACTCTTGACCATGTTAGGGATTATCATTGGTGTTTCTGCCGTTGTTATTATCATGGGTTTGGGGAATGCAATGAAGGATAGTGTTACCGACTCTTTTTCAAACAATCAAAAAGAAGTACGCCTTTATTTTAAGTCCAATGATGAAAAATCAGATGATCCTTATGCAAGTTTTTATATTCAGGAAGATACAAATCAAGTCAAAAATGAATGGCTTGAGCAAATTGTAAAAAATATTGATGGTATTGACTCTTATTATTTTACCAACAATACGACTGCTGAAATCTCCTTTGGTAAGAAAAAAATGAAGGATGTAAGCATTACAGGTGCTAGTAAAGACTACTTCAAAATCAAGAAATATAATATTGTTGCCGGTCGTAAATTAACTGATGAAGATTACAGTAATTTTTCTCGAATTATTGTTATCGATAATAATCTCTCCAATAAGCTATTTGGAGAGAATAAGTATAAGCAAGCCTTAAATAAAGTCGTAACGGTCAATAATAAAGATTATTTAGTTGTTGGTGTCTATAAGACGGATATGGCTGCTGTTTCGATGGGTGGTATGGAAATTGGCGGTGCAGTTATGGCTAATACTCAAGTTGCATCAGAATTTCAAGTTGATGAAGTTGGACAAATCTATGTTCATGTCGAAGATGTCAAACGCAGTACTGATTTAGGGAAAAAAGCTGCAAAAATGTTAACCAATATTTCCCATGTAAAAGGTGGACATTATACAATTCCTGATAATAGTGCTATTATTAATGATATAAACACTCAGTTTGGAATTATGACGACAGTTATTGGTTCTATTGCTGGGATATCCCTGCTTGTTGGTGGTATTGGTGTTATGAACATCATGTTGGTATCTGTTACCGAGCGGACTCGTGAAATAGGTTTGCGTAAAGCTCTTGGAGCAACCCGTGGAAAGATACTAACACAGTTTCTAATTGAATCAGTTGTCTTAACTATTCTCGGGGGTCTGATTGGTCTTTTATTTGCATGGTCCATTGTCGGTGTTTTAGGCAATGCATTGCAATTAAAAGGAGCATCAGTCTCAATTGATGTGGCTCTCATTGCCATTGTCTTCTCCGCAACCATCGGTATCATCTTTGGACTTTTACCGGCCAACAAAGCAAGTAAATTAAACCCGATTGAGGCTTTGCGTTATGAATAATTACGGTCCCAAACATGAACGTTTAAAGAAAGTATTTCGGATGATTGGACTTTTTTCAATCATCTTATCCGTTCTCTTGGTGTCCTATCTGATTGGAAAACTGGATATCTTCCATAATCCAACAATTTTATCGCAGATGATTAAAAATCACATTTTTTGGGGTTCTTTAGTCTTCTTTTGTTTTCAAATATTTCAAGTGGTTGTACCCATTGTACCAGGTGGTATTACTACTGTAGTTGGTTTTTTGACTTTCGGACCATTCTTAGGATTTTTCTTAAATACCTTAGGAATTTTTTTGGGATCAGCAATTCTCTTCTTATTAGTTAGAAAATATGGACGTCCTTTCGTTGCTTTATTTATTAATGATGATCAAATGGAGAAGTATGAAAGAAAGTTAGCTTCAAAGACTTATGAACGCTTCTTTATATTAAATATGCTATCACCCATCGCACCAGCTGATATCATGATTATGATTACAGGACTTAGTCGTATCAGTTTTAAGCGATTTATCTTAATTGTGGTTATTTGTCGTCCAATATCTATTATTCTCTATTCTTATTTTTGGATTTATGGGGGACATTTGCTGAGTCTTTTATAGGCAAAAGTGGAAGCAAAAAAAAACTTTGTCTGTCAAGAAAAAAACTTGACAGCTTAAGAGAGTCGTAGTATACTAGATAAAGTGAGAAATGACTTTGTGCTTTCTCGATAATACTAAATAAGAAAAGAGACATTATAAAATGGCAGTAAAAATCCGTTTAACTCGTATGGGTTCTAAGAAAAAACCTTTCTACCGTATCAACATTGCAGATTCACGTTCACCTCGTGATGGACGTTTCATCGAAACTGTTGGAACATACAATCCATTAGTAACTGAAAATCAAGTAACTCTTAAAGAAGATCGTATTCTTGATTGGTTAGCTAAAGGTGCACAACCTTCTGATACAGTTCGTAACCTTCTTTCAAAAGAAGGCGTTATGACTAAATTCCACGAACAAAAATTCTCTAAATAATAAAAGCCTATGGATACCATTGAAAATCTCATTATCGCCATTGTGAAACCCTTGATTTCACAACCTGACAATCTTACCATTAAAATTGAAGATACTCCAGATTTCCTAGAGTACCATCTTGACTTGGATGCTCAAGACATCGGTCGTGTTATCGGAAAAAAAGGTCGTACCATTACAGCGATAAGATCGATTGTTTATTCGGTTCCAACTCAAGGAAAAAAAGTCAGACTTGTCATTGATGAGAAGTAAGACCTTAAAAGCCTTAGATATAAAAATCTAAGGCTTTTTTGCTATTGACCAATGTTTGAATCAATGATAAAATAGCTCTATAAACTTAACTGGTTAATTATTTAAAACTATATAATTAACCAGTTAATTATTAGAAGGGGTAAAGATGAAAAATTCACGTCATATTAATTCAGCTATTATTAGTCTAGTTACATTAACAACATTATGCTTAGCATAACCATTTGTTAGCTCTGTCCAAGCTGAAGATGTAAAGCCTGTAACATTAACCAGTCAGAACTCAAGTTTTTCTTTCACGGCAACTGTTTTAGATAAAAACGGTAAAGTTCTTGCTGGTAAAGCTGTCCAATTGACTGATATCACGGATTCAACTGCAAAAGATTTGCAAGTACTTGTTACTGATAAAAACGGTCAGGCTGTTTTCAGTCAATTGCCAACAAATAGAAGTATTAGCGTTACGGTAGATGACAAAGTTCAAGGTTACACACTCCGGACTAGTCAAAGCGGTTCAACTATGGCAGCTAGTTTTACAGCTGAAGGAACAGGTAGCGTTGATCCTAGTTATGGTATTAAGCCATTAGACGTCTATGTTCGAAATCAAGAAGGTGTAGGTATTGAAGGTAAAGAGGTTAGTCTTAAAGACAAGAATGGCAATCTCATTTCAACTCTTAAAAGTGATGAAAATGGCTTGGTTCATTTTACAGATAAGCTAATGGAAGGTACCTATTATTCACATTATATTGGTGATCAAAAATACGGGGAAACGATGCCTGGTATTTCGGGAACAATTTATCTTGATGATAGTAAGATAGTAGAAAACTTTACCTTTACAGCCAATATTTTAGGTAAGGACGGAAATACAGTATCAGGTAAGTCTGTTGAACTTTATGATATCACAGATAGTAATCCAATCAAGGTTTCAACATTAGTTAGTGATTCTAATGGTCAAGCAGTTTTTGATGGTTTAGCCTTAAATCGTAATTATAGTGTATCAGTTGATGGAAAAAATCAAGGCTATACAATTCAATCAAGCCAAGCTGGTATAAAAAAGGCTGCTACTTTTTTTGTAGAAGAAAATGGTAATCAAATGCCAACCAATTCAACTATTCCAATTTCCGTCGCTATTCGAAACGAAGATGGAGAGGGAATTTCAAATCAAGTAGTGACATTAAGTAATAAACAAGGAAAAGTAGTTGCAGAATTGCTTTCCGATAAAGATGGCAAAGCAACTTTTTCGGATAATTTAATGGAAGGTACATTCTACACTGTTAAAGTCAATGGTGTTGCTATGGAAGAATTAATGCCTGGTAATGATGTCAGTATTTATTTAACAAATGAGCAAATTCAAAAGAATAAAACTAAAATACTTCTGATCATTTAGAAAAAAGAGATGAAGACGAAAAAGCTGGAAATGATTCAAGTGTCAAGACTGGTACGAATAGTGAAGCTGTACAAAGTGTAGGTCTTGTCGAGAAATCAAAAGACAACTTAACATCTACTATAGGTTCAGCCAAAGATTCTTCGGCAACCAAGCTACATTCAACGAATAGTAAGAATTTAAGTATTTCGAAACAATTGAATAGATTCCTTCCTAAGACAGGTTCTGAAAAAAGAATCATTTTATCTTTGGTTGGTCTTATTAGCCTCTCAATTGCATCACTAATCTTATTGGCAAATAAATATAAACGTTTTTAAAAATGATATTATAAACATTTTGTATTGATAGAATGGACTCTCTAGTTGTAGAGGGTCTTTTTTCTTCTGTCACTTAACGAAGATGGGTAGAATATGTTATGATTATAGGAAGTAGAAAAAAGAGGTTTTAAAAATGTTTGAGAGAGAGAAGAGAATTTTAGTTCTAGCAACTAACGAAGCTGAAATTGCTGAGATACAGCTCAAGCTTGCAGAATTAAATGACTTAGTTACCGTCTATGTGGGGTTAGACGATGACTTTTTTAGTGAACATGGGCATATGCCCTTGCTTTTAGCCTTAGCTGGCTATCAGAAGGAAGATGGAGCTCAGCCCTTATATTATAATAACCTAGCTTTACCAGATTACTGGGAAGTAAGGACAGAACCTGGAGAGCGTGGACGCGTTCAATTTTGGGGTCAAAAAAAAGCAGTTATTGACTTTTGCCAACCAGTCAACAAGCGCTATGTTTCCAAAGTTTCTTGGTTAGACAAGTGGGAAAAGCTTCAGTCTATTGACGAGTATAATAAATATGGGAAAAAAATAACTAGTGTCTTTTATGAAAATGATTTATGTAAAACAAAGATTTATTATGATAATAATGGACACGAATTTGCACAGACTGTACCTAATAGTCAGGCTTTAATTGTCTATAACCGCGGTAGCTTAGATGGTTATTACCCCAACCGTTTAGCCTTATTTAAGGCTTTTGTGAGAGAAAAACACCTTTCTAGCTTTGCCATTGCGGCAGCTAATCCAAAACTGTTAAAAGCGATGGATGCTGAAATGATTTGGTTAAATTTTGAAGAGAATCAAGATTTTGAGAAGGTTTTGAGTGATTTTTCTCAGCCTCCGTTGATTCTAGATTTCACGGATCAAAGCCAAACCCTTTCTTCGCATTACATTAAAGTTTTGAATAAGCAAAATGAAATGATCCTGTTGCCGTCTAAGTCGATTTTTATTTTAACGGCTAGTGACCATCTTTATCAGATTGATGAGCTCATTGAGGCTATGCCTGACTTTACTTTCTATATCGGTGCTCGGACAACGGTTTCTGATAAATTAATGCAATTGGATATCCATCCAAATGTGACAATTCTCCCCTTACTTACTTTGGGTGAGGTCAATCAGTATTTGAAGCGGGCAAGTTTTTACCTGGACATCAATCACAGTATTGAAGTCGATAATATTTTATCACGCGCAGCTTTGGAAAACTTGTGTATTCTTTCTTTCAAAGATTATTGTCATCAGCCTCAGATTCAAGAGCCGTCAACTCTTTTTAAAATGCAACAAATTACGCAATTTGCTAAACTGATGCGAGACTTGGCTACTGATAGCTCTCAATTTAATGCGCTTTGCCATTTCCAAAGAGAACAGTTACCTTTTCAATTCATTGAGCTAAATGGAATAGGAGAAGAAGATGACAATATATAATTTCAATTTATTAGTTGGCTATGCTCCTTCAGGTGTTGACTATGCTCAAGGTTATCGCGCTAAACTCTTGAGGCAGCTTAAACAAGAAGCTAAATTTATTTTTACGGAAGTTCCGAAGTGGCCTTATGTCAAAATGTATACCCAAAATACTGGTATTTTACCTGAAGAAATTGATTCGGTCCATTTTTCTTTTTTAGATGATGTTTCTTACATACCAAGTCTAAGTCTGAAAGAAGTTGAAGCCCACTACCCTCAAGTGGAAAAGTTGGAGTGTATTCAGAGGACGGAGAAAGAAGTACATTATCTAGGGAATCATCAGCTGCTGATGGCTGTCCTCTTTTCGGAGGCAGATAGTCATTGTGTTGATAGTGTTTCTTTTTTTGCTGAGGGGAAATTGCTGCGCAGGGATTATTTTACCAATCGCAAACTGTACAGTGAATATTTTTATCCTGTTGGAGATGATGGCTACGTCTATGCAAAGCTTTACAGACGGGTTTTCTACTCTAGCAAAGGCAAAATGGTCTATGAAGAATTAATTGGCCAAAATGGCTCAGAGTATGTTTTCAAAAATAATAGTGAACGCTTCAGTAAACATGAATTAATTGAGAAGTTCTTAAAAGGGTTATCTCTTTCATCAGAAGATTGGCTATTTATTGATCGCAGTACGGAATTTGATTTTGTCCAGCCGGTCTTCAAGAATAAGGGCAATGCTAAAATAGCAGCTTTTCTGCACTCGGATCACTATTTTGAACCAAATTATGATAGCCATTACCTCTATTTTAATTATGAGTACTATTACCTATTGCGACAGATGAAAGAAATTGATTGCTTTATCACATCAACACAATTGCAAAAAGAATCTTTACAAGCCTATATCCAAGCGAAATTTGATTATCAGGCGAGAGTAGAGGTCATCCCTGTCGGAAGTGCAAGCTTAAAAGATAATCCCGAGACAAGTCGTAAGCCTTATTCGCTTATGACTGCTTCACGCTTAGATCCACGCAAACGGATTAACTGGCTAATAAAAGCTGTTGTTCTCGCTAAGAAGCAAGTTCCTCAATTGCAATTTGATATCTATGGGATGGGTGGTCTGAGGGGGGAATTGTCAGAGCTGATAAAAGAGCTTAATGCTGATTCTTATATTCATATGCGTGGCCATCAGTTACTGGAGGAAATTTATCCTCAGTATCAAGTTTATTTATCAGCTTCTATCTGGGAGACTTTTGGCTTAACTCTACTGGAAGCAGCAAGTTATGGCTTGTCCTTAATCGGTTTGAATGTTCATTATGGTAATCAGCTTTTTATTGAAGATGGCAAAAATGGCTATTTAGTCGATTTTGACCATAATGCTGATGAAGAAGTGGTTATTCATGCCATGGCTGAGAAAATCATAACTTATTATTCCTTAACATTTGAAGAAGAAGCTGCCTTCCACCAACATTCACGCCAATTATCTCACAGATTTACCGAAGAAAAATTGTTAGCAGAATGGCAAGAATTTTTTGAAAAGTTCTAAAGAAATTCTCTTTCCAATAGGATGCAAAAAAGTGTTGAAGGTGTTAAAATAGAATCTAGTTGTAGAAAATCTCTGGCATAATTAAATTCCAGAAATGACACAGGAGTAAGAATGAAATATTATAATGTTGGAAAAATTGTTAATACACAAGGCTTGCAGGGAGAATTACGTCTTCTTTCAGTCAGTGATTTTGCTGAAGAACGTTATCAAAAAGGATCACGTTTAGCCTTGTTCGATGACAAAGATCAATTTGTCCAAGAAGTTGAAATCGTTAGCCATCGCCAACAGAAAAATTTTGACATTGTTAAGTTCAAAGACATGTATCATATTAATGATGTGGAAAAATTTAAAGGCTTTTCTGTGAAGGTTGCTGAAGAAAACCTGACTGAATTGGAAGATGATGAATTTTATTATCACGAAATCATTGGATTGGATGTCTATGAAGGTGACCAGTTGATCGGAAAAATTTCTGACATCTTACAACCTGGTGCCAATGATGTTTGGGTTGTTAAACGAAAAGGTAAGAAAGACTTATTACTCCCTTATATTCCACCAGTGGTTCTCAATGTTGATCTTCAAGCTAAGCGAGTAGACGTCGAGATTATGGAAGGTCTTGACGATGAAGATTGATATTTTAACACTTTTTCCAGAAATGTTTGCCCCTTTAGAAGCATCAATTGTTGGCAAGGCAAGCGAAAAAGGATTACTGGATATTTCCTACCATAATTTTAGGGAAAATGCTGAAAAAGCTAGACACGTAGATGACGAACCTTATGGCGGTGGACAGGGTATGTTACTACGCGCCCAGCCTATTTTTGACACCATCGAAAAAATTGACCGCAAAAATCCTCGAGTCATCTTGCTTGATCCTGCGGGTAGAACTTTTGACCAGGCCTATGCTGAAGAACTGGCTCAGGAGCAAGAATTAATTTTTATCTGTGGCCACTATGAAGGCTACGATGAGCGCATAAAAAGCTTGGTCACAGACGAAATCTCCATCGGCGACTTTGTATTAACCGGAGGGGAACTAGCGGCAATGACCATGATTGACGCAACTGTTCGCTTAATTCCAAATGTGATTGGTAAAGAAGCTAGTCATCAGGATGATTCCTTCTCTTCAGGCCTTTTGGAGTATCCGCAATATACCAGACCCTATGATTTTCGTGGGATGACTGTGCCTGAGGTCTTAATGAGCGGTCATCATGATAATATTCGTCGCTGGCGCTTAGAAGAAAGTTTGCGTAAAACCTATTTAAGAAGACCGGACCTCTTGGAACATTATCAGCTGACGGATGAAGAAGAAAAACTATTAGAAAAAATAAAAAAAGAATACCAAGAATAGGAGTAGTTGTGAAGGAAAAAGTATATGACATTACCATCATTGGTGGTGGTCCAGTTGGCTTATTTGCTGCCTTTTATGCTGGACTTCGTGGCATGCAGGTTAAGATTATTGAAAGTTTATCAGAATTAGGTGGCCAACCTGCTATCTTATATCCTGAAAAAGTAATCTATGATATTCCAGCAATTCCAGCAGTAACTGGTGCAGAATTAACCGATAATTTAATCAAGCAATTGAGTCGTTTTCAGGACCGTCTAAGTGTTTGTTTAAAAGAGGAAGTTCAGTCTTTTGAAAAAACGGAAGAAGGGTTTTCCATTAGGACTCAAAAAGCTCAACACCAAACAAAAGCGATTATCATTGCTTGTGGTAATGGTGCATTTGCTCCAAAAACCCTCGGCTTAGAAGGCGAAGAGGAATTTGCGGACGAAAACATCTTTTACAATGTTCATAAATTGGACCAATTTGCCGGTAAAAAAGTTGTTATCTGTGGTGGTGGCGATTCAGCAGTTGACTGGGCCTTGGCCTTATATGGTTTAGCTGAAAGTGTTACCTTAGTCCACCGTCGGGAAGCTTTTCGTGCCCATGAGCATAGTGTAGAGCTCCTAAAGGCATCTGGCGTAAAGATTTTAACACCTTATATTCCTAAGGCTTTACACGGGGAAAATGGCCGAGCTGAACAGTTAGTTATTCAAAAGGTCAAGGAAGAAGAAGAAATCACGCTTGACATGGATGCTCTGATTGTCAGTTATGGTTTTTCAACATCGAATAAGAACCTTAAGAATTGGAACCTTGATTTTAAACGGACTAGTATTAACGTTGACAATCATTTTGAAACCAGCCAAAAAGGTATTTATGCCATTGGTGATGCTGCCCAATATGATGGAAAAGTGGACTTGATTGCTACAGGCTTTGGTGAAGCTCCGATGGCAGTTAATCAAGCGATTAATCAGATATATCCAGATAGGGATAATCGTGTTGTTCATTCAACCTCACTTATTGATTAAATTTATAAAAACTATAAAATTAACCTATGGAACTATAAATTATTCCATAGGTTAATTTTTTTGAATTTTTATTCAATCGCTTGCAATTGTGATATAATTAACTTGTAAATGTGATTGATTTCACACTAAAAAATTTAGAGAGGTCATGAAAAATGACAACAGAAAACAAAGAAACTTTTTCTTCATTTATGAACAAAATTTTGGCTGGTACTGCAACAGCCATCGTCGTAGCCCTAATCCCAAATGCAATTTTGGCAACATTCTTAAAACCATTGTTACCAAATGCAACAGCAGCAGAATTCTTGCACGTCGTACAAGTTTTCCAATTCTTCACACCAATCATGGCTGGATTTTTAATTGGTCAACAATTTAAATTCAACCCAATGCAACAATTAGCAGTTGGTGGTGCAGCTTATATCGGTTCTGGTGCTTGGATGTATTCAGAAGTTGTTCAAAAAGGTGTTGCCGTAGGTAGCTTCCAACTTAGAGGTATTGGTGACCTTATTAACATGATGATTACAGCAAGTTTAGCTGTATTAGCCGTTAAATGGTTTGGTAACAAATTTGGCTCATTAACAATCATCTTACTTCCAATTATTATTGGTACAGGTGTTGGTTACATTGGTTGGAAATTATTACCATACGTTTCTTACGTAACAACACTTATCGGACAAGGTATCAACTCATTCACAACTTTACAACCAGTATTAATGTCAATTCTTATCGCTATTGCCTTTGCATTGCTTATTGTTAGCCCTATTTCAACTGTTGCTATCGGTTTAGCTATTGGTTTAAATGGTATGGCAGCAGGTGCAGCTTCAATGGGTATTGCAGCAACAGCAGCATTCCTTGTTTGGGCAACATTAAAAGTTAACAAATCAGGTGTTCCAATTGCCATAGCTTTAGGAGCAATGAAAATGATGATGCCTAACTTCTTGAAACACCCAATCATGGCAATTCCAATGATCATTACTGCAGCAATTTCTTCATTAACTGTTCCATTATTTAACTTAGTTGGTACACCAGCTTCATCTGGTTTTGGTCTAGTTGGTGCTGTAGGACCAATTGCTTCACTTGCGGGTGGAAGTAATGTCATCATGATTATTCTTTCATGGGTAGTGATTCCATTTGGTGTTAGCTTTGTAGCACACAAAATTTGTAAAGACGTTCTTAAACTTTATAAAGACGAAATCTTTGTCTTTGAAGGTTAATCATATATTATAAAGAGATAAAGGAGATAAGCATGTTAGTTTATATCGCAGGATCTGGAGCAATGGGTTGTCGTTTTGGCTACCAAATTTCAAAAACTGGAAATGATGTTATTCTTTTAGATAATTGGGAAGAACACATCAAATCTATCCAAGAAAATGGCTTGAAAATTACAGGTGATGTTGAAGAAACTGTAAAACTTCCAATCATGAAACCAACTGAAGCAACTAAAGAAGCGGACTTAATTATCCTCTTTACTAAAGCAATGCAATTGCCACAAATGCTTCAAGATATTAAAGGAATCATCGGAAGCGAAACTAAAGTTCTTTGCTTATTAAATGGTTTAGGACATGAAGAAGTTATCCGTCAATACATTCCAGAGCATAACATTTTAATGGGTGTTACTGTATGGACAGCTGGTTTAGAAGGACCAGGACATGCACACTTACAAGGTGTGGGTGCCCTTAACTTACAAAGTATGGATCCTGAAAACCAAGAAGCTGGACGTCAAGTGGCTGATATGTTAACTGAAGCTAAACTTTTCGCAACTTATGATGAAAATGTTCTTCCAAATATTTGGAGAAAAGCTTGTGTTAATGGAACAATGAACTCAACTTGTGCCCTTTTAGATTGTACAATCGGTGAATTATTTGCCAGTGAAGATGGACCTAAAATGGTTAAAGAAATCATTCATGAATTCGTTATCGTTGGTGAAGCAGAAGGTGTTAGCTTAAATGAAGAAGAAATTGTTAAATATGTATTTGACACTTCAGTTAAAGCAGCACATCACTACCCTTCAATGCACCAAGATTTAGTTCAAAATCACCGTTTAACAGAAATTGATTTTATCAATGGTGCGGTTAATACTAAGGGTGCAAAACTCGGCATTGATACACCATATTGCCGCCTTATCACTCAATTGGTACATGCTAAAGAAGAAATTCTTAAAATTAAATAATTTATCTAAAAGTCGGAGCAATCCGGCTTTTTTTGCATGTTTTGATAGAAATTGATAGAATATGCTTGACTTTGGAAGATTATATAGTATAATTTATCTGTAAACGATTACAGAAAGTGGTGGTCTTATCTTAAAATCAAAGCGAAAACAATTGATTATGGAACTAATCGCTAAAGATAACTATGTATCTTTAGAAGATTTAGTTCTAAGCTTGAACACCTCCGAATCAACAGTTAGAAGAGATTTGGACGAATTAGAAGCTGAGGGTAAATTGCACCGTGTTCACGGTGGTGCCGAATTATTTCCCTCCCTTCAGGAGGAATTATCTAATAGCGAAAAATCTGTCAAAAACAGTCAAAACAAAAAGCAACTAGCTCAAAAAGCAGTAGATTTGATAAATGATAATGATGTTATTTTCATTGATGCAGGGACGACTACAGAATTCTTGATACCTTTACTGACACAAAAGAATATAACTGTTGTTACCAATTCCATTCATCACGCGGCAAAGTTGGTTGAGATGAACCTTAAAACCATTATCATTGGTGGTTTTGTCAAGCAAACGACTGATGCCAGTATTGGGAATGTTGCTTTAGAACAAATTCAATTAATGAATTTTGATAAAGCCTTTTTAGGAATGAATGGTATTGATGCATCCTTTTTAACAACTCCAGATATGGAAGAAGCAGTTATCAAGAGAGCTATTATCAGTAATGCTAAGATGCCCTATATTTTGGCAGATGCTTCAAAAATCGGTCACGTTTCCTTTGTTAAAGTTGCAGCAATTGATGATATTGGTATTATTACTGAAAAATCCACATCTGCTTTATTAGGAAAAATTAAAGAAAGAGCTAAGGTAATCGAAGTATGATTTATACGGTAACCCTCAATCCCTCAATCGATTTTATCGTCCGAATCGAGCACTTGGAAACAGGTGCAGTTAATCGCATGGATAGTGATGATAAATTTGCTGGTGGTAAAGGTATTAATGTTAGTCGTGTCCTTCAACGTCTAAATGTAGACAATGTTGCGACAGGATTTATGGGTGGTTTTACAGGACGATTTATTGAAGAAAGCTTGAGTGCAGAGCATATCAGAACTAACTTTATTCCTGTTTCCCAAGATACACGGATTAATGTCAAAATCAAATCGGATCAAGAAACAGAAATTAACGGTCGTGGTCCTGAAATCAGTCCGGCTGATATTGAAGCTATGAAAGGAATCTTATCTGGCTTATCAGCCAATGATACGGTGGTCTTTGCTGGTTCAGCACCATCAAATATTGGTAATGCTATCTATGATGAATTGATTCCTTTGGTAGGTCAGACTGGTGCACAGGTTGTCTGTGACTTTGAAGGGCAAACACTTTTAGATGCTTTAGCCTATCAACCCTTGTTGGTTAAACCAAATAATCATGAACTAGAAGCTATCTTTGATGTCAAACTAAATGGTCTTGATGATGTTGAAAAATACGCCCGCAAGATTATCGAAATGGGTGCACAAAACGTTATCATTTCGATGGCTGGTGATGGTGCCTTGTTGGTAACACCGGATACATCATATTTTGCCAAACCGATTAAAGGAACCGTTAAGAATTCTGTCGGGGCTGGTGATTCGATGGTAGCTGGTTTTACTGGTAAATTCGTCACAACAAAAGACCCTGTGGAAGCTTTAAAATGGGGTGTTGCCTGTGGTACAGCAACAGCTTTTTCTGATGATTTGGCAACTATTGACTTTATTAAAGAAACTTATCAAAAAGTAGAGGTGGAAAAAAGATGAAAATTCAAGATTTATTGAAAAAAGACTTGATGATTTTAGATTTACAAGCAAATAGCAAGGAATCAGCTATTGATGAAATGATTGGCAAGCTTGTTGAGAAAAATGTTGTTACTGATTTTGAAACTTTCAAAGCTGGTATCATGGCGCGTGAAGCACAAACCTCAACTGGTTTAGGTGATGGGATTGCTATGCCACACAGTAAGAATAGCGCTGTTAAAGAAGCTGCTGTTCTGTTTGCTAAGTCAGCTAATGGTTTAGATTACCAAGCTCTTGATGGTCAAGCAACAGACTTGTTCTTTATGATTGCTGCTCCTGAAGGAGCTAATGATACACACTTGGCGGCCCTTGCACAATTATCTCAATACCTTTTAAAAGATGGTTTTGCAGATAAATTAAGAGCTGTCCAAAGTCCAGACGATGTCATCGCTTTGTTTGATGCATCTGAAGAAGAAGGAAAAACTTCTGAAGCAGTTGTAGCAAAAGCTGATGCACCATTTATTGTTGCGGTAACAGCTTGCACAACTGGTATCGCCCACACTTATATGGCAGAAGAAGCTTTGAAAAAACAAGCATCTCAAATGGGTGTTGGTATTAAAGTAGAGACAAATGGTGCTTCAGGAGTTGGAAACCGTCTGACTGCCGAAGATATCAGTAAAGCAAAAGGTATTATTATAGCGGCTGATAAAGCGGTTGAAATGGATCGTTTTAACGGTAAGCCATTAGTATCACGTCCAGTTGCTGACGGTATTAAGAAAAGCCAAGAATTAATTTCACTTATTTTAGATGGTAAAGCAAGTCCTTATCAAGCTAAAAATGATGGGCAAGTAGCTGCAGCTAGCCAAGAAAAATTATCTCTTGGGGGAGCTTTCTATAAACACCTAATGGGTGGGGTATCACAAATGTTACCATTCGTTATTGGTGGTGGTATCATGATTGCTCTAGCTTTCTTATTGGATAACATGCTAGGTGTTCCAAAAGATCAACTTGGAAACTTGGGTTCTTATCATGAGATTGCTGCTATCTTTAAAAATATTGGTGGCGCTGCCTTCTCATTCATGCTTCCAGTTTTAGCAGGATACATTGCTTATTCAATTGCTGAAAAGCCAGGTTTAGTTGCTGGTTTCGTAGCTGGAGCTATTGCTTCAAATGGTTTGGCCTTTGGTAAAGTTGCTTTCGCCGCTGGTGGTGAAAAATCACTTGCTCTTGCTGGCGTACCTTCAGGCTTCCTTGGTGCTTTAGTTGGTGGTTTCTTAGCCGGTGGTGTTATCCTCTTACTTCGCAAATTACTTTCTGGCTTACCACGTTCATTAGAAGGTGTTAAATCAATTCTTCTTTACCCATTACTTGGTGTATTAATAACAGGCTTCCTAATGCTCTTTGTCAACATTCCAATGGCAGCCATTAATACAGCTCTTAATAACTTCCTACAAGGTTTATCTGGTAGCTCTGCTGTCTTAATGGGCTTATTAGTCGGTGGCATGATGGCCGTTGATATGGGTGGACCTGTCAACAAAGCAGCCTATGTCTTCGGTACAGGTACTCTAGCAGCATCAGTTGCCAATGGTGGTTCAGTCGTGATGGCAGCGGTTATGGCAGGTGGTATGGTTCCGCCATTAGCAGTCTTTGTAGCAACCCTCTTATTTAAAGACAAATTTACTAAAGAAGAACGTGAATCTGGACTTACAAACATCATCATGGGTCTCTCATTCATTACAGAAGGAGCAATCCCGTTTGGTGCTGCTGACCCAGCTCGTGCCATTCCAAGCTTTATCGCAGGATCTGCCTTAACAGGAGCCCTTGTTGGCCTAGCAGGAATCAAATTGATGGCGCCACATGGTGGTATCTTCGTTATTGCCCTTACAAGTAACCCAATCCTTTACTTAGTCTTTGTGGCAATCGGTGCCCTAGTATCAGGCGTGTTATTTGGTGCCCTTCGCAAAAAAATCTAATATTTGTAATAAGCTAAAAATCAACTAGAATCTGCTATGATTCTAGTTTTTTGATATACTTAGAGGAAGAAAAAAAGGAGTTAAGATGGCAACTAATAGAAGAAGTGGAAGAAAAAAAAGTTCTAAGTCAGCCTCCAGATTAGAGTTTCAAAAACGAGTCATGTTGATTATTTTGCTTTGCTTTTTAACATCATTTCTATCCTTAAGATACTACAAGGATAAATTGTCAGCCTATGCAGGCAATCCAACCATGCATTTTCTCTCGCGAACAGCCCGACCTGCACAGACTGTCGCTCAGAAAAATGATCTCTATTCTTCCATCATGTTAGCGCAAGCTATTTTAGAATCAAACAATGGCTTATCTCAATTAAGTCAAAAACCATATTACAATTTCTTTGGGATCAAAGGAGAATACCAGGGCAAGTCGGTTATTTTACCGACAAATGAGGATGATGGTGATGGCAATCTGTATCAAATTGATGCCAAGTTTCGGCAATATGGTACGGCAACCAATGCCTTTAATGATTATGCCCGTGTCTTATCAGATCCTTTATATCAAAAAACGCATAAGTCCCAGTCTAAATCCTATTCAGAGGCTAGTAAAGTCTTAACAGGTTCTTACGCTACCGATACGACTTACCACGAAAAATTAAACCGTATTATTTCGGTATATCGCTTGGATTTATTTGATTATCCATTTTAAATGAAGAGAGTTAAATATTGCAGTTTTGCTACAAATTGATATCAAAAAATTTAAATAGGATAATTTTGTATCCAAATACTAAACTTGTGTGTTATAATATTATTCACCTAACAAATGAGATAAAGGATGAATAATAGATGAGTAAATTGAAAGGTAATAAAGGCTTATTAGTCATTTTTATGGCTGCATTGGTCTTTGGCTTAATCATTCTGACACAAGGTCAAAGCAAACAAAAGAAAGTTGAGGCCGATAGTTTGGCATATGGACCTACGCAAACATTTATCAATGAAATTGCAGGTACTGCCAGTCAGATTGCTGCTGAAAGAGACCTATATGCGTCAGTTATGATTGCCCAAGCTATTTTAGAATCAAGTAATGGCCAATCAGGTTTAAGTCAAGCGCCGAATTATAATTTCTTTGGTATTAAAGGTTCTTATAATGGAGCATCTGTTACCATGAAAACTTGGGAAGATGATGGCCAAGGTAATCCTTACGAAATTGATGCAGCTTTCAGATCTTATCCAAGTATTGCAGATTCCTTATACGATTACGCTAATTTGTTAAGTTCACCAATTTATGCTGGTGTTCGGCGGTCAAATACCTTGTCTTATCAAGATGCAACTGCAGCTTTGACAGGTCTTTATGCGACTGATACATCTTATAATGTCAAACTTAATAATATCATTCAAACTTATGGTTTAACAGCCTACGATGTAGTTGCTCCAGCTCAAACACAAGCAGCAAGTGTAGATGCCTCTGGCCAAGTAGTTGGAACAAGTGCAACTACCGATACAAGTAATCTGGTATGGAATCATTATCGCGGTTCTTACACGGACTCAGAAACCCTTGCTCAAGACGAGGCTTGGTCTGCTTTGAAAAATGGTAATTAATGCTATTCTTTAGACTAAAATCATCCAAATTGGGTGGTTTTTTTGTTATAATAAGAACATGAAAACAATAAAAGAAGTATATGAAAATCATCCCGAAAAACCATTTGTAAATCCCAAATATGAGTTAGATTTAATTCAAAAACCTATCCCTAAACGCAATATGACTCGGACGGTAGAAGGCCTTTTGCCTGGGCATATTATCATGCTTTGGCGAATTAATTTTGGAACTTACACGACTGAAAATCCGCATCATAAATATTTCTATACAACTTATGGGATTGATGCTGTAAAGGAATTAGACTGGCTAATTGCTAATAATTATGTTGCTGTTGATTCGGCATTCGAGTCTTTAAAACACCTGTCGGCAATTCAATTAAAAGAGTTTCTAAAGGAAAAAGATGTTAAAGGCCTTTCTAAGATGAAACGTCCTGACCTCGATCAAGCTATGGCTCGTGAATATTCTGAAGAGAGTCTAGGTCAAAAATTTAAATTACGTTCCTATTCTTTGTTAGAAAAAGGTAAAGAAACCTTGGCTGCTCATCCTGAGATTATTGAGCTCCATCCGCAGAAAAAGTACTAAAGGGTAAACTTTAATAATCTAAGATTCTATGCTATAATGGGGAATAACGCTCAAGGAGAAAAATAAATCATGCAAGTATATCGTGAAAAAGAATTTGTTAACCAATACCACTATGATGCTCGGAATTTAGAATGGGAAAAAGAAAATGGAACCCCTGAAACAAATTTCGAAGTCACTTTCCAATTGCTTAACAAAGATGAAGAAAAAAATGAAACAGTTATTGTATCAGTCCTTCAATTTATGATTGTTAAGGAAGAATTCGTCATTGGTGGGGTTATTTCCCAAATGGTTCGCATTATCGATCGTTTGATTGACAAACCTAGCGAATTTAGTCAAGAAGAAGTTGAATCTTTAGCGGAACCTTTGCTTGATATGGTTCAACGCTTAACATACGAAGTGACTGAAATTGCACTTGATAGACCGGGAATTAATTTGGAGTTTAAGAATTAATGAAATTAGCAATCGTTACCGATAACACTACTGCCATTCCAGAACCCCTACAGAATCACGATGATTTATATGTGCTCAATATTCCAGTTATCATTGATAATGAAACTTATTATGAAGGCATCAACATGAGTTTGGATGAATTTTATCAGAAAATGTCAGAAAGCCAAGAATTACCTAAAACCAGTCAACCATCCTTAACTGAATTAGACGAAATCTTATCTGACATTCATGCTTCTGGTTACACCCATGTCATTGGTTTGTTCTTAGCAGGAGGTATTTCAGGTTTTTGGCAAAATATCCAATTTTTGATTGATGAACATCCTGAACTAACCATTGCTTTTCCAGATAGTAAGATTGCATCTGTTCCGACAGGAAATATGATTGAAAGTATCATGAAATGGAATGATAACGGCGATAGTTTTGAAACTATTCTTAGTAAATTGCATACTAAGATTGATGGAACATCTGCCTACATTTTAGTAGATGATTTAAATCATTTGGTTAAAGGGGGTCGTTTGTCAAATGGTTCTGCACTTTTAGGGAATCTCCTTAGCATCAAGCCAATCTTAAACTTTAATGATGAAGGAAAGATTGTTGTTTTTGAAAAAATAAGGACTGAAAAAAAAGCCATGAAACGCTTAGTTGATTTATTAAACGAGAAAGCTAAGGAAGGTGACTTTGAATTTTCAATCATAAATGCTAACGGTGCTAAAAAAGCTGCAACCTTAAAAGATTTATTACTGGAAAGTGGTTTATCAGACTGTTTTACTGAAGCCAATTTTTCTTCTGTTGTCGGCGCTCATTTAGGTTCAAATGCGGTCGCAATTGGCTATTCACCAATCATTGAATAAAGGAAAAAGTATGGGAATTAAAGTCATCATTGCCGGATATCGAGGCAAAATGGGGTCAACCACAACATCAATGGTCTTAGCTGACCCTGAATTAGAATTAGTTGGACTTTTAGATCCTCATACGCAAGTTGACCAATACCAAGGTATTCCAGTTTTTAAACAAAAAGAAGATTTTAAAAATCTCCAGGCTGATGTCTGGGTTGACTTTACCAAACCAGAGCTTGCTTTTGAGCATACTCTCTTTGCTCTTGAGAATGGCTTTGCTCCAGTAGTTGGAACGACAGGCTTTAGCAATCAAGAGATTGACCATCTAGTTGCTCTCTCTGCTCAGAAAGAAATTGGTGGTTTGATCGCACCCAATTTTGCCATTGGCGCCATTTTACTGATGGAATTTGCGGCAAAAGCAGCCCAGTATTTTCCAAACTTAGAAATTATTGAATTGCATCATGATCAGAAAAAAGACGCACCAAGTGGAACGGCTCTTAAAACAGCACAAGTGATTGCTGAAAATCGTTCAAACCTTGAAATCAAGCCAAGTGAAGAAGAAGAACTGATTGCTGGAGCTCGTGGGGCAGACTATCAAGGAATTCACATTCATAGTGTTCGTTTGCCAGGTCTAATTGCTCATCAAGAAGTCCTTTTCGGTGGTCCAGGAGAAGGACTTACCATCAGACATGACTCTTATGACCGACAATCCTTCATGCAAGGTGTTAATATTGGAATTAAAGCCGTTGTCAAAGAAAAACAGCTGGTTTATGGATTAGAGAATTTATTATGAAATTAATGACAATGCCTTCTGAATTTCAGAAGGCTTTACCAATACTAAGACAAATAAAGGAAGCAGGCTTTGAAGCCTACTTCGTTGGTGGCAGTGTACGTGACGTCCTCTTAGAACGTCCCATACACGACGTCGATATTGCTACCTCTTCTTACCCACAAGAAACAAAAAGCATTTTTCCGAGGACAGTCGATGTGGGAATTGAACATGGAACGGTCCTTGTTTTAGAAAATGGTGGAGAGTACGAAATTACAACTTTTAGAACAGAAGATGTATATGTTGATTTTCGACGCCCTAGCCATGTCTCTTTCGTGCGCTCTCTTGAAGAAGATTTAAAACGAAGAGACTTTACAGTGAATGCTTTAGCTTTAGATGAAGAAGGCAATATCATTGACTGTTTTAATGGCTTGGAAGATTTAAAAAATAAGAGCCTGAGAGCAGTAGGAAAGGCCCATGAACGCTTTGAAGAGGATGCACTTCGCGTCATGAGAGGATTTCGTTTTGCTGCCACATTAGGTTTTACGATTGAAGAGGCAACCTATCAGGCAATGAAACAAGAGGCCAAGCTCTTAGCTAAAATATCTGTCGAACGTATCTTTATTGAGTTTGATAAGTTATTAATGGCAGAGTATTGGCGCAAAGGCTTGGCGTTATTAATTGACGCGCAAGCTAATCAATTCTTACCAGACTTAGCCGGTAAAGAAGAGGACTTGCTTAGACTTATGGCTGTTATAAAGGACACCTTTACCTTTGAGAATTCTGCTCAAGCCTGGGCACACCTGATGATCAGTTTGGGGATCTATGACAGCAGAGCTTTTCTCAAAAAATGGAAAACATCAAACGACTTTCAAAAAGCTGTTAGTAAGATTGTCAGTCTATATCATTTTAGGGAAAAGCAGGAGCTGGACAAGCTTAGCCTTTACACCTACGGCAAAGAAGTGGCGCTACTTGTAGAAGATTTACGCCAAGCCAGGGCTTTAGAGTCTGATTTTGCTAGAATTCAGGAGTTGGATGAGGCATTAGTCATCCATGATAAACATGAAATGGCGATTAATGGCCGTTATTTAATGCAGGAAATGGGTATGAAACCGGGGCCGCAATTAGGTGAGATTTTAAATCGAGTTGAGCTAGCTATTGTTAATGGACAGGTTCCAAATCAGATTGAAGCTATCCGCCAGTTTATTGAAGAAGGGGACAAAAATGAGTGACTTTTTAGTTGAAAAATTAAGTAAATCAGTCGGTGATAAAACTGTTTTTCGCGATATTTCTTTCCTCATCCATGACTATGATCGCATTGGTATCATTGGTGTCAATGGGACTGGAAAAACGACTTTATTAGATGTTATCTCAGGTAGATTAGGCTTCGATGGGGATGTCACACCATTCATGAAGGCAAATGATTATAAAATGTCCTATCTAACTCAGGATCCTGACTTCGATGACCAGGCTACAGTCTTGGAAACTGTCCTTTCAGCCGATCTGCCAGAAATGAAATTGATTCGTGATTATGAACAATTAATGGTTGACTATTCAGAAGCTAACCAAGGTCGCTTGGAGAAAGTCATGGCTGAGATGGACCGTTTAGATGCTTGGTCAATTGAGAGTGATGTCAAAACAGTTCTCTCTAAACTTGGTATTTCTGACCTCAATCAAAAAGTGGGGCTCTTATCTGGGGGCTTAAGAAGACGCGTTCAATTAGCACAAGTCTTATTAGGAGCTGCGGATTTATTACTACTTGACGAACCAACCAACCATTTGGATATTGATACCATTGCTTGGTTAACCAACTATCTTAAATCAAGTAAAAAAACCGTCCTCTTCATCACCCATGATCGCTATTTCTTAGACAGTCTAGCAACTCGGATTTTTGAATTGGATAATGCAAGCCTGATAGAATATCAGGGCAATTATCAAGATTATGTCCGTTTGAAGGCAGAACAAGATGAGCGTGATGCGGCCAGTCTGCACAAAAAAAAACAATTGTATAAGCAAGAATTATCTTGGATGCGGACCCAACCGCAGGCGCGTGCAACCAAACAACTGGCCCGAATTAATCGCTTTAATGACCTAAAAGCTGATTTGTCTCAAAGCACATCAGGTGATGATTTGGAAATGTCCTTTGAAACCAGTCGGATTGGCAAGAAAGTCATTAATTTTGAAGATGTGTCCTTTGCTTATGAGCCATCCAAACCCTTAATTAGCGACTTCAATCTTTTGATTCAAAATAAGGATCGTATTGGAATTGTAGGTGATAATGGGGTTGGTAAAACAACGCTTTTACAATTGATAAATGGTGACATCCAAGCAACATCAGGCAAGGTTGACATTGGTGAAACCATTCGTATTGGCTATTTTTCACAACAAATCAAAGGCATGGATGAGAGCAAACGGGTTATCTCCTACCTTCAGGAAGTAGCTGATGAAGTTAAAACCAGTGTAGGTAGTACGAGTATCAGTGAATTGTTAGAACAATTTCTCTTTCCAAGGTCTACCCACGGCTCAATCATCGCTAAACTTTCTGGTGGTGAGAAGAAACGACTTTTTCTCTTGAAAATATTGATTGAAAAACCCAATGTCTTATTATTGGATGAGCCTACCAATGACTTAGATATTGCGACTCTAACAGTACTTGAAAACTTTTTAAATTCCTTTTCTGGTCCGGTGATTACGGTAAGTCATGACCGCTATTTCCTTGATAAAGTGGCTAATAAAATCTTATCTTTTGAGAATGGTCAGATTAAGACTTTCTTTGGAAATTATAGTGACTACTTGGATGAAAAAGAATTCCAAAAGGAAAATCAAATTCTCAAACCTAAAAAAGCTCCTAAAATGGAAGCTAAAATATTAACAGATATGAAACGCATGTCTTATATGGAAAAACAAGAATGGGCAAAAATCGAAGATGAGATTGCTGACATTGAAGAACAAATTGCTAGTCTTGAAGAGCAGATGCTTGATGTTGGTAGTGATTATGGGAAACTTGCTGATTTACAAAAAGAAATTGATCAGCTCAATGAAGATTTATTGGAAAAATATGATCGTTATGAGTATTTGAGTGAATTGGAGCCATAAGGATGCTTATTAGACCGATTCAAAAAAAGGATGACCAAGAAATAGCTGCCATTATTCGAACCTCACTTGAAGAGGTTGCTTTAGACCTTCCTGGTACAGCTTATACGGATCCTCAGCTAGACCATTTAACTGCTTATTACCAAGAAATACCAGCTTCAGCATATTTCGTTGTCGAAGAGCAAGGGCAAATTATTGCAGGTGCTGGTTTTGCCCCATTAAGCAAGGATATTTGTGAATTGCAAAAGTGTTATGTTGCCTCTAATTATAGAGGTAAAGGAATTGGGTCTACCTTACTGACAAAAGTAGAAGAAGTGGCTAGACAAATGAACTTTAGTCAAATGTATTTGGAAAGTTCAAGCCAATTAGAGAGGGCCATTCCCTTTTATCACAAGATGGGTTATGAATCCTTAGAAAGACCATTGCCTAATCACGAGAATCACTTTTTAATGGATATTTGGATGCTAAAAAATCTTACTTAAGGTCATTGCTTAAGCTATGGAAAATATGGTAAACTAGAATAAATGAAGAAGTGCAGACTAGCGCTTCTTTTTTAGCAAGAAGGAGGTGTAAAATGGCCTTAATTTGGACTTATATTAAAAAAGGTAAAGTTTGGCTTCTACTAGATATCATTGGTGCTCTATTTTTTGTATTGGTTAATCTTGGTTTGCCAGCAATTCTAGCCAAAATGATTGATCAAGGAATAGCAGATAAAAATCCCCAATCTCTCTATTTTTGGACTGGAATCATGTTCATCATTATTATTTTAGGTGTTATTGGTCGCATTATTTTAGCCTATGCTTCAAGTCAATTAACAACACAAATGATAAAAGACCTGCGCAATGATATGTATCAAAAATTGCAGGACTATTCACATACTGAGTATGAAAAAATCGGTGTATCCTCCTTAGTAACCCGTATCACAAATGATGCCTTTGTCTTAATGCAATTTGCTGAAATGGGATTACGACTTGGTGTTGTCACTCCTTTTATGATGCTATTTTCTGTCATCATGATTTTGATAACTAGCCCTTCTTTAGCTTGGATAGTTGCCGTATCAATGCCCTTTTTAATTGTTGTTGTTCTATATGTTGCCATAAAAACCAAACCTTTATCTGAGAAGCAACAGGCAAATTTGGATAGACTCAATCAATTAGTTCGTGAAAATTTAACGGGATTAAGGGTAATCAGGGCATTTTCCAGAGAAAGTTTCCAAGAGGAGCGTTTTCAGCAACAAAATCAAGATTATGCCAATACTTCAAAAAAATTGTTTACATTAACTGGCTTAACAGAGCCCCTTTTTGTGCAAATTATTATTGCCATGATTGTTGCTATTGTCTGGTTTGCTTTAGATCCTTTACAAAAAGCAGCCTTTAAAATTGGTGATTTAGTAGCCTTTATTGAGTATAGTTTTCATGCTATGTTTGCCTTTTTAATGTTTGCCAATTTGTTTACCATGTATCCAAGAATGGCTGTTTCCAGTCAAAGAATAAGCGAAGTCCTTGAAATATCTCTGTCAATTTCCAAAAATGAAGATGGCATTACTGAAAGTGAAACTAGAGGTTATCTAGAATTTGATAATGTGACTTTTGCTTATCCAGGAGAAACAGAAAATCCAGTTTTAAATAATATTTCTTTCAAGACAAAGCCTGGAGAAACCATTGCTTTTATTGGTTCAACAGGTTCAGGGAAATCTTCTCTCGTCAATTTAATCCCACGTTTTTTCGATGTTACTTTCGGAAAAATTTTGGTCGATGGCATCGATGTCAGGGACTATCAATTAAAAGCACTTCGCTCGAAAATTGGCTTCATTCCCCAAAAAGCTCTGCTATTCACCGGAACCATCGAAGAAAATATTCGCTATGGTAAAGAAGATGCTAGTCGTCCTGAGTTGGATCATGCAAGTGATGTCTCTCAATCTAAATCCTTCATTGAAAGTAGGGAAGAGGGTTACGAGACGCATCTGGCAGAAGGTGGAAGTAATTTGTCTGGTGGGCAAAAACAAAGGCTCTCGATTGCGCGTGCTGTTGTTAAAAAACCAGACATTTACATTTTCGATGATTCCTTTTCAGCTTTGGATTATAAGACAGACGCTGAATTAAGGCGACGTTTAAAAGAAGTGACACAGGATGCCACTGTTCTGATTGTTGCCCAACGGGTTGGAACCATTATGGATGCTGATCAAATCATTGTTTTAGATCAGGGCGAAATTGTTGGTCGTGGAACCCATGAAGAGTTGTTGGAAAGCAATGCCATCTATTCAGAAATTGCCAACTCGCAACTCAATAGCTCAATGGAAGTGGAGGTGGACTAATGACCGAAAAACATGTCTTTAAACGTCTATGGCATTACCTTAGTCGCTATCGCCTCTCCCTTACTCTAGCTTTAGCCCTTAAAGTCCTCAGTGTCTGCATGAGTGTTTTAGAACCTTTTGTTTTGGGTCTTGCCATTACAGAAATTGGAAAAAATCTAATTGACATGGCCAAGGGGGTTGAAGGTGCGACTCTTAATAAGGACTATATTGCTTTAATTCTCTGTCTTTACTTCATCAGAGCTCTCTTTTTTGAAATAGGTTCCTATGGATCCAACTATTTCATGACCAAGGCTGTTCAGTCCAGTATCAAAGATTTACGCAGTGACCTTAGTAGAAAGATTAATAAGATACCCGTGTCTTATTTCGATAAGAATCAATTTGGTGATATGCTCAGTCGCTTCACATCTGATATTGAAACAGTATCAAATGCCTTGCAACAATCATTCTTACAAATTGTTAATGCTATCTTAACGCTTGTCTTGGCTATCGCCATGACTTTATATTTAAATGTCCAGTTGGCTATGATTCTGATTATTTCAATGCCATTTATCTATTTCTCAAGTCAGTTTGTTCTCAAAAAATCACAACCCTATTTTAAAGAACAGGCAAAAGTTTTGGGTGAAATGAATGGTTTCGTTCAAGAGCGTTTAACTGGTTTTAATGTCTTAAAGCTATATGGACGAGAAGAAGCTTCGGAAGAAGAATTTCACCAAATTACCGATAAACTGCAAAAAATTGGTTTTAAAGCCAGCTTTATTTCAGGAATCATGATGCCATTACTGCATTTTATTTCCGATTCAGTCTATATGGTTATTGCTTTAGTGGCTGGTTTAAAAGTTATTTCTGGGACTCTGACTCTTGGTAATATGCAAGCCTTTGTTCAATACACATGGCAAATTAGTCAACCGATTCAAACAATAACCCAGTTAGCACCAGGTTTACAAAGTGCAAAATCATCTCTTGAAAGGATTTTTGCCATTTTGGATGAAGCTGAAGACCTAAGTGATGTGACTAGAAACTTGGAAAAACCATTGACGGGACAGGTTTCCTTCCAAAATGTTTCATTTTCTTATAGCTCCAAGAAACCATTGATAGAGAACTTTAATTTGGAAGTTGAACCGGGTCAAATGATTGCCATTGTTGGACCAACAGGTGCTGGTAAAACAACCTTGATCAATTTATTAATGCGTTTTTACGATGTTAATCAGGGAGCTATAAAAGTTGATGGTATTGATATTCGTGATTTATCGCGTCAAGACTATCGCAGTCAGTTTGGTATGGTATTACAGGACGCCTGGTTATTTGAAGGCTCGATTCACGATAATTTACAGTTTGGTAACTTAAATGCAAGTGATGAAGACATTGTCAATGCTGCCAAAATGGCTAATGTTGATCATTTTATCAGAACCTTACCTGGTGGCTATCAGATGTTAATGAATCAAGAGTCTAGTAATATCTCATTAGGTCAAAAACAATTATTGACGATTGCTAGAGCCTTACTAGCTGATCCCAAAATATTGATTTTGGATGAGGCAACTTCTTCGGTAGATACTCGATTAGAACTTTTAATTCAAAAGGCGATGAAGCATTTGATGCAAGGCAGAACAAGTTTTGTTATTGCCCATCGTTTATCGACCATTCAAGAAGCAGACAAAATCCTCGTTTTAAAGGATGGACAAATTATCGAGCAAGGCAATCATGAGAGCTTATTAGCTGCAAAAGGTTTTTACCATGACTTATATCAAAGTCAATTTAAGAATGCTCAATAATGTCAAAACAATCTTTTCATATTTGAAAAGATTGTTTTTTTGTATACAGTTATTGCTTGACATAAATATTCAGAAAATTTATAATATTTATTATCTTATAAAGGGATTAAGATTGGAGTGTGAATTAATGGTAACAAGTACTGAATATGTTAATAGTGTTCTTGAAAAAGTAAAATCTTATAATAGGCATGAAGGTGAATTTTTACAAGCGGTAGAAGAAGTCTTTGAATCTCTAGTTCCTGTTTTTGACAAATACCCAGAGTATATTGAGGAAAATATCCTTGAGCGTTTAGTGGAACCTGAGAGAATTGTTTCTTTTCGAGTTCCTTGGTTAGATGATCAAGGTCAAGTCCAAGTAAACCGTGGTTATCGTGTTCAATTCTCTTCAGCCATTGGCCCATACAAAGGTGGTTTAAGATTTCATCCTTCGGTTAATCAATCAATTGTTAAATTCCTGGGGTTTGAACAAATCTTTAAAAACTCATTAACAGGTCAACCTATTGGTGGCGGTAAGGGTGGTTCAAACTTTGACCCTAAGGGGAAGTCGGATCGTGAAGTTATGCGTTTTTGCCAAAGCTTTATGACTGAGTTACAAAAACACATTGGTCCAGATTTAGATGTTCCTGCTGGCGATATCGGGGTTGGTGGTCGTGAGATTGGCTATCTTTTTGGACAATATAAACGACTTAATGGCTATCAAAATGGTGTCTTAACTGGTAAGGGCTTAACTTATGGTGGTTCACTTACGAGAACTGAGGCTACTGGTTACGGTGCTGTTTACTTTGCCAAGCATATGTTAGATTCTAAAAATGAGGATTTTCAAGGTAAGAAAACGATTGTTTCAGGTTCTGGTAATGTTGCCATTTATGCCACTGAAAAATTGCAAGAACTTGGAGCGACAGTTATCGCTGTATCAGATTCTTCAGGTTATATTCATGACGAAAACGGCATCGATTTAAAGACCTTAAAACAAATTAAAGAAGTCGAACGGGGTAGAATTGAATCTTATATAGAAAAACATCCTCAAGCTTCTTATATTGCGACTGGCAATGGTCAGTCCATTTGGTCGCTTAAAGCAGATTTAGCCTTCCCATGTGCCACTCAAAATGAAATTGACTACAAAGATGCTCAAATGTTGATTGATAATGGTGTCATTGCCGTTGTCGAAGGTGCTAATATGCCAACGACTGTAAAAGCTGTTGATCTTTTCCTTGAGGCGGGAGTTCTCTTTGGTCCTGGTAAAGCAGCAAATGCTGGTGGTGTTGCCGTATCAGCACTTGAAATGGCGCAAAATAGTGGACGTTCAGCTTGGACTTTCGAGGAAGTTGATCAGAAACTTCATGAAATTATGGAAAATATTTATCAAAGTTCAGCCCAAGCAGCGAAAGAATTTGGTCAGGAAGGTAATTTGGTCGTCGGTGCTAATATTGCTGGTTTCTTAAAGGTTGCTGAAGCAATGTATGCTCAAGGACTTGTTTAGTCACTGAAGAACTCATTATGGATGAGTTCTTTTTGCTTTCTAAAATATTCTGATATAATAATAGCAATTGAACTTAAGGAGAAGCATTGTGATTCGCAAATTAGTTAAGGACCCATTATTTTTACAACAAATTGCTAAAGAGGCGACTAAAGAAGACATTCAAATCGGTACAGATTTATTGGACACTCTAGCCTTTCATCGTGAAAATTGTTTGGGTATGGCAGCCAATATGATCGGAGAATCGAAACGGATTATCGTGGTTTCCATGGGTTTTGTTGATTTAGTCATGTTTAATCCTAAAGTGGTTAGTCAAAAAGAGCCTTATCAAACCGAAGAATCCTGCTTATCTTTGACTGGAAGTCGTCCAACAAAACGATTTGCTGAAATAAAAGTAGAATATCGTGATCATAATTGGCGTCGTAAATCCTTAACCTTAAGTGGTTTACCTGCACAAATTTGTCAACATGAACTGGACCATTTAGAAGGAATCCTTATATAATTTCTTCTGATGTTTTAACCTTGTATAATTGAAAATCGAATAAAGTTTCTACACATATATTTAGATTAACTTTTGTTATCAAAAAACCCATGCCCTTTAAAAGGCATGGGTTTTAAGCTTTATTATTGTTCTTTTTTCTTTAGGAGACCAGCTAGTGATAGAGTAGCCATACCTGCTAAAGTCAGAAGAATTGAATTTTGGTTATTGCTACCAGCAGTAGGCAATTCTTTATTTGCACTTGCTTTTTGAGCATCTTTTGCAGCTTTTTCAGCTGTTAAAACGTAACCATATGTTTTAACTTTAACTGGAAGAGTTGCTGGTTTAGGACTTGGTTTAGTTGTGTCCTCTGGTTTTGTATCATCAACTGGAGCTGGAGTAAAGAGATCTGATACAAGTTCAGTAACGACAACATTGCCATCGCGATCTAAGTAGAGGCGGTTAACAATATCGTGAGTTCCAGTAGCATCAGTCGTTTGTTTAGCTTCCATTTTGATAGTTACATATGTTTTTACACCTGTAATGGCAGCTGACACTTTTTGTCCTTTTGCTTCTAAATCTTTGATGTACTTAATGAAGACTTCAGTATCAGGGTTAATAGCACCAAGTAATTTACCATTTTTGAAGGTCTTGAAGCCATCACCACCACCAAATAGGAAGTCATTTGTTACGACTTTGTATGTAGCATTAGGGTTAATTTCAGTACCATCAGCTTTATAAGCTTTAACAACTTTGTAAGGATTTAATGGATCTGTTGAACCACTGTCAGTATAAGTATATTTAAGACCTGACATTTGAAGGAAGTATTTTTCACCTTCATCGTATTGTTCGTTTAAAGCATCATAAATTTGTTGACCAGTGAGTTCAATGACTTGAAGGATATTACCGAATGGTTGAACAGCTTGTGCTGCACCCCAAGTAATTGTTCCATCACTTTTAACCACTAAGTCAGCACGGATACCTCCATTATTAGTCATGGCAAAATCAACATCAGGGAATGATTCTTTGGCAATTGTTAATTGGGCTGTTGTAATAAGGTTACCAAGAGCTGATTCTTTATCAACGTTCACTTCTTTTGAGATACTGTCAGTTGTAACAGCTGTACCGATTTTTGTTTCTGTAACTTGAGCAACAATTGTATTAGCATTATCAACAATTGCTTGAATTTCTGGAGTTCCAGTTAAAACACCAGGTGCAACAGCAACAACTTGAGCTGTAGGAGTAGCAATAAAGTCTTGTGTATCTGTATCTAGAGTTCCACGTACGTCAGAATATGCTTTTCCTGAAGAAAGAGCTTGGACAACACGTGTGTTACCGATTGTTCCATTAGCATATACATGGTTATGACCGGTAAAGATGATATCAATACTGTTATCTGGATAAATTTGGTTAACTTTTTCCATGATTGTGGCAATTTCATTACCAACAATACCGTCTTTACCAGTAGTTGCTGGAATGTGAGCTAAAATCATGATAGCATTAACATTTTGTGCACGGAGTTCACGAGCATATTTAGCAATTGTTTCAGCTTCATCTAAGAAGTTGTATTGCTCGTAGTTTTGTTTAAGAACTAAGTCAGGAATTTCAGTTGTAACAACACCAATAATACCTACATTTACAGAAGTATTATTAACGGGGATGTTTTTAATCGCATACGGTTGCCAATTGTAAGGAATTTGACCAGTTGTTTTATCAACAACGTTTGAAATAACAATGGTTTGATTAGATGCTTCATGCGGATAATCTTTAGTAATTTGGTTGATGTTTGAATCAGCAGCTGGAGCAGTTCCAGTCATAATACGGTTGTACTCTGCTAAACCTTCATCAAATTCATGATTTCCAAGGGTTCCATATTCCACGTTCATTTCATTGAATACTTTAACAGTTGGTTCATCTTGTAACAAGCCTGAATCGGCAGGACTTGCACCAACCATATCACCAGCTTGGACACGGATACTTGTACCTGTTGGGCTAGTTTGCGTGAAATCAGTTTGGGCTTTGTCCATATAAGCATCAAGTTGAGCGGCTGTACCAGCTCCCGAAACTTTTCCATCAGGCATATAAGCTGAACCTGTTTGGTCAATAGCACCATGGAAATCATTAACACCTAATACTTGAAGATCAACCTGATCAGCATTCACAGCTGAAGCAAGAATTGACATACCAGCAACGACACTTAAAATACTGCTTTTTAAAACAATATGCTTTTTCATAAAACTCCAAATCTCCTAAAGAAATATAATATGTTGCATAATTAGTTTACTATCTTTTAATAAACAAAACAAGGAATATTGCATAAAAAGTGAACGAAAAATTTGTAAAAATACTGTAAAGGGGTTTCATTTTGTGAATAACCAATATTATCGCAAAAATTCGATATAATGTTCGCGAAATATTTTTAAAATCAGCTTGCTTTTTATGAATACTTATGCTAATATGAAAATCATATTAAAAGAAAGGAGAAAAATAAAAATGTTAAAAATTGATATGACTCAAAACATTTTTTATAGACTCCTTTCTAACCAAAAAAGTTAGTTTACTTTAGTGTAACTAATATTAGAGCCCGCGGTAGGAAGGAATTTCTTATTGCGGGCTTTTTGTGTCTCAAAATACTCAATAATTTAGTAATACTAACCATAAAAGGAGGGGCAGATGCTATCTTTAATTTTAGAACATATTAAAGCAAAGAAAGTTGTCTACTTACTGGTTGCCATTTCCTTGTTAATTTATGATGCCAGTTTAATTATTCCAACTAAAGTTATTCAAAGTATGGTTGATTTGATGAGTAAAGATGACCTTAGTCAGACTTCCTTATGGAACCATATCTTTGTCTTGCTTCTAGCAACAATTATTTCTTATGGAACAGCCTATTTATGGCATTTAAAACTTTTTCAAGAAGCTGTAGCTTTTAAATGTGAATTACAACAGCGTGCTTTTAAAAAATTAGTCTTTATGCGGACGCCTTATTACGATAAATTTCGTTCTGGTGATATGATGACGCGTTTTTCAACTGACGTCGAAGCCTTAATGGATTTTATCGGTTATGGCTTAATGATTATCTTATATGCCGGTGGCATGTTCGCTTTTATTATTCCTACCATGTTTCTCATTTCCTGGCAAATGACTTTAATTGGCATGATACCAATTCTTTTCGGAGTATTTATGACATATTTCATGACAAAAAAACAAGAACTACTTGTAGAAGAAGCCAGAGAGTCAATTTCCAATTTAAGTGATCAAGTTTTGGAAACCGTTGAAGGCATCCGTGTTATGCGAGCCTACAGCAAAAAAGATTACCTGGCAAAAGAATTTCAAGGGAAAACGGCAGCAATAGCTGAAAAGTGGAATCAAATTGCAACAATACGTGGACTCTATTTTCCAGTCTATTCAAGTATAATCGCCTTAAGCACCATACTGGTATTAGTCACTGGTATCTCATTTTTACAAAATCATAGTGTGACCTTAGGTCAAGTTATCGCCTTACAACTGTATCTGGTGTCATTAATTGAACCTTTCAGCATGTTGGCTGATTTTATTCTGGTTTATCAAACAGGTAATACCTCTTTTGGAAAACTGAATGAGTTGATTACAACTAGTGATGACATGGAGACTGACGGCACATACAGGCTGACCCAAGTCGACTCAATTGAGATGAAAGCTTATTCTTTCAGGTACCCTAAGAACCAACAAGATACCCTTAAAGAACTTAATATCAGCTTGAATCGAGGTCAGACCTTGGGTATTATCGGTAAAACAGGTTCAGGTAAAACGACTTTAGTCCGCCAATTTCTTCGTCAATATTCTAAGGGAAGTGGGACTTTCCAGATAAACGGTCGTGATATTTTGGACTATCAGCGCAAAGAGATAGAGGCAAAAATTGGCTACGTCCCTCAAGAGCATATTCTTTTTTCAAAAACGGTTTGGGAAAATATTGCTATGGGGAATAGCCAAGCCGGAAAAGATCAGATTCTGGAGGCCATTGAGACAGCGGCTTTTAAAGATGATTTGCAGCACTTATCGCAGGGCTTAGAAACCGAGATTGGTGAACGGGGACTATCCATTTCCGGTGGTCAGAAACAACGAATCTCAATCGCCAGAGCCTTTTTAGCAGAGCCAGATTTGCTCATTTTAGACGATTCTTTATCAGCAGTCGATGCTAAAACAGAAGCAGCCATTATAGCCAATATCCAAGAAAAAAGACATGGAAAAACCACAGTCATTGTCAGTCATCGCCTTTCAGCCATTCAACATGCTGATTGGGTTATTGTTTTAGAGAATGGACGTATTGTTGAGGAAGGTCGTCCAGAAGAACTTTATCAATTAGGTGGCTGGTACTATCAACAATACCTCAAACAAGAAGGAAAGGAGGACTAAAATGCCCGTTTTTAAATCCTTACTTGCACAAATCAAATCGGGAAGAAAGCCTTTTTGGATAGGGATATTTCTACTTTTGTTAGCGACAGTTGCCGGTCAATATGGCCCCTTACTTTTACAAAGAATGATTGACCAATTTTTAACACCTCTTGCAAATGGTAAACAAGAGCATTTAAGCTCATTTTATCACTTAGTTTATCTCTATCTAGCCTTAATTTTTTTGACATCTATTTTTCGTTATTACTCTTTCAAATCCTTGATCAAGGCTTCCAATCTTATTGTGGAAAGACTGCGCAATCAGGCATTTGAAACCATGCAAAATTTACCTATTTCTTATTTTGATCATAAACCCGCAGGAAAAATAGCTACACGTATTGTTAACGATACCGAGACATTGAGAAATCAATTTTATGATAATCTGCTTTCTCAATTAATCATTTGTCTGGTTCAAGTTCTGGTCATTTATGGTATCTTAATTTATCTTGACTTTGTTTCAGGTTTGCTTTTATTGTTTATACTACCGATTTTTTATGCTATTCAGATGCTCTATAAAAAGTTAACTGACCAAGCAATGAAAGATTTTTACCAAGCTAGAAGCTCGGTTAATACACAGGTTAATGAAACCATGAACGGTGTTTCCATTATTCAACTATACCATCAAGAGGAAAAGGTTCTTGATGCTTTTGACCAAGAAATTAGTAAGATGAGAGAGGCTGATACCCAAATCATCTTGGCGGATTCATTGGCTTCATGGACGTTAACGGAGTTCGTTAAATACACTATTATTTCTGGAATTTTAGCCTTTATTGGTTGCCAATTTCTTGAAGGACAGTCATCGATAACTGTAGGTATGCTTTTTGTCTATCTAAATTACCTAACCAGACTTTTTGATTTAATGGGGATGATGGTCCGTCAACTCCCTAATATCCAGAGGTCACATGCAACTGGGAAACGATTCCTAGACTTGCTTAATCAAGAAAGGGAAATTGAAAACAGTGAAGCAATTATAGTATCTGAAGGTAATGTAGTTTTCAATCATGTTTCTTTTGCTTATGATCAGGAGCATTATGTCCTGAATGATATTTCGATTGAAGCAAAAAAAGGTGAAACGGTGGCCTTAGTCGGACATACTGGTTCTGGCAAATCCTCAATTATGAACTTACTTTATCGCTTTTATGATCCTCAAGAAGGTGAGATTTTGGTTGACCAACAGGTAATCAAAGATTTTTCACGAGAAAGCCTTCGAGCACAAATGGGTATTGTCTTACAGGATCCCTATCTCTTTTCTGGAACAATTGCATCCAATATTACAATGGGAAATCAGTCTTATTCGGATCAAGAAATAGTAGATGCTCTTATTCAAGTAGGTGCAAAAAGTCTCTTAGATAAATTAGAGAAAGGCATTTATGAACCTGTTTTTGAAAAAGGAGCTTCCTTTTCAAGTGGTGAACGACAATTAATTGCTTTCGCAAGAACACTAATTGCCAATCCGAAAATCTTAATTTTAGATGAAGCGACTTCACATATTGATACAGAAACCGAAGAAATCATTCAGCAGGCAATGGAAGTTTTGAAAAAAGGGAGAACCACCTTTATCATTGCCCATCGCTTATCTACTATTCAAAATGCTGACCAAATTTTAGTTCTGGATCAAGGACGAATCCTTGAAAGGGGCAATCACCATTCGCTTCTAGAGGCTAATGGCATTTATGCTCAGATGTTTCGAATCCAAGAGAAAGTATCCTAAAAAGCTGGGCTTGTCCCAGTTTTTTAGGATGTTGAATTTTGTTGCTTGAAGCAAGTCTTAACGAAGACATTAGGATTGGGTCTTGACTAAAATGAAGATTTCAATTATTTTTCTGTAAGTAGCTTGTAAAAGAAGGCTCAATATCGCAATTTCCTTGTATTTAGTGTAAAATAGTAAGGTAAGAGAAAAATACATTAGAATGATATAGATTAATTTATGACAGAAAAAATAGGCATTGGGAAGGCACATAGTAAAATCATTTTGATGGGAGAACATTCCGTCGTATATGGTTTTCCAGCTATTGCACTCCCTTTAAAAGATATCGAAGTTACTTGTCTGATTAAAGAAGCTAAAGAAAAATTAAAATTTGATTTTTATGATACCCTTTCAACAGCAATCTATTCAGCATTAGACTATTTGCATATTAAAGACAAACCCATTTCTTATGAGATTATTTCTCAAGTACCCCAAAAACGTGGCATGGGTTCCTCTGCAGCAGTTTCCATCGCAGCTATTCGAGCAGTTTTTGACTATTTCGACCAGCCTTTAAGTGATAAAGAATTAGAAATATTAGTCAATAAAGCAGAGATAATAGCCCATACAAATCCAAGTGGTCTTGACGCAAAAACCTGCTTGAGTGATCAAGCCATTACTTTTATCCGTAATGTCGGCTTCAAAAGTTTTTCTGTAGATCTGAATGCTTTCCTGATTATTGCTGATACAGGTATTCATGGCCACACCCGTGAAGCAGTCAATAAAGTAGCCAAACACGAAGAAAGCAACCTGCCACATTTAGCTAATCTAGGTAGATTAGCTGAAATAGTACAAGAAGCTATTACTCAAAAAGATATCCAAACCATTGGACAAGCCATGAGTCAAGCCCATCAAGAGCTTAAGGCTATTGGTGTTAGTATCCAAGAAGCTGACCACTTAGTAGAAGTGGCTTTAGCTAACAAGGCCATTGGTGCCAAGATGTCCGGCGGTGGCCTAGGCGGTTGCATTATCGCCTTAACCGACAGTCAAAAAGAAGCGCAAGCCATTAGTGAAAAATTATTAGAAGAAGGGGCCGTAAACACGTGGATCCAAAAACTGTAAGTGTGATATCCTACGCCAATATTGCCATTATTAAGTATTGGGGAAAAGAAGATCAGGAAAAAATGATTCCTTCAACCAGCAGTATTTCCCTCACCTTAGAAAATATGTATACCGAAACCCAACTAGAGCAGTTACCAGATGGAGCTGACAGGGATCTCTTTTATATCGATGACCAATTGCAAAATGATGCAGAGCATGCCAAAATCACGTCCATCATTGACCAATTTCGAACTGACAAGAATCAATTTGTCCAAGTCCGTACCCGCAACAATATGCCCACCGCAGCAGGTTTATCCTCTAGCTCAAGTGGCTTATCCGCATTGGTCAAGGCTTGTGACCAATTCTTTGAAACAGGACTCACACAAAGTGAATTAGCTCAAAAAGCTAAGTTTGCTTCAGGTTCTGCATCACGCTCTTTCTTTGGTCCCTTATCAGCTTGGGACAAAAACAGTGGCGCTATCTATAAAGTAGAAACTGATTTAAAATTAGCTATGATTATGCTTGTTTTAAATGATGAACGCAAACCGATTTCCAGTCGCGATGGTATGAAACTTTGTCGTCAGACATCAACGACATTTGACCATTGGATTGCGAAATCAGAAATTGATTATCAAGAAATGTTAAACCATTTGAAAGCTAATGATTTTGAAAAAGTTGGTTTATTAACGGAAGAAAATGCCCTTGCCATGCATGAGACGACTAAGACGTCAACACCCTCTTTCTCATACTTGACGGATGCATCCTATCAAGCCATGTCTAAGGTCAAGGAATTACGGTCGCAGGGATATCAATGCTATTTCACTATGGATGCTGGCCCAAATGTCAAGGTTCTCTGCTTGGAGCAGGATTTGGAGGAGCTTGCAAATCTTTTCGCTCAAGATTATAAGATAATTGTCTCAAAAACAAAGGAATTACCAAATGACTAAGTATCATCTTGAAACTGGTGGAAAACTGTATATTGCAGGTGAGTACTCGGTTTTAGTACCTGGCCAAACGGCTATCTTAATGCCAGTTCCAATCAAAATGACGGCAGATATTGAGGCTGCTCAAGATTTTAAGATTTGGTCGGATATGTTTGATTATGCTGTTGGCTTGGAAGCTGATGCTAACTATGCTTTAATTCAAGCCTCATTAGAGACCATGTCTCTGCTTCTTGGAAAAGACATTGCCCAATTGCCAGCTTTTACATTGAGCATTAAAAGTCAGATGGAAGCAGATGGCAAAAAATATGGACTGGGATCTAGTGGTAGTGTGACAGTGTTGACACTTAAGGCTTTAGCTGCTTTTTACCAATTAGATCTATCTCCAGATTTGCTTTTTAAAATGGCTGCCTATACTTTATTGAAACTTGGTGATAATGGTTCTATGGGAGACATTGCCTGTATTACTTATGACCAATTAATTGCCTATCGCTCTTTTGACCGAAAAACCATTAGCCAAAAGATTGCTAACCATTCTTTCGAAGAACTGATGAAGGAAGACTGGAAGTATACAATTGAACCTATTAAACCCAGCTTAGAGGCGCATTTTTTAGTTGGCTGGACAAAAGTTCCTTCAATCTCACGTGATATGATTAATCGCGTTAAAGGGGCTATTACAAGCGACTACTTAAGTGAAACGGAAAATGCTGTTAAGGCCTGTAAAAAAGCTATTGAGAGCGGTGATAAAGAACTTTTTGTTCTTTCCTTAGCACGTGTTAGTGACTTATTAGAGACGCTGGATCTAGCTATCTATCATCCTAAATTATTAGCCTTAAGAGCTGCCTGCCAGAATGTAAATGCCGTTGGAAAATCTTCTGGTTCTGGCGGTGGAGATTGTGGCATTGCCTTTTCTTTTGATCAGGAATCTACGGATCAGATTATCAAAGATTGGCGAGCTAATGCAATTGACCTTATTTATGACCAAAGGTGGACCTGATTTAATGACCAATCGTAAAAATGATCATATTAAATATGCTTTGAAGTATCAATCGACTTATAATTCTTTCGATGATATGGAATTAATCCATGCATCACTTCCTAAATACGATTTAACAGAAATTGATTTGTCAACCCATTTTGCAGGTCAAGATTTTGCTTTTCCTTTTTATATAAATGCCATGACAGGTGGTAGTGAAAAGGGTAAAGCTGTTAATGAAAAATTGGCAAGAGTGGCGGCAGCAACTGGTATACCTATGGTAACCGGTTCTTATAGCGCAGCCTTGAAAGACCCAAATGACCAGTCATATCAATTGCGTAAAGTTGCTTCTGACCTTTTACTGGCAACCAATATCGGCCTAGACAAGGAAGTCAGTTTGGGCTTGCGAACAGTTGAAGAAATGCAACCCATTTTTTTACAAGTCCATGTTAATGTCATGCAAGAATTACTGATGCCAGAAGGAGAGCGGGCTTTTCACTCATGGCGTCAAAATCTTAAAGATTATGTAGATCAGATTCCAGTAGCAATCATTTTAAAAGAGGTTGGCTTTGGTATGGACCGCAAATCGATTGAGTTCGCTCGTGATTTAGGGGTTAAAACCTTTGATATTTCAGGTCGTGGTGGAACTTCCTTTGCCTACATCGAAAATCAAAGAGGTGGTAATCGCTCTTATTTGGATAACTGGGGTCAAAGTACCTGCCAGTGTCTTTTGAATTGCCAGTCCATTATTGAAGATGTTGAGATTCTTGCTTCAGGTGGTCTTCGTCATCCTTTAGATATGATTAAATGCTTTGTCCTTGGGGCGCGTGCTGTTGGTCTTTCTCGAACTGTCTTAGAACTAGTTGAGTCTTACCATGATGATCAAGTCATTGAAATCATTAATGGTTGGAAAGAAGATCTTAAACTAATCATGTGTGCTCTTAATTGTAAGACCATTGATGAGCTTAAATCCGTTGATTACCTGCTCTATGGTCGCTTAAAAGAAGCTAATAGTTAAATTTTTTGAGCATTAAAAAAGCCTTGAAAGAGTTATTCTTTCAGGGCTTTTGCTTATTTTTTAGAAAACTTTTTGAATAATTACTATTTGTTTTTGACCAAGCTTTCTTATCATTACTAATTATTTTTGACGAAGATTTTCTAATAATTTTTGCGTATTTTCTAGATTTAAAGGCTTCACCTTAAGTAATTCTGGCATCAGGCTAGCAAGTTCCTTTTCGCTTGCTCCTGCAAGGAGGGCAAGTGATTTGGCTTGCAGCTTCATGTGTCCTGCTTGAATTCCTGTGTTAGTTAAAGCTTTTAAAGCAGCGAAGTTTTGTGCTAAACCAAGACTGACAATGATTTGAGCTAATTCTCTAGCCTCAGGCCAGCCCAGCAAATCATGTGCGATTTGGACACTTGGGTTGAGACCGATTGACCCACCTTTGGTGGCAATTGGCATAGGCATAGTCAACTGTCCCTTGATGACTTGGTTTTTACTATCCAAGGTCCAAGTACTAAGACCCCGGTAAGCACCACCTTTAGCAGCATAGGCGTGACCACCTGCTTCAATGGCTCGCCAGTCATTACCGCTAGCAATAACCAGAGCGTCGATACCATTAAAGATTCCTTTATTATGAGTAGCTGCCCGGTAAGGGTCAATTTGAGCAAATTGACTGGCTAGTACCATTTTCTTAGCTAATTCTAAGGCTTCTGATTTATCTCGACTGAGGTAGCGTAAATCAACCTGACACTCTGCCTGGACCAAAGACTCTGTGGCATAGTTAGAGAGAATGGCCATTAACTTATTACCAAGAGAAAGTTGCTCAAGTTTTGGGGCAATGGCTTCCAACATTGTGTTAACCATATTTGCTCCCATTGCTTCCTGGGTATCAACTGTCATATAGACAATTAGGAATTCCTCTTTAATACTAGTTGTTAAATCGCGAGCGCCACCGCCACGTTTTACAATAGAAGGGTAGGCTTGGTTAGCCATTTCCAAAAGCTCATCCTTGGCCGCGATAATGGCTTGATTGGCCATATTTTTATCAGGTACATCATAAAGGGCAACTTGACCAATCATTTGACGATTGAGGACTTGCGCCTTGAAGCCACCCGAGCGTTTAATAATTTTACCTGCAAAAGAAGCAGCCGCTATAACAGAGGGTTCTTCAGTCACTAGGGGTAATTGGTAGGTTTTGCCATTGATTAAAAAATCTGGGACAAGGCTAAATGGGAGGGCAAGCCGGCCCAAAACATTTTCAGCCATTTGATTAGCTGTATCCAGGGATAATAAGTTTTCTTGCTCTAAGTTTGCTAGGGCAGACTGGTCTAAGAGACCATGCTCTTTAAGCAGAGCAATGCGATCAGCCGGACTCTTTTTATAGAAGCCAGACCAATTAATCGATTTACTTGTCATTTTTTTCATAAATCCTTTGGTGTTCTTGGATAGTTCTTAAAGCGTAATCTCCAGTCAAATAAGTCTCAAAAGTAGCATTTCCTTCTCGATCCAATTCAGCCTCTTGGTAGAAGATGTTTTCGTATTCAGTAACCGAGATGACTTGACGGAAATCTAGGTAAGCCTGTCTATTAGTATCAAGTCTGTCTTTATAGCCTTCAACTAATTGAAGACTAAAAATCTCACTTACTGCTCCAGAGCCATAAGAAAACATGCCAATTTTATCACCGGCTGTGAGGGCTTGGCTATTTTCCAAAAGGGAAAGAAGGGACATGTAAAGTGAACCTGTGTAGATATTTCCAACTTGACGGCTGTATGCAATCGAATCGTTAAAAGCTTGTGTTAACTTGTCCTTATGCTCAATAGCCGTATTTTTATCAATGATTTTATTGAGACCTTTGAATGCTAATTTGGGGAAAGGAATATGGAAACAGAAGGCCGCAAAGTCTGAAATAGAAGCATTGTAACGCTTTTGGTATTCTGCCCAAGTGGTTTTCAAAGAGTCGAGGTATTGCTTAGTAGAGAAAATCCCGTTGACATAAGGAGTAGAAGTATAGTTAGGACGCCAGAAGTCCATCACATCACGGGTTTGTGCCACATTATCGTCATTGATGATGGCAATAGCCGGATCGGCAGTGATTAACATAGCAATACTACCAGCCCCTTGAGTCGGTTCACCAGCTGAGTCAATCCCATATTTAGCAATATCACTGGCCAAAACCAAAACACGGGCTTGAGGATGGAGACTAATGTGAGCGCGGGCGTAATCAAGGGCAGCAGTAGCACTGTAACAAGCTTCTTTCATCTCAACCGAACGGGCGAAAGGCTGAATGCCCAAAAGTTGATGAACGTAGATACTTGCTGCTTTAGATTGGTCAATTGAGGACTCCGTTGCCAAAATAACCATATCAATCTTCTCTTTATCTTCGTCGGTGAGAATGGTTTCTGAGGCAGATGCTGCCAGAGTAACAATATCCTCCGTAATGGGCGCGATACTGATACGATCAAGCATCAAGCCTTTGGTGAATTTATCAGGGTCAGTCTGACGAGCCTTTGCTAAGTCAGTCATTTCTAAAACATAACGACCAGTTGCAAAACCGATCTTATCAATTCCTATTTTCATAGTATTCCTTCTTTAATTTGTGCTATTATATATCCCTAATATTTTATCATAATTTTTCTGAAAAAAAAGAAATCAGATGATTACTTTCAAGAATCAAATCAAAAAGTCAGTCATTAAAAGTGCTTATCAGTTTTTCTTCTAGCTATTTCTTTATTTTTTGGTAAAATAAGTAACAGTATATAGTCAGAAAGGGGTCGTCATGACAAAAGCCGATGTCATTTTTAAAGAAAATATCAAAAGAATTTTAGAAACTGGTGTTTTCAGTGAACAAGCTAGACCTAAATATAAAGATGGGCAAACCGCTAATTCTAAATATGTTACCGGAGCATTTGCAGAATACAATTTAGCAGAAGGCGATTTTCCAATTACAACCTTAAGACCAATTCCCATCAAATCAGCCATCAAAGAATTATTGTGGATTTATCAAGATCAATCCAATTCCTTAGATGTTTTAGAAGACAAATACAATGTTCATTATTGGAATGACTGGGAAGTTGGCAGTACCCGTACGATTGGCCAACGCTATGGCGCGGTTGTTAAAAAGCATGATATTATGAACAAAATCCTTAAGCAACTTGAGGAAAACCCATGGAATCGTCGGAATATCATTTCTTTATGGGATTACGAGGCATTTGAGGAAACAGAAGGTCTGCTCCCATGTGCTTTCCAGACCATGTTTGATGTCCGTCGAGTAGATGGTGATATCTATTTAGATGCAACTTTAGTTCAAAGATCCAATGATATGTTAGTAGCCCATCATATCAATGCCATGCAATATGTTGCTTTGCAAATGATGATTGCTAAACATTTTTCTTGGAAAGTTGGCAAATTCTTCTATTTTGTCAATAACCTTCATATCTATGACAATCAATTCCCTCAGGCTGAAGAACTTTTAAATCGTCAGGTTAGTGATTGTCAACCAAAACTCGTTTTGAATGTTCCAGACGGGACCAATTTCTTTGACATTAAGGCTGATGATTTTGAATTGCTTGATTACCAACCAGTCAAACCACAATTACGTTTTGATCTGGCAATCTAAAGGAAGCAACTTTTTGCAGATGTTTTTTCTCAGCAATATGTCTGAAAATTTGCTAGAATAGACTCAAAAGATTAAGGAATTAAAGACATGACAAAAGAAATAATTGCCATTTGGGCAGAAGATGAAAATGGAGTTATTGGTCTTGATGGGACCTTGCCATGGCGTCTTCCAAAAGAATTACAACATTTTAAAAAAACCACTTTACACCAAGCTATCCTTATGGGACGTGTGACTTTTGAGGGAATGAAAAGACGGCTCCTACCAGAACGTCAGACACTTGTATTAACCAGTGATGATCATTACCAAGTTGATGGTGTCCTTAGTGTGACTAGTGTTGAAAAAGCTCTAGAGTGGTACCATGCACAGGAAAAAAATCTCTATGTTATCGGTGGTGCCAAAGTATTAGAGGCTTTTGATGGTCATTTTAACCGCATTATCAAGACGGTTGTCCACCATGAATTTACTGGAGATACTTATGCTCCCCATATGGATTTGGATGGTTTTGTTGAAGAAAGTCAGGTTTTCTACGTAAGAGATGAGCAGAATCCCTATGATTTCACCGTTCATGTTCTGGTCAAAGCAGACAGTTAAGGAGAATCAACATGCAACGTAGTATATTTGGGGTATTTACGGCATTTTTGGGTGTCATTTGTTTTTTGTGTGCCATGGCGGCATTTAAGAAAGAACGCTATGGACTGGGCACCCTATTCCTATTAAATGTCCTTACGAACTTGGTTAATACCATTCACGCCTTTTATGGCACCCTATTTTAAAGAACGAAAAGAGAAAGTTTAAAAAATTATGGCAGGAAATCGAAGTACTGATGTCAAGATTCATTGTTCATTTTGTGGCAAGAGCCAAGATGAGGTCAAAAAAATAATTGCAGGAAATAATGTCTTCATTTGTAACGAATGTGTGGCATTATCGCAAGAAATCATCAAGGAAGAGTTAGCTGAAGAAATATTGGCTGATTTAACAGAAGTTCCAAAACCAAAAGAACTTTTGGAAACTCTTAACCAATATGTTGTAGGACAAGACCGTGCTAAACGAGCTTTGGCTGTTGCGGTGTACAATCACTACAAACGGGTTTCTTTCACTGAAAGTCGTGATGAGGAAGAAGTTGAATTACAAAAATCCAATATCTTAATGATTGGCCCAACTGGTTCAGGAAAAACTTTTCTTGCACAGACTTTAGCTAAGACCCTTAATGTGCCATTTGCCATTGCGGATGCGACTTCTTTAACTGAAGCAGGTTATGTCGGGGAAGATGTTGAGAACATCCTCTTGAAATTAATTCAGGCGGCTGATTACAATGTTGAACGTGCTGAACGTGGTATCATTTACGTGGATGAAATTGACAAGATTGCTAAGAAGAGTGAAAATGTCTCTATCACACGTGATGTTTCTGGTGAAGGGGTTCAACAAGCTCTCCTTAAAATCATTGAGGGTACGGTAGCATCAGTTCCACCTCAAGGTGGTCGTAAACACCCTAACCAAGAGATGATTCAGATTGATACGAAAAACATCTTGTTTATTGTTGGTGGTGCTTTTGATGGCATTGAAGAGATCGTTAAACAACGCTTGGGCGAAAAAATTATCGGTTTTGGCCAAAATAGTCGTAAAATTGATGACGATGCTTCCTACATGCAAGAAATTATTTCTGAGGATATCCAAACCTTTGGTTTAATCCCGGAATTCATTGGACGTTTGCCTGTTGTTGCGGCCTTGGAGCAACTGGACATTAATGATTTAGTGAAAATTTTGACAGAGCCGAAAAATGCCCTTGTCAAACAATACCAAGCGCTCTTGTCTTATGACGGTGTTGAATTGACTTTTGAACAAGATGCCTTGGATGCTATTGCTGAGAAAGCTATTGAACGGAAAACAGGTGCGCGTGGTCTTCGCTCAATTATTGAGGAAACCATGTTAGACGTTATGTTTGATATCCCTAGCCAAGAAGACGTTACCAAAGTTTTGATTACTAAAGATGCTGTGAGTGGTCAAGGCCAACCAGTTCTGGAAAGGGCATAAGGGTCTGTCATGTCAGAAGAACAAGTACTCAATACCCATAATGCAGACTTGCTGCTCAGTGCAGCCAATAAGTCGCATTACCCTCAAGATGAGATTCCAGAAATTGCCTTAGCTGGTCGCTCAAATGTTGGGAAATCAAGTTTTATTAACACCATTTTAGGTCGTAAAAACCTGGCGAGAACTTCCGCTAAACCCGGTAAAACGCAGTTGTTAAACTTCTTTAACATTGATGATAAACTTCGTTTTGTGGACGTTCCTGGTTACGGATATGCTAAAGTATCAAAAACAGAGCGGGCAAGATGGGGCAAAATGATTGAAGAATACCTGACAAGCCGTGAGAATTTGCGGGCAGTCGTTTCTTTAGTTGATTTACGCCACGAGCCATCAGCAGAAGACGTGCAAATGTATGACTTCCTAAAATACTATGAGATTCCAGTTATTGTTGTTGCTACCAAAGCGGATAAAATTCCTCGTGGTAAATGGAACAAGCATGAATCCATGGTCAAGAAAAAATTAAATTTTGATGCTAATGATCAGTTTATTATATTCTCTTCAGTTGATCGACAAGGTATTGATCAAGCCTGGGATAGCATTTTATCAATGGTTTAAAATACTTCTTAATGAAGTATTTTTTATTTTCTGTCATTTGCCAAAAACGGTCAATTCTTGACTGTGTTTGGAGAAAGTGTTACCATGCATTAAAGGAGAATTAAGAAATGTCAAAAAATTATATTGAATCGACCAATCAGAAAAAGTCAGGAAAAGGTTTAAAAATCTTTGGCCTCTTGTTACTTTTGATAATGTTGGCCGGTGCAGGGGCAGCATACTATAAATACCAAGAAGGTAACATCGATGGCACATGGCAAGCCAAATCTTTGCAGAGTGAAATCGATAAAAACTTTAATGCCGATATGAAGAAACTAGATAGCGAAATGGGTATTAAGACAGCAGATGCCATTTCCAAACCAGAAATTAAGATGGTGGTTAAAGATGGTAAGGTCCAAATGACTTATTACTTAAATGTTAATAGTCAATACCTTAGTCAAGAAATTTATAACTACTATAAAACGGAAATGAATAAAATTCTGAATGATTCAGAAGTCAATTTGGAAGAAGTGGCTCCAGATGTCAAAGATGAGTTGGAAAGCTCTATCACCAGTCAAGCTGACTTAAAGAATGAATTTGATGCTGAATTCACTAACACTGCTAATGAAATTGGAGGTACCTACAATAAGGACACTGGAATGATTGAAACAGAGGTTGCTTCTGGTAAAGTCAATCCATTCTTCAACCGTATCGAGATCACATCAATCAATCAAAAAGCTGGTTTCTTTAAAAAAGATAAGAGCGAGAAATACATTGACTATGTGAAGTCTGCAAAAGACTTGATTTTAAAAGGTGAAAAAGATAAAGTTACTTTCACAAAATAAAATGAAAACTCTCATCAATCAGATGAGAGTTTTTCTTATCGTTATAGCTTATTCCGTAATGATAATCTTACCATCATTAAGAACAGCTTTCAGCTTTTTGGCTTCTGGATGTTCTAAGTAATAGTCAGTAATCTTATCCCGTATTTCTTGTTCAATGACCCGTCTAAGAGGACGAACACCCATTTCTGGATCATAACCAAGACTCATTAATTGATCCTTGACCTCTTCATCGACTTCTAAGCTGATGACTTTTTTCTGGATGGTTTTATTAACTTCATCCAACATCAATTCGACAATTTCTTTAAGGTCTTCTTTTGCAAGGGCTTTAAACTCTATTAAAGCATTAAAGCGGTTGAGGAATTCGGGTCTGAAATAAGGTTTAAGTCTATCCATTAAGTCAATTTCTTTCTCACCTTCTTTGATTGGATAACCATAGCCGGCATTAGAAGTTGCAATAATGACGGTATTTTTGAAATCAATGGTGTTACCTTGACCATCGGTTAAGCGTCCGTCATCTAGTACTTGGAGAAGGAGTGTAATGACTTGTGGGTCGGCTTTTTCAATTTCATCCAAAAGAATAATAGCATAAGGGTTTCGGCGAATGCGTTCGGTCAATGTATTCTGGTTATCGTCGTAGCCGACATAACCAGCAGTTGTTCCAATTAATTTGGAAACGGCGGTACGGTCAGTGTATTCTGACATGTCTAAACGAATGATGGCCTCCTTGGAACCAAACATATCGAGCGCTAGCTGTTTGGCTAACTCGGTTTTACCAACGCCAGTCGGTCCTACGAATAAGAATGATCCAATAGGTCGATTGCCATCGTCGAAGCCGGCACGGTTTCGGCGGATGGCTCTAGCAACAGCAGTAACCGCTTGGTCTTGACCAATAACTTTTGCTTTCAAGCGTTGATCGATTTCTTTGAGGTGCTCGAGGTCACTAGCTCCCATCTTAGAGACTGGGATTCCAGTTAAGCGTTCTACTGATTCAGCCACATCATTGATATTGGCTGTGACTTTTTGGCCTTCTGTATGGTTAGCCATCTGTTTTTGCAATTCTTCAATTCGTGTTTTGGCCTTAAGGGCTGCTTCGAAGTCTTCTTTTTCGACAGCCTTTTCTTGTTTAGCTTTTTCTTTTTCAATTTCCTTTTCGAGGGATTGAAGATCAGTGACCGGGTGCTGTGCCGCTAAGTGAGCTGCAGTCATATCCAATAGGTCAATGGCTTTGTCTGGTAAGCTGCGCTGTGGAATGTATTGAATGGCATAATCCACGGCAGCTTTTAGAACAGAGTCAGGTAAAAGCACATTGTGGTGTTGCTCATATAAGTTTCGGATACCCAATAAAATGTGGAAGGTATCTTCAGCAGAAGGAGCATTTACTTTCACTTCATTGAAGCGGCGAGCCAAAGCAGCATTTTTGAGGATGGTATTACGGTATTCGTCTTGGGTTGTAGCACCGATGACGGTCATTTCACCACGAGACAAGGCTGGTTTTAAGATATCAGCTAAACCTTTAGAGCCTGAATCTCCTCCAGAAGAACCGGCACCTAAGATTTGATGAATTTCATCAAAGAATAGGATAATATTGCCAGATTCTTTAACTTCTTTAATTAAATTTTGAATATTTTCTTCAAAACTACCACGATACTGTGTTCCAGCTTCTAAGCCCGAGATATCGATGGAGATAATCTCTTTATCTTTAATAGCAGCAGGAACATCACCATTAATAATAGCTTGGGCTAAACCTTCAACAACAGCAGTTTTACCAACACCAGCATCTCCGACTAAAACAGGATTGTTCTTAGTCCGTCTTGCTAAAATTTCTGCCGTATCTTGAATTTCTTGGTTACGACCAATAACGGGGTCAAGTTGACCTTGACGGGCTTGTTCTGTTAAGTTTGTACCTAGTTTAGCTAAAATACCATCATTATTAATCGGATGAGTCGCAGTATTTTTTTCTGTACCCTCATGATTTGGGAGTTTACCAGTTTGACGATAGTAAGAAAACTCCTCAGGAGTCATTTCACGACCGTTGACTAAATAGCGTCGGTTTTCTGATTGAAAACCATTGACGTTTCCCATAAGTTGATTAAAAATGTCATCCATATTTCCAAAAGGATCTCTTCCATAATTGTTTGTCATAATCATTTACCTCATAGTTATTTTTTTTGAAGGGACAAGTCATTTAATCCTTACTAGAAGTTGAGAGGTTCTAACGGAATACTTGTCTTTAGGGCTTTCTAACCACCTTCTAAGAGTATTATATACTTTTGGTCAGTAAAGGTCAATAAAAAACTGACCTTTACTGACCTTTTTATTTTAAAAAACAAGTGAATATTTGTTGACAGATGGCAATAGATAGTGTATACTAAATAAGGTTTTGAAATAAAACTGACCTAAGACAGTAGGGGAGCCTAGCTCATAATATTCCTACCGAGGCACAAAACGATATTTAAAAATAACGTATTTGTACTTTCGTGTCTAGGTTTAGAGGCGATTTTTTTTGTTGTCTCTAGACAAAAAATAATTACGGAGGTAAAACTAATGAGTGAAGCAAATATTGCAAAAAAAGCTGAACTAGTTGACATTGTTGCTGAGAAAATGAAAAACGCTGCAAGTATCGTCGTTGTTGATTCTCGTGGTCTTACAGTTGATCAAGATACTGTACTACGTCGTTCACTACGCGAAAGTGGCGTTGAATTCAAAGTAATCAAAAATTCTATCTTGTCACGTGCTGCTGTCCAAGCAGGACTTGAAGGAATGGACGATGTTTTCGTAGGACCATCTGCAGTAGCATTCTCAAACGAAGATGTTATCGCACCTGCTAAAATTATCAACGAGTTTGCAAAAACTGCTGATGCGCTTGAAATCAAAGGTGGAACAATTGAAGGTTCTGTTTCTTCAAAAGAAGATATCATGGCCCTTGCTACATTGCCAAACCGCGAAGGTATGCTTTCTATGTTACTTTCAGTTCTTCAAGCACCAGTTCGCAACGTTGCATACGCTGTTAAAGCTGTTGCAGAAAACAAAGAAGACGCAGCTTAATGCGTCAACTCGTAACCTTGGTTACATACTATATTAAAACAATTATCTATTTGGAGGAAATTAAAAATGGCATTGAACATTGAAAACATTATTGCTGACATTAAAGAAGCTACAATCCTTGAGCTTAACGATCTTGTAAAAGCTATCGAAGAAGAATTTGGTGTAACTGCTGCTGCTCCTGTAGCTGCTGCAGCTGCTGGTGGTGCTGAAGAAGCTGCTAAAGATTCATTCGACGTAGAATTAACAGCTGCTGGCGACAAAAAAGTTGGCGTTATCAAAGCTGTACGTGAAATCACTGGACTTGGTCTTAAAGAAGCTAAAGGTCTTGTTGATGGAGCACCTGCTAACGTTAAAGAAGGCGTTTCTGCAGCAGAAGCTGAAGAACTTAAAGCTAAACTTGAAGAAGCTGGAGCTACAATTACTCTTAAATAATAGAGTTGATAAGCTAAACAAAAACTCACTACATTTTGTAGTGAGTTTTTTTGTTAAAAAAATAATCAAATGAGGTGATTATTGTTAATCTCTACTGTTCATGTCTTTTAGAGCATATTCGCAAGCTTGAATGACAAAACTTGAAAAACTGACATCTTTTTTGACAATTGCTTCTTCAATTTCTTGAATAAGTTGTAAAGGAAATCTTATAGTCTTGATTTCAGACTCTTTTTTGTCTGATTTTAAAGTAAAAGCCATAATTGTCCTCCTAAACCTATCCTAAGTGATAAACTCTATCATTGATATATTACATTATGTAGTACAAATTGTAATAATTGTGATAAAATAAGATTAAATTGAGAATTTTTGAATGTTAAAAAATCAAAAGAAGGATAGGTTAAGAATGACTAATCATAAGAAGTTATTATCCGTGATTGTCCCTTGTTACAATGAAGAAGAGACAGTTAAACTTTTTCTAGAAGAAACTATAAAATATGAGAATCATCTAGTTAATCAAGTAGATTTTGAATATATTTTTGTTAACGATGGATCAAAAGATAATACCTTAACAGTTTTAAAAGAAGTAAGTTCAGCAATAGAGAATGTTCATTATCTTTCTTTTTCAAGAAATTTTGGTAAGGAAAGTGCTTTGTTGGCAGGCTTGGAACATGCTCAAGGTGATTACATTACGGTTATGGATGCTGATTTGCAAGATCCACCAGAATTATTAGTTAACATGTATGAAAAAATTCAAGAAGGTTATGATATTGTTGGGACACGTCGTAAAGACAGAGAGGGAGAACCACCAATTAGGACTTTCTTTGCAAAGATCTTCTATAAAATTATCAATTCTGTTTCAGATACTAAAATTGTCGATGGTGCCAGAGACTTTCGACTAATGACAAGACAAGTCGTTGATAGCATTCTAGAAATGGGTGAAGTAAACCGCTTCTCTAAGGGAATTTTTGCTTGGGTTGGCTATGATACTTACTATATCTCATTTGAAAATAGAGAACGTGTTGCGGGTAAAACCTCCTGGAATTTTTGGCAACTCGTTAAATATTCAATGGAAGGCTTTATCAATTTTTCTGAAGCCCTATTAAGTATTGCAACATATAGCGGTATTCTTTCTTTTATCGCTTCAATTATAGGAATTATTTTTGTAATAATACGTAAACTAACCATTGGTGGCAGTGTTAATGGTTGGGCTAGTATGATTGTCGTTATTCTTTTCATTGGTGGACTCCAATTACTATGCCTGGGAATTTTAGGAAAATACGTTGCAAAAATCTTTTTAGAAACAAAGAAAAGACCAGTTTATATTGTTAAGGAGACTGATCTTTATGGTAAATAATATTTTAAAAAGCAAATTTAAAAGATATTTATTATTTTTTATCTTGGCTTTGATACCTATGGTACCATTTCTAGTATTTCAAAGATTTCATATGGACTGGGACTCTTGGTTCCATTTTTCTCGTATTTATGAACTTTCTAAAAACATAAAATATGGTAAGATAATTCCGGATGTTTCATATTATTCATTTAATCATCAAGGATATGCAGTAAATTTCTTTTATCCGTACTTTGTTAATTATCCAATTGCTATACTTTTAATTTTCATTAATAAACCAGTATTAACAGTAATTATATTTAATGTATTTTTTCACTTTTTAGGATTAAATCTATCCTTTAATTCTTATTTCAAACTAAAACATAATCCAAAAACAGCATTATTGTTTTCAATAATTTACATTTTTGGCTATTCGACATTTAATGTCAGAATGTTAAATATGGGAACATATAATCAACAAATAGCATATTTATTTTTACCACTAGCAATCATTGGTATCTACCAACTAATGTTTGAGGACTTCAAGAATTGGCAATTTGAAGTTACTTTCAGTATAATATTAATCACTTTAACTCATCTTTTAACAACATACTTGTTAGTTATTTATACATTAGTTTTATTTATTTCTTTATTGCTATTAGATAGAATGAAAATTACTCTATCAAGAATTAACTCGTGGCTTTTGTCAGGGATTAGTATTATTGGAGGAACTTTAATTTTTATTGTTCCCTTAATTGAACAAAAGAAATCAAATGACTGGTTAAAAGTGCCAGCAATGAATCTTGGAACTGAAGGAATAATTGCTAACAGTGTAAGTAAGGTAACTTGGTTAGAAAGAATAAATAGTGCTTTAACTTTCCAAGATATTGTCATTTTAATTTTATTTTTCTCATTACTTTTAGCTGCAACATATAAGTTGTTTAATAAAGAAACAAATATATTAATCGGAGCAATCTTTATAGTAAGCATCATTCAAAGTAATTTGATTCCATATTTTTATCTACAAAAAATTGCTTTCATAGATATGATTCAAACTTTAAATCGATTTGACATGTTTTTTTATTTCTTTATTGCTCTATTAATTGTCATAATTGTAGAAAATTATTACCAAATTTTTGAAATTAATAACAAAACAATATTATACGGAGCAATAGTACTCTATGTATTATTTAATTGTCAAAGTTTCGATAAGCAAAATGATATTTTTACTGGTGAAATTTCTGAATTTGATAAAGTAAGTTACTTTGCTACAAATGAAAATATTTATAAAGGATTGGCAAATAGTAATTTTGGTTATTTTAGTGCTGACGCAGGTAAAGGTTTTTATCGAATAAATGGTTTTATGGACTATCGGACAAATCAACAAATTAAGAGAATTCCACGAGAAGATGGTAAGTATGATATAGATAGCGGTAGTTATAAAATTGAGAATGGAAACTCATTTGCTCCGATCATTAATTTTCCGAAATCATATAAAGTCTCAACTAATGATTTGATTGAAAACGCAGTTTACTTTGACGGTCAACGCGAATTCAAAAAATTCAATCAGGATAAATTCACTTTTACTATTAAAGATATTCCTAAAGGAACAAAAGTAGTTAGGTCACCAATTACCTATTTAAAAGGTTTTGTTGCTAAAAATAGTGATGGTGCCATTCTACACAGTTATAAGGATAAAGACGGATGGTTAGCTATTGAAAAACCTGACACTAAGAAAATTTTTATCACTTATCATAAGACAATTGCTCATAAGTTAGCTATTGGTATTTCTCTAATAACTTGGATTCTTTTACCAATAATAGCTGTATTCAAAAGTAAATCTGATAAACGTAAATTAATAATCAGTTAGGTCTAATTATCAATTCATTTCATTCTTAAGTTTTTCCCAACCCTACTTCCAACTCCTCTAACAAGCTATTCAAGTAATTTCCTCTCATTTATGTTAAAATAGGCTTAATTTGAGAAATTGATTTGCATGTTAGAGAAAGGCAATTATGCTGAAAGAAAAAGAGCTCTTATCGATTGTTGTTCCTTGTTTTAACGAGGAAGAAGCGGTCACTTTGTTTTTACATGAAACCCAAAAGTATGAAAAAGAACTTGCGGAAAAGGTGGATTTTGAATACCTCTTTGTTGATGATGGGTCCAAAGATCAGACTTTGGCGGTCTTAAAAGACCTGTCCAAGCAGTTTGCTAATGTTCATTATTTGGCGCTGTCGCGCAATTTTGGCAAGGAAAGTGCGCTTTTAGCTGGCTTAGAACATGCTCAAGGTGATTACATTACGGTTATGGACGCTGATTTACAGGATCCACCAGCATTACTGGTGCAAATGTATGAAAAAATTCAAGAGGGATTCGACATTGTCGGTACACGACGCAAAAACCGTGATGGAGAGCCTCCTATTCGGACCTTTTTCTCCAATCTTTTTTATAAAATAATTAATGCAGTTTCAACGACAAAGATTGTTGATGGTGCTCGTGACTATCGCTTGATGACCAGACAAGTTCTGGATAGTGTTTTAGAAATGGGTGAGGTCAATCGTTTTAGTAAGGGGATTTTTTCTTGGGTAGGTTACAAGACCTATTACATTTCTTTTGAAAATAGAGAACGTGTTGCTGGACAAACTTCTTGGAATTTCTGGCAATTGGTTTCTTACTCAATGGATAGCTTTATTAACTTCTCAGAAGCTTTACTAAGCCTTGCTACTTATAGTGGCCTCTTGTCCTTTATTGCTTCTATCATTGGTATTCTATTTGTCGTTATCCGAAAGCTAACAGTTGGTGGTAGTGTCAATGGTTGGGCCAGTATAATTGTGGTTATTCTATTCATTGGTGGACTCCAATTACTTTGCCTTGGAATTTTAGGTAAATATGTGGCTAAAATCTTTTTGGAAACAAAAAAACGTCCTATTTACATCTTAAAGGAACGTGGCTAATAGTATTTAAACCGAGTCCCTAAGAATTCTTTTAGAAAGAAAATCTATGAACATTAACCTAAAAAAACTAATGAAGAGCGAAGTGGTCATGTATCTGATTTTTGGGGTACTGACTACAGTAGTCTATATTATTTCACGCCTAATTATTTTCCACTTTAAAGCTGATGCTACATTTGCTGCCGGTTTGGCTAATATCATAGCTATTCTTTTTGCCTTCGTCACTAATGATACTTTGGTCTTTAAGCAAGAGCGCAAGGGTTACCTTAACCGTTTAATTAAATTTATCATTGCTAGGTTAGTAACACTTGTCCTAGATGTTCTCCTGGCATTTATCTTTGTGGATGCCTTTCCGCAAATTATTGGTCAGTTTGTTCATCAAAACCAGAGTTTAATCAATTCGATTGAAACAGTTTTTGGTCAAGTATTAGTCATTGTATTAAATTATTTCCTCAGTAAATTATTTGTTTTTAATAATAAGAAATCTTAATTTCCTGATTATTCATGATGGACTTTACAGTAAATTTGTAAAATTTATAATTGGTTTTCACATTGATTTTACAAAATTACAATGAAACCCTCCATAACAATATGGAGGGCTTTATTTTCTTATTGGCAGAGTTGACGAACTTTCTCGTCTTTAATTTGGACGCCTTCTTTTTCTAGGCGAGCAATAGTATCCGCAAATTGAGGAAGATGTTTTTTATGAGCAAGTAGAAGTTCATTGAGGACATTTTTTGCTCGCTCACCACTTGGAATTAATGGATTAATGATGAAGGCTTGTAAGGCTGTACCATAGTTGCCTGTTACAGCAGCTTCAATGGTTAAGAGTTCCATGGCTTTCATGACATGAAGCCAGCCACGCTCAGCGGTTGGTAAATGACCGAAGGCTACTGCACGAGCACCTGCAGCGCCAACATTAGCAGTTACTTCAACAGCACAATCAGTTGGTAAATCTGGGACTGCTCCATTGTTCCGAGTTGAGACAACTAATTCTGTATTTTTATTGCTATAAATGGAAGCAATTGTTTCACAGGCAGCATCAGAATAGTGGGCTCCACCACGTTCTTCTAATTCCTTGGGTTTGTAATTGAGTTCAGGGTTTCGATAAAGATCAAAAAGACTCTTTTCAAGTGTGTATACTTGTTCGGCCCTTGTTCCGATTGTCTTGTATTCTTCAAGGCCATGCGCTAGCATTTCATCAAAACGGTAATAGTAGTTATGGTAACCGCAAGGGAGCATTTTCATTGCTTCTAATTGTTCTTTGAAGAAAGGAATATCAAAGATGTTTTTTGGAAGTGTGGTGTTCTCATCGTAAAGGCGGTTGATGACTTCCATTGTTAAGTCATTGCCTTTTTTGTCAGCAACTTTATGCCAGTGAAAGTGGTTAATACCGGCAAATTTATAAATCAGCTCATCTTCAGAAGTCTCAAGTAAGGCAGCTTCGCCCATTCTAAGCATTACTGGTAAATTACATAGTCCAATGACCTTTTCCCACTTACCATAGCGCAAGACAGCCTCAGTTACCATTCCAGCTGGGTTAGCAAAGTTGATGAGCCAGGCGTTTGGACATAAGCGTTTCATATCTTCTACGATTTCTAAAATGATTGGGATCGTTCTAAAGGCTTTAAAGATTCCTCCAGGGCCATTAGTCTCTTGTCCTAAAATCCCATAGGAGAAGGGAATCCGTTCATCTTTGATACGGGCATTGAGTTGGCCTACCCGAAATTGAGTAGTGACGAAGTCAGCATCTTTTAGGGCTTCTTCGCGGTCTAAGGTCAGGTGCACTTTAACATCATATGGACTCGCATCCCACATGCGCTGTGCCATTGCTCCTACAATTTCTTGTTTTTCTTTTCCTTCTTCAACATCGACTAACCAGATTTCTGTAATCGGTAATTCATCATAACGTTTGATGAATCCCTCCATCAATTCTGGTGTATAGCTACTGCCTCCGCCAATTGTTGCAATTTTAACCATGAGCTTGCTCCTTTGTAAGTGTTTTCTTTATACTTCATACTTCGAGTATATGCCAAAGAAATAATTATGCAAGGTATGTGGTGGATTCTGTAAGGCATTTTACAAATATTTTCAAATATCAAGTGAATTTTGTAAAATATTTTGTTAAACTGGCTTTAATAGAAATTGAGAGGAGTCATCGATGCTGATTAAAGAAGAAATGGAAAGTTTGACCTTTTCCCCCGCGGAATCAGTGACAGTCGCTTTTTTATTGGAGAATGCTGATCAATTGGAAAATATGAGTATCCAAGCGGTAGCTAAAGCGACTTATACGCAGGCCTCTAGCATTGTTAGAATTGCCAAAAAACTTGGTTTTAAGGGCTGGGTAGATTTTAAAAAAGCCTATTTATCAGAACATGCCTATTTAAGTCGACATTTTACAAAAGTAGATTCGAATATTCCCTTTGAAGCTGGCGATTCGCCCTTATTAATTGCCTCTAAAATCGCACATTTAGAGAAAGCGACAATCGAAGATTTATTGAGTCTTTTACAACAGGACCATTTGCAAGAAGCGCAAAGTCTTTTAGCCAATGCAGAGGTCATCTATATTTTCGGTCAAAGTGCCAATTTACTAATTGCTCAGGATTTTGCTTTAAAATTACGTCGACTAGGTCGTCTTGCCCATGTGGTTTCCCTTTTAGGAGAAGAGAGGTATGAAGCCCACAATATGCCAAGGGGAGCCCTTGCCTTATTGCTATCGACTTCAGGTGAGACTCAACCTGTTTTAGATGTTGCCAAAATTGCCCGTATTAAAAAAGTTAAGACCATTGCTATCACATCCATTGGTAATAACCGTTTGTCAAAACAAGTAGACCTCTTTTTGCCAATAACAACGCGTGAAAAACTCTATTCTAAAATCGGCAACTTTAGCAGCAATATTGCCATCCATGTCCTCTTGGATATCCTTTATTCTTTGGTCTTTTCTAGCTCCTATGATCAGAATCTCCAACATATCAAAGAAACAGGGCAAAAAATTGACCTGCGAAATTCAGCCACCTTATTGATGGAAGAAGATTAAGAAAAAGTATTTAAGTCACTTAAAAATTTATGATTCAATTAATAGTATTTCCATTACTCAAAAAAGCATTTGAATGAGTTCAAATGCTTTTGCTTTAGTTTGTTTGAATATAGTTGAGGAGGTCTTTGGCCTGTGTATTCGGCATGATCCGCACTCGGTTCAAGCTCAATAAGCCATCTGTGGCGCTAGCTAAGCCTTCATTGGTTGTGACACCTAATTTATAATGGAGATTTTTAGCAATCTCCAAGGTGGTATCACTATAGCGACCTGCTGGATAAGCAATGGCCATGGTTTCTTGGTTCAAGTTCTGATTAAGAAAATCCATAGAGTCTTTCATTTCAACTTCTTGCGTTGTAGGGTCAGACATTTCTAAGTCGGGATGATTGACCGTATGGTCTTGGAAGGATATGCCCTTTTTCTTCATTTCCTTCATCTCAGCAACTGTTAAGTTACTTGGTCGATTTTCTTGGGTGAAGCCAGTGATAACATTATTGGTAGCTTTGGCCTGGTATTTTCTTAGAATAGGATAAGCAGTGGTGTAAAAATCTTTCATACTGTCATCAAAGGTTAGCCAAACGACTTTTTCAGCAGGGACTTCATTTTTGGTTAGAACTCGATAGGCCTCTTCCGGTGACAGAAAGTAGTAGCCGTCTTCTTTAAGGGCTTTGATTTGAGATTCAAAGGTCTGAGGGTCGACGATTAAGTTAGCATTTGCTGCCTCTTCTGGTGCCATAACATGAACGGCGTGGTACATGAGAATCGGTATTTTGACTGGCTGATCTTTTTTTGTCCAAGTTACTGTTTTCAGACTTGCTTTTTTTGACTTGGTTTTGACCGTCTTTGTCCCTTGTTTATTCACATGATGACTTTTTGGGAGAAAGTCCAGAACTTGTTCCTTAACTTGATCCTTAAATAACAATGCAACTAGGCAAAGGCTAGTTACTAATAATAGAAGAAGGAGACTGCTTACCAGTCTTTTTTTCCGTTTATTTTTTTGTCTCATGGGAGCTCCTCTGATAAATGTAATGGTATTATAACATTTTAAGGAGCAGATATTAAGTCAATTCAGAATTTTTAGCTGACTTTTGCTAATTTTCTATCAAATGAGGGCAAAATTTGGTATAATAATTCAGATATTGAGATTCATTCTTGTAAAAAACGAACGAATGCATGAGGAGGATGTCCATGGCATTGAAAATAGCTTTATTAGGTTTTGGAACAGTCGCAAGTGGTTTGCCATTTTTATTAGAAGAAAATGGAGATAAAATAAGAGCAGCTTTTGGTGATGACTTAGAAATTGCCAAAATTTTAGTGCGTGACGACAATGAAGTTAATCGCTTAAAAGAAAATGGTCATAGCTATCAATTTGTGACTTCCATTGATGATATTCTCAATGACCCGGAAATTGCTATTGTTGTTGAATTGATGGGACGAATTGAACCCGCTAAAACTTATATTTTAGCAACGCTCAATGCTGGAAAACATGTTGTAACAGCCAATAAAGATTTGATTGCCTTACATGGACCTGAAATCCAAGAAAGTGCTAAAGCTAAGGGCTTAGCCTTTTATTACGAGGCCGCCGTTGCTGGTGGGATTCCTATTTTAAGAACCCTAGCTAATTCTTTTACGTCAGATAAGATCCAGCGTGTTTTGGGCGTCTTAAATGGAACGTCCAATTACATGATGACTAAAATGGTTGATCAGGGTTGGACATATGAAGAAGCACTATCCAAAGCCCAAGCGCTTGGCTATGCCGAAAGTGACCCAACTAACGATGTCGAAGGGATTGATGCGGCTTATAAAGTGGCTATTTTGAGCCAGTTTGCTTTTGGAATGACCATCGCATTTGAAAATGTCTCACATCAAGGGATTTCTACCATAACAGCTGAAGATGTGGCTGTCGCTCAGGAATTGGGCTATGTCATTAAATTAGTAGGTCGTGTGGAAGAAACAGCTTCCGGTATTTTGGCTGACGTCTCACCAACTTTCATTCCTAAAAAACATCCTCTAGCTAGTGTTAATGATGTTATGAATGCTGTCTTTGTTGAGTCAATTGGAATTGGTCAATCCATGTTCTATGGACCTGGTGCAGGCCAAAAACCAACTGCTACGTCAGTTATGGCTGATATTATTCGCATTGCTCATCGCTTAGAAGACAAGACAGTTGGTAAAGCCTTTAATGAATTCAGTCGTCCAACTAAATTGGCTAATAAAGAAGATAAGTGCAGTCATTATTATTTTGCCATTGAAACACCAGACAAAACTGGTCAGTTATTAAGAATAGCAACTATTTTTAATGAACAAAAGATTTCTTTCCGACAAGTGCTACAAGAAAAGGCGCAGGAAGGGCGGGCGCGTTTGGTCATCATTACTCACATGATGAATCAACTGCAATTAGAAGCTGTTCAAAGTCAGATTAATCAAGAAAGTGATTTTAAGCTCTTGAACGCTTTTAAAGTTTTGGGGGAATAAGATGTTAATAAAAGTACCAGCAACTTCAGCCAATATAGGACCAGGATTTGATTCCATCGGAATTGCTCTCTCCCTATATTTAGAGGTAGAAATTTTAGAGGAAAGTAGTCGATGGTTTGTGGAACACGACTTAGAAGGAGTGCCAACGGATCAGCGAAATTTACTTGTTGAAACAGCTCTTCGGGTTGCTCCAAACATTCAGCCACATCACTTGATTATGCGCTCAGAAATACCATTGGCACGTGGCTTAGGCTCATCATCTTCAGTTATTATTGCTGGAATTGAACTAGCTAATCAATTAGCGAATTTAGACCTAAGCATTGAAAGAAAATTTGAATTAGCCAATCAGTTTGAAGGCCATCCTGATAATGTTGCACCAGCCCTCTTTGGTCAGTTTGTCATTGCTTCTCAATTGGATAACCAATTGGATTATGTTCAAGCACCGTTTCCAGATTGTGGACTCGTGGCTTTTATCCCAAACTACGAATTAAAAACCTCAGACTCTCGCAATGTCTTGCCTAAACAATTATCATACAAACAAGCTGTATCAGCCTCTTCTGTTGCCAATTTGGCAATCGCTGCGCTGCTTAGTGGAGATTTGGAAAAAGCAGGCCGTGCCATTGAAAACGACCATTTCCATGAGGTATACCGGCAAAAATTAGTGAAAGAGTTCCACATCATTAAAGGAACAGCCAAGTCAGAAGGTGCCTATGCAACCTACCTATCAGGTGCCGGGCCAACTGTCATGACCCTTTGCCCTACAGAAAAGGTCGACAGCTTAATCAAGCATTTAGAAGGCTTAGACCTAAATGGTCAATTAGTTTCTCTAAGTATTGACAAGCAAGGTCTACAAGTGATTTCTTAAGGTATTTTCAGATAAAAACTAGTATCCGCTGTGCTATAATATAAGTTATGGCAAGAGTGGATACTCTTTTATTAAGCGAGGAAATTATGTTATATGAAGAAGCTCTAGCTTGGATTCACGGTCAAACAAAATTTGGTATTAGACCAGGACTCAAACGCATGCTTTGGGTCTTGGATAAATTGGGGAATCCCCAAGAAAAGATTTTTGGCATCCACGTGGTTGGAACCAATGGCAAAGGGTCAACTGTCAATTATCTGCAACACATTTTGACAGCCTCAGGCTATAAGGTTGGGACCTTTACCTCACCCTTTATCATGGATTTTCGAGAAAGAATTAGTCTTGATGGTGTCATGGTGTCTAAAGAGGACTTAGTGACCTGTTGTCAATTGGTTAAACCACTAGCTGACCGCATTGCCGTGGAAACCGACCTTGGTCCAATCACCGAATTCGAAATTATTACAGTCATCATGTTTTACTATTTTGGACATATGAATTCTGTAGATATTGCTATTGTTGAAGCGGGACTGGGTGGCTTATATGATTCAACCAATGTTTTCAAGGCTTTTGCTGTCATTTGTCCTTCAATCGGCTTGGATCATCAGGATATTTTAGGTCAGTCTTATGCGGAAATCGCAAGCCAAAAAGCTGGTGTTATCAAGGGCGGCGAGCATGTTCTCTTTGCTATTGACCAGGCTGATGCTAGACAGGTTTTTCTAGAACAGTGTCAGGAAACTAATAGCAGGGCCTATGAGTACGGAGTGGATTATAACATGACCAACTCTGGTGAGGCCTACCAATTCTCGTTTGCAAAGGGCACCCTTTCGGATATCAAACTAGCTATGCCTGGTCAACATCAGGTTGCCAATGCCGCCCATGCTATCCAGGCTTGTCTATTACTCCAAGAAAAACTAGCGAAAATCTCAGCTGACGCTATTCGTATAGGTTTAAGCCAGAGTACTTGGTTAGGTCGGACAGAATTAATGCTACCAAATTTGATGATTGATGGTGCACATAACAAGGAGAGTGTGCAGGCCCTAGTGGATGTTCTCAAATCCGATTATAAGGACCGCAAGATTCACCTTTTAGTGGCGGCTATCAATACCAAACCAATTGACCAAATGTTAGAATTGCTTAAGGATTGTGGCGATTTGGAAGTGACCACTTTTAATTATCCAAGGGCCTTTGCATTAGCTGACTATCCGCAAGAGTTTTCGAAAAATCAAGATTTCAAAGCCTGGTTAGACAAGATGCAAGTTGAGCAATCTGAGGATTTCTTTGTCATTACCGGTTCCTTGTATTTTATTTCCGAAGTTAGACAGTATTTTATTAATGAGCGTAAGCTAGAAAAAGAGAGAGGGAAGATTCCGAATGAATAGTCAAAAGGCCGAAGAAGCCATTTATCAATTGTTGGAGGCCTTGGGTGAAGATCCTCAGCGTGAAGGTCTTTTAGATACACCGAAACGGGTGGCTAAAATGTATGCTGAAATGTTTGCGGGTTTAGAGCAAGATCCGAAAGAGGAGTTTACGGCTGTTTTTGCTGAAGAAACTTATGATGATATCGTTTTGGTTAAGGATATTCCATTTTACTCTATGTGCGAGCACCATTTGGTTCCATTTTATGGTAAGGCCCATGTGGCCTATTATCCGGCAGACGGGCGCGTGACAGGTCTTAGTAAGTTGGCTCGAGCAGTGGAAGTGGCAAGTAAGCGTCCGCAATTACAAGAGCGTTTGACCAGTCAGATTGCGACAGCTCTAGATGAAGCCTTACATCCTCATGGGGTTTTTGTTGTGGTGGAAGCTGAGCATATGTGCATGACTATGCGTGGTATCAAGAAACCTGGCAGTAAAACAATCACTAAAATGGCCAAAGGCTCATTAGTTGGTGACCGTGATAGCCAACGTTATATTTTAGAATTAATGAAAGACAAGTAGGAGTAGTTATGAATATTGGAAAACATAGCCTGGATGCCAATGCAGCCATTATGGGAATTCTTAATGTGACTCCAGATTCCTTTTCTGATGGTGGTTTTTATACCATGCTGGATCAGGCATTAATACAAGTGGAAAAAATGATTGCTGATGGGGCTAAAATCATCGATGTTGGTGGTGAATCCACTCGTCCAGGTTATGATTTCGTTCCAGCAGAAGAAGAAATTGCCCGAGTTGTACCTGTTATCAAAGCCATTAAAGCAAAGTTTGATGTCCTTGTTAGTATTGATACTTATAAGACAGAAACGGCTCAAGCAGCCCTTGAAGCTGGGGCTGATATTCTGAATGATGTTTGGGCAGGTCTTTATGATGGTAAGATGTTAGACTTGGCTGCTAAGTGGCAGGTGCCCATTATTTTAATGCACAATCAGGAAGACGAGTCCTATGATGATGTTGTTTCTGATGTTTGTTCATTCCTTGAAGAACGCAGCCAAGCTGCCTTAGCTGCTGGTTTGTCTAAGGAAAATATTTGGATTGATCCAGGCTTTGGTTTTGCCAAAACTGTCGAGCAAAATACTGATTTGTTAAAGGGGTTAGAGCAAGTTTGTCAGTTAGGCTATCCTGTCCTTTTCGGTATTTCTCGTAAACGTGTGGTGGATGCCTTACTTGGTGGCAACACAAAGGCCCTTGACCGTGACCAAGGGACAGCTGCACTTTCAGCCTATGCTATTTCTAAAGGTTGTCAAATTGTTCGCGTACATAATGTGGCTGAAAATAAAGATGTGGTTAGTGTTTTAGAAAAATTAATGTGAGGGAAAATGGATAAAATACGTTTAAATGGTTGCCGTTTTTATGGTTATCATGGTGCTTTAGCGGAAGAACAAGTGCTAGGTCAAATTTTCGTTATCGATTTAGAATTAGCAGTGGATTTAAGCGCAGCTTCATTGACCGATAACTTAGAAGAAACAGTTCATTATGGTCATGTCTTTGATCGGGTTAAGGACTTGGTGGAAAACCAACGTTTCGCCTTAATTGAGCGCTTAGCGGGTGCTATTTGTCAGGATCTTTTTAAGGCCTTTGAACCGATTCAGGCCATCACCATCAGTATCAAAAAAGCGAATCCTCCAATAGCTGGTCACTATGATTCTGTAGGAATTGTTTTGGAGCGTAGCCGATGACCTGTGTCTATTTAAGTTTGGGCTCTAACATGGGTGATTGTCAAAGCTATCTTGGTCAAGCCATTGAAGCACTGTCTCAACTACCTAATACTGAGATGAAAGCTGTATCCTCGCTTTATGAAACACCAGCTTGGGGCAATACCAATCAAGCTAATTTTTTGAATTTGGCATGTCAGTTAGAAACGGACTTGGAGCCTTTGGATCTGCTAGAATGTATTCATCAGATCGAGGCTGACTTGGGTCGGGTGCGTCATGAAAAGTGGGGACCACGGACCATTGACATCGATATTCTCTTGTTTGGTCAGTTGGTAATGGACTCTGAAGTGCTAACCATTCCCCATCTATACATGACAGAAAGAGCTTTTGTATTAGTTCCTTTATTAGAAATTGCGCCAAATTTAATAATTCCGGGTAAAGCATGGTCAGTAAAGGATTTATTGACGCTTATTGATAGAAATGAGATTGCTTTTTGGGGGAAATTGTCTTAAAATTCTTATTGAAAATGATTCTTATTTTTGCCAAAATTTGATATAATAGAATCGGCTCTGTGCCGATTTTTTAGTGTTAAAAGAAATGATTCGGAAAGAAGATTAAAAATGATTGAAGAATTAGCCGGAATTGATATCCGGGAAAATGAACCTTTAAAGAAATACACTTATACCAAGGTTGGAGGCCCTGCTGATTATTTGGCTTTTCCACGTAATCAAATTGAATTAGAGCGTCTTGTTAAGTACGCTAACCGTGAAAATATTCCTTGGTTAGTTCTGGGCAATGCTAGTAATTTGATTGTCCGAGATGGTGGTATCCGTGGTTTTGTCATCATGTTTGATAAACTCAACTTGGTGACGGTCAATGGCTATACCATTGAAGCAGAAGCTGGTGCAAATTTAATTGAGACGACGAAGGTTGCCAAGTATAATAGCCTGACTGGTTTTGAATTTGCCTGCGGTATTCCTGGAAGCGTCGGTGGTGCCATCTTTATGAATGCTGGTGCTTACGGTGGGGAGATTTCAAATATTTTCCTATCAGCAAAAGTATTGACTAAAGAAGGTGAGATTAAAACGATTACTGCGCGTGAAATGGCTTTTGGTTATCGGATGTCCGCTATTCAAGCTAGTGGCGATATTGTCATTTCAGCAAAATTTGCTTTAAAGCCAGGTGATTTTGAACAAATCTCACAAGAGATGGAGCGTTTAAATCATCTTCGTCGTATGAAGCAACCCTTAGAATACCCATCTTGTGGTTCTGTATTCAAGAGACCAGTTGGTTATTTTGCTGGTCAGCTGATTATGGAAGCTGAACTTAAAGGTTACCGTGTTGGTGGGGTGGAAGTTTCTGAGAAGCATGCTGGTTTCATGATTAATGTTAATCAGGGAACAGCCCGAGATTATGAGCAATTAATTGCTCATGTTATTGACCGTGTAAAAGCTAATTCTGGCGTTACACTTGAGAGAGAAGTTCGTATTATTGGTGAAGACATCACCTAAAGAGAACTCAGCTATATTATGGAGGATTTATGACAATTGACTAAGCCAATTATCACTTTCAAAAATGTTTCTAAAACATTTGAAGACAATGGTACGCAAGTACTTAAAAACATTAATTTTGAACTCGAAGAAGGTAAGTTTTACACTTTATTAGGAGCCTCAGGTTCTGGGAAATCAACCATCTTGAATATTATTGCTGGACTCATTGATGCGACAAGTGGTGATATTTACCTTGATGGTAAACGTATCAATGACCTCCCTATTAGTAAAAGGGATGTTCATACGGTTTTCCAAAATTATGCCCTCTTCCCGCATATGAATGTATTTGATAACGTGGCTTTTGCCTTGAAGTTAAAAAATATTCCTAAAGCAGAAATTAGTAGCCGTGTTAAGGAAACCCTTAAAATGGTCCAACTTGAAGGCTTTGAAAATCGTCCAATCCAAAAATTATCAGGTGGGCAAAGACAACGTGTTGCGATAGCGCGCGCCATCATCAACCAACCTCGTGTTGTCCTTTTAGATGAACCTCTTTCAGCATTGGATTTAAAACTTCGTACGGAAATGCAGTATGAATTACGTGAATTGCAACAAAGGCTTGGTATTACTTTTGTTTTTGTTACGCATGACCAAGAAGAAGCCCTAGCCATGAGTGACTGGATTTTTGTCATGAATGATGGCGAAATTGTCCAATCAGGAACGCCAGTTGACATTTATGATGAACCCATTAATCATTTTGTTGCTAACTTTATTGGTGAATCAAACATTATCAACGGTACTATGATAGAAGACTATTTGGTTTCCTTTAATGGTAAAACCTTTGAATCAGTCGATGGAGGGATGCGTCCTAATGAACCAGTTGAAGTGGTTATTCGCCCAGAAGATTTACAAATTACCCTTCCTGAAGAAGGAAAATTAAAAGTTAAGGTCGACACACAATTATTCCGTGGTGTCCATTACGAAATTATTGCTTATGATGAGCTTGATAATGAGTGGATGATTCATTCTACCCGCAAAGCCATCGAAGGCGAAGTTATAGGTTTAGATTTTACCCCAGAAGATATCCATATTATGCGTCTCAACGAAACCGAAGAAGAATTTGATGCCCGGATTGAGGAGTATGTGGAAGTTGAAGAGCAAGAAGAAGGCTTAATCAACGCTATCGAGGAGGAAAGAAATGATGAAAACCTCTAAGCTTTATGCTGTCCCCTATTTTTTATGGATTTTCCTCTTTGTCTTAGCACCAGTTGCATTGCTCTTTTATAAATCTTTTTTTGATATTGAAGGTCACCTGACATTAGCTAATTACCAAACCTTCTTTAGCTCATGGACCTATATCAGAATGAGTTTAAACTCCATTATCTATGCTGGTCTTATCACGCTAGTAACGCTTTTGCTCTCATATCCAGCAGCCTATTGTTTGACGCGTTTGAAACACAAACAACTCTGGCTCATGTTGATCATCTTACCAACTTGGGTTAACCTTTTGTTAAAAGCATACGCTTTTATGGGGATTTTTGGTCAACAAGGCGGTGTTAATGCCTTTTTAGATTTCATTGGTGTGGGTCCCCAACAAATCCTATTTACCGATTTTTCATTTATCTTTGTAGCCTCATACATTGAGTTACCTTTCATGCTTTTACCCATTTTCAATGCCTTAGATGACATTGATGATAATGTCATTAATGCCAGTCGTGATTTAGGTGCCAATGAATTCCAAACATTTTCAAGAGTTACTTTCCCCTTGTCAATGAGTGGTGTTCGAGCAGGTGTACAATCTGTCTTTATCCCAAGTCTAAGTCTCTTTATGTTAACGCGTTTAATTGGAGGTAACCGAGTTATTACGCTTGGTACTGCCATTGAACAACATTTCTTAACAACGCAAAACTGGGGTATGGGTTCAACTATCGGAGTCATTTTGATTTTGACCATGCTTGCTATTATGTGGGTAACAAAGGAGAGAAGTAAATGAAAAAATTCGCACCAATTTATTTAACATTCACTTTTGTCCTTCTTTATGTGCCAATCCTTTATTTAATTTTTTATTCATTTAATAAAGGTGGTGATATGAATGGCTTCACAGGTTTTACCTTGGAAAATTATCAGACCCTTTTTGCTGATAGCCGACTCATGTCGATTCTTCTTCAAACCTTTGTTCTAGCCTTTCTAAGTGCTTTAATTGCGACTATCATTGGGACCTTTGGAGCAATCTTTATTCATCATGCTAAGAATAAATATCAGAATTCACTTTTATCAACCAATAACGTTTTAATGGTATCACCGGACGTTATGATTGGTGCTTCCTTCTTGATTTTATTTACAACCTTAAAGTTCCAATTAGGAATGACATCTGTTCTCTTAAGTCATATTGCCTTCTCGATTCCCATTGTGGTATTAATGGTATTACCAAGGCTGACTGAAATGAATCAAGATATGGTAAATGCAGCTTATGACCTAGGTGCAAGCCAGTTCCAAATGATGAAGGAAGTCATGTTGCCTTATCTAACACCTGGAATTATTGCCGGCTATTTTATGGCTTTCACCTATTCCTTAGATGATTTTGCAGTAACCTTTTTCCTTACAGGTAATGGGTTCACAACCCTTTCCGTTGAAATTTATTCACGCGCCCGCCAAGGAATCTCGCTTGATATCAATGCCCTTTCCACAATTGTGTTTTTCTTCTCTATCTTGTTGGTAATGGGATATTACTACATTTCCCAAGAAAAGGAGGAAACACATGCGTAAACTCTATTCATTCGTAGCGGGAGTACTTGCTATTATCGTCGTTTTAGCTGGCCTTTCCTTTGCTTTGGAAAAAAAGACAGGGTCGGGCAGTCAATCTGATAAACTAGTGATTTACAACTGGGGAGATTATATTGATCCAGCTTTGCTGAAAAAATTCACTAAAGAAACAGGCATTCAAGTTCAGTACGAAACCTTTGATTCCAATGAAGCCATGTATACTAAAATCAAACAAGGTGGAACCACTTATGACATTGCTGTTCCAAGTGATTACACCATTGATAAAATGATTAAAGAAGGCCTTTTAGTCAAACTGGATAAAAGTAAATTAAAAGGCATGGATAACATCGGTAAGGAATTTTTAGGAAAAAGTTTTGATCCTAAAAATGATTACTCCATCCCTTATTTTTGGGGAACAGTTGGTATCGTTTATAATGATCAATTGATTAAAAACCCACCTAAACATTGGATTGATTTATGGCGACCAGAATATAAAAATCAAATCATGTTAATTGATGGTGCCAGAGAAATGTTAGGAATTGGTTTAACAACTTACGGCAATTCAGTCAATTCTAAAATCATGAGTCAATTAACCCAAGCGGAAAAACGTCTCCAATCCCTGACGCCAAATGTCAAAGCCATTGTTGCTGACGAGATGAAAGGCTACATGATTCAAGGAGATGCCGGTATTGGTGTTACTTTCTCAGGTGAAGCCAGTGAAATGTTAGATAGCAATGAGCATTTGCATTACGTGGTTCCATCAGAAGGTTCAAACCTTTGGTTCGACAATTTGGTTCTTCCCAAAACCATGAAGCATGAAAAAGAGGCTTATGCCTTCCTAAACTTCATCAATGAACCTAAAAATGCAGCACAAAATGCTGAATACATCGGCTATGCAACACCAAATAGCAAGGCAAAAGCCATGTTACCAAAAGCCATCAAAGAAGATAAAGCCTTTTACCCAACTAATGAAACCATTAAGAAGTTAGAGGTCTATGATAACTTAGGTGACTATTGGTTAGGTGTCTATAACGATTTATACTTGCAATTTAAGATGTACCGAAAATAAAGAGTTGCTTTTTTGGATATCCATTACTATTGTTATTAAATATTAAAAGAAAAGACAAATTCTATTTAGAATTTGTCTTTTTCTGTATCAGTCTTTTTATCCCTTAGTTAATAATATTAGACAAAAAAAATTCTTTTTACTTTTATACTTTATTTGATTTCTAAAGAACGGTAAACTCTATAAGGTCGCCCAACTTTGGTGTAGATAAGTTCACTAACAAGTTGCTTATTTTCTTCTAAATAAGCAATGTATTTTCTAACAGAAACATGTGATAGTGAGGAAATCTCGGAAACATCCTGGATAGTGAAAGGATTTGGGAGTTTAGCAATTGATTCTGTAATCAACTGATAGGTAGCCTGAGAAAGTCCTTTATCTAACAGTTGATTATCTGAATTCTCCGTTTCATATTGCTGGACTGTTATTGATTTCCTTAAAGCATCAATTGCTTCTTGATTAATAACGGATTGATTTAACTGTTTCTGGTGATCTAAGAATCGTTTTATGCTTACTTCAAAGCGATCATAGGTAAAAGGTTTAATAAGGTAATCAATAATTCCTAAATGAAAACCAGATTTTATGATTTTACCATCATTTGCCGCCGAAATTATTATTACTTCGCAATTGACATGATGATTACGGATAAATTCTAACAACGTAAGGCCATTACCATCCTTAATATGAATATCAAGTAAAATCAGGTGAATTGGAAATTCATCCAATTTTGCTTTTGCATCTTGAATACTATCACTGGATAAAATTCTATTAAAGTGGCCGATTTTTTCTAAATAATTTCGATGGATGAAGTCAACCATTGGGTCATCTTCAATAATAAGTACATTCATTTTATTCTCCATCATAAGGAATTTTGATTGACAAAGCTAATTGTTCATGTGAGGATTCGTTTTTGATTTGACTATGTGTATCTAATAGGAGTTGATTAAAATAACTTGTTGATAATAGATTATTTAAGTCATCCTTTTGGAGATCAAGGTCAACCATTTGATAATAACTATTGAGATTTCCATTTTCATAAAAAAGGGTGATGATTAATTTTTTAATTTTCCATTTTGATAAGAGGTTTTCATGCAAATAGCGGAAAATCATTAGAACCTTATTGAGTTGATTTTGCGAATGGCATTCAGGAATATCACTACTTACTTCGACGTTTAAGGAAATGCCTTGTTCACTGTATTTGGCTTCTTCACCAATCAGAAAACTAGCTAGTAATGGTTCTTTTATCAGAACTGAAAGGTGGGTTAATGTATCGGTTTCTTCATCAATTATACTATCTAGATAGATTTTTAATTGATCATAATAGTGAATATCAACTAAACCATAAAGGACATGGAGATGATTCATAAATTTATGGGTTTGTGCTTGCAAGGCTGAGGCATATGTTGTAGTGTAAACTAATTGATCCATGGTATATATGGCATCGGCAGCCTTCCTTAGAAGAATTAAATAGCCTCTTAAATCGTTCTTAACAGAAATGGGAGAAATGGTGATGAGATAATCCTCGTCAATAAATCTAAAAAGCTGTTCATGCGCTTTTGTCAAATCAATCTTTGAAAAATAAGGAAATAGTTTTTCAATTTTTTGGCCCTGAATATTTTTTAAGGATAAGGCACTTTCGACAAGATTTTTGGCTGACTGATTAGTCAGAGTAATATGGTGTGTTCTATTGATAATAAAAACAGCATTATTTATCTGATCAAGCATTGCATTACGCTCTTCTAAAAGTTGGTAGATTTCGCTTGGCTCTAAATTATGTAATTGTTTTTTTAGACGTATGGCCATTAAACTAGTTACTAAAAGACTTGTGAGAATACAAATAAGTAAAGCAGATGTGTATTTTTGCTTACTATCATTAATGACATCATTCAAGGTCTTCAATTTCAGACCGACAGCGATTGCTCCAATTTGTTTTTTTTGTTCATCTCTTACAGGAATAAGATAACGAATTGATTTCCCGAGACTCCCATGGGCAGTTGAAATGACTTCTTTACCGCTAAGGACATTTTTTTCATCTCCACCTTGAAAAGGATGACCAATTTTTTCTGGATTTGGGTGAGTTAATCTGATGCCCTTCATATCCATGACGACGACATAATCTAAATCGTATTGATTTGCGACATCTTTTGTAAAGGATATGATTTTTGGATTTGTTTTCTTTACAGAAAGGGCCTCTTTTATATCACTATTTTGAGCTAACATCTTACCTGTAGACGTTAACAAATGGGTTTCTTGAACTTTGATGGAATTGTGGGTTTCGTGTATCATGATGGCGTAAAAAATGCTAGTTGTTAATGCTATCATAGTCACTAAAATTAATGAAAGACTTGCCCACAGTGAAAGTTTTTTTCTCATATTTTCTCCTATTATTTGAGTATAACACAGCGAAAAAGAGAGGACTAGTTTAAATTAATTAAAAAAGTTGAATTTCTTTAAATAATTAAACTATTTAAAAAATCTTTTTTTTTCTTTTTCAATAATCTATACTTTAGGTAATTCAAAAAGGGAGGTTGTATCATGGAAACAAAGCAAAAAAGTCATGGTCAAGCACAAGTTGTAACTAAGGATAAAAAGTCCTGGATGTCTTTCAAAGTTGGTTCTGTACCTTTGCCAGTCTATCTGATATTAGCAACTCTAATTTTCATTACAGGTTATCTACAACAACTACCTGTAAATATGTTAGGTGGTTTTGCCGTTATTCTATCTATGGGATGGTTATTAGGAACATTGGGAGCCAATATACCAGGATTAAAAAATTTTGGTGGTCCAGCCATATTATCATTGTTAGTTCCCTCAATTTTGGTATTCTTTAATCTCTTGAATCCAAACGTTTTAGAGGCAACAAATATTTTAATGAAACAAGCTAACTTTCTTTATTTCTATATAGCATGTTTGGTTTGTGGTAGTATATTAGGAATGAACCGTAAAATGCTTATCCAGGGTCTGTTTCGAATGATTATTCCAATGCTACTAGGTATGGTTAGTGCAATGGCAGTAGGGACCTTAGTTGGCGTGATTCTAGGAATGGAATGGAAACACGCTCTATTCTTTGTTGTCACACCTGTTTTAGCTGGCGGAATTGGTGAAGGAATATTACCATTGTCATTAGGATATAGTTCTATTACTGGAGTTGGTAGTGAACAGTTAGTGGCTCAACTTATTCCTGCTACCATTATTGGTAATTTCTTTGCAATCATGTGTACAGCCTTACTTAATCGTTTTGGGGAAAAACATCCTGAGTATTCTGGCAATGGACAATTAGTTAAAGTAGGCAATCATGAAGATATGGCTGATGCCCTTAAAGATAACTCAGGTGCATTAGATATAAAATTAATGGGTGGCGGTGTCTTAACAGCATGTTCACTTTTCATCGCAGGGGGCCTTTTACAAAGTTTGACAGGATTTCCGGGACCAGTTTTAATGATTATTTTAGCAGCTTGCTTAAAATATCTAAATGTCATTCCCCAAGAAACTCAGAATGGCGCAAAACAACTTTATAAATTTATCTCTGGCAATTTTACTTTCCCATTAATGGCAGGATTAGGACTTTTATATATTCCTTTGAAGGATGTGGTTGCTACTCTTAGCTGGCAATACTTTGTTGTCGTCATTTCAGTCGTTTTCACAGTTATTTCAGTTGGTTTCTTTGTTTCACGTTTCCTCAATATGAACCCTGTCGAAGCGGGAATAATTTCAGCTTGCCAGAGTGGTATGGGGGGAACTGGAGATGTTGCGATATTGAGTACTGCAGATCGAATGAATTTAATGCCTTTTGCTCAAGTAGCCACTCGTTTAGGTGGAGCGATAACAGTTATTACGATGACAGCAATTTTACGAATCATTTTTAAATAGATAATCTAAAAATATGTGAAAAGAGGATATTATTATGACAGTAGATTTAGGACAATTAGCATTAGACCAAGCGAAGACATTTGGTGGCAAATTAGAAGTAAACTCTAAAGTTGAAATTAATAATAAACATGATTTAAGTATTGCTTACACACCAGGTGTCGCAACAGTATCAAAAACAGTGGCTGAAAATGAAGAACTTGCTTATGAACTAACTACTAAGAAAAATACAGTTGCTGTAGTTAGTGATGGATCGGCAGTATTAGGGTTAGGAAATATCGGTGCGAAAGGCGCTATGCCAGTTATGGAAGGTAAGGCTGCTTTATTTAAACAATTTGCCAACGTTGATGCAGTTCCAATTGTACTTGACACAAATGATACGGAAGAAATTATCTCAATCGTCAAAGCCATTTCACCAACTTTTGGTGGCATTAATTTGGAAGATATTTCAGCTCCTCGTTGCTTTGCAATTGAACAACGACTTATTGAAGAATGTGATATTCCAGTTTTCCATGATGATCAACACGGTACAGCAATTGTAGTATTAGCCGCCATCTTTAATGCTATTAAATTGATTAATAAGTCAATTGATCAGGTTCGAGTTGTCGTAAATGGTGGTGGATCTGCAGGGCTTTCAATCACAAGAAAATTATTAGCTGCAGGTGCCAAACATGTCACTGTCGTTGACAAATTTGGCATCATTAATGAAAAAGACGGTAACAAATTAGAAGCGCACCATTTAGAAATTGCAAAATTAACCAATCGTGAGTTTCTTTCTGGTACACTTGAAAATGCCCTTGTAGATGCAGATATTTTTGTTGGAGTTTCTGCCCCAGAAGCATTAAAAGCAGAATGGATTAAAAATATGGCTGAAAAACCTATCATTTTTGCCATGGCAAATCCTGTTCCAGAAATTTTCCCAGATGAGGCTTTAGAAGCAGGAGCTTATATTGTTGGTACTGGTCGTAGTGATTTTCCAAACCAAATCAATAATGTTCTTGCTTTCCCAGGTATTTTCCGTGGAGCATTAGATGCGCGTGCTAAGAAAATCACGGTTGATATGCAAATTGCTGCAGCAAAAGGGATTGCCAGTCTAATTCCGGAAAATGAATTAACAACCACAAATATTATTCCAGATGCTTTCCAAAAAGGCGTAGCAGAAATTGTTGCTAAAAGCGTAAGAGAAGCAGTATCTGAATGATATGAAATCAGACTTCCTAATTTAAAAACCTAAGCATTTGCTTAGGTTTTTTTGAGGACTAGATTCTTTATTTTTCCTTTGATACAATAGTATTAGTTTTTGTAAAAAGAAGAAAGTGGGGGCTTATGGAAAATCATAAAAATGAATATGCTTTTAGTAATGAATCAATCATCTCTTATGTTTGGCGGGGTGTGCTTGTTGGGATTATTGCTGGTGTTATAGTTAGTTTATTTAGGCTTTTGATTGAGAAGTTATCGCATTTTGTGGTGTCTACTTATCAAGCAGCTTATGATAAACCAAGTCTAGTGTTAGCAATTTTACTTGTTAGTGTCTGCCTTATTATTTTAATTGGGTCTTTAACGGAATCAGAACCTGATATTAAAGGCTCAGGTATTCCTCTGGTTGAGGGGGAATTAAAGGGCTTGCTAGCACCACAATGGTGGCCTGTTTTGTGGAAAAAGTTCCTGGCTGGTGTTTTAGCTATTTCAATGGGCTTTATGTTGGGTCGTGAAGGTCCTTCAATTCAATTAGGGGCTATGTCAGCTAAAGGGATTGCCTCATTCTTAAAATCGAGTCGTTTGGAAAAACGAGTTTTAATTGCCAGTGGAGCAGCAGCTGGTCTTTCGGCTGCTTTTAATGCCCCAATTGCTGGTTTACTTTTTGTTGTTGAAGAGATTTACCATCATTTTTCGCGTTTGATTTGGATTACAGCATTAGTGGCTAGTTTAGTCGCTAACTTCATTTCTCTCAATATCTTTGGTCTCACACCAGTTTTGGCAATGCCTAAAGCTATGCCTTTTCTTAGTTTGAATCAGTATTGGTTATTACTTATACTAGGTGCCTTCTTGGGGATTTTAGGTTATTGGTATGAAGTGACTATTCTTACTTTACCTCGTTATATAGCGAAAATTGGACGAATAAGTCATCTCAGTCCAAAATACTATGCTTTACTTGCTTTAGTCTTGATACTTCCGATTGGCTATTTCTTCCCACAACTCTTGGGTGGCGGTAACGCCTTAATCATTAGTCTTTCTCTGAACCATACGAGTTTACTAGTTGTTTTACTTTATTTTATCTTACGCTTTATTGGAAGTATGGCTTCCTATGGCAGTGGGCTTCCAGGCGGCATCTTTCTTCCTATTTTGACTTTAGGTGCATTAGCTGGCTTGCTTTTTGGCCTATTTTTCCAAAGCATTGGCCTATTGGATAAGAGTTTTATGCCTTTATTTATCGTTTTAGGTATGGCAGGGTATTTTTCGGCTATTTCAAAAGCTCCGCTGACTGCCATGATTTTGGTTACGGAAATGGTAGGGGATTTGAAACCACTGATGGCTATCGCAGTAGTGACCTTTGTAGCTTACCTTCTTATGGATCTCCTAAAAGGAGCTCCTATCTATGAAGCAATGTTAGAAAAAATGCCTATTATCCCAGCTAAGGAAGTTTTGCAACCGACCTTATTAGAATTGACCGTAAGTGACCGGTTAGCCGGACGTTACGTTCGTGATTTGAAATTGCCTGCAAATGTCTTGATTACCACTCAAATTCATCACCAACAGTCGGAGGTTGTTTCAGGGGATACGTTATTGCATACTGGGGCAACACTATTTTTAGTGGTCAATGAGTCTGATTTAGGCTACGTCCGACAATTATTGATGACGGTCTAAAAATCTTCCGTTGAATTGTTGTCAAAGATTTGATAAGATGGTCTCTGGGTATCATGGAGATTTTGAAGGGAAAAAACAGGTCATGAAAATAGATAAAGTCTATAATAATAATGTTATTCAAATCATTAATGACAATCTTGAAGAAGAAATTGTCATGGGTCGTGGTATCGGTTTTCAAAAAAAGGTCGGTGATTTTATTGATGAAGCAAAGATTGAGAAACGCTTTGTTTTAAAAGATTCCAATCTCGCTAGTGAATTATCGAGTATCTACCAAGCATTATCACTTGTTGAAATTGAAACCATTTCAGCCATTATTGAACATGGTCAAGATGTATTAGATACTGTCTATGATTTATCACTTTATGTCTCCTTGGCAGATCATATTCATTATACTCTGGAAAGAGTAGCAGATGGATTGGTCATTTCTAATCCACTGACCTGGGAAATTCGTAAGTTCTTCCCCAAGGAATTTCAAGTGGGAAGGGATGCTTTGCTGATTATCCAAGAGAAACTTAAGGTGCAACTACCTGAAGATGAAGTTGCTTCGATTGCCTTGCACTTTATCAATGCTCAAAAAGATTCGGGTGCCATTAAAGATGGGCAAAAGATGGCTAAGATTGTGACCAGTATTATCGATATTGTTCGTTTTCATTATGGCAGTATCTCTGATCAAGATGCCTTATCATATAATCGGTTTGTCACTCATATTCAGTACTTTGCTCAGCGCGTGGTTAATGGGCTTGTTCAAGGTGCTAATGATAGTTTTCTGTATGATCAAGTTAGTCTTAATTATCCGGATGCCTTTGCTTGTACAGAAAAGATTAAATCCTATATAGAAGCCACTTATGACTTCCCAATGAGTAAGGATGAACAAGTATATTTGACTATCCATATTCAACGTTTAAAAACAGCAGCTGAAAATTAATTTTCAGTTTTTTTTATTTTTCTTAAAAAAGCGCTTGCAATTGAAAGTGCTTTCTGATATTATAATTTATATCATTAATGGATTGTTACTGGGAAGCAGGCAAAACCTAAATAGATACGAGATAGTAGTCACAGCTCTTGCTGTACTCTTATTTGGTATTTGTTTGGGTTTTTTCTATTTTCTAGAAAAGCAAATGATTATGTTTGGCTTATGTAAACCTGATACCCATTTGTTCATGTATGTCAACCGTAATCACAAATCAGAAAGGAGCCTAAAATGGCTAAAAAAGATTACACTGAGCTAGCAAAAGATATTGTTGCTCACGTTGGTGGTAAAGAAAACATCGTTGGATTAAAGCACTGTGTGACACGTCTTCGTTTTAATTTGAAGGATGAATCTAAAGCAGACGACAACTACTTGAAACAAAGAGATGGTGTTGTTACCGTTATTAAAGCAGGCGGTCAATATCAAGTTGTTATTGGTAATCATGTTCCTGATGTTTACGAAGATGTTCAAAAAGTTGCCGGTATTGCTGGTGGTGGTTCATTAGACATTGATGAAGGTGACGCACCTAAAGGTAATTTATTCGACCGTTTCGTTGATTTAATTTCAGGTATTTTCCAACCTTTCTTAGGTCCTTTGGCTGCGGCTGGTATCGTTAAAGGTGTAGTTGCTATCTTAGCAGCAACTCTTGGTTGGTCCTCTCAAACAAATGCCCTCTATGCCATTTTAGAAGCAGCTGGAGATGGATTCTTCCAGTTCCTACCAATCTTAATTGCCTTTACATCAGCACGTAAATTCAGAATGAATGAGTTTACTGCGGCAGCGATTGCGACAGCTATGGTTTACCCAACACTGCCAACAACTGTTGGGGTTCTAACAAAAGCACACCTTGCTAATGTTATGGGAATTCCATTCCAATTGCCAAGTTCAGGATCTTATTTATCAACTGTAATGCCGGTTATCCTAGCTATTTGGATGGCATCTCACATTGAAAAGTTCATGAAAAAAATCACTCCAGATGTGGTTAAGGTATTCGTTGTACCATTTGTAACTATTCTTATTACTGTACCTGTAACTTTCTTGCTAGTTGGACCTATTGCAAACTTTGCATCTGATTTACTTTCAAGTGGCTTTACTAGCTTAATGAACTTTAGTCCAGTTCTATATGGCCTTTTACTTGGTGCTTTATGGCAAGTATTGGTTATGTTCGGACTTCACTGGGCACTTGTTCCTTTAGCTATTCTTCAATTTACGCAAAATCATTGGACAGATATCCTAATGGGGGCAGCGTTACCAAACTTTACACAAACTGGTGTTCTCTTAGCTATCATGCTTAAAACCAAAGAGCAAAAAGTTAAATCAGTTGCTATGCCAGCCTTTATTTCATCTATCTTTGGGGTAACTGAACCAGCTATCTACGGTGTTACATTACCAATGAAAACTCCATTCTATATTTCATGTGCTGTATCTGGTTTAATAGGAGCTGTTCTATCACTATTCAAAATTAAAATGTATGCTTTTGGAGCAATGGGTATCTTCCAATTCCCAGCTTGGGTTTCTCCAACTGAAGGTTTGAAACCAATGTGGATTGGTGTTGCACTTATGATCGCTGCAATCGTTATTTCATTTGCAGTTCAAATGATGGTTCCAGTACCATACCTTTACGGTGGTCCTCAAGCAGAAGTTGCTGCAGAAGAAGTTAAAGAAGTTGCACCATTAAAAGAAATTAACCAAGAAATTATTGCAAGTCCACTAAGTGGAGAAGTTGTTCCCTTAAATCAAGTACCTGATGAAGTATTTGCTTCAGGTGCTATGGGTAAAGGGATTGCTATTAACCCAAGTGAAGGTGCTGTTTATGCACCAACCAATGCAACAGTTACCTTAGTTTTTGCAACAAAACATGCTATTGGTCTCCAAACTGAAAATGGCGCTGAACTTTTGATACACGTCGGTATGGATACTGTTTCACTTGAAGGTAATGGTTTCAATGCCTTAGTAAAAGTCGGTGATCAAGTTGTTGCTGGACAAAAATTACTTGAATTTGACATGGATACCATTAAAGCAGCCGGTCTACCAGTAATCACACCTATCATCGTTACAAACACTGGTGTTTATGAGGATATCTTGGTCAGCCAAGAAGAAAAAATTGCTCAAGGTGACTATCTCTTAACAACAGTTAAAGTATAAAAATAGAAAATGTCTAATAACAATTAGACGTTTTCCTTGATTAAAAAAAGTAAGCGGTTACACATTTTATTTCAATTATATTATGAGGTATTTTATGAAAAAATCGATATTATTAATGAGCACTTTATTATGTTTAAGTTTAACTGCTTGTTCAGAAAAAAATGGTTCAAATGAAACTAAAAAAAGTTTTGATAATACGACAACTAAAACCATTGAAACTGGAAAAATTAAAGGTAATAAGGATAAAGAGAATAATGCACTTGAATGGTTAGGTGTTCCTTATGCTAAATCACCAGAAGGAGATTTACGTTGGAAATCTCCAGTGAAGCCCAATAAATGGAAGAAAACACTTGATGCGACAAAATATGGTAATAAGGCTATTCAATTTTCAAACGGAAAAGTTGAAGGCTCAGAAGACTCTCTAAATTTAGATGTCGTTCGTCCAGATTCTAATGAATCTAATCTTCCGATTATGGTTTATATTCATGGAGGTAATAATCAAACAGGTACTTCTCAAGAAATTAAAGGGAATACATTTGTTAATGATATAGATGCTGTTTATGTTTCAGTAAACTATAGACTTGGTGCTCTTGGATATAATCCACTAACAGCTTTAAAACATGGAAGTGAAGAGGAAAACTCCGGCAATTTTGGATTACTTGATATTGCACTTGCTTTAGATTGGGTTGAAGAAAATGCGGAAGCATTTGGTGGTGATGCTAAAAATATTACTTTGACAGGATTTTCTGCAGGTGGTCGTGATGTTATGGCTAGTCTAATTTCTCCACAATTTAAAGGGAAGTATCAAAAAGCAATTTCATTTAGTGGAGGTATGACCTTAGCTGATTCTAAAAATAGCCAAGAAATATTTGCTAAAGCAATTGCACCCCTAGTCGTTGAAGACAAAGTGAAAACTTCAGTTGAAGATGCTGAGAAATGGCTCCTTGAAGATACAAAAGAAGTTAGTGATTATCTTTATAACTTACCAGCTGAGCGTCTGGCACCTTTAATGGGAAATGCTGGAATTAGAATGTCTGTATTTCCTCACCTTTATAAAGATGGAAATGTCATTCCTTCAACTGGTTTTGAAGGCGCAGAATATAATGATGTTCCACTAATGTTATTGACAGGGACAAATGAATTCTCTCTATTTTCTGCTTTTGATAAAAAGTTTACGGCCGATTTCACAAGTGGTGAGCTTTTCAAAAATCCAGAAAAAATGAAAGAATTTAATTATGCTCGTCAATACGGAGGTCAGCTTTATCGTTTATCAAATGGAGTTGATAGTGCAAGAGTTATGCAAGATACTTATAAATCAAAAATCTATATTGGTGAAATTGGCTATGGTGATTCTGAAAAAGTAACACCAGAATTGGCTAAAACTTTGGGTGCTTTCCATGGTATCTTTGAACCTATGTTACAGAAACCATCAAATTATAAAGATTTTATCGGAAAATCATTTGAGACTGATGGTGCCAAAGAAATGTCATCTACTTTCAAAGCCTACCTTAAGAATTTTTTATATTCAGGTAATCCAAATAAAGATAAATTACCAGAGTGGAAAAATTGGTCAAATGAGAATTCTGTATTGAAGATAGACGCTAGTAAAAATAAGGCGAAAATTGAAACTAAAAAGGATTCAAAAACTGCCCAAGATGTTATTAAAAAGATGGATGAAGATACATCATTATCTGAAGAGAAAAAATCGGAAATCAATAAAACTGTATTAAATGGTCGTTGGTTTAGTGGTCCATTAGACGGAGAGTGAAAATGAAGACCTCATTCAAATGAGGTCTTTTTAGTGAATTTTTGGTGGATTGATGAGAGTACGGCTCTCTTTAGGTTTGGTATATTTTTTGCGATATTGACTTGGTGTTAGGAGATAATAGCGTTTAAATTGACGATTGAAATTTGAGAGATTATTAAATCCTATTTCATTCGCAATTTCTAAGACTGGTCGGTTGGAATTGATTAAGAGCTCACAAGCCTTGCTTAAGCGTACCTGGATGACAAATTCAGTACAAGATGTACCCGTGTGTTGTTTAAAGACGGTCATGAAGTGAGTTTTACTATAACCAATATAATTTGCTAAAAAGTCAATGCTCAAATTTTGTTGATAGTTATTATTGATATAATCAATTAACTGACGAATTTTCTCGTTTTTGCGGTAGGTATCATCTGTATTTTTTCGAACAACATAACGATAGTAGTAAAGTAAGTACATGAATTCATGTAACTTAGATTTTAATAGCATTTCAAAATGCCGATCTTCGTTTTTGGCAATCGAAAATATGGCAAACAAACAACTTTTGATTTCGTCATAACCTGGCATATGGGGTTTGATACAATAAACAAATTTATTAATGCTATTTTGTAAGGGTTGCAGGTAACGAAGACTGACTTGATCGACAACAGATGATCCAATCATATCCAAATGGAACTGAAAAGTATCTGTGACGTGTTTATTTTGTCCAATTGGATGAATGGAGTGCATGCCATTTGGTCTAACTAAAATAATATCGCCAGATTGACTATTGAAAAAATCATAATCAATGTGGTAGCGAGCTGTCCCTTCGTAGACATAAGTGACTTCTAACTCTGGATGCCAGTGGAATAATATATCAGGTCGACCATTTTTTACTTCATTGTGAAAATAACGATAAGGTAATAAGTGTCTTTGCTGTTCGTTTTGATGACGATTTTGTAATCTGGTGATGACCACTTTTTTCTCCTAACTTCCGATTCATATAATAGTATTATATCAAATAAGATAATATAAATCTTTTAAAAAAATATTATACTACTATAAATTTTTTGATTAAATTAATTTTTATTAAAGGTTTTTATAAAGGGTTTTTTGGACTATACCAATTTTAAAGAAAGAAATATTTTTTAATTAAGTTAAATTATCGAAAAAAGCAATTATTTTGGAATAAATGCATATGTCATAGTATAGTATTAGTAATCCAAATAATAGTGTTAGCTTTAGACTACAATATCACTTATACTGAATTTATTGGAAATGAAAAATATTTTTCGAAAACACGTGGATAAAATCTCCTTCTGCGTGTTTTTTCTTTTGCCATTATTTTTAGAGAGGATAGTATCATTATATAAGACAATAATGCAAGATTTTAATAGATAGAAGGACTATACTATAAGAAGAATAATGAAAGAGGTTTAAATAATGACAAAAATTCAATTTCCAGAAAACTTCCTTTGGGGTGGTGCAATTGCAGCAAACCAAGCAGAAGGAGCTTATAATGAGGGTGGTAGAGGTCTAGTTCAAACAGACGTGACTACTGGTGGTTCTGTTAATACACCCCGCTTTGCGACTTATATTGATAAAGATGGTAAAGCAGGAAAGTTAGCTTCAATGGGTCATACTGCAAAATTACCAGAAGGTGCAAATTTTGCTATTTTAGAAGATGAATATTACCCAAACCATGAAGCCGTTGATTTTTACCACCGGTATAAAGAAGATATTAAGATGTTCGCTGAAATGGGCTATTCTATCTTCCGTCTATCAATTTCTTGGGCTCGAATTTTTCCAACTGGTACTGAAACAGAACCTAACCAAGAAGGTTTAGATTTTTACCGTTCCGTCTTTGAAGAATGTCGTAAATACAATATTGAGCCATTAGTTTCTATTTGGCATTTTGATACCCCACTTGCATTAGAAGAAAAATTTGGTGGTTGGACTAATCGTCAATTGATTGATTTCTACGTTAAATATGCTGAAACGATCTTTAATGAATATAATGGTCTGGTTAAATACTGGTTGACTTTTAATGAAATCAACAATACTGTTATGTTCCTCGATATGTTTGGTGCTTCAACAACAGATGCTGATTATCAAGATGCATACCAACATTTACATCATCAGTTTGTAGCTTCTGCAAAAGCTGTTGAAATTGGACATAAAATCAACCCTGATTATAAAATCGGTAATATGATCTGTGGGATTACTTTCTATCCAGCGACTTGTGATCCAACAGATATTATTGCGACAGAACACAAATGGCAACAAGGAATCTATTACTGTGGTGATGTACAAGCCAAAGGAGCTTATGGAACTTATGCTAAACGTCTATGGCAGGAACATGGTGTTACTGTTGAAATGGCAGAGGATGATTTAGAGGTTTTAGCTAAAGGTAAAGTAGATTTCTACAGCTTCTCTTACTATATGTCAAATAATGTAACTACTCATGAAGTAACTGATAAGGTATCAGGAAACTTCTCTACTGGAGCTCGTAATCCTTACTTGGAATATTCAGATTGGGGTTGGGCACAAGATCCAACAGGATTGCAATACTATCTTGAAAAAATTTATGACCGCTATGAGATTCCACTCATGGTTGTTGAAAATGGTTTGGGTGCTTTTGATACTGTTGAAGAAGATGGCTCTATTCACGACGACTACCGTATTGATTATCACCGTTCACATATCAAAGCAATGTCAGATGCTATCGCCAATGGTGTTGACTTAATTGCTTATACAACTTGGGGTTGTATTGATATTGTCTCAGCGGGTACAGGTGAAATGCGTAAACGTTATGGTTTCATTTATGTTGATAAAGATGACCAAGGAAATGGAAGTTTTGATCGTACACCAAAAGATTCCTTCTATTGGTATAAAAAAGTCATTGCTTCAAATGGCCAAGATTTAGATTAAGAGATAAATCACTAGATTCTTAAGTTTATTGGTGTAAAACGTTTACATGTCATAAGACCCTCTTATTTCTGTAGCTTAGTATTTCTTTTTGATATACTAGAATTATAGATTAAGGGGGTTTATATGCTGGAAACTGTTTCAGAAGAATTATTAGCTTATCAGATGGATCTTTTAGATTCTTATATTACTCTAAATAAATCTGTTGAGCCAGGTGGATTTGTATTTGTTGGGGATTCAATTATTGAATTTTTTCCTTTAAAGAAATATTTGGGTCGAGAGCATCCCATCCATAATCGCGGGATTGCCGGAACTGATAGCAAATGGTTGTTAGAACATCTTGATCATCAAATAAGTGATTTAAAAGCTGGAAAAGTTTTTATATTAGTTGGCACAAACGATATTGGTTTGGGAACATCTATCGAAGAGATTAAGAGCAATTTATTAGAGATTGTAGCTCGATTAAAGAGGAGTAGTCCTTTTACGAGCATCCATCTCATGTCTGTTTTGCCGGTATCCAATTTAGACCAATATAAACAAACCGTCAAAGTAAGGAATAATCAGTTAATCGATGAGTTAAATAAAGTCATTCAAGAAATTCCTAATGTGATTTATATTGATTTAGTTCCTCCTTTAAAAATTTCTGAAAACGCCTTGGATCCATCTTTGACAAAGGATGGTCTCCATTTAAATTTAAGTGGCTATGAAAAAATAGCTAAGATTATTGCTACATATTTATAATAGTTTTTGATAATTGTGAAATGGGGTGATTGTGTGACGATTAAAATGATTGCTAGTGATATGGATGGTACTTTTTTAAATGATAGAGGGTCTTATGATCGGGAGAAATTTCTGACGATTTTGGACCGTTTGGATCAAGAGGGTATTCATTTCGTTGTAGCTAGTGGTAATAATATGGAAAGGCTCAATTTAATTTTTAAAGGACTTACAGATCGTATGTCTTTTGTAGCGGAAAATGGAGCCCATATTGTTGAAGAGGGTAGAACCTTGAAACGCCATATTCTCAATAAAAATGATGTTGCCTTATTTTTAGAATATTTTGCTGATAAAATGATTCCTTATGGGATTATTTTGTCTGGTCAATATTGCTCTTACATGCATAAAGATGCTAAGTTGCCTGAAGGATTTGCTATTGAGCCAGATCAACTCGAGCAATTCTTTGCCAATATTGAAAGAATTGAAGATTTCTCAAGTATCAGTGATCAAGATATCTTCAAAATCACCATGATGGTACCTATGGATGAATGCGACCAGGTGATGATTGATTTTAATAAGGGTTTCAAAGGTAATTTAACGGCTATTACTAGTGGATTTGGATCTGTTGATATTATTCAAACTGGTATCCATAAGGCCTGGGGTCTTCAATTATTAATGGACACGTATGAAGTTACTGAGGATCAATTGATGGCCTTTGGCGATGGTGGAAATGATATTGAGATGCTCCAATTAGCACACTATTCTTATGCGATGGAGAATGCGCCAGCTATTGTCAAAAAAGTTGCCAAATTTATTGCGCCTCACCATAAAGAAGAAGGGGTTCTTCAAGTATTAGAAGCCTTTTTAGCGAAAGCAAGTCCGGAAATGGACGGTCAAGACTGAGTTTATGGCTCAGTCTTTTTCAGTATGGAAATCAGAGGATAGTATTAGAAATTAAGATTATGGGACAAGAAATCGATTACAAAATGTGATAATCTTATCATAAGACTAAATATAAGGAGTTTAGAAATGACAAAGCAATTTCCTAAAGATTTTCTCTGGGGTGGCGCAACAGCTGCTAACCAATATGAGGGTGGTTGGAACGAAGGTGGACGTGGTCCAGCAACTTCAGATACTGCTCGTACAGTTGCACCAGAAGATCGTAAATCAATGGGTGGTGAATTTACTAGCCCAATGACACGTAAAAAATTAGATTTCGCTTTAAATGATAAAGAAGGTCTTTATCCAAAACGTTGGGGTTCAGATTTTTACCATCGTTACAAAGAAGATATTGCTTTGATGGCTGAAATGGGCTTCAAAACTTTCCGTATGTCTATCGCTTGGTCTCGTATTTTCCCTAAAGGTGATGAAGTAGAACCAAATGAGGAAGGGTTAGCCTTTTACGACGCTGTTTTTGATGAACTCAATAAGTATGGTATCGAACCACTTGTTACCTTATCTCACTATGAGTTTCCGATTCATTTAGTGACTGAATATGGTGGTTGGAAAAACCGTAAAGTCATTGATTTCTTTGTTCATTATGCCGAAACTGTTTTCAAACGCTATAGGGGCAAAGTTAAATATTGGTTGACTTTCAATGAAATCAATATCCTTGGAATGACTGGTTATCTTTCAGGTGGTCTTTTGTTTGAAGATGGCAAGCTAAACTTACAAGAAATGTATCAAGCTGTCCATCACCAGTTCCTGGCATCAAGTTTAGCAACTAAAGCTGCGCATGAAATTGATTCAGACAATAAAGTGGGAATGATGTTGGCTAGAATGGAAGCATACCCTGCAACTTGCCACCCAGATGATATCATGCAATCTATTCATAAAGATCATGAAAATCTATTCTTCTCAGATGTGCAAATTCGTGGAAAATACCCTTCATATATTAAACGTTTCTTTAAAGAGAATAATATTGAGATAGTTATGGAAGAAGGAGACGAAGCTATCTTACGTGATTATCCAGTTGAGTTCATGAGTTTCTCTTACTACATGTCTTCTGTAACTCGCCATCCTAAGAATCAAACTGATGAACAAAAAACAGCTGGTAACCTTATTTTAGGCGAAGCCAATCCTTATTTAGATGCATCTGATTGGGGCTGGCAAATTGACCCTGTTGGACTTCGTGTAACCTTAAATAAACTGTATGATCGCTACCAAATTCCATTGTTTATTGTTGAAAATGGTTTAGGTGCCTTGGATAAGTTGGAAGAAGACGGAAGCGTTCATGATTCATACCGTATTGATTATTTAGAGAAACATATCCAACAAATGTATGAAGCCATTGAAGATGGTGTAGAATTAATGGGTTACACAATGTGGGGTTGTATCGATTTAATCTCAGCATCAACCTCAGAAATGTCTAAACGTTATGGATTTGTTTATGTAGATGCCGACGACCAAGGAAATGGGAGCTTTGACCGTTATAAGAAAGATTCCTTCTATTGGTTCAAAGAAGTCATTGAAAATCAAGGAGCTAATATTTTAACTGAAGAATAATGAGATCTTAAATTTGTTGATACGGGAATTAAAGCATATTTTAGAAATATTAAAGATATCGAGAGGGGGTACTTGTTTATGAAATTATATCTTATGCGTCATGGAGAAACCCTATTTAACACACAAGGAAGAGTTCAAGGAGCATGTGATTCGCCATTAACTGAAAAGGGGATTGAACAGGCAAAGACTGTTAAAGATTACTTTGAAAAAGAGCATATTAAGTTTGATTATGCTTATTCATCTACCCAAGAGAGGGCAACTGATACAGCAAGATTGGTTTCAAATCTGCCTATAGTTCAATTGAAAGGCTTAAAAGAATGGAATTTTGGCATTTTTGAAGCTCAACCTGAGATGTTACTTCCTAAATCTAATCCTGAAGCTGATTCATTTGAAGACCTTCTTGTACCTTATGGTGGCGAATCAGTAGATCAAGTGAGTAAAAGAGTCAAAAAGACAATTCAGGACGAACTTAAGGATTTAGATTGTCAAAATGTATTAATGGTAACTCATGGTGGTGCCATGTGGGCTTTAGGTTTAGAATTAAACATCCCTTTCCCTCATCGCTTTCATTTAGGTAATTGTGCTATCTTTGAATTTGAATTAAATCACGGGGAGTTAACATTTTTAAATTTAATCGAGCCCTATAAAAATTTTGAAACTTTTTCATTCTCTAAAGGAGTTGAATCATGAATAAAATATTTTATTTAATGCGTCATGGACAAACCTTATTCAATGTTCAAGGGCGTATTCAGGGTGCTTGTGATTCACCGTTAACCGAACTTGGTATTGAACAAGCCAAAGCTGCGCGTGCGCATTTTGAAGAAGAGAAGATTACTTTTGATCACATTTATTCCTCTACCCAAGAACGGGCTTGCGATACTGCTGAGATTGTAAGTGGTCGTACAGATTTAATTCGTTTAAAAGGTTTGAAGGAATGGAATTTTGGTGCTTTTGAAGCACATCAAGAGTATCTTAATCCAGAATTACATAAAGAAGATGGTTCTGGCTATCGTGACTACTTTGTAGCTTATGGTGGCGAATCCAATACGCAAGTCTATGAACGCATGTATCAAACCATTAAAGAAGTTTTAGACAATGAAAAAGAAGAAGAAGTATCTCTTTTTGTCAGTCATGGTGCTTCGATTACACAATTTTATCGTCATATGACAGAAGATGCACCGATTTTGAAAAAACGCATGTCCAATTGTGGGATACTAAAAATTGCTTATGATGGTGAAAAAATGCAAATCTTATCAGTCTATAATCCCATGGACAAAGAATATTTATTTGATCGAAAAAGAATGGAATAACTAATTACATATGAACGCTTTTAATACACTTGCTCCAGTCTTCTTTATGTTGATTTTGGGCTATCTTGCTCGGCACTTTGAATGGATAAAGCCCCAAGATAAAAATGGGGCAAATGCCATTATCTTCACGGTGCTTTTCCCAATTTTGATTTTCCATTTAATGTTGCATGCGGAATTGAAATTGGCTACAGTACCGATTATCCTATACACTTTATTAGCCTTCGTGCTCGCTATTTTTGTAGGTAAACTCTTACGAAACTTCATTGGGGAGTCCCGTTCGCATTTTGCTCACTTTCTCTTGCCGACCGTTGAGGGTGGTAGTGTTGCTCTGCCATTATACTTATCAATCGTAGGGGTTTCAAGTAACACAGTTATCTTCGATATTGCTGGTTCCATTGCTGCCTTCTTAATCATTCCAATTATGGTTTCTAAAGCTGCAGCAAATGATACAAGTAATAAGGAGTTGCTTATTTCAATTGTTAAACACCCCTTTGTGATTGCTATATTTTTAGGTCTATTGGGTAACATTTTCCAAGTAGCAAATGTGATTGCCTCTAGTCCAATTGCCCCTGCCTATGAAGGAATTATGGCAAAAGCAACTGGACCAATCGGTGGGATGATTCTCTTTATCCTAGGTTATGATTTGAAACTTGATTTGGAAACGATAAAACCTCTGGCTAAATTAGCTTTGGTACGATTTTCATTTTACGCTCTGGTTATTTTAGGGTTTTTCCTACTATTCCCTAGTATGATGACTAATGAAAAATTTAAATTAGCTGTTCTTGTCTACTTTATGTGTCCGACAGGTTTTGCTTTACCTGCTATTATCTCACCTGTTTTTAAAACAGAGGAAGATGAATTATTTTCGGCCACCTTTATTTCACTTTCGTTAATGGTCACATTAATTGTTTACACACTTATCGTTATCTTTATGGTTTAATTACCAATATAAAAGAAGGAGAAAATTTATGTCTACAAAACAATTTCCAGATGGTTTCTTATGGGGTGGTGCTACAGCCGCTAACCAATTAGAAGGTGCTTATGATGCTGATGGCCGTGGTTTGGCCAACGTTGACCTTTCTCCAGTAGGAGAAGCGCGTCTTGACGTTATTACAGGTAAACGCAAGATGTTGGATTTCGAAGATGGTTATTTCTATCCAGCTAAAGAATCAATTGATTTCTACCACCGTTATAAAGAAGATATTGCTTTATTTGCAGAAATGGGCTTTAAAACTTTCCGTATGTCAATTGCTTGGTCTCGTATCTTCCCTAAAGGTGATGAGAGCCAACCGAATGAAGCTGGTCTAGCTTTCTATGAAGATGTTTTTAAAGAATGTCATAAATATGGGATTGAACCACTTGTAACCATTACTCACTTTGATATTCCAATGTACTTGGTTACTGAATATGGTGGTTGGAAAAACCGTAAATTAGTTGAATTTTACGGAAATCTTGTGACAGTACTCTTCAACCGTTACAAAGGTCTTGTTAAATATTGGTTAACATTTAACGAGATCAATGTCCTTCTTCATGCACCATTTATGGGAGCAGGAGTTATCTTTGAAGAAGGAGATGACCGTAACCAAGTCCTTTATACTGCAGCTCACCATGAATTGCTAGCGTCAGCATTAGCAACTAAAATTGGTCATGAAGTTGACCCAGAAAACAAAATTGGTTGTATGTTAGCAGCTGGTAAATTCTACCCATTATCACCTAAACCTGAGGATGTTTGGGCAGCTATGGAAAAAGACCGTGAAAATTATTTCTTCATTGATGTTCAATCTCGTGGTGAATATCCAGAATATGCATTGAAATTCTTTGAACGTGAAGGTATTGATATTGTCTTTGAAGAAGGCGACAAAGAACTTCTTAAAGAAAATACAGTTGACTTTGTATCCTTCTCATATTACGCAAGTCGTGCAGCTGAAGCAAATAAAGCTGATCAATCTGAAGCTAACCTCTTAGCATCATCTGAGAATCCATACTTAGAAAAAACAGAATGGGGTTGGGCAATTGACCCACTAGGTTTCCGTATCACTTTGAACGACCTTTACGATCGTTATCGCAAACCACTTTTCGTCGTTGAAAATGGCTTAGGAGCAGTGGACGAACCAGACGAAAATGGCTACGTTGCTGATGATTATCGTATCGATTATCTTCGTCAACACATTGAAGCAATGCGTGATGCCATCACAGAAGATGGTGTAAATCTTCTTGGTTACACAACTTGGGGCCCAATTGACCTCGTTTCTGCAGGAACAGGTGAGATGAAAAAACGTTACGGCTTTATCTATGTAGACCGCGACAACTACGGAAAAGGAACCCTCAAACGTTCTAAGAAAAAATCATTTGATTGGTACAAAAAAGTTATCGCTTCAAAAGGTGCTGACTTAGATTAAGTTTTTGCGAATAGTTGAACTTAGAAGCTTGAATGGAAAAGGAGTAGGAGTGAGATTTTTACAACATTACTTCTGTCTTCGCTAAAGAATTAATACTAATTGATTATTAGAAATGAAATGGCAGCTAAAAAGGCCGAAAACCCTTTTAGCTGTCATTCTTTTTTAATCTGGAGAGGATGTTGATTACGTGAAATTAGTGTATAATGGTTGAAAGGAGATTTTATGCGATTTGAAAAGAAACATATCTTTTACCTTGTTTTGACCTTTGTTCTCTGCTTTGCTATTCAGGCCAATTGGGAAAAAGGTAGTGATATTATACAAACCGTTGTTAAAACAAGTTTACCATTCCTATATGGGGCTGCTTTAGCATATATTGTTAACATTGTCATGAGTGCCTATGAAAATTTAATGGCACGCTTTTTTAAAGGTGAAAAGTATTTTGCATTACGACGTGGCATTTCCATGGTTTTGGCTTACACTACATTTGTGGCCCTCTTATTTTGGATAATATCCATCGTGATTCCAGATTTAATTGCTAGTATTAATACCATACTTTCCTTTGATACGAGTTCGGTCAAACAAGTTATTCACGATTTAAGTCACAACAAAGTGATTGCAAGACTGATTCAATATGTTGGTGGTGATGCCCAAATCACGAAAACGATTAGTAATTATAGCCAACAATTGTTAAAACAATTTTTAACTTTCTTAACCAATATTCTGACTTCGGTTACCTTGGTAGCCTCCGCCATTATTAATGTATTTGTTGCCTTTGTCTTCTCACTATATGTGCTAGGAAATAAAGAACAATTGTGCCGTCAGGGGAATCTCCTTGTCGACACTTATACAGGCATCCATGCTCAAAGAATCCATTACATTGTTGGATTGCTACACGATCGCTTTCACGGATTTTTTGTAGGACAAACCATTGAAGCCATGATTTTAGGTTCTTTGACAGCCTTAGGCATGTTCCTCTTTAAATTACCCTTTGCTGCCACGATTGGAGTATTAGTTGCATTTACTGCCTTAATTCCAGTAGTAGGAGCTTACATCGGGGTTACAATTGGTTTTATCTTAATTATGACTCAATCATTTTCAGATGCTGTCTTTTTCTTGATATTCATTGTTATCCTCCAACAATTTGAAGGTAACTTGATTTATCCAAGAGTGGTCGGTGGTTCTATCAAACTTCCTGGTATGTGGGTCTTAATGGCCATCACAATAGGTGCTTCTCTCTATGGCATTGTTGGAATGATTATGGCAGTACCACTAGCCGCAACGGTCTATCAAATGATTAAAGATAATATTGAAAAAAGAAAAGCCATCAAAAAGAACCAAGCTTAAAAAGCTTGGTTCTTTTTTCATCAGATTATCCATGGTAGCCACTTATAGGAAAAAAGTGAAAATATATCCTATTTTTTTCGGATAAATAAGTGGAGGTGCATCATGTATTCAATCAAACGTGACAAAGAAAGCTTACTACCTAGGGAAAAATTAGTTCGGCAAGGCGCTGAGCAACTGAGTGATCAAGAATTATTAGCTATTCTGTTAAGAACTGGAAACAAGGATAAACATGTCATGGAGTTATCAGCCAATCTCTTAAACACCATTTCGTCCTTATCAGCTTTTAAAAAAATGTCCATACAAGAGTTACAACAATTATCAGGTATTGGTAAAGTTAAGTCTATTGAACTTAAAGCTATGTTGGAGTTTGCCTTGAGAATTCAATCTTCCGAACAAATTAATCAATACCAAATTCTCTCAAGCTATCAGGTTGCTCAAAAGATGATGCAAGAATTAGGTGATAAAAAGCAAGAACACCTAGTTGCAATCTATCTGGATACACAAAATAAAGTCATTGAAGAGAAAACAATATTTATTGGAAGTGTTCGGCGATCGATTGCTGAACCAAGAGAAATCTTGCATTATGCTTGTCGAAATATGGCAACCAGTATGATAATTGTCCACAATCATCCGTCCGGACAAGTTGAACCAAGTGATAATGATTATCAGTTTACTAAACAAATAAAACGATCATGTGATCATATAGGTATTGCCTGTCTTGACCACATCATCGTTGGAAAAAATAATTACTATAGTTTTCGGGAAAAATCCGCTATTTTTTGTGAGTAAATTCATTGATAAAATATGAGAAGAGTTTTAAATCTTCTTGACGAACTTCTTGCAGTAACTCAGGATGCCATTGAACACCAAGGAAAGCAATATCGTCATTTGTGCTGACCACAGCTTCAATAATACCATCTCGAGGATCTTTAGCAATAACAGTTAGACCATCTGCCAGTTGATTAATGGCTTGGTGATGGAAGGAATTGATAAAGGGTTTCTGACCGTAAATGGTCGAAAGTGGACTGTTAGAATCAATAACGATATCATGATGGAGACTGTCAGAAGGAACTTCTTGCCAATGATTAGGAATATTTTGAAGTAGCGTTCCACCAAGATAGACATTCATTAATTGAAGCCCTCGACAAATGCCTAATATTGGTTTCCTTTGTTTGATTGCCTCTTTAATAATGGCTAATTCAAAATAGTCTCTAGCAAGAAAGAAATCATCATTGATAGCTTGGTTCTCAGCATGATAGAATTTGGGGTCAACATTTTGACCACCAATCATGATGATTTTATCAACCATGGAAACATAGGTAGCCGCGGCTTCATCATCACCAATAGGTAGGAGAAGTGGTATGGCACCAGATTTAATGACAGCATTAGAAAAACCAGCAGGTGCATATGTCCATGGTAGGTCATCTAAAGCAGTATTCAATCTCTGATTGGCGGTAATTCCAATAATAGGTTTTGACATGATTCCCTACCCTAATTCTGAGATTGATTCATGAAATACAGCAATGTTTGCAATTCACTGGTCAAATCAACATACTGGACGATAACATCATTTGGGACTTGTAAATGAACTGGTGAGAAACTCAAAATGCCTTTAATACCAGCCTCGATTAACTGATTAGCAACTTCTTGTGCCACTGTACTTGGGACAGTTAAAATAGCTGTTTCAATATCAGATTTTTCAACATGTTCTTTTAAGGAAGACATGCCATAAATTGGAATTCCATCAGCTGTACTTGTTCCTACTAGGGGATGAGCATCCATGTCAAAGCCCATTGAAATTTGCATTTTATTACGATCATGGAAACGATAGTGTAAAAGAGCTCGCCCAATATTCCCTGTTCCTACAAGTAAAACATTCGTAGTTGAGTGGTCGTTTAAAAGATCAGCAAAGAAATTCATTAATTTTGCTACATCATAACCAAAACCACGTCGGCCTAACTCTCCAAAATAGGAAAAGTCACGACGGACAGTTGCAGAGTCAATCCCCATTGCATCAGCAATTTGTTTAGAACTCGCTTTTTCAATATTATCCGCGTAAAAGCGTTTAAATATTCGATAATACAAAGACAAACGTTTTGCTGTTGCCTTTGGAATAGATTTATCAATAACCATTTTTCTCACTCCTATTTATCATTTTAATATCAGTATCTTTCATGTTACTATTGTAACAAATAGTTTGTGAAAATTGCAACTTTAACCCTAAATTTATTAATTTATAATGCTATTCATTTCATTTATAGTAATGTCTTTCTATTAAATTGCCATCGTCCTATAAAAAAATCACATTTTGTTTGATTTAACTACTTTTAGGGAAGAAGGATAATAACTAATAATGTAATAAAAAATGGAAGAAAAATATGACAAATGATAAAAAAGAACCTGGAACATGATGTTCCAGGTTCTTCACAATATCTTTAAGATTTTTGTTTGAGTAGATAGAAGTAGAGGTCACCATAGGTACCAGTATAGTCAATTACTTGACCATCAATCAGAACTCTTACAATTTTTAGGTAATCTGGTGTCGAAATGTCACAAGAATGTTGTGCTCTTTCTAATTCTGAGAAATCAGGGAAGCTAATGGTTTTTTCTTGTTTACTCTCATTCAAGTAGGTTATTTCAATCATGGATTTGTCCTCCTTTTGTTATATTATAGAACTCTCTTTTTAAAAGGACAAGTGATTGATTTAGACTGCCTCTTTAGTGAAAATATCTCTTTCAACTAAACTATCCATTAAGAAGTAGAACTTATCTTGGAGGATTTTATGATTTTCTGATTTAAAGATATTAACCATACGAAGTCCTGACTTATCGGTTATCGCCAATTTGAAAGCATCAAGTTCCTTGTTAATGGTAATTTTTAATGGGAAACCATCGCCTGAATTGGGAACTTCTTCTAATAAGCGGGTTAATTCATAAAAGCCAACTTTAGTTACCATAAAAGTTGTGTCTCTTAAAGTGTATTTTTTAATTTTTGGAGAAATTGCATATTTGAATTTGCAATTTGGGAGACTAATTTCTTTTTCAAATGCCATGTGAAACTCCTAAAATAGCTGTAATATGTTGACATAAACTGTCAATTTCTTCTAAAGTGTTTTGGTCTGAAATGGAAACCCGAACAGATTCTTTTAATCGATCAGAATCAGATCCATAATAGGCTTCGAGAACATGACTAGGTTCTACGGTTCCAGCAGTACAAGCTGAACCAGTTGAAACGGCAATACCTTCCATGTCTAAACGCGTTAAAAGTAAAGCATTATCTTGATTTGGAAATCCGATATTAATAACATGTGGGAGTGAGTTTTCTGATTTCGAAAGATAGTAATTGCAATCTGATAACTTTCCTAAAAAGCTTTCTTGTAAAAGCTCAATTTTTTCAAAGTTTTCTGACATATGCAAATAAGCTTCTTCTAAAGCTTTAGTCATTCCGATTATACTAATAAGGTTTTCTGTGGAAGCACGCCTTTTCTCTTCTTGATCACCACCATGTAAAAGTTGATCAAAATGAAGGGAATTGCTATATAAAAAGCCAACACCTTTTGGTCCATGAAATTTATGAGCCGAAGCAGAAAGAAAGTCAATTCCCAGTTCTAATGGATTCAATTCTAATTTTCCGATAGCTTGAACGGCATCAACATGAAAGACTGCTTGATGGTCTTTCAAAAGACGAGCAACCTCTTTAATTGGTAAGAGGTCGCCAGTTTCATTATTTGCAGCCATCATTGAAACCATAATGGTATCTGGACGTAAGGCTTCTTGAACTTGTTGGACAGAATATTTACCATCAACAGGTTTTAAGTATGTCACTTCAAAACCGAAGCGTTCTTCTAAATAAGCCATTGTATGAAGAACAGAATGATGTTCAATTGCAGTCGTAATTAAATGGTTACCCTTAGTTTGATTAGCAAGTGCATAGCCTTTGATTGCCGTATTGTTACTTTCAGTACCGCCAGAAGTAAAAATGATTGAACGGTTAGGAACTTTAAGTAGTGAAGCAATACTTTGACGACAGTCGCGGAGAGCTTTATTAGCAGACCGACCAAAAGAGTGGATACTAGAAGGATTGCCAAAAGTAGTCGCCATGTGGTCAGTCATTGCTTTAATGACTGACTCACTTAATGGCGTCGTTGCTGCATTATCAAAATAGATTAAATTATTTGTCATGTGGATGGAATTCAAATAGTGGGCTAAGTGGTTTTCTTTCATGGATACGGATAATCGCTTCCGCAATTAGACCACTAGCAGAAATATAGTTAACATTAGCTGGTTTACGATTTTCAGTAAGGACAGAGTCTGTGATAAGGATTTCTTTAATCGGAGCAGCTTCCAAAACGTCAGCAGCAGCACCTGCAAATAATCCATGGCTAGCTACCGCGTAGATATCATTTGCACCGTCACGCTCAAGAATTTTAGCAGCTTCAGCAAAAGTAATACCTGTATTTAAGATATCGTCAATGATAATAGCATTTTTGCCTGCAACATCACCAATAATATAACCTTCTTCACGTTCAGTTTCATCTTCTGTATAGTCAATGATTGCAATTGGTGAATTTAATAATTCAGCTAAACTACGGGCACGTTTAATCCCAGAGTTTTTAGGACTAACAATGACGACATTTTCGCCACACAAACCTTTATCTTCATAGTGACTGGCAAAGAGTTGTGTTGTGAAAAGGTTGTCGACAGGGATATCGAAGAAACCTTGAACTTGAACAGCGTGTAAGTCAAGAGTTAAGACACGGTCAATTCCAGCTTTAGTCAGCATATTAGCAACTAATTTAGCCGTAATTGGTTCACGTGATTTTGAAACGCGGTCTTGACGAGAATAACCGAAGTAAGGTAAAACAACGTTTACTGAGTTGGCGCTTGCACGTTTACAAGCATCAATCATGATAAGAAGTTCCCAAAGGTTATCATTAACTGGGAAATTTGTCGATTGAACAATATAGATATCATCTCCACGAACAGTTTCTTCGATGTTGATCATAATTTCACCATCTGAAAATTGGCGTGAGGAGATTTTTCCTAACGGGATACCAGATGCTTCTGAAATTTTTTCAGCGATTGGTAAGTTTGAGGTGAGTGAAAACAATTTGATTTGCTTATCAGCATATCGTTCAGTCATGATAATGTTAGCTCCTATCTCTTCGCGTGAATGTGAATTTTCGTGAAATTCCATTCATTTCTTATTTTTAACAGTTCTATTTTAACAAAAAAACAGAAAAATTGCATTTTTCTGTTGATAATATTTTTAATAGTTCAGGGTTTTGATAAAACGAGCAACTTTGCTTTTGGCATATTTAAAATTAATGGCATTGTCTTCCAGGAATTGATTAAAATCAGCTTGACCTTTTTCAGCATCTTCAACTTCAAGTTCTAATTCATAATCGACAATAGATGCATATTGATTATAATCTAGAGCCATTTTCCCGATGTCCGTTTGACTTTCTCGCCGTGTTGTTGTTAAATACCCAAAGTTATTTAATTTACTGAGGTCAATGCCTTCCTTTTCAATGATTTCCTTAATAATTCCATTAGGTAATTGACAGTTTTTGATGATTTCCTTAGCCTGGTCTAAAGCTAGGTCTAGATTATATTCACGATTGCCAACTTTCTCAGGCACTTTAAGGGTTAATTCAGCTGTGTCAGCAAGTGTTCGAATGCGCAAAGACATACGGTGAGCTTTTAAATCAAAATCAGCCGTATCAATATAGTAATTGGTTTGGGTAACAGCAGGAACATGGGTCATTTGATTGAGTAATCGTTGGTACTCATCTTTGGTTAATAAGGTCTTGTATTCAATTTCCAGGTTAGACATGATACCTTCCTTTTGAGCTATTTTATGCTATAATAAATTGTTATTTCAATTTTATATTAAAGTTACAACTTTGACAAGAAAGGAGTGCAATAGTGGCAATCGATTGGGAAGAGTTTTTAGATCCATATATCCAAACTGTTGGAGAATTAAAAATTAAATTACGTGGGATTCGTAAACAGTTTCGTAAGCAAAATCGCTATTCACCTATAGAATTCGTTACTGGACGTGTTAAATCAGTTGATAGTATAAAACAAAAAATGGCATTGCGTGGTGTTCTTGAAGAAAACATTGCTCAAGACATTCAAGATATCGCTGGATTACGAATAATGGTTCAATTTGTCGATGATATTGATGAGGTTTTAAATCTATTAAGACAAAGACAGGACATGACAATTGTTTATGAACGCGACTATATTCGTAATATGAAATCGAGTGGTTACAGGTCTTACCATGTTGTCGTTGAATATCCAGTTGACACCATTGAAGGTCAAAAGAAAGTCCTAGCTGAAATTCAGATTAGGACATTAGGGATGAACTTTTGGGCAACAATTGAACATTCACTTAATTACAAGTATAAAGGCGAATATCCAGAAGAAATTAAGAAACGATTATCTAGAACAGCAAAAATTGCTTTAGAACTAGATGAAGAGATGCGAAAAATTCGTGACGATATTAGAGAGGCACAATTGCTCTTTGATCCAGGTAGTCGCAATTTTAGTGATGGCGTAGGAAATAGTGATGACACAGATGAATTGTACAGATAAGGTGACGCGAGTCGCCATAATAGCAAATGGAAAATATCAAAGTAAGCGGGTTGCTTCAAAACTATTTTCTGTCTTTAAAGATGACCCAGATTTTTATTTGTCTAAAAAGAATCCGGATATCGTCATTTCGATTGGTGGAGACGGAATGCTGCTATCCGCTTTTCACATGTATGAAAATGAATTAGATAGAGTGCGGTTTGTTGGTATTCATACTGGACACTTAGGTTTTTATACTGATTACCGTGATTTTGAAATTGATAAATTAATTGAAAATTTAAGAACTGATAGCGGTGAGAGTGTATCTTATCCAATTCTTAAGGTCGTTTTAACCCTTGACAATGGCCGTGTCATTAAGGCGCGAGCTTTGAACGAAGCAACTATCAAAAGGATAGAGAAAACAATGGTTGCGGATGTTTTTATCAATAATGTTCGTTTTGAAAGTTTCCGCGGTGATGGCATGTCCATTTCCACACCAACTGGCTCAACTGCTTATAATAAATCATTGGGCGGAGCTATTCTCCATCCAACCATCGAAGCCCTTCAACTGACTGAGATTTCAAGTCTTAACAATCTCATATTCCGTACGGTTGGTTCATCCTTAATCATTCCAAAAGAAGAAGTGATTGAAATCGTACCGCAAAGGACTGGTATTTATACCATTTCAGTTGATAACAAAACCTATAATTTAAAAAACGTGGTTAAGGCGCAATATTATATTGACATTAAAAAAATTCATTTTGTTTCAACGCCAAGTCATACCAGCTTCTGGGAAAGGGTTCAAGATGCCTTTATTGGTGAACTAGAATCATGAAATTTGAATTTACTGCTGACCGCAGAACCAAGGTCAAAACACTATTAAAAGGTCATGATATTTCTAAGGGACTTTTGGCCAAAGTCAAATACAAGGGCGGTCATATAGCAGTTAATGGCAAAGAAGAAAATGCCATCTACCTCCTCGATGTTGGCGATGTGGTCACCATTATCATACCTGATGAAAAACCTTTTGAGAAACTCGAAGCCGTCTCTCATCCCTTGGATATTGTTTATGAAGATGAACACTTTCTAGTCCTGAATAAGCCAGTCGGATTTGCTAGTATCCCAAGTGCCATTCACTCAAATACCATTGCAAACTTCATAAAGGCCTATTATATCGAGCAAAATTATCCCAATAAACAAGTCCATATTGTTACACGTTTGGACAGAGACACTAGTGGCCTCATGCTTTTTGCTAAACATGGCTATGCCCATGCAAGATTGGATAAACAATTACAAGTTCGTTCTATCGAAAAACGTTACTTTGCTTTGGTTTCTGGGAATGGGCAATTGCCGGATCAGGGGGAAATCATTGCACCAATTGGACGTTCAAAAGATAGCATTATTACCAGAGCAGTTGACCCAACGGGAAAATACGCTAAAACAACTTATCAAGTTGTTGCTCGCTACGCTGAAAATGTTCATTTGGTTGATATTAAGCTACATACTGGAAGAACCCATCAAATCAGAGTTCATTTCTCACATATTGGTTTTCCTTTACTAGGTGACGACCTTTATGGGGGACGAGTGGATCTAGGTATCACACGACAAGCGTTACATTGTCATTTTTTGCGTTTTTATAATCCATTTACAGAAAATGAAAGCCTACATACAATAAATTTGACAGATGACTTTGAGAACGTTATCATAGATTTACAGAAAAAATAAAATGAGGTGTTATAAAATGAGTATTAGAAGCTTATTTGGTAGTTTACGTGAAAAAGTTGTTGGAAAACATGTGAAAATTGTTTTTCCTGAGGGAAACGATGAACGTGTTGTTCGTGCAGCTGCTCGTCTTAAGTTTGAAGGTTTAGTAGAACCAATCATCTTAGGTGAAGCTGATGAAATCAGAGCACTATTAACAAAACTTGGTTTTGCTGATCAAGATTATACTATCATTAATCCAGAAACATACCCTGAATTTGAACAAATGAAAGAAGCATTTGTTGAAATCCGTAAAGGGAAATCAACAATGGAAGATGCTGATAAAATGCTCAAAGACGTTAACTACTTCGGTGTTATGTTAGTTAAAATGGGTCTTGCTGACGGTATGGTTTCAGGTGCTGCACATTCAACTGCTGATACAGTTCGACCTGCACTTCAAATTATCAAAACAAAACCAGGTATTTCACGTACTTCAGGTGTTTTCTTAATGAACCGTGAAAATACAAATGAACGTTATATCTTTGCTGACTGTGCTATCAATATTGATCCAAATGCTCAAGAATTAGCTGAAATTGCTGTTAACACAGCAGAAACTGCTGAAATCTTTGACATCGAACCAAAAATTGCTATGTTAAGTTTCTCAACTAAAGGCTCTGGTAAAGCACCACAAGTTGATAAAGTAGCAGAAGCAACTCGCATTGCTAAAGAAATGGCACCAAATCTTGCATTGGATGGTGAATTACAATTTGATGCTGCTTTTGTTCCTGAAACAGCTGCTATTAAAGCTCCAGATTCAGATGTTGCTGGTAAAGCAAACACCTTCATTTTCCCTGATTTACAATCAGGAAATATTGGCTACAAAATTGCACAACGTCTAGGTATGTTTGATGCCATTGGTCCAATTCTTCAAGGTTTAAATAAACCAGTTAATGACTTGTCTCGTGGTTCAAGTGCTGAAGATATCTACAAACTTGGTATCATTACTGCAGCTCAAGCCCTTGGTAAATTTGAAGCTGAATAAGAATATATTAAAATAGTGTAAGATGGTAAAACTTTGTTTCCAAAACCGGGTTTTACTTTCTTTTTTTGAAAGGTCTCATATGATGAAAAAGCAAACTGTTTTGGTTACCGGCGCTTCAGCTGGTTTTGGTAAAGAGATTGTCTATCAACTGATTGCTGATGGCTATCGTGTTATTGGTGCCGCAAGACGTATTGATAAATTACGGATGATGGAATCCCATCTAGGGGCTGAGAAGTTTTTGGCTTTACAAATGGATGTTTCTGATACAAAATCTGTTGATACAGCCTTAAATAATCTTCCTGAAAACTGGAAAGCCATTGATGTTCTTATTAATAATGCTGGATTAGCACTCGGCTTAGATAAGGCGCAGGAAGCTGACTTTAGTAAATGGATGACTATGATTAATACCAATATTGTTGGTCTGACTTATTTAACGCATCAGCTCTTACCGCAAATGGTTGAGCGTAATTCAGGAATGATTGTTAACTTAGGCTCTACAGCTGGAACTATTCCTTATCCAGGAGGTAACATCTATGGTGCGACCAAAGCTTTTGTTAAACAGTTCTCTTTAAATTTAAGAGCGGATTTGGCTGGTACCAAAATTCGGGTTTCAAACATTGAACCAGGACTCTGTGAAGGTACAGAATTTTCTTCAGTTCGCTTTAACGGAGATCAAGACCGTGTTAACGCTGTTTATCAAGGGGCACATGCCATTCAACCAATTGATATTGCAAAAACAGTATCCTGGATTTTAGGACAACCTGAACATGTCAATATTAATCGTATCGAAATTATGCCAGTTTCTCAATCATACGGGCCACAACCAGTTCATAGAGATTAACTGAAAAACCATACTATCATAGGATAGTATGGTTTTTTGTATTTATTTCAGTATTAGTATTTAGTAAATTACTTATCATTTAGTCTCATATTTTGTTTTGATTTGGAGAATAATTCAAACAAACTTATAAGTCATCAGAAATAGAGGGGCCAGAGGTGACATCTGACCAACCAACGATAGCTTGAGCAGTTTCTTCTAGGTATTGGGCTAATATTGGTTTCAAATCTTGTACAAGATCCAGGGTACCAATATAATGGCCGTCCGGATCTTGTAGGCCGTAATAAGATTGGAAATAAATATGGTCAGAAGATGCAGTGGGCAGTAAAAAATGTTTGGTCGCTGCTTGGGGATTAGTTTGAAATTGACGATAAATCCATCCTTCAAGTTCCTGGTCATCTTCTGGGAAAAAGGAGCCATTAAATTGGTGGTTGTGATAAATAATTTGACCGGTATGGTCAGATTGACGGACTTGGAAAGGGAATGCATCCAGCAATGATGAGTTTAAACTTTGATAAAATTGGTTTAATGCGGAGCTCAGGGCTAGAATTGTTTGTCCATCTTTTACCTTTTCTTCTGTTATGTAAAAGCCTTTTGAGGTCACCATTTCCGTAAAAAGAAAAAGTGGAAGAGCTTTTTCAATGTCAGAAAAGGCAAAAATGGCTTGATAGTCTTGCAGTTGATTATCATTTGAAAGTGGCGCAAGATCGATTGCAAATAAGTCGGAGTAGGTTTTTGCTAAAATGTGGAAAAAGTCTTTTTGGAAGCTTGACTCTTCCTGATACAAAGCTAGGATTTTAGGTCTATTTTTCATAAGTCCATAGTAGCGATTCTAGCCATAAATTGCAATTAATGTGCTTTAGGAAAAGAGCAGAGGATAGTATTAGTATTTCAGATTAAATGCCTAGAAAAAGAAGAACACATCATAGTATAATCTAATTAATAGATTAAAGGAGCTAGATATGACTCACAAAATTATTTTTTTAGATGTTGATGGAACTTTAGTTGATTACCATAATAATATTCCTCAATCAGCCATTGAAGCAATTCAAAAAGCGCGTGCCAATGGTCATTTGGTTTATGTATGTACTGGCCGTAGTCGTGCCGAAATGCAAAAAGAAATTTGGGAAATTGGTATTGATGGGATGATTGGTGGTAATGGTTCTTATGTGGAACACCATGATGAAGTTATCATGCATCAGTTAATTCCACTTGAAGAGGCTAAACATATTGTAGACTGGCTACATGAACGTGGCTTAGAATTTTATCTTGAGTCTAATAATGGCCTTTTTGCCAGTGAAAACTTCCGAGATGCTGCTCGTCCAGTTATGAAAACCTATGCACTCCGTAAAGGGAAAACTGAAGAAGAAGTTAAGGATCAAGAAGCAGAAGATCTGCTCCATGGACTCGTCTATGGTGGTGAGCTTTACCGTGATGACTTGAATAAAGTGTCTTTTATTTTAAATGATTATCAAGATCACTTGGATTCAGTTGAAGAATTTCCTGAATTGGAAGCACACACTTGGGGTGGACGTGGTGAAACAGCACTCTTTGGCGACCTAGGTGTTAAAGATATCAATAAAGCACATGCTATCGACGTTTTATTAGATTACTTGAAAGCAAATAAAAAAGACACTATTGCTTTTGGAGATGCTAAAATTGATATTCCAATGTTAGAATACTGTGAAGTTGGTGTTTCCATGGGGAATGGTGGCCCCGAAATCCTAGCTATGGCAGATATGGTGACTGATGACGTCGAAGAAGACGGACTCTATAATGCCTTCAAAAAATTAGACTTAATCTAAACAAGCACAACCAAGTCTTTGGGACCTATATGGTCATCCATTGACTTGGTTTTTTGACTGCTTAAATTAGTCAAATTATTTGACTAATAACAAATGAAATATTATAATAATTAAAAGTATGGAGGGCGAAAGGATGAAAGCAATTCAAGTTAGAAAAGCTGGTGGACCAGAAGTATTGGAAATGGTTGAATTGGCAAAACCTCAGATAAACAAAGACTGGTCAGTGGTCAAAGTCATGGGATTTGGCATCAATCGCTCAGAAATTTTTACTCGTCAAGGCCTCTCACCTTCGGTTACCTTTCCTCGTGTCCTAGGTATTGAATGCGTTGGCCTTATTTCTGAAACGGAAGAAAATAGTCCTTTTACAGTTGGCCAGAAAGTCATGTCCTTGATGGGGGAGATTGGGCGAGCCTATGATGGTTCCTATCTTGTGGTCAATTGGGTGGTCAATGGTATTTAGAGGATTTTGATCCCATTATGGCCTTACAAAATAATATCTATCTGACGACCTTTTATTCAGGTAACATTAGTGTCGAAAAAATACAGACCATGCTCGATTTTATGGCAACTATGAAGACTGAAATCTTAATACCACAACTATTCAAGTTAGAAGATATTGCCAAAGCACATGCTTACCTCGAAGCAGGCTCAAGTATCGGGAAAGCAGTTGTTTTAATAGGAGAAGCTTATGATAGCATTAAAGCAGAAGTCTAAAAAATTAGTCAGATATTTAGACCAGGAAAAAAGTCTCTATGAGCGATATGCTCGGAGAAATGGTTTAACCGGAAAAAGTTTGCAACTTTTATTATGGATTTATTATAATCCTCAAGGGGTCACACAGCGTTTTTTAGGAGACAAAACTTTGTCCACAAAACAAGTTGTTAATGCCACAATTAAGACTTGGTTGAATCAAGGATACCTGCTTTTGAAAGAAAATCCTTGCGATAAAAGACAGAAAATGGTTCAATTAACAGAAAGTGGAAGGGCATATGCCTCTGCACTATTAGATCCGTTAGAAATACTTGAAATAAGGGCCTTAGAATCCTTAGACACAGCTGAAAGAGATCAACTTTTGGATCTTTTTAGCAGATATACCAGTGCCTTACAGAAGGAAATGGAGAAAATATGATTCGATTTGAAAAAGTATCAAAAAGTTTTGGTGACAATCAAGTTTTGAAGGAAGAAAGTTTTCATATTCAAGACCGAGAATTCTTTGTCTTAGTTGGTTCCAGTGGTTCAGGAAAAACCACTCTCTTAAAAATGATTAATTGTTTGGTCCAACCAACTTCTGGTCAAATTTATTTAAATAAAAAAGCGCAAAAGGACCTTCCTTTAAGAGAAATGCGTTTATCTATTGGCTATGTTTTGCAACAAATCGCCTTGTTTCCAAACTTGACTGTTGCTGAAAATATTGCCATTATTCCTGAAATGAAAAAGTGGACCAAGGAAGAAATACGGGAGAAGACTATTGAATTTCTCAACAAAGTGGGACTTCCGGCAGAAGATTATTTATATCGTTACCCTAAGGACTTGTCAGGTGGGGAACAACAACGGGTTGGTATTGTTAGAGCCATTATTTCCCATCCTAAGATTTTACTGATGGATGAGCCCTTCTCAGCCTTAGATCCAATATCACGAAATCAACTTCAAGATTTAATGCTAGACTTGCATCGTGAGTTTGACATGACCATTGTTTTTGTCACACATGATATCAAAGAAGCCATTAAATTAGGTGACCGCGTTGCCATCCTTGACCAAGGACAAATCATTCAGTTGGATAATCCTCAAGCAATCATGGAAAATCCCGCAAACGACTTTGTTGCCAGTCTTTTTGGAGGTGAATTAAATGACTAGTATATTGACTACTTTTCAAGACCGTTATTCAGACTGGCTCAAGGCATTAGTGGAGCATTTGCAAATTTCTCTTTTAGCCCTGTTGATTGCGATTATTATTGCTATTCCTCTAGCAAGTCTGTTAAGCAAGAGTAAGCGCTGGTCAGATATTGTCCTTCAAATTACGGGAATTTTCCAAACAATACCATCACTAGCTTTACTTGGTTTATTTATTCCATTTATGGGGATTGGTACTGTGCCAGCCGTTTCAGCATTAGTCATCTATGCTGTCTTTCCTATTATTCAAAATACCATCACAGGCCTAAATGGGATTGAATCTAGTTTACAAGAGGCCGCCAAAGCCTTTGGGATGACTAAATGGGAACGGTTGAAAAAATTTGAAATTCCTTTAGCCATGCCTGTCATTATGTCTGGAGTTAGAACTTCAGCAGTAATGATTATTGGAACAGCAACCTTAGCTTCCTTAATAGGTGCTGGTGGACTTGGTTCCTTTATCTTATTAGGAATTGACCGAAATAATACCGATTTAATTCTGATTGGTGCCATCTCGTCAGCCCTCTTAGCCATCTTGTTTAATAGCATTTTGCAGTACTTGGAAAAAGCATCTTTGCGCAAAATTCTTTTAGCTTTAGCAGTCATCATCTTCGGTCTTCTAGGATCCTACGGGCCAAACCTAGCCGCACAAATGACCAAGAAGTCGGAAAAAATTGTTATTGCAGGGAAATTAGGGGCAGAGCCTGAAATTTTAATCAATATCTATAAGGAAATGATTGAGAACAAGTCAAATCTTAAAGTAGAATTGAAACCTAATTTTGGCAAAACGACTTTCCTCTACCAAGCTCTTAAGTCTGGTGATATTGATATTTATCCTGAATTTACCGGAACCATTACCTCAAGTCTATTGACCAAAAAACCAGCATTGAGCAATGATCCCCTTCAGGTTTATCAGGATGCAAAAAATGGCATAGCAGCTCAGGATGATTTGGTATTGTTGAAGCCTTTTGCTTATCAGAATACTTACGCTGTAGCTGTGCCGGAAAAATTAGCTAAGGAAAAAAATATCAAATCCATTTCAAATTTGAAAAATTATCAGTCACAATTAAAAGCTGGTTTCACCTTGGAATTTAAGGACCGGGCGGATGGTTATAAAGGATTGCAAAGCAAATATGGCTTAAACTTAACTGTATCTACTATGGAACCAGCACTACGCTATCAAGCGATTGAAGCGAATGATATTCAAATAACGGATGCTTATTCTACTGATGCCGAATTGAAGAAGTACAAACTTATTGTTTTGGAAGATGATAAGGGATTGTTCCCTCCCTACCAAGGGGCACCAATGATGTCTCAAAAATTGGTCAAGAAACATCCTGAACTGAAAAAAATTCTAAATCAGTTAGCGGGTAAAATCACTGAAAAAGAAATGCAAGACATGAATTACCAAGTTTCTGTAGAGGGCAAAGATGCTAATAAAGTAGCACATGCCTACTTAGTTAAAGCAGGTTTGCTTAAAAAGTAAACATAATACTATAAAGCTAGGACTCTTAATCCTAGCTTTTTTTGTTTAATACTCACATCTTTTCATCTTTAGACACCATAGGATAGTATTATGAAAGCCTTTTATATCATTGGCTATTTTTTTAGATAATCGTTATACTAGAAGTATCAAAATAAAAGGAGATTTTTTCCATGTTGCATAAGACTTTAAAAGACTTTCCAGAAAACTTTTTCTGGGGCGCTTCAACATCTGCTTATCAAGTAGAAGGGGCAGCTTTAGAGGATGGAAAAGGGCCGTCATGTCAAGATATTAAAGAAATTCCTGAAGGAACTTCTGATTTATCTGTTTCTGTGGACCATTACCATCACTTTAAAGAAGATATTGCATTAATGGCAGAAATGGGCTTTAAATCTTACCGTTTCTCAATTTCATGGACACGTATTTTACCAGAAGGAACTGGCAAAGTTAATCAACAAGGAGTTGACTTTTATAATCAATTGATTGATGAATGTCTCAAATATGACATCGAACCAATCGTAACTATGTTCCACTTTGACATGCCAGCGGCACTTGATGCGCGTGGTTCATGGTCAAAACGTGAATCAATCGACTGGTTTGCTGAATTTGCGACAATTCTCTTCAAAGAGTTTGGTGACCGCGTTAAGTACTGGTTAACCATTAATGAACAAAATATGTTGACATTAGTTGGGCCAGTTATCGGAACGCTTCATGTACCAGAAGGAACAACAAATCTTACTAGAGAGATTTATCAGCAAAACCATCACCAATTAGTAGCACAAGCAAAAGCTATGCAAATTTGTCATGAAATGTTACCGGATGCTAAAATCGGTCCAGCTCCAAACATTTCATTGGTTTATGCAGCGTCTTCAAAACCAGAAGATGTCCTTGCTTCACAAAACTTAAATGCTATTCGTAACTGGTTATATTTAGATGCTGCAGTGTATGGTGTCTACAATTCATTAGTTTGGGCATATTTGGAAGAACAAGATGCAACGCCAGAAGTAACAGCAGATGATGTGGCAACTATGCGTGCTGGTAAGCCTGATTTCATTGGCTTTAATTACTACAATACAGCTACAGTTGCTGCTTCGGATGGAACTGAATCAATGGACCCAGGTGCTGACCAACAAACACAACGTGGTGAGGCTGGTTTCTACCGTGGTGTCGATAATCCAAACCTTCCTAAAACAGAATTTGGTTGGGAAATTGACCCGATGGGCTTTCGTGCGACTATGCGTGAAATGTATAGCCGTTACCGATTACCAATGTTGGTAACTGAAAATGGACTTGGTGCTTATGACACCTTAACTGAAGATGGTAAAGTACATGACCAATACCGGATTAATTACTTACGTGCTCATATTGAACAAATTCAATTAGCTATTAGTGATGGTGTTGAAATGTTAGGTTACAACCCTTGGTCAGCAATTGACTTGATTTCAACGCATGAAGGTATTAAAAAACGTTATGGCTTCATTTATGTTGACCGTGATGAGTTCGATTTAAAGACCTTAAAACGTTACCGTAAAGATTCCTTCCATTGGTATAAAAAGGTTATTGCATCTAATGGTCAAGATTTGACTGATTAAACTTTAATAAGAAATCCTTTCTCAATGTGAGGGAGGATTTTCTTATAGGTAAAAACCGAACAATAAAAAATATATTTTAGATTAAATTGACAAAAAAATGACGTTGGTTTAAAATATGTTAAGGAAGGGTAAGTTTTTACCTAGCGATGTCTCTATTTAGAGATTATAGGAAGGTCATTTTATTTAAAGAATGGAAGTCAATTCTATTGTCTTTTAAAAGGAGAATCCCTATGTTTAATGACATGCCTGTTTTTGATTACGAAGATATTCAATTAATTCCTAATAAGTGTATTATTAATAGCCGGTCAGAAGCAGATACTAGTGTCAAACTTGGTAACTATAGCTTTAAATTACCAGTTATCCTTGCTAATATGCAAACTATTATAGATGAAGATATTGCTGAGCAATTAGCTAAAGATGGGTACTTCTACATCATGCATCGTTTTGATGAAGAAAACCGCAAACCATTTATTAAACGGATGCATGAGCAAAACTTAATTGCTTCGATTTCTGTAGGTGTAAAAGCTTATGAGTATGAATTTGTAACTTCACTAAAAGAAGATGCTCCAGAATTTATAACCATTGATATTGCTCATGGCCATGCTAACAGCGTTATTGAGATGATTAAACACATCAAAAAAGAATTACCAGAAACATTTGTTATTGCTGGTAATGTTGGAACACCTGAAGCGGTTCGTGAATTAGAAAATGCTGGTGCTGATGCTACTAAAGTTGGTATTGGTCCAGGTAAAGTATGTATTACAAAAGTTAAAACTGGTTTTGGTACTGGTGGATGGCAATTAGCGGCCTTACGATGGTGTGCTAAAGCTGCCCGTAAACCTATTATTGCTGACGGTGGTATCCGTACTCATGGTGATATCGCAAAATCTATTCGTTTTGGTGCAAGCATGGTTATGATCGGTTCATTATTTGCAGGTCACTTAGAAAGTCCTGGTAAATTAGTAGAAATCGATGGCGAAACCTTTAAAGAATATTATGGTTCTGCCTCTGAATACCAAAAAGGTGAACATAAAAATGTTGAAGGTAAAAAAATTCTTTTACCTACCAAAGGACATTTGGCAGATACATTAACAGAAATGAAACAAGACCTCCAATCGTCAATTTCATATGCCGGTGGTAAAGATTTAGATGATTTACGCCGTGTTGATTATGTTATTGTTAAAAATTCAATTTGGAATGGTGATTCCATTTAAAAAGAGTCTTGAAATTTAAAAAAATAGTGATAAACTAGTTTTTATAAAAAATTTAATAAACTACTTATTTATACTGTGAATTGGCGCAGTGTTTCTACAAGACACCGTAATGTCTAACAATAAGTAAGCGAAAAGCTTGCTTGGTATTTATACCTTGCAAAATAGGAGGGGTAGTGACCTCCTATTTTGCGGCAGGCTTTTTTATTTTTGAAAGAGGTATCCATGAAATTATTGGAAGAACGTATTCTTAAAGATGGTAACATTTTAGGAGATAACATCTTAAAAGTTGACATTTTTTTAACTCACCAAGTGGATTTTCAGCTCATGCAGGAAATTGGCCAGGTTTTTGCTGATTCTTATGCTCAAGCAGGCATTACCAAGGTGGTCACCATTGAAGCTTCAGGGATTGCACCAGCCATTTACAGTGCCCAAGCTCTTAATGTTCCGATGATCTTTGCTAAAAAGCATAAGAATATTACCATGACTGAAGGTATTTTAACAGCTGAAGTCTACTCATTTACCAAGCAGGTTACAAGTACCGTTTCAATTGCCAGCAAATTTCTGTCAAAAGATGATAAGGTATTGATTATTGATGACTTTTTGGCCAATGGCCAAGCAGCAAAAGGCTTGATTGAGATCATTACACAAGCTGGATCTCAGGTAGTTGGTGTCGGCATTGTCATCGAAAAATCATTTCAAGATGGTCGTCAAGTATTGGAAGATATGGGGGTTCAAGTCACATCCCTTGCCCGCATTAAAAATTTCGAAAATGGTCAATTAAACTTTATGGAGGCTGACGCATAATGGCATCACAAGAACAACATTCACATTCCCAATCAGCAGTATTAGGATTACAACACCTCTTATCAATGTATGCTGGCTCAATCCTAGTACCAATCATGATTGCTGGTGCCATCGGCTATTCACCAAAAGAATTAACATATTTAATTTCAACTGATATCTTTATGTGTGGTGTCGCAACTTTCTTGCAGTTGCAATTAAATAAGTACTTCGGCGTTGGTTTACCAGTTGTCCTAGGCTGTGCCTTCCAATCAGTTGCGCCTTTATCAATCATTGGTGCAAAACAAGGTTCTGGTGCCATGTTTGGTGCCTTAATTGCCTCAGGTCTTTTCGTTATTCTGATTGCAGGTGTATTCTCTAAAATTGCTCGTTTCTTCCCAGCAATTGTTACAGGATCTGTTATCACTACAATCGGACTTTCCTTGATTCCAGTTGCCATGGGTAATATGGGTAATAATGCTCCTAAACCAACTATGCAAAGTGTTATCCTAGCTATGATTACTGTTGTCATCATTCTAGCTGTTCAAAAATTTGCGACAGGATTTATTAAATCAATTGCCATTTTAATTGGACTTGTTTCAGGAACATTCATTGCAGCTCTTATTGGTGTGGTTGACACTGCAGCTGTTAGCAATGCACCATGGGTTCACGTTCCAACGCCATTTTACTTTGGTGCCCCTAAATTTGAGATCACTTCAATTGTTATGATGTGTATTATTGCCATCGTTTCAATGGTAGAATCAACTGGTGTTTATTTAGCCTTATCAGATATTACAGGTGACCAATTAGATAGTCAACGTCTCCGTAACGGATACCGTGCAGAAGGTATGGCCGTTTTACTTGGTGGTATCTTTAATACCTTCCCTTATACTGGCTTCTCACAAAATGTTGGTTTAGTACGTCTTTCAGGTATTAAAACACGTCGACCAATTTACTATACAGCTGGTTTCCTAGTATTTATCGGTTTGTTACCTAAATTTGGCGCAATGGCTCAAATTATTCCCAACCCAGTCCTTGGTGGCGCAATGTTAGTCCTCTTTGGTATGGTAGCTCTTCAAGGGATGCAAATGCTCAACCGTGTTGATTTTGCTAATAACGAAGCTAACTTTATTATTGCAGCAGTTTCTATTTCAGCCGGTGTTGGTTTTAACGGAACAAACTTATTTGCTAGTTTACCAACAACTGCTAATATGTTCTTAACAAACGGGATTGTTATTGCAACAGTAACAGCAGTAGTTCTTAATTTAATCTTTAATGGCAGCAAAAAGGATTAATCCAAATTAGTTGAAAGACTCTTAAGAGCCTTTTTAGATAAAAACACCTCTGAACAGTATGATTCAGAGGTGTTTCTTACTTTCTATTTAAGAATGGTAAGTAAAGGTAAAGCTATTTTTTATGCCATTTGTGATTGCCACTCGCTTATCCTTGGTCACAATAATTCCTTCAATGTCAGGATGGTGGTTTATGAGGTTATAGACAGTCATGCTATCTAGACCAAATAGACGCGTGGTCCAGATTTCGCAGTCAAGGGACGAATCAGCGACTATTGTTAGACTGGCCATATCTGTTTCAATGGGGAAACCAGTTTCTCGGTTGAAGATGTGGTGGTATTCTTTTTCACCAACTTTGAGGCGTCTTTCATAGATACCAGAAGTGACTACGGATTGGTTTGATACTTTGAGAATACCTAAGTTGTGTCCACGTTCTTTTTCGGGTTCCTGGATACCAATGTAATAGAGACCGTCGGGTCTTTTATGATTGTTACCTTGGACTAATACGTTTCCGCCAAGATTAATCAAGGCATTTTCGATACCATCTTTTATTAAATAGTTCATAATCTTATCAGCAATGTAGCCTTTGGCTAAAGCGCCTAAGTCAATTTTCATTCCCTCTTCCGCTAGAAAAATTGACTGTTTTAAGGAATCAATATCAATCTTACTGGCATCGGTCAAGCTTAATTTCTCAGTAATTTCTTGCTGACTTGGGACTTTTGCATCAGAAAACCCAATACGCCAAGTTTGAACTAAAGGACCAATAGCAATGTTTAAATTACTTGGTAGAGCTAAGCTATGTGCCTTACCAATTTGAGTTAATTCTAACAAATCTGGGTGAACCTTAACGGCATCTTTTCCAGCAGCCAGATTGATTGCCATCAGTTCGGAATCCATGTCATTGGCACTAAAACGGTTTTTGTATGTCTCAAAGAGTTGGCACACTTTTTCCATTTGTTTGGATGCAGTAGCTGACTTAATCTGGATATCAATGACAGTACCCATCATATGTAACTGTTTAGTGAGATACATATCTGAGCTCCTTTCTCTTTATAGAAAAAAAGGGGTCAAATCCTATTGACCCAAATTATGCTTTCTTAATTTTTCTTTTTCATTTCGCCAGCAGGGAAGTAGCTACCTTCAGGCATATCGTTGATCATCACGTGGATGTTTTCTTTTGGGGCTTGGGCAATGCGTGAGACAAGTTCAGTAACTTCACGGGCCAATTCATTTTTTTGTTCTTGGCTACGGCCTTCAAATAAATCAATTGTAACAAATGGCATTTTCTTTTTTCTCCTTGTATTTTTCTATATTTTACCACTTTATTCATTAATTGCATAGAAAATTATATAAAAATATAAAAAAATATAAATTACTTACTATGCTCAAATCATTCGCTGACTAATAAAGGGCAATTACCATCGCAAAATAGGCATTTTTGTGGTAGAATAGTTTAGATAAAAAAAGAAGGTAGGAACCCCAGTTTGGCTCAATTATACTATAAATATGGGACGATGAATTCTGGAAAATCCATTGAAATTTTAAAAGTAGCACATAATTACGAAGAACAAAATAAACCGGTTGTTATTATGACAAGTGCCTTAGATACACGAGATGGTTTTGGTGTCGTGTCTAGTCGAATTGGTATGAAAAGAGAAGCAGTACCCATTTCAGATGATATGGATATTTTTGCTTATATTGACTCTTTGGATATCAGCCCCTATTGTGTTTTGATTGATGAATGTCAGTTTCTCAGTAAAAAGAATGTCTATGATCTAGCGCGTGTTGTTGATGAGCTACACGTTCCAGTTATGGCTTTTGGCTTGAAGAATGATTTCCAAAATCATTTATTTGAGGGCTCAGAGCAACTCTTACTACTAGCAGATAAAATCGATGAAATCAAAACTATTTGTCAATATTGTAGTAAAAAAGCCATTATGCAGTTACGGATGAAAGATGGCAGACCTATCTATGAAGGTGAACAAATTCAAATTGGTGGTAATGAAACTTACATTCCAGTATGTCGCAAACATTATTTTCATCCACCACTTGACCAAGATTAAGGAGAATCAAGCCTAGTATGAATATTTATGATCAGTTACAATCCCTTGAAGACCGCTATGAAGAATTAGGTGAATTACTCAGTGACCCAGATGTGGTTTCCGACACCAAGCGCTTCATGGAATTGTCAAAAGAAGAAGCCAATACCCGCGAAACAGTTGCCACTTACCGTCAGTATAAGGATATTATTCAGTCAATCGCTGACGCAGAGGAGATGATTAAAGATTCTGGCGGTGATGCTGAGATTGAAGAGATGGCTAAAGAGGAGCTGAAAGAATCAAAAACTGCTAAAGAAGAATACGAGGAAAAATTGAAGATTCTTCTCTTACCTAAAGATCCAAATGATGATAAAAATATTATCTTGGAAATTCGTGGAGCAGCTGGTGGTGATGAAGCCGCACTTTTTGCAGGAGACTTATTAGATATGTACCAACGTTTTGCTGAAAGCCAAGGCTGGCGCTTTGAAGTCATGGAGGCTTCTTACAATGGTGTTGGTGGTATCAAAGAGGTCGTAGCTATGGTATCAGGACAATCTGTCTATTCAAAATTAAAATATGAATCAGGCGCACACCGTGTCCAACGTGTTCCTGTAACTGAAAGTCAAGGTCGTGTCCATACCTCAACAGCGACAGTATTAGTCATGCCAGAAATCGAAGATGTAGAATATGAAATTGACCCTAAAGATTTACGGGTTGACATTTATCATGCATCCGGTGCTGGTGGACAGAACGTCAATAAAGTAGCAACTGCCGTACGGATGGTCCATCTTCCAACCAATATTAAAGTTGAAATGCAGGAAGAACGGACGCAACAAAAGAACCGTGATAAAGCTATGAAAATTATCCGAGCCCGTGTTGCTGACCACTTCGCCCAAATTGCCCAAGACGAGCAAGATGCCGAACGGAAATCAACAGTCGGAACAGGTGACCGTTCTGAACGGATTAGAACCTATAACTTCCCACAAAACCGTGTAACTGATCACCGCATCGGATTAACTCTGCAAAAATTGGATACTATTTTATCAGGTAAAATGGATGAAGTCGTTGATGCCTTGATTATGTATGACCAAACTCAGAAATTGGAAGCATTAAATAAATAATGAATTATGCCAGTCAACTAGCAGCCTACGAAGAAGCTTTAGTGAAAGTAGGTGAAGATGCCGAAAATATTTCTTATGTTTTTAGAGAATTAAAGGGGTGGGGTCTAATGGACTTCATCCAACATCAAAATAAAGAAGTGACTGAGACTGATCAAGCACTAATGCAAGACATCATGGACCAGTTACTTGCTGGTCGCTCACCGCAATACATTACCAGCAAAGCCTATTTTTGGGATTTGATTCTGACTGTCAATGAAGCTGTATTAATCCCACGGCCGGAAACAGAGGAACTGGTGGAATTAATCCTTGCGGAGAACCAGGCAGAAAAATTAAATGTTTTGGATATTGGAACTGGTAGCGGGGCTATAGCCATTGCCCTCAAAAAAGCCAGACCAAGTTGGACAGTAACAGCCTCAGACATTTCCCCAGAAGCCTTGAAAGTTGCCAAACAAAATGCCAAAGACAACAGGACAGAAATTGACTTTACCCAGTCTGATGTTTTTAGTTCCCTTTCAGGAAAGTTTGATATTATTGTCTCCAATCCCCCTTATATTGCTTATGAGGATAAGGAAGAAGTGGGTCGCAATGTTCTGATTTCAGAGCCACATTTAGCCCTTTTTGCTGAGGAGAATGGCCTAGCAATCTACCGAGCAATCCTTGAGCAAGCTAGTAATTACCTGACAGAAAATGGGAAAATCTACTTCGAAATAGGTTACAAACAGGGGCCAGACCTGTCACAACTGGTAGAATCCACCTTCCCAGACAGAAGGCTGCGCATTCTCAAAGATTATTATGGAAAGGATAGAATGGTGATTATCGATTATGGAAAGCTTTAAAGCCATCATTGAAGAAGGTGGTGCCTTAGTACTGCCAACAGAAACGGTTTACGGCCTTTTTGCCAAAGCCTTAGATGAGGAAGCTGTTAATCAGGTTTATGCTCTCAAGAAGAGACCTCGTGATAAGGCTATGAATTTAAATGTTGCTGATTATCAGTCTATTCTTGACTATTCCAAGGAACAACCGTCCTACCTAAAAGACTTATTTGATGCCTTTTTACCAGGTCCTTTAACTATTATTTTAAAGGCTAACGAACAAGTGCCAGCTTGGATTAATTCCGGCAAGGATACTGTAGGCTTTCGCTTACCCAACCACCCTATCACGGCTCAACTGATTCGTTTAACGGGTCCCCTGATTGGCCCGTCAGCAAATATTTCTGGTAATGAAAGTGGTCGCAACTACCAAGCCATTATGGACACCTTTGGCCAGCAGGTCACTGGATTCGAAGACGACCAGGCTCTCACCGGTCAGGATTCTACGATTATTGATTTATCTGGACCTAAAGCCAAAGTCCTCAGACAAGGGGCCATTACGGTTGCTGATATTCAAGACAAGGTTGCTGGTATTTCTTTTGAATAAGAAAGCCCCTTATAGATAAAGGAGATTTACAATGATTTTTGATAGAGATGATTTTCAAGCGTTTGACCAAGAACTTTGGGATGCTATTCATGCTGAAGAAGAAAGACAAGAACACAATATTGAATTGATTGCTTCCGAAAATGTGGTTTCTAAAGCTGTCATGAAGGCTCAAGGTTCTCTTTTAACCAATAAATATGCTGAAGGTTATCCAGGTAAACGTTACTACGGTGGAACTGAATGTGTTGATGTGGTTGAGAACTTGGCTATCGAACGTGCTAAGGAAATTTTTGGGGCTAAGTTTGCCAATGTTCAGGCCCACTCAGGAAGTCAAGCCAATGCAGCTGCCTATATGGCTTTGATTCAAGCTGGTGATACCGTCCTCGGCATGGATTTGGCAGCAGGAGGCCATTTAACCCATGGTTCTCCAGTTAATTTCTCAGGAAAAACTTACAACTTTGTTGGCTATTCAGTTGATCCAGAAACAGAAATGCTCGACTATGATGCTATTTTAGAACAAGCTAAAGAAGTCCAACCTAAACTTATCGTTGCGGGTGCTTCAGCCTATTCTCGCACGATCGATTTTGCCAAATTCCGTGAGATTGCCGACCAAGTTGGTGCTTACCTCATGGTTGATATGGCTCATATTGCGGGCTTGGTGGCGGCAGGCCTTCACCCAAGCCCAATCCCTTACGCAGATGTCACAACCTCTACAACGCATAAAACCTTGCGTGGGCCTCGCGGTGGCTTGATTTTAACTAATGATGAAGAATTGGCTAAAAAAATTAACTCAGCCATTTTCCCAGGCCTTCAAGGTGGTCCATTAGAACATGTCATTGCCGCAAAAGCAGTTTCTTTCAAAGAAGCCTTAGATCCTGCCTTTAAAGTCTATGCTCAAAATATTATTGACAATACCAAAGCTATGGCTGATGTCTTCGCCCAAGATGACAGATTCCGTCTGATTTCTGGTGGTACAGACAACCATGTCTTTCTAGTTGATGTGACCAAGGTTATTGAAAGTGGTAAATTAGCACAAAACCTCTTGGATGAGGTTAATATTACCCTTAACAAAAACTCAATCCCATTTGAAACTTTATCACCATTCAAAACCTCAGGTATCCGTATTGGTTGTGCAGCCATTACTAGCCGTGGCATGGGTGTTGATGAAAGTAAAGCCATTGCCAACTTAATTATTAAAGCTTTGGTTAACCATGACGATGCGGCTGTTCTTGACCAAGTTCGTCAAGAAGTGCGTGCCATCACTGACAGATTCCCATTATACGAAAAATAAACCATGTTAGATATTTATATACGTAAACTTTATATTCACCAATTTTCACCAAGTGACACTGAATTGTTACTTGGTGAAAATGAGGTGACCATTACCCCACGTCTTGATGAATACTTCAGAAAAAAACTGACTAAAGTTTTCTCGGAAGATGCAAAGCGGGGCCAATTCACTGCTGATAATGATTTTCTCAGCATGATTTCTGAAGATTACTTGGAAAGCAGCAAAGCCATTGCGCAAGCATGGAAGGAAGCTTTTGTCATTTCGGAAGATCAGAAGACCAATGATTTGGTCTTCCTTGCTTTTGAGAAGGATGGATTGCCTTTTTTTGCCTTTCTGCGCTTAACCTTGAAAGAGGCTTTTGCCCACACCAACAATAGTCAGGATAATCCTTTTAGTATTACCCAAAACAACCTCCCTAGTGCGGCTCAGGCACCGGATGAGGCTTTGGTCATCAACTTGGAAACCCATGATTACTATTTGATTGAAAAAAGGGTCAAACACAATGGTAGCTTTGCCAATTATTTCTCGGAAACCTTGCTTAAGGTGCAACCTCAGCAGTCCGTGAAAAAATCCATTAAAACGATTGAACAGACCGCGCAAAAGATTGCTGAGAACTTTAATCAGGATGATTTTGCTTTTCAATCTAAAATGAAGTCTGCCATTTCCAAAAATTTGGAAGAGGGGGACCATTTGTCGCCAGAACAACTGGCTGATCAATTATTCGATAATAATTTAACAGCTCGTTTAACCTTCGTCGACCAGGTCAAAGATGCTATTCCAGAACCCATTAAAATTTCCGATATTGACCATTCCCGTCAATTGAAGAAATTAGAAAGCCAAAAATTATCACTTTCTAATGGGATTGAATTAACAGTTCCTAATGCCGTCTATCAAGATGCTGATTCAGTAGAATTCATTATGAATGACGATGGAACTTATTCCATTCTAATCAAAAATATTGAGGATATAAAAAATAAATAAATGTTTAAATTTATCAAGCGTGTCGTTTTCTTTGTCTTTCTGATTTTTTGCCTTTTTCAGCTCTATATTACCCATCAGAACGTCAAAAACGTTATGCGCTATCAAGAGATGGTTGAGAAGACATTGGCAACCAATGACACCAAAGCCAATGTTGATTTAATCTTAGCCATGATTTATACCGAGACCAAAGGTGGCTCAGCTGATGTCATGCAGTCCAGTGAAAGTAGCAGTGGAACAGCTAACTCTATTACTGATAGTCAAGTTTCTATTCAGCATGGCATCAAGTTAGTGTCTAAGAATTTACAATTAGCTGAAGAAATGGGCGTTGATTCTTGGACAGCTATTCAGGCTTACAACTTTGGCACACCTTATATCAAATACGTGGCTCAAAATGGTGGTGAGAATACTATTGAATTAGCCAAAACTTATTCGCGGGAAGTAGTAGCACCTAGCTTAGGTAACACTACCGGTGAGTCCTATATTTATTATCATCCACTTGCCATCATTTCTGGTGGTCAACTCTATAAAAACGGTGGTAATTTTTACTATTCTCGCCAAGTGGCCTTTAACTTATATCTCATTAATTTCTTCTCGTTGTTTTAAAATGATTAAAATTTGTAACACTTCTGAAATTTTTTAGAAGTGTTTTTTATGCATTTGTAACATGTTCGGAAATTCACAATAATTTATAAAGATAATTCCTTAAAGTTTGAGAAATCACAAACATTTGATTTTTCAAGATCGCGTTAAATGCGATAGCTAGGAAAAAAGGCCGTACATTAGGCTTTTTAGACATTTTAATTTTTGTGATGTTATAAACAATCTGTGAGCAAATTCTTTGGAAGCGATTTTTTGCTGTGCTATAATAAAGACCTAAACAAAAATATTGTGAAAGAAGGAACAAAATATATATGTCTAAAATCGTTGTTGTTGGTACAAATCATGCTGGAACTGCAGCTATCAAAACCATGCTTTCTAATTATGGTTTAGAAAATGAGATTGTTACTTTTGATCAAAACTCTAACATTTCATTCCTAGGTTGTGGAATGGCTCTCTGGATTGGTGAACAAATCGACGGTCCTGAAGGACTCTTTTATTCGGACAAAGAAGAGTTAGAAGCAATGGGTGCAAAAGTCTATATGGAATCGCCAGTTTTATCCATTGACTATGATAAAAAGGAAGTTACAGCTCTTGTTGATGGTAAGGAACATGTTGAGTCTTATGACAAGTTAATTCTTGCTACCGGTTCTCAACCTATCATTCCCCCAATCGAGGGTGTCGAACTTGTTGAAGGGTCACGTGAGTTTAAAGCAACTTTAGAGAATTTACAATTTGTTAAACTTTACCAAAACTCTGCAGAGGTTATTGCGAAGCTAGAAAAACCAGGTATCAACCGTGTTGCCGTTGTTGGTGCGGGCTACATTGGTGTTGAGCTTGCGGAAGCTTTCCAACGTAAAGGAAAAGAAGTTATCCTTGTTGACATTGCCGACACATGTATGGGTGGCTACTACGATCGTGATTTCACTGATATGATGAGTAAAAATCTCGAAGAACATGGTATTCAATTAGCCTTTGGTCAGGCTGTTCAAGCTGTTGAGGGTAATGGTAAAGTTGAGCGCCTCATTACTGACAAAGACAGTTTTGATGTCGATATGGTTATCATGGCTGTCGGCTTTAAACCAAATACAGGTCTTGGTAATGGACGTCTTGATACTTTACCCAATGGTGCTTGGATTGTTGACAAAAAACAAGAAACTAGCATGAAAGATGTTTATGCTATCGGAGACTGCGCCACTATCTTTGATAATGCCCGTCAAGATGTTAACTACATCGCATTAGCCTCAAATGCTGTTCGTACTGGGATTGTAGCCGCACATAATGCATGTGGACATGAATTAGAAGGTGCCGGTGTACAAGGTTCTAATGGAATTTCCATTTACGGATTGAAGATGGTCTCAACCGGACTAACCCTTGAAAAAGCCAAAGCAGCCGGCTTCAATGCAGCAGAAACTGGCTTTAATGACCTTCAAAAACCTGAATTCATTAAAGACAATAACCATGAAGTAGCTATTAAAATTGTTTATGACAAAGATAGTCGTATTGTCCTAGGTTGTCAAATGGTTTCTTATGAAGATGTTTCAATGGGAATTCATATGTTCTCTCTAGCCATCCAAGAAAAAGTAACCATTGAGAAACTTTCACTAATGGATATCTTCTTCCTACCTCACTTTAATAAGCCATACAACTACATCACGATGGCTGCTTTAGGAGCAGAATAAGCTGTTTTTTAAGCTGATTCGTGTATAATAAAAAGTGCCCTCAATGAGTGGCACTTTTTAGGAGGAAAGATGAGAAAAGTAGTAGTAAACATTGCCATGAGTTTAGATGGATACATTGCACGCGAAGATGGCTCCTATGATTGGATTGAGGGACACGGGATAGATGCTTTTGACAGTGCTAAACAATTTGATAACCCAGCCTTTTTTGCTTCTTGCGATACCGTCATTATGGGTCGTAAGTCACTAGACGATTGTCCTTTAGAATTGATAGAAGGATATCAAGAGAAAAAGTTCTATGTGGCCACTAGACAAGAGCTTATTTCACCATATACCAATGTCTTTTTCACTAAGGAAATTGTTAGCACGCTTAAGCAATTGAAAGCAGAAGAAGGTGGGCCAATATGGATCTTTGGTGGTGCCGGACTAGTCCATACCTTGATCGAATCAGATTTGATAGACCATTACATAATTGGTATCATTCCAACCATCTTAGGAAAGGGTCGCCCTTTGTTTACAGCTAACAGCCAAGAACACAAATTACAACTGATAGAATCCACCGTCACAGATGGCATTGCCATGCTCAGATATGATCGACGAAAATAAGAAAGAGACCGTCAGGTCTCTTTCTTATTTTTAGGAATTTTTATTGGTTAACGTATTTAGTTTTTAGCTACAGAAGCGAATTCTTCTTTAGCAAATGCTGCGTCGATAATTTCTTTCAATTGTTTTGCAGAGGCTTGCATTTTTTGCAATTCAGCATCATTCAATGGAATATTTACCGGACGAACCACACCGAAGGCACCAACGATAGCAGGTTGTCCAATGTAGCAACCCGTTACTCCTTCATATTGGCCTTCTTGGAAGACTGAAAGTGGAAGAACAGCATTTTCATCATCAAGGATTGCTTTAGTGATACGAGCGAGAGCTACGGCGATACCATAGAAAGTCGCACCTTTTTTGTTGATGATTGAGTAAGCAGCATCACGAACTGAGATAAAGATGTCTAATAAGCCTTCTTCGTCAATGTCGCGGTTGTCTTGTAACCATTGTTCAAGTTTAACACCGGCAACGTTAGCATGTGACCAAACGGCAAATTCTGAATCTCCGTGTTCACCCATGATATAGGCATGGACTGAACGAGCATCAACGCCAATTTTATCTGAAAGGGCTTGACGGAAACGAGCTGAATCTAGAGAAGTACCTGAACCGATGACACGTTCTTTAGGGAAACCTGAGAATTTCCAAGTTGAATAAGTCAAGACATCAACTGGGTTAGCAGCAACTAAAAAGATACCGTTGAAGCCAGAAGCCACAATTTGTGAGACAACTTCTTTGTTGATACGTAGGTTTTTCTCAACAAGATCCAAACGTGTTTCACCAGGTTTTTGAGGAGCACCAGCTGTTAAAACGACAAGGTCAGCATCGTGACAGTCAGAGTATTCAGCAGCATAAATTTTCTTTGGAGAAGTGAAGGCAAGTGCGTGGCTTAAATCTTCCGCATCACCTTGAGTTTTTTCCTTGAAAATATCAATTATACCAAGCTCTTGTGCAATATTTTGAGTTACTAATGCAAATGCATAAGATGAACCCACGGCACCGTCGCCTACTAAGATAACTTTTTTGTGTTGTTTAGTTAAAGTCATGTCTAAACATCTCCTTATTTTTTTTGCGGGCTCCTTGCCCATACAATTCAATTTTAGCACTTTGTGAATAGTTTGTCACTCAAATCAGATAAAAAATGAAAATAGTTTTCTGACAGCGGTTCCACAGTGAAAAAATAAGGAATTTATGATATAATATATAAGAGTTTGACTAGAAAAGGAGCATTCCTTAAATGCAAGATAGAAATCTAATTGACGTTAATCTGACAAGTGAAATGAAAACTTCTTTCATTGACTATGCCATGAGCGTTATCGTTGCTCGGGCCTTGCCAGATGTTCGTGACGGTTTAAAACCAGTTCATCGTCGGATTCTGTACGGAATGAACGAATTAGGGGTTACCCCTGATAAACCCCATAAAAAATCAGCCCGTATCACCGGTGATGTTATGGGTAAATACCATCCTCATGGCGATTCGTCAATCTATGAAGCAATGGTACGGATGGCTCAATGGTGGTCATACCGCCACATGTTAGTTGACGGCCATGGGAACTTCGGTTCTATGGATGGTGATGGTGCCGCTGCCCAGCGTTACACCGAAGCCCGCATGAGTAAAATTGCTCTTGAATTATTAAGAGATATCAATAAAAATACCGTTGATTTCCAAGACAACTATGACGGAAGTGAGCGTGAGCCTTTAGTCTTACCTGCTCGTTTCCCTAATCTTTTGGTCAATGGTGCAACAGGGATTGCGGTCGGAATGGCGACCAATATTCCACCACATAACTTGGGCGAGTCCATTGACGCGGTCAAAATGGTTATGGAGAACCCGGATTGTACCACTCGAGAATTGATGGAAGTCATCCCAGGACCAGATTTTCCAACTGGAGCATTGGTTATGGGACGGTCTGGTATCCATAGAGCTTATGATACCGGAAAAGGATCAATTGTTCTTCGTTCGCGGACAGAAATTGAAGTCTATAATAAAGATCGTGAACGCATCGTCGTTACAGAATTCCCATATGGCGTTAATAAAACAAAAGTTCATGAACACATTGTTCGTTTAGCCCAAGAAAAAAGGATTGAAGGCATTACTGCGGTTCGTGATGAATCCAGTCGTGAAGGTGTTCGTTTTGTAATCGAAGTGCGTCGTGATGCTTCAGCCAACGTTATTCTTAACAACTTATTCAAATTAACTAGTCTTCAAACCAACTTTAGCTTTAACATGTTGGCTATTGAAAATGGCGTTCCTAAGATTTTAACCCTTAGACAAATCATTGATAACTATATTATTCACCAAAAAGAAGTTATCACCCGCCGGACTCAATTTGAAAAAGACAAGGCAGAAGCACGGGCTCATATTTTAGAGGGCTTGTTAATTGCTTTGGACCACTTAGACGAAGTCATTGCTATAATCCGTAATAGCCAAACTGACGTCATTGCCCAAGCAGAATTGATGACGCGTTTCAACCTATCAGAACGTCAAAGTCAAGCTATCCTTGATATGCGTCTGCGTCGTTTGACAGGTTTGGAAAGAGATAAAATCCAATCGGAATATGATGACTTAGTAGCATTGATTGCTGACTTAGCTGATATCCTTGCTAAACCAGAACGTGTTAAAGCCATCATCATTGAAGAAATGGATGAAATCAAACGTAAATATGCTGATCCTCGCCGAACAGAATTAATGGTTGGTGAAGTCCTATCACTTGAAGATGAAGACTTGATTGAAGTCGAAGATGTTTTGATTACCCTTTCCAACAAGGGCTATATTAAACGTTTGGCTCAAGATGAGTTCCGAGCTCAAAAACGTGGTGGACGTGGTGTTCAAGGTACAGGTGTTAATGATGATGATTTCGTTAAAGAACTTGTTTCAACAAGTACTCACGACACCTTATTATTCTTCACCAATAAAGGACGTGTTTACCGTCTAAAAGCTTATGAAATTCCAGAATATGGTCGGACAGCCAAAGGGCTTCCAATTGTCAACCTCTTAAAACTAGAGGAAGAAGAAACCATTCAAACCATCATCAATGCTCGTAAAGAAGATATTGAAAATAAATATTTCTTCTTCACAACTCGCCATGGTGTAGTTAAACGGACAAGCGCCTCAGAATTTGGCAATATCCGTCAGAACGGCTTACGTGCCTTAAACCTTAAAGAAGGCGATGAGTTGATTAATGTACTCTTAACAGATGGTTCAGAAGATATTATCATTGGTACCAAGTTCGGTTACTCTGTTCGCTTCCAGGAAGCTGTCGTTCGTAATATGGGTCGTTCAGCAACTGGTGTCAAAGGAGTTACCCTTCGTGATGGTGACTTAGTAGTGGGTGCTTCTCACATCACTGATCAACAAGAAGTATTGATTATTACTGAAAAAGGTTACGGTAAACGTACTGCAGCATCTGAATACCCAACTAAAGGCCGTGGTGGTAAAGGTATTAAAACAGCCAATATCACAGAGAAAAATGGCCCATTAGCAGGTTTAGTGACTGTTTCAGGAGATGAGGATATTATGATTATCACTAATAAAGGGGTAATCATCAGAACAAATATTGCTGATGTGTCCCAAACTGGGCGTTCAACAATGGGTGTTCGTGTCATGCGTCTTGATCAAGATTCTCAAATTGTTACTTTTGCATTGGTAGATCCTGAAGAGGAAGAGCCGACTCTAGCAGAGGAACAAGAAGTAGTCCAAGTAACAAATGCTGACCAAAGCGTTGCTTCAGAGCAATCAAATGAGGACTAAGAATGACAACAAAAAGAATTAAGAAAAAAGGGTCTTCAAGATTACGCAATCTATTAGCAGTAGTTTTATTGATTATTGGACTTGGACTCATGTTTAATAAAACGATTCGTAATACCATGATTGCCTGGAATTCAAACAAATATCAAGTGCAACATGTCTCTAAAAAGACCATTAAGAAAAACAAAGAAGCCAAAAGTTCTTTTGATTTCAAATCCGTAAAAGCTGTATCGACAGATACTGTATTACAAGCCCAAATGTCAGCACAAAAGCTCCCAGTAATAGGTGGAATTGCAATACCAGAAGTTAGTATTAACCTACCAATTTTTAAAGGTCTTGGAAATACAGAGTTAATCTATGGTGCAGGAACCATGAAAGAAGGCCAAGTCATGGGTGGTGACAATAACTACTCACTAGCTAGTCACCATATCTTTGGTATGGTTGGTTCTTCTCACATGCTCTTTTCTCCCCTAGATCGAGCAAAGGTTGGCATGAAAATTTATGTCACTGATAAAGAAAAAATTTATCAGTACGACATTGAATCAGTCCAAACTGTTACACCTGATCGGGTAGATGTCTTAAATGACACGCCAGGAAAAAAAGAAATCACACTGATTACTTGTACCGATGCAGAAGCAACCGCTCGTATCTGTGTTAAGGGTGTATTGAAAAAGGAAATGGCCTACAAAGGGGCTCCTGAGTCCGTTATGAAAGCCTTCAATCATTCCTATAACCAAGTAGCCATTGAATAAGAAATTAAAAGCTAGGACATCAGTCTTAGCTTTTAAATCTTTAACATACATTTGAAAATTAGAGGAGTTTAGATGAAATTAGAAGCTGTCCATCATGTGGCTATTATTGTGTCAGATTATGACAAGTCAAAAGACTTTTATGTTAATCAATTAGGTTTTGAGATAATCAGAGAAAACCACCGTCCTGAACGCCATGATTACAAATTAGATTTGCGCTGTGGTGCCATTGAATTGGAGATTTTTGGGAATACCCTTAAAGATCCTGACTATCAAGCTCCACCCAAACGTGTTGGACGACCAGAGTATGACCGAGAAGCTTGTGGACTCCGTCACCTGGCCTTTCGCGTCACCCATATTGAAGACTATATTGAGCAACTCAAAGCTAAACAGATACCGGTTGAGGAATTACGCTACGATGATTACACAGGCGAAAAAATGACCTTCTTTTTCGATCCTGATGGCCTGCCCTTAGAATTGCATGAATAAGCTAAAATCCATGACTCCTGTCATGGATTTGTTTTATTTGTCTTTGCCATGTAGCAGTTTTTTAACCCTAATTTAAGAAAGTGGTGCTATAATATGAGAACAGATTTAGATGGATCTGCTCAAAAAAGAAATAGAAATGTTTGAGGAAATAAAATGAAACTTAAGAAAAAAATGCTGGCTGCAGGTTTAGTCCTTGCTAGTAGTTTAATGGTATCAACAGCCTTCGCGGCTTCAAATGATGTTCAGGGTGTTATTGACGAAGCCTATGTTCAACCTGACTATGTTTTAGGCTATTCACTAGATCGAAGCCAACGTGAGCAAACCTTAAACCTGCTTAATTACAATAGTGGTAAGGATACAAAGGTTAAAACCCTGAATACAGCAGCCTATGCCAAAATCATGAACGTTGCTGATGATGCCAGCATCCAATTGTATTCATCAGTGAAAATTCAGAAGTTAGGAGCTAATGAAGTCCTAAAGGTATCCATTGTCACACCAGAAAACATTACCAAAGTTACACAGGATATGTACCGTAATGCGGCTGTCACCTTAGGGATTTCCAATGCTGATATTAGTATCGCCTCACCAATTAAGGTTACGGGGGAATCGGCCTTAGCTGGTATTTATTACTCCTTAGAAGAAAACGGGGCACAAGTTCCGCAAGAGAACAAAAACTTAGCTCAGGAAGAATTATCAACCCTATCAGACATCAATGCCCAAAACGCTGGTAAAGATGGCTACGATGCCGATAAACTTAATGTGGCCCTCACAGATATCAAAGCTGCAGTGGCCAAAGGTGGTAGTGATTTAACCAAAGAAGAAGTGCAAAAAATTGTTGACGATACCTTGAAAAACTATGGTTTGACAGATGCTATGTCTTCTGACCAAATCAATTTGATTGTTAACTTCGCCTTTAACTTATCAAATAGTGGGGTTATTTCAAATGCTAACTTTACAGATACCTTGAATTCCCTAAAAGATTCCATTGTTTCTAAGTCAGGATCAACCTTCAAAGACATCAACTTAAACTTTGATTCTGCCAAAGCCTTGGAAACAGGTAAAGGTATCTGGCAACAAATTATTGATTTCTTCCGGTCACTGATTGGCTAAGAATTAAAGATAGAATAGAAAGAGCAGGAAACTGCTCTTTTTTGTGTCTTTTAAATCATTCAAAGACTAGAATAATTTAAATTCAGACTTTTCATTGTCTGAATTTCTAAGTTGAAAAATTAAAATTAATTATTTTATCATTTTCTCATTTACCTATTGACAAAAAACTCTTTCAGCTATATACTTAACTGGTTATCTATTTATTAGGTAGACTTAACTTTTTGAAAGGAGCAACTGTGAATCTTAAACGTTTACGACTATTTTTTCTCGGTATATTAGTCTTTCCCTTGCTGATATGCCTATCAGCATGTCAGTCTAAATCAGACAAGCAAGCAGAAGGACTTCGTATTGTTACCTCATTTTACCCCATCTATGCCATGACTAAATATGTCTCAGGAGATTTAAATGACATTAAAATGATTCATTCTACTTCGGGTATTCATGGCTATGAACCATCAGCCAATGATGTGGCAGCCATCTACGATGCCGATGTCTTTTTCTATCATTCCCATACTTTAGAATCCTGGGCTGGGCAACTGGATGCTAGTGCTCACCACTCTAAGGTTCAAATAATGGAAACTTCTAAAGGTTTGCCTTTAGATAAGGTTCAAGGCTTAGAGGACATGGAAGTGGGCAAAGGGATTGATCCTGCTACCTTATATGATCCTCATACCTGGTCGGATCCCATTTTGGCAGCTCAGGAAGTACAAGATATTGCTGATAAACTCAGCAAATTGGATCCCAAAAATAAGGCTGTTTATCAAGAAAATGCTTCAAACTTCTCTCAAGAAGCGAGAGCAATTGCCGAAGGATACAAAGAAAAATTTAAGGGTATTAAAAAGAAAACCTTCGTCACTCAACATACAGCTTTCTCATACCTAGCTAAACGCTTCGGGCTGATTCAATTGGGTATTTCAGGTATTTCACCGGATCAAGAGCCGACTGCTCGTCAATTGAAAGAAATACGTGATTTTATCAAAACCTATAAAGTCAAAACGATTTTTGTTGAGAAGAATGTTTCACAGAAAATGGCTAAGACGGTGGCCAAATCAACGGGTGCTAAATTAAAAGAATTGAGTCCCTTAGAAGTAGATCCAGGGCACCAAAAGTCATATTTAGATTATATCTCTGAAAACCTAGAGATTTTATATCAGGAATTAAAGAAATAGGAGGAAAAAATGAATAAGAAAAAAATGATTGGCGCTGGGGCTGTCCTTGCCTTAATTTTTAGTGCCTGCGGCTATGAACTTGGTCAATATCAGGCTCATCAAGCTCAAGAGAATTCAGTGTCTTATGTGGACGCTGACAAGGCTGGCAAAAATCAGAAGAGCCAGCTCGCTTCTGAAAAGAATCCAGATGACATCAGCAAAGAGGAAGGCATTTCAGCTGAACAAATTGTTGTTAAAATTACAGACAAAGGCTACGTAACTTCCCACGGTGATCACTACCATTACTACAATGGTAAAGTGCCTTTTAATGCCCTCATTAGTGAAGAGCTCTTAATGAAAGACCCTAACTATGTCTTTAGGAAATCCGATGTGGTTAATGAAGTCAAAGACGGTTACATTATCAAAGTTGATGGCAAATATTACCTCTACCTCAAGGATGGTAGCAAGAAGTCGAACCTAAGAACTAAGGAACAGATTGCTGAACAAGCTGCCAAGGGGGCAAGAGAAGCTGAGAAAAATGGTCATGAATCTGCTTCTGGCAAAGGCTATAAAGCAGCAGGTCATGGCGGAGCTTCTGCACAAGAGATTATAGCGGCTAGGAGACAAGGTCGTTACACTACTGATGATGGTTATATTTTTAATCCAAACGATGTTATTGAAGATACTGGCGATGCCTATATTGTACCTCACGGTAATCACTTCCATTACATTCCTAAAGGGGAATTATCAGCCAGTGAATTAGGTGCAGCACAAGCAGTCTGGGCAGCGAAAGCAGGCAAATCTTCTGGTCATAAGGGCGGTTCTGGTAGCAAAAGTAAACCAATTCCGATATCAACTGGTGGCGGAAGCTGGACACCGGCTCCAATAGGTGGTCATAAAAATGCTCCAATTTACTACCCAAGTGTTCCAAATACACCCGTTCCAGCTCCGCATCACACTGGTGGTCACGGTACTAAACCAAACCAACCAGCTCCAGTGGTTGATAAAAATCATGTCTCTTACCAAGATTTACTTCATCAATTGTATAAGCAACCAGCCAATAAACGTCACCGTGAAGGCGACGGCTTGGTCTTTGACCCAAATGCTGTTACCAAATTAACTAGTCGTGGTTATGTTATCCCACACGGTGATCACTGGCACGTGGTACCAGAAAGTGAATTATCGCCGCTTGAAATTTATTTGGCAAGGATGCACCTTGCCGGTCAAACTCAGGTTGACAAAGCGACAGCTGAGAAACTTCTTGGCCTTGAAGGAGCTAAAACCCCGGTTACACCGACACCTGCTGACCACAAGCCTGAATCTCCAAAAGAAAAAAACGGCAAGATTAATCTTTTAGATGGTAAAATCACTAAAACAAAACAAGGTAAGGATGGCAAGCCATACAGCACAGACGATGGCTACAAGTTCAATATCGACTCGATCAAGTCATACGACGAGGACGGCATTATTGCTGACCATGAAGGGCATGAGCACTATATTCCATACAGTGAATTAGAAGACAGCGAGTTGAAACAAGTTCAAGACGCTATTAATGCTAAGGATAGTAAGATTGGTAAGGTCGATGACGGACACTTCAGCAAGGAAGAAATTGCTAAGAAATTAATGTATCTTTCTCTTCAAAATGTTGTTCCTTTAGAAAAACTTAAAGTAACTGGAGATAAAGTGATTATTCCCCATGGTAATCACACCCATACTGCTGAATTAAAAGATATTCCAACAAATCTATTACCTATTCAGTTTGAAGATCAAGAGGAGTATGAAACATTGATTCTGCAATTAAAGATGGGGAAAGCTAAGAATGATTATCAAACAAGCGATATTATGCGTTCTGGTTCGGAGCTAATCATTTATCTAAAAAATGGTACAACCAAACGTGTTCCTTTAAATGACATAAAACTCCCTCTAGATTATCAAGAAGTAGACTTTTCTAAACTTGTGGCGGAAGTTGATCCTAATGATGAGAAATTAGACTATATTGCTAAACAGTATAAGGTTCCGAGAACGCGCTTTATGATTTTAGGTGACATTGTAGTTGTACCAGATAAACCATCAGTTTCTCTTAAATTAGTGAACGTCAATGATCCAATTATCTATACACTTCGAAACGATAAACCCAAAAAACCTGTCGAGCAAGAAGACTTAGAAGAGGATGATGTTGCAGAAGATCTAGATACAGATATAAGTAAACCAGAAGTTACTACTCCTAGTTTACCTGGAGACGAAGGAATTGAAGAACCGGAAGAAGTAGATCCGGATGAAGCTAGACTTCAATCTCTTGCAAACCAATATGGCTTAACAGTTAATGACTTCCAAAACCGGATTATGCAATTATCATTCAAATACGGGGTAAGTATGGAACAAATTCAATTCGGAACATATTTAACCTTTAACGCAAATGGTAAAAGTATGACTTACGATATTATTAATCAAAGCTTTATTAACTAGTATCATGATTTAAACTCTCTCCTAAAAATAGCAAGAAAGGACTGCCCTGATTGGAGCAGTCCTTTTAGTGTATTTGTAATTGTAAAACTTATTAGAAATAAGCTAAGATTGTTGCGAAAATTAAAGCTGGTAACATGTTTGCAACGCGCATCTTTTTACCCCAAACAATATTGAGGCCGACACAAAAGATGAGAATAGAACCAACAAGGGAAATGTTTGATAGGGCAATAGGTGTCATAAAAGGTTGCACTAAACGGGCTAAAATGGTAATAGCACCTTGAATGACAAGGACTGGGATGGCTGAAAAAATGGCTCCTTTCCCTAAAGAAGTCGTCAGAACGATAATGATTACAAAGTCTAAAACACTTTTTGTCATTAGAATACTAATGTTACCTGAAATACCATCTTGCACAGGACCAATAATGGCCATAGCACCAATCGAAACGGTTAAGGTAGAAGTGACAAAGGCATTGACAAAGTCAGGGTCTTTACTAGAACCAGTTTTGGCTTTAAGCCAATAGCCAACCTTATCAAAGTTAGCTTCAATATTTAAAAATTCACCTAGAAGACTTCCTAAAGAAAGGCAACCGACCACGAGTAAAGCGTGCTCACTTGTCAAACCATCATGGGCAATTTTTAACATCCCTGGCATGGCACCAGAAATACCAATAAAGAGGACACTAACCCCCGAAGCCATATTAAGACCATCTTGGTGTCTATCATTTAAATATTTGCCAAAGAGAACACCAAATACACCCGCTAATAGAATAGCTATTGTATTTATAATCGTTCCCATACCGATAAAATAGGTCATCTTGCTTAATCCTCCCAAAGCATCTATGCTTATTATACAATAGGAGTTTAACTTGTCAATAAAATTTTTAATAATTATTCTAAAAATAAAAAATAAAGATAATTCCCAATAATGCCAAATATTCGGAAAAATAGCTATTTCATAAGGTTTTATGAAATTGACGAAATAAAGATGAATATTCTAATAATGTATAATTAGACAAAAAAGAAGGTGGAAAATGGCTATTGTTATGGCAAAAAAATACAAAAGAGTCCTAACTTTACAAAAACGCTTACAAAAAAAGAGGAGAATGATGTTATGATAAAACACATATTTTAGGGAATTTTATTTACCATTTTAGTCCTAAGTTATTATTTTTATTATAAAGGGCAACTTTACAAATATCTTTTACCGTGTTAGCTTATAAGAAAGAACTATCTTGTGAAATGGAGAAGATGGATGATACAATATGAACAAATTGCTGAAGATATTAGACGAAAGATTTTAACTGAAAACTATAAACAAGATCAAAAAATTCCAGATCAATTTCATTTATCAAATGAATATCAAGTAAGTCGAATGACAATTCAAAAAGCCATAAATCTCTTAAAAATTGAAGGGTTTTTATATTCTAAACGAGGAAAAGGTACCTTTGTTTCTTTCCCTGCACTACAACAAGACAAATATGGAACTGATGTAGGTACAATCGTTGGAACCTCAAGCTACTTTTCACATCAAGGTAAAATGAGCAGCTACATTATTTCATTTGAAGTTCGCTTTCCGGTTCCTGAAGAAATGACAAAGTTAAAAATCAGGGCTGATCAAGCAGTCTACGATATTATCAGGCTTCGCTATTTGAATGATCAGCCATTTCATTTGGAGTATTCAATATATCCTATCCACATCATTAAAGATCTTAATCAGGAAGTACTTGATAATTCTATTTATAAATATATTATTGAAGATCTAGGATTAGAAATAGGATCTGGAATCAGACAAATTAGAGCCGATAAGCCAGATCAATATGACCATGATTATTTAGACTGTAAAGAGAATGACCCTGTTTTGGAAATTGAGCAAGTCGTCTTTCTAAAAGATGGTCGCCCCTTTGAATATTCACAGACGCGAGCACGCTATGATAAAGCATCTGTTAATTATATTGATTTTAGATAGATAAATTATATGTAAAGGCTAAAACTTACATGGGAAACGAGTAACCTATACAAAGGTTACTTGTTTTTATATACTTATTAAGAAAACGATTACAAAACAAAAGGAGTCAAAAATGGAAAAATTCTTTTGGGGAAACTCGGTTTCCAGTATGCAAACAGAAGGCGGATGGGACCAAGGTGGTAAATCTTTATCAGTATATGATGTTAGAGTGCCTAAAGATGGCCTGAGTGATTGGCATTTTGCTAATGACAATTATAATCATTACACTGAAGATTTTGATTACATGCAAGATTTAGGTATGAACATGTATCGCTTCCAAATTTCATGGTCGCGTGTCGTTAAAGATGGTGATGGCGATTTTAACGAGGAGGGTATCGCTTATTATTCCAAATTCATCGATGATTTATTAGCACGTGGCATTCAACCGATGATTTGTCTTTATCATTTTGATATGCCTTTACATTTGGCAAAAGAATACAATGGCTTTATGTCAAAACATGTTAAGGATTCTTTTATTCGTTACGGTAAAGAAATGGTTGATCGTTTTAGTGATCGGGTTAAATATTGGATTACTTTTAATGAACAAAATATTTTCCACTTCAGTGAAGGCTTTAATATTGCTGGTTACGAGAAAGGTGATAAAACAACACAAGACCTTTATCAAATGGCTCACAATGTTATGGTCTGTCATGCTGAAGTGACTAACTATATTCATGAAAAAACAGATGCTAAAATTGGTGGGATGCTTGCTTATTCAGAAGTTTACCCAGCTACTTGTGATCCGGAAGATATCCGAGTTGCCCGTGAATGGGATGAATTTGTTAACCATACTTTAGTGGAATGCTTTGTAAATGGTCGCTATTCAAAACAACATCTGGCATATGCAAAAAATAATGGTATTGATTTAGGCATTATTGAAGGTGAGATGGAAAGTATTAGCCGTATGCGAAGCGATTTTATGAGTTTTTCATATTACAGTTCAACTACCATTTCGGCAAAACAAATTCCAAAAGGCACTGCCCCAAATTTCTATCTTGATTTCGGGAAAGTCGAAAACCCATATATTGGAACAACTGAGTGGTCTTGGCAAATTGACCCTCAGGGTTTTAGAGATGTTCTAAATAAATTGTACCAACGCTACCAAATTCCAGTATTCCCAATTGAAAACGGAATTGGTGTCCGTGAAACTTGGGATGGTACAAACCAAATTGAAGACGATTACCGTATTGACTATCATAAAGAGCATTTAAAAGCCATGTATGACGCTATGAATAAAGATGGCGTCGAAGTCATTGGATATTTAGGATGGGGCTTGATTGATATTTTAAGTTCTAAGGGAGATATGGAAAAAAGATACGGTTTAGTTTATGTTAATCGTAGTAACCAAGACTTAAAAGATATGAAACGAGTACCGAAAAAAAGCTACGCTTGGTTTAAAGAAGTAATTGCGAGTAACGGTGCTTCACTTTACAAGAATTAAAGGAGTTCACAAATGGGAAATAATTCAAAAGTTGATAAATTTTTAGAAAAATTCGCCGAATTCTCAGCTAAACTTGGAAATCAGATTCACTTAAGAACTTTACGTGATGCATTTACAACAATAATGCCCCTTTTTATCTTAGCTGGCTTAGCTGTGCTATTAAATAACGTTGTCTTTACGACTTTCTTCAAAGGTGAAACCTTAGCACAATTTCAGTCTTACGGTAATATGTTAACTAATGGTTCACTAAATATTGCTGGACTTTTGGTAACACCCTGTATTGCTTACTTCCTATCTCTTCATCGAGATTTTGATAAGCCTATTAGCTCAATTGCTGTAGCGCTTGCCTCCTTATTTGTAATGCTACCAATGGAAAAATCAATCTTACCTTTAGCAGCCAAAAAAGCAGTTGCAGTCTCTGGGCTTGTCACTTTTGATGAAATTGGTACCAAAGGTCTCTTTGCTGGAATCATCATTGGAATGTTAGCAACAGAGATGTTCATTGTACTAGCTAAAAGTAATAAATTTAGGATCAATCTAGGGGAAGATGTTCCGCCTGCAGTCGGTGAATCTTTCTCAACTATGATTCCATTAATTTTAACGGTTTCATTCTTTGCTTTAATCTCAGCAATCCTACTCAATGTTTTCCATACTGATATGGTGACGATTATTACCAACTTAGTTCAAGAACCACTAAGAAAAGTTAATACATCACTATTTGGTTACCTTCTAATCTATTCAACAGGTAATTTCCTCTTTACTCTCGGAATTCACCAATCTGTCATTAATTCGACCTTGACTGAACCAATGATGCTGTTAAATATGAATGAAAATATGGCTGCCGTCCAAGCGGGTAAAGAAGCACCACATATTTTGAATTCTGCTTTCCAAACTTGCTACGCTCAAATGGGTGGAACAGGTGGCACATTTGCCCTAATCTTGATCGTACTTTTAGCTGTAAACTACAAACCCTTCAAAGATATCATTAAACTTTCAGTAGGACCTGGTCTCTTTGAAATCAACGAACCAATAATCTTTGGTTTCCCAATTGTCTTCAACTTACCTATGATTATTCCATTTGTACTAAGTCCAGTCATCGGCGCTTTAATCGGCTATTTTGCAACAGTCATTGGTTTTGTTAAACCATTAACAGTAATGGTACCGTGGACAACACCACCATTAATTAGTGGATTCCTTGCGTCACAAGGTGACATTAAAGTTGTAATTCTTCAAATAATTATCTTAATTGTAACTGGTTTATTCTACTGGCCATTTGTAATCGTTGCGAAAAAAGCAGCCATCAAACAGTCAGAATTAGAAATGGAAACAGAGGTGTAACTATGAAAAATGTAATGATCTTTTGTAATGCTGGTATGTCATCTTCATTAATGGCCAAAAAAGCAAGTAATCTCTTAAAAGAAAAAGGCAAAGATATTCATGTTGATGCCACAACAACCAGTGATGCTAAAAATATTGTTAATAAAGATTTTTATGATTTATACTTAGTAAGTCCACAAACAAAAATGTATTTCAAACCAATCACTGAATATGCAGAGCCTCATCAAAAACCAGTAGATAATATACCATTTAATGCCTATGTACCAACACCTGCTGGATTAGAAAATCTTACTAAAATTATCTTGAACCATTTAGATTAAGAGCAAAGAAAGCAGATGAAAATCTGCTTTTTTTAAGATATTTTTGACAATTTACGGTATACTAAAGAAAAAGTCGGAGGCAAACGTTATGGAAACAGTAACTATTCAAATTAATGATCAAGATTACAACATGCTAAAAGCTACTGCAGAACTTAAACAGGTGACTGTAGAAGAAGTGACACAAGAATTAATTCACGATAGCTTAACATTGAGCTATGAAAAGTCAGAAAAAGAAGCGGCAGAACGTATTCATAAAGACCATGATGAAGCACAAATTGATAAAGCTGCCAAACCAGAAAACCAATCAACCACCGCACCAGAAATTGCGCGTGATATGGGAATTACCATTTAATATGATTTTATCAATATGCTACTTTTAATAGAGATTTGGGACGTCAGTGACTCCTGAAGGATTCTATGACTTATTTTCGAGCTAATATCTTGAAAATCCCCAGATATTGAATCTTGCAGATTCAATATCGATACCGTAAGTAAAAGCAGTAATTCATTTAAAATATTATCCTTACTCCTAGCCTTCAAGTAAATCAGCTTGAGGGCTTATTTATTGTGGCAATTTTTCATGTTCATTCTAAAATTTTCAAAAAATGAGTGTAAACGTTTTAAAAATAACTTTTAAAAGTGGTATAATGAGGTGTATGCGTCACTTCAGGGTGACCAAAACTATTGAAATTCTGCTTTTTTCATTCGTCTTCAAGGTCATTCTTAATCGATGTCAATTTTAAGATTCCATTCTGGTCAATGGTGACTTTAAATTCTTGGTCATCCTTGATGCCGGGGTCATCTATAGTATTTGAATTTGAATCTCATTTTCAACATCATTTGCTTTAAAATAGTTAATTATTGATATCTCCTTTATATGAAAATATCCTATCTTGAGTTTTCCGTCAATAGCAAAAATGTCTTACATTCAATGCTTTCTAATAGTTCTTTTTTTGTTTCTAGGTTATGATATTGGTAGCTTATTTCAAATGAAAGATAAAGGAGTTAGTAGATGACAGCACTTTATGATTTTTCTGTCAAAGGGCAGGATGGGGAAGAGGTTTCGCTTGAGGAATTTCGTGGCAAGATTGTACTCATTGTTAATACGGCGACGGCTTGTGGGTTAACCCCCCAATATCGAGGGCTTCAGGAGCTTTATGAGTGTTTTAAAGATCAAGGCTTTGTCATTCTTGATTTCCCTTGTAATCAGTTTGCTGGGCAGGCTCCTGGGACTGCTGAGGAGATTAATAGTATTTGTGAGCTTAACTATCAGACGTCATTTCCTCGCTTTGCTAAACTTAAGGTAAATGGTAACGAGGCAGATCCTCTTTATGTCTGGCTCAAATCTCAAAAGAGTGGCTTGCTCGGAAAGACTATTGAATGGAATTTTGCTAAATTTCTCATTGGTCCTGATGGACAGGTGCTTGAACGTTTTTCCCCTAAAACGGAACCAGATAAAATAGTTTCAATTATTGAAAAATTATTAAGTTAGAAGAGACTGAAAAGTCTTTTCTTTTTTGATGCTTTCTAATAGTGAATTTTTATCATCTGGGGTATGATAAAGTTAGAAAATATCATTTATCAGCATCGTTAATTAATTGTCTGATAATGGGTGGCAAAAAATGACAATTGTTCCACATCTTTGGTTAGATGGTAATGCTATCGAAGCTGTAACGACCTATACCAAGTTATTTAAAGATTCTAAAATTACTTGGCAATACACATTAAAAGATACACCATCTGGTGATTGTGACTTGATTTCTTTTGACCTTGCCGGACATTCCATGGCAGCTATTGCAGCTGGTCCTTATTTCCAACTTAATGAAGCTATTTCAATCATGGTCGGTGTTCAAAGTAAAGAAGAAATCGACCGCTTGTATCAAACGCTTTCACAAGGTGGTCATGATTTGATGCCTTTGCAAGAATACCCTTTTAACCCTTACTATGTTTGGGTAGCTGACCGTTTTGGTTTGACATGGCAATTATTGTTGATGCCAGATCAAGAAAAAACCTATAGCTTTGAATATTCTCTGCTCTTTGCAGGTAACAATTGTGGTCGGGCAGAAGAGGCACTCAATTACTATGCTGATGTCTTTTCGACTAAACCTAATATTATTGTTCCCTATCCTCCAGGTCAGGCTCAGGATCCACGCGCCAAGGTTGCTTATGGTTCAGTGACGCTTGATGAAACCTTTTATACGGCCATGGACCACGGTTATACTGGCGACAAGGCCTTTAATGAAGCTTTCTCTTTCATGCTGTATTGTGACAGTCAAGAGGAATTGGATTATTATTGGAGCAACTTATCAGTAGTTCCAGACGCTGAGCAATGTGGTTGTTGTAAAGACCAATTCGGTGTTTCATGGCAGATCATTCCGGATTGGTTAAGGTCTTTTTATGGGAATAGCAGCGCTGCACAGATTGAGGCCGTATCAAAAGCCATGATGCCAATGAAAAAATTAGATGACTTAGCTTTGCGACAAGTATTAGCTGAAGTTGAATAACAAAAAACTAAAATAGTTGTGACCACTTTTCTGGTTTCAGCTGTTTTAGTTTTTTTCATATAGTAAGCATTTATTAAAATTTTAATATCATATTCAAATTATCTGTAATAAATTAAATATGATATAATTATAAGATAGGATGAAAGCGTTTTAAAACAAGATTAAAAGGAGATTTTGCCATGTTTAAAAAAACTAATAATAAGTATGCTATTAGAAAACTCAACAATGGAGCAGGTTCTGTGGTCATTGGTGCTATCGGTATGATGGCCCTTTGTGGTGGCTTTGCTCGAACTGTTTCAGCTGAAGATGTTGCTGCTGCTGCAAGTACACAACCTCAAGCCATTACAACAGTTGCACCTGCTAATCAATTATCACCTGCAGTTGCTTTGGCAGCGACGCAACCAGCAGTTGTTGTAGCTAATCCTGATGCTGTTGTTACAAAAACAACAACACCAACACCTGATCCAACAGCACCAGCAAAAGTTGAAGATACAACAGTAACTGTAACAGAACCAGCCGATCAAGTGAATCAAGCGGTTGAAGGAGGTACCCACACTGAAACGTCAACGCGCCGTGGTGACACACAAAGTTTTGATGCACAAGGTTCAACGACAAAAACGATTGTTCAAACCGGAGTTGATGGAAAAACAACAGTTACTTATCGTGTTGTTTATGATTATAACGGAAAAGAAATTGCCCGTGATGTCATTTCGAGCACAAGTAACCCTTCTGAAACTCCAGAGAAAAGCAATTATACACCAGATATAGTTGTCGACGAGCATGAAGTCTTTAATCATTATGTTCCAGGTGATGCCCCATATACTGGCAGTGTAATCGAACCAAAATTTGCTACTCCAATGCCAATCCCAATTGGCCCTGGTATTTCAATGAAGCTTGATGATATTGTTTGGACAGATGGTGTTACAAAAGAATTTGCCCAAAACATGGTATTCACTTTTAATACTTGGGATGAGTTTATCACTAAAAACCAAAATGTACCTGGCTTTAGTCTCTTCCTTGACTTCTTGTTAGCTCAAGAAAAGTATCGTGACCCTTTCACTGAAGCAAGTCATACAACACCTCCGAACTATAATGGATGGGATCCTAATACTGGAGAACAACTTTATACTGACCCAACTGATATCCAAGAAATTATCGATCGTTCAACTAATGGTAAGAATTCATACGATGGGAACCAAGTTGATTTAAGAAATTATTCCTTAAAAGATAAAATTGCCCTTTTAAATGAAAAATTCTATACAGCCCCAGTCTATTACCCTGAAGGTACTCTCGTAACAAATCCTGACGGTTCAATTGTTTATGATGAGTTCGGTAATCCAACCTATTATCCAGCAAATACACCAATGCTAAAAGAGGATGGTACGCCATTAACTGTAAGAGATCGTTTGGTTCAGACTTTCCAATATTACCTCAATATCAGAGAATATTGGAAAGCACATGAAGACATTAAACGCGATGTCATTGTTCGTTTCAATCCTAATTTGAAATCAAGTGAAAAAGTTTTAGTTCAACAGGGTCAAGATGGACGAATCGAATATGCTCACTTTGACTATTATGCTAAGTATATTGATGGTCCTGGGAATATTTATATTGGACCTGGTCCAATGGTTGCTATGTCTGTAACACCAGGAACTAGTACACCAATTTCTACATCAACAACTGATGAAAATGGTATTCGCTATATCGTCAATAACATGACAGGTAAAAAATACATTGATGCGAATTCTTATTTCCTCATGTCAGAGTTGACTAAGAATGTTGCACAAAAGAATTTTTCATATTCAAGCATGCAAGTTGGTGATATTTATAAGAAAATATTACCATATTACGTAGGTACACAAGTCCAAAATCCAAATTTTGATATTAATCAACCTGAATCACCAACAAATCCAAGATTCATTACTGAGTACAGTGTTCAGGAAATGCCTTTGGATGTTATCATCACACAATTTATGCAAGCGACACCAGATATTTACGAGTATGGTGTTGATGCCTTTACATCTACAGCAACAGTATTACCTCGTACAGATCTTACTTTAACAGATACTGAGACATTAGAAGTACCATTTAATACTGAAGTTCGTTACAATCCTAGCTTGAAACCTGGAGAAACACGAATTGTTCAAGTTGGTAGCAATGGAACGACTGAAGTAACTGTTACTTATGATTCAGCAACGGATACCTATCCAAAAGATATCATTGAAACAGTTATTAATACTCCTGTTAACCAAATCATTGAAGTTGGAACAGGTGTTACTGGCCAAGCCTTGGATCACTCTTTAGAGGTGATTGATTACGCGATTGAAATTGTTTATGACAGCAACGTGGCTTCAGGAACAGTACAAGTCGACCAAAAAGGGGTTAATGGTTATAAGGATGTTCTGACAACCACCGAAACACTTAATGGACAGGTTATTGGCACCGCCCAAACAACAACCAACCAAAAGGATCCTTTAAATACAATTATTCGTGTTGGTACTAAGATTGAGCCAACTCCTGAAAAAAATGTTGTTGTAACACACGAAGAAAGTGTTCAACCACAAATCATTGAGTACCGTTACAATGACCAACTTGCTGCTGGGACAAGTAATATTATTCAAAAAGGGCAAGATGGTTATACGGTTAAAATTATTAGCCAACCTACTGTAAACGGTGTTCCTCAAGGTGATTCAACGGTACAATTGGTTACTCAAGATGCCGTTAATACCATCATTGAATTAGGTACTAAACCTGTCGAAGTGATTAAAGAGGTACCGGTTGAGGTTATCAAGGAAGTACCTGTTGAAGTCATCAAAGAAATTCCGGTTGAAGTGATTAAAGAAGTCACTGTCGAAGTCATTAAGGAAGTTCCAATCAACGTTCCAGTCGATAAGATTGTTGAGGTGATTAAAGAGGTTATTGTAGAAGTAACCAAGGAAGTTCCGGTTGAAGTGATTAAAGAAGTTCCGGTCGAAGTGATTAAAGAAGTCACTGTTGAAGTCATTAAGGAAGTTCCAATTAATGTACCTGTTGAAGTCCAAGTTGAAGTCATCAAAGAGGTAGTCGTAGAGGTCATTAAGGAAATTCCAGTTGAGGTTATTAGAGAAGTTCCTGTTGAAGTGATTGTCGAGAAAGAAGTTCCGGTTGAAGTCATCGTTGAGAAAGAAGTATCAGTTGAAACAACAATTACTGTCGAAACAACTAAGGATAAAATCGCTTACCCAACTGAAGTTCGTAAGAATCCTGACCTACCTGCCGGTGAAGTTCGCATCATTCAAAAAGGTGTCTTCGGTGAATCTTCTGTCACTACCAAGACAACTGTTGTGACTAAGAATGGACAGTCAACAACCACTAAGACTGAAGATATTTCAGCAATAATCGATGCCGTTGCCGAAGTGATTGAAGTAGGTACCAAAGTTGATATTCCAGTTGTGCCACCAGTTGAACCAGAAACACCAACGGATCCAGTTGTTCCGACAGAACCAACTATTCCTGTAACACCTCCATCTAAACCGTCTACACCACCTGTTAGCCCTAAACCAGAACCAATAGCGACAGTTCTCGCACATTATCAAGCAGCACCTGTCCAAAAAGAAGCTTCTCTTCCGGTTACTGGTTCTGAAGATCAAGCAGTAGTGATGACATTAATGTCACTATCAAGCTTAGCTTTAGGTTTTGCTCTTCTAAAAACTCCTAAGAAAAATGAAGACTAAGTCAAAAAGCAAATTTTAAGCAAAAAAATAAGTCACTCATTTATTGAGTGACTTATTTTGCTTATTTAACGCCAGCCATTAATTTATCAATACGCGGTACGTAAAAGAATAAAAGAATACCGAAGACAATTGTAATTGTTCCGACAATACCATAATAGGCAACTTCATTACCAGATGTATAGAATTTTACAATTTGAGCATTGATAGCTTGTGCTGATGCATTACTCAAGAACCAAATAGACATCATTTGTGCTTGGAAAGCTTTTGGTGCTAATTTTGTTGTTACCGATAAGCCAATTGGTGAGATTAACATTTCACCCACGATAACGATTGCCCAGCTAACGATTAACCACATTGGACTTACTTTGGCATGAACACCAAACATCATCCCTGGTAACATCATCCAAACAAAAGATAAACCAGCAGCAATCAAACCGTAAGCAAATTTCTTAGGTGATGATGGCTGTTTGCTTCCTAATTTAGCCCAGATCCAAGCAAAGAATGGAACGTAAAGCATGATGAAAAGTGGGTTAATACTTTGGAAGTATGATGATGGGAAATTGATGTGATGACCAACTAGGTTAAAGTAAAGTCGTGTTTGTTCATCGGCGAATAAGGCTAAAACAACTGAACCTTGTTCTTCAATTGACCAGAATAAAATAGAAGCAATAAAGAGCGGGATATAAGCTAAAACGCGTGAACGTTCGGTCGCATTGATTTTATTACTACTTAAAATTTTAAAGAAGTAGTAAATAGGAACAACAATAGCAATAAAAGTAAAGATATTGATGATACTATTGATGGTTAATAAGTTAACCATTTTCAAAGCAATAACTAATAAAATAACGCCTACAGCAACAAGAGCGCTTTTCTTTTTAAGGTCTTGCATTTCGCTTGTTGAAAGGGGATCAGTAGGGTGCATGCTTTCTTCTGATAGGTATTTTTTCCCATCTTTGATATATTGCATTAATCCAAAGAACATCCCGATAGCAGCCAATGAGAACCCGAGGTGGAAGTTAATTTCTTGCCCAAGGTAACCAACAAGAGCTGGTGCAATGAAAGCTCCTAAATTAATTCCGAAGACGAAAATTGAAAAACCAGCATCACGACGTAAGTCTTTTTCTCCGTACAGGGATCCAACCATTTCAGATACGTTTGGTTTTAAGAAACCAGTTCCAAGAATGATTAAGGCAATCGAAACAAAGAGTGCTGTTTTGCCAAATGGTGTTGCTAAAGCAATATGACCAATCATAATCAAGATACCACCATAGAGGACTGATTTACGACTTCCTAAGATTCTATCTGACACGTAACCACCAATGATTGATGACAAGTATACCAGCGAACCATAGATGGCCATAATTGAAGCAGCAGTCACTTTGTCAAAGCCTAGACCTCCTTTGCTGACACTATAATACATATAATAAAGTAAAATAGCGCGCATTCCGTAGTATGAGAATCTTTCCCACATTTCTGTGAAAAAGAGAGTGGATAGTCCACGAGGATGTCCGAAGAATGATTTAGAATCATTTGTATTCATTATATATTATGTCTCCTTCTTAAAATCACAGGTTATAGAATACCGTAAATGTGGCTTTATGTCAATATTGTGGAAATTTCATAAAAGTCTTATAATACATAAAAACATGAATAATCTATTATTATCAAGTATAATTATTTATAATAGTATTGGTTTTATCAGATTGGTATAGGTGGATTTCTGTATAGACTTATAAATATTCCAAGTAAAAAAGCCCTTCAGCTTTTTTACTTGAAGGACTTTTTAAGAATAAATGGTGCAATGACTGTTGATAGAATGATAACAATAACTAATGTAGAATAGACTTGACTGGTGATTAATTTTTCAGCCAAGCCAATTTGATCAATGATCAAAGCCATTTCCCCACGACTTACCATCCCAGCACCGACGGTCAATGAATCCATTTTTGAGAAGTTAAAGCCTTTGGCAACCAGATAACCTGGCAATAGTTTAGTGAGAACAGCTAGAATGGTGAAGAAGATGATAATGCCAAGGTTAGCAAGTAGACCATCAAATTTCAAAGGTAGGGCAATTGAAGCAAAGAAGATTGGAATAAAGAACATGTAAGACAGTTCTGAAATCTCATGCATGATTTCTTCACCTTTGTGGGTTTGTCCAATAGCAAGACCTGCAAAGAAGGAACCGATGACGGCACTCATTCCTACTGTAGTTGCTAGAAGCGCCATACTAAAACAGATTAAAAGGGCTAAAAAACTATCTTTCTCGAAGTGGTCAATCTTGAAAGTCAAGCGGTAAATAGCTGGAACGATATATTTCACCAAAGCAATCAAGAAAAGCAAGAAGAGGAGTTGGCCGATCATTTGGAAAAGGAGATCGGAGTTGGAGCCAGATCCTTTGTTGGTAGCCACGAAGAAGCTGAGCAAGAGGACAGCAATAATATCGTCAGCAACGGCCGCACCCAGAATAACAGCACCAGCCTTGGTTTGGACGCGCTTATACTCTTGTAAAACTTCGACGGTTATGGAAACACTAGTCGCTGCGAAGACAATTCCGTAAAACATTGCAGTGTTGACATCGTAGCCCATGAGCTTGATGACCAGATAGAATAAGCCAACCGGAATCACAACACCTGAAACGGCAACTGCCAAGCTAGGTTTGAGATACTTTCTTAAAAGGGCTAAGTCAGCTTCCAGACCGGCTAAGAACATGAGTAAGATAACTCCTAGTTCGGCTAGAAAGTGAATAATATGACTTTGATGAACCAAGTTCAATAAACTAGGACCAATAATGATTCCTACCAGCAGTTGGCCTACAACCGCAGGTATAGCTAACTTTTTTGAGGCCTCAATGGCCAAAAAACTGGAAATTAAAATAATAGTAATTTGAAATAATTCTTGCATAAATCCCTCATAAATCTAATAATTTGTGTCAATTATTACTATTATAACATTAGACTAGAGGTATGAAAAGTTAGGTGCCTATGTTAGAAATAAAGAAAAATATCATTTTAGTTTTGAATTTAGTGACTCTTTAATGTCAAACATTAGAATCTGTGAAAATGAGAAAGTTAACTGAAATAGAAGAAAAGAGTAACCAATCGGTTACTCTTTATAATACCCTCTCGCTTTGTTATTTTAAAGGTCGAGATTGGTAAAAATCACTCCCACTCAACCGTTGCAGGTGGTTTGCTTGTGATGTCGTAGACGATGCGGTTGACGTGGTCAACTTCGTTTACGATTCGAGTTGAAATTTTCTTAAGAACATCCCATGGTAATTGAGCGAAATCTGCTGTCATACCATCGATAGAAGTGATTGCACGGATAGCGATAGTGTAATCGTAAGTACGACCATCACCCATAACCCCAACAGAACGAACGCCAGTATTAACGGTGAAATATTGCCATACGTCTCGGTCAAGGCCAGCTTTAGCAATTTCTTCACGGAGGATTGCGTCAGATTCACGGACAGTTTCTAATTTTTCTTCGGTGATGGCACCCATAACACGGATGGCAAGACCAGGACCAGGGAATGGTTGCCGCCATACAATGTTTTCAGGCATTCCAAGGGCGATACCGAGAGCACGAACCTCATCTTTAAACAAAGTATTAAGCGGCTCGATCAACTGGAACTGCATGTCTTCCGGAAGACCACCGACGTTATGGTGAGATTTAATGGTTTGAGCAGTCTCTGTTCCTGATTCAATAATATCAGTATAGAGTGTTCCTTGTGCTAGGAAGTCAACACCTTTTAATTTGCTTGCTTCATCGTCAAAGACGTAAACAAACTCGTTACCGATGATCTTACGTTTTCTCTCTGGATCATCAACACCGGCTAATAAATCTAAGAATCGATCTTTAGCGTCAACGCGGATAATGTTAAGGCCAAACTTGCCACCAAGCATGCCCATAACTTGATCACCTTCGTCTTTACGAAGAAGACCATGGTCGACAAAGATACAGGTTAATTGGTCACCAATGGCTTTTTGTAAAAGAACCCCAACAACTGAAGAGTCAACACCACCAGATAATCCAAGAAGTACCTTACGATCACCTACTTGTTTACGGATGTTGTCGATTTGCATATCAATGAAATTATCCATTGACCAGTCGCCACGAGCTCCACAGATGAACATTGCAAAGTTTCTAAGAATGTCATTTCCATAAATAGAATGTCTTACTTCTGGGTGGAATTGAATACCGTAGATTTGTTTTTCTGTATTTTCAATAGCAGCATAAGGACAGTCAGCTGAATCTCCAACCAAGTGGAAGCCTTCTGGAATTTCAGTAACCGCATCGCCGTGACTCATAAGAACTAATTGTTCTTCAGGCGTATCAGCGAAGAGTTTAGACTCTGTACGAAGGGTTAGCGTTGATTGACCATACTCACGATTACCAGCTTGCCCAGCAGGAACAACCTTACCACCAAGTTTTTCAGTAATCAATTGCATACCATAACAGATACCAAGAATTGGAATTCCTAATTCAAAAATTTCTGGATCAATACCGAAGGCATCTTCAGCATAAACAGAATTAGGGCCTCCAGATAGAACGATACCTACAGGGTTAATCTCGCGAATTTCGGCAGCAGAGATTTTATGGCTCTTTAATTCAGAAAAAACGCCAAACTCACGAATGCGTCTAGCAATTAACTGATTGTATTGGCTACCATAATCAAGAACGATGATTTTTTGAACATCTTTCAAAATTGAAATTTCAGTCATTGTAATCCTTTCATTTCCATTACTCTTTGGACTAATGGTTTTCATCTCATTGTAGCATATTTTTTTGAGAATGGCATTAGAAATTCGGTTAATTGTTTGCTGTTAAAGGCTAAATCCAAACGTTTTAAAAAAATAGAGTCTATTTTTAGGTAAAAATTGTTAAAAAGTCTGTCATAAAAAGAAATTACATGATAAAAATGGAATTTTTTAGAATAAAGGCAGACATTTTTGGAACTTTGTCCACTAAAGTGCTAGTGATTATGATAGAATAGTTGTAATAGTAAACAAACTAGGGAGACGTGACATGTTACCAGCCTATATTAAAATTCATGATGCTATCAAAAAAGATATTGACGACCAAGTTTGGGCAATTGGTGACCGTCTTCCAAGCGAAAGAGACCTAGCCGATCACTTTGAGGTAAGTCGCATGACCTTACGTCAAGCCATTACGCTTTTAGTAGAAGAAGGTATTTTAGAAAGACGCATTGGTTCTGGTACTTATGTATCTAGCCAAAGAGTCCAAGAAAAAATGCGAGGAACTACATCCTTCACGGAAATTGTTAACTCTCAAGGCAAACAACCTTCCTCAAAACTACTTTCTTACCAAAGACAACTTGCTTCAGATACTGAAATCAAAGAACTCAATTTAGAAGCCACTGATTATGTGGTTCGTATGGAGCGGGTCCGTTATGCTGATAATGTCCCTTTGGTTTATGAAGTAGCCTCAATTCCTGAAAAATTCATCAAAAATGTCAAACGTGAAGACATTACTGAGCATTTCTTTAAAACCTTAGTGGCTAATGGTTATGAAATCGGCAAAAGCCGACAAACTATTTATGCTAAAACAGCAAGCGAACGCGTTGCCACTTATTTAGCGGTTAGTCGTGGCCACGCCATCCTTGCTTTAACCCAAGTATCTTATTTCACCAACGGAAATCCATTTGAGTATGTTCGCAGTCAGTATGTGGGCGATCGCTTTGAATTCTATCTGGAAAATAATTGAGAGTTTGAAAGCAAACTCTTTTAATTATTTTGCCAACTTTTAATTGGAGAAATGACTTATTCATGAAAATTAATTCTTCAGCTTGGAACGGCCTTTCATCTTTTTTGCTTCCTGTACAGTGGCAACTGATGGAGAAGCTGTTATCAGGGCATTTCCCACTATTATTTCGAGGCAATATATGGTAAAATGGTGTCTATGGAAATTGAAAAAACAAACCGGATGAATGCCCTTTTTGAATTTTATGCTGCGCTATTAACCGATAAGCAAATGAACTACATTGAACTATATTATGCGGACGATTATAGTTTGGCTGAGATTGCTGAAGAATTTGGGGTCAGTCGTCAAGCGGTTTATGATAATATTAAACGTACTGAGAAGATTTTAGAAACATATGAAATGAAACTTCATATGTATTCGGACTATGTGGTTCGTAGTGAAATTTTTGATGCAATTTCTGAAAAGTATCCTAATGATGCTTTCTTGCAGGAGAAAATTTCAATTTTAACAAGTATTGATAACAGAGATTAAGAGGAGAAACAGATGGCTTTTGAAAGTTTAACAGAACGCTTGCAGGGCGTTTTTAAAAATATTCGTGGTAAGAAAAAATTATCAGAAAAAGATGTTCAAGAGGTTACAAAAGAAATTCGCCTGGCCCTTTTAGAGGCCGACGTTGCCCTACCAGTTGTTAAAACTTTTATCAAACGGGTTAGGGAACGTGCAGTTGGGCATGAAATCATTGATACTTTAGATCCAACCCAACAAATTGTCAAAATTGTTAATGAAGAATTAACAGGTATTCTTGGTTCCGAAACAGCTGAAATTGAGAAATCGCCTAAGATTCCGACAATTATTATGATGGTCGGTTTACAAGGGGCTGGTAAAACAACCTTTGCTGGTAAATTGGCAAATAAATTAATCAAAGAGGAAAATGCGCGTCCTTTGATGATTGCGGCCGATATTTATCGTCCGGCTGCCATTGATCAGTTGAAGACTCTTGGCCAACAAATCAATGTGCCCGTCTTTGACATGGGAACAGATCATTCAGCTGTTGAAATCGTCCGTCAAGGTCTTGCTTTAGCGGCTGAAAAACGTAATGATTATGTTCTGATTGATACAGCAGGTCGCTTGCAAATTGACGAAAAACTCATGACCGAGTTGCGTGATGTCAAAGCGCTAGCCCATCCAAACGAAATCCTCTTAGTTGTTGATAGCATGATTGGTCAGGAGGCAGCAAATGTCGCTGATGAATTTAACAAACAATTAGAAATCACAGGGGTAGTTCTTACTAAGATTGATGGGGATACCCGTGGTGGTGCGGCTCTGTCTGTCCGTGAAATCACTGGTAAACCAATTAAGTTCACTGGTACGGGTGAGAAAATCACTGATATCGAAACTTTCCACCCAGACCGCATGGCAAGTCGTATCTTGGGTATGGGTGACCTCTTAACCTTGATTGAAAAAGCCAGTCAAGAGTATGATGAGCAGAAATCACTTGAGCTTGCGGAGAAGATGCGCGAGAACACTTTTGATTTCAATGACTTCATTGATCAATTGGACCAAGTGCAAAACATGGGACCTATGGAAGACTTGCTCAAAATGATTCCAGGTATGGCAGGTAACCCAGCGCTTGCTAATATTAAAATTGACGAAAAACAAATTGCCCGTAAGCGCGCCATTGTTTCATCAATGACCAAGGCTGAACGCGAAAATCCTGAACTTTTAAATCCAAGTCGTCGTCGTCGGATTGCGGCTGGATCAGGAAATACTTTCGTCGAAGTTAATAAATTTATCAAAGATTTTAACCAAGCAAAAAGCATGATGCAAGGCGTTATGTCTGGCGATATGAATAAGGCTATGAAACAAATGGGTATTGATCCAAGTCGCATGCCTAAGAATATGCCTAACATGGGCGGAGGTGGTATGCCTGATATGTCAGCCCTTGAAGGTATGATGGGCGGCGCAGGAATGCCTGATATGGACATGAGCCAAATGTTTGGTGGTGGTCTTAAAGGTAAAGTGGGCGAATTCGCCATGAAACAATCCTTAAAACGCCAAGCTAATAAAATCAAAAAAGCTAAGAAAAAACGGAAATAATAACAAAGCGCAAATAGAAAAAGCTAGTTGGTTCATATGAACCAACTAGCTTTTTTGAGTTTTTTAACCAAAATGAATTTTAATTCTTGATTTACGGCAACAGCAATTTTACTCATGGTTTCAATACTGGTATTATGTCCCCTTTCAATTCTTGCTATTGTTGATTGAGGAAAATGTGATAATTCTGCTAATTGTCTTTGACTTAATCCAGCATTAGATCTCGCCTTAGATACTGCTAGAGCAATTTCTAAGATTGCTTTTTCTGTTTGAAACTCTTGTCTGAAGTTTTCATTCTGAAGTTCTTCTTTTAAAAAATAATCAAAAGAAACATTAGTCATTGTTTTTCTCCTCCTGAATGGATTCTTTCTTCTTACAATTTCATTTTTAATCCAGAAATTCTATCTTCTATTTTATATGCTTTCTAGATTCTTTCAAGTTTTTATTTTGAGGAAGCGCTTTTTAATTTTTTGTCATTTATTATTTGCTTTAATAATTATCTGACTTTCTTTTTATTGGTATTTTTTTAATTATCTGACTTTCCATTATTTTTTATTAAAATTTTTGTCTTTTTAGTTTTATTTAAGACATTTGCTTTATTCTTATTTATAATCAATCTAAAGAGGGAAAATACATAAAAAAATTTTGGGAATTGGAGTCCGATTTTACTTAATTTATCACTAAAGAAGGACTTTCGGGTCTCATTTGCCACCAAGAAGATTTGATTATCTTTAACAAAGGGGAAATCCATTATGCTTAATAAACTGACTAGTAGAACTGGCTTATCTTGGCTCGTCATTCTATTTATTTTACCGTTACCTTTTTTGTATACCTTAAAAACAGGATTAACAGGAGTTCATGCTAATAGTAGTCTTGGCATTTCACTAGGTGTCTTAGCTTATGTTTGGATGCTGACCTCAACCTATATTGCCACTAAACCCAAATGGATTGACCGTTGGCTTGGTTTACCAAGTGCTTATATGATCCATGGAATGATTAGTCTGCTAGCCATTTTTTTAGTTTTTTTACATAAAGAATTGGACCCGTCAAATGGTTTAATCAAAAATACTGGTGATATTGCCTTTGTTATTTTCTTAGGCTTGGCCGCTTACTCCATGATTTTCATGGCTGGTTGGTTAACCAGTCGTTTTCAAATCTTGGAAACCATCAAAAAGCTTTTGGAAAGTGTCTTTAAGCACGAAATCTCAGTTTGGTTACACCGTCTCAATGTCTTAGCAACCTTGTTGATTTTTATTCACATCCAACTGATCGATTTCATTGTCTCTAATAAGGCTTTTATGCTCCTCATTTGGCTTTATTCCATCTTTGTCTTCCTAGCCTACCTCTGGTTCCATTTCAAACCAGCAGCCCACGGAATCCAAGCAATCCTCATATCCAATTTCGAGATAGCTCCCAATATTCGCGAATTACAAGTTCAACTTCCAAGACGGTCACGGCTCAAATTCCATCCTGGTGACTTTGCCTTTATTTCTTTTCCTCAGCTTAAAGGAATGGCAGAGCCTCACCCCTTTTCCCTAGTCAATGCACCGGGGCGAGAGGGAGTCTTATCCTTTGCTATCCGCGGGGACGGTGATTTCACCAGACAACTAGCTCAGGTCCCCAATAATTCACCTATCCGAGTAGATGGCGGCTTCGGGAAATACCAGTCCTTGATTAAGAGCTTTAAGCCTAAAGAAACTATCATCATTGCTGGAGGTATCGGAGTTGTGCCCTTGCTATCAGTAGTAGAAGGTAACCCACATATACCAACTCAATTCTTTTACACCGTAAAAAGTCCAGAGCAGTTTATCTACCAAGACCGCCTCATGCAGTGGCAAGAAAATCCGAATTTCAAATCCTATTGCCAAGTAGGACGTTATACCGACCAAGAAATTTTAGGGCAGTTACCAGAAAATCGTGACGATTGTATTGTTCTCTTAGGGGGACCAATAGCCATGGGACGCCATTGGCAAAATGTGATGCAAGAAGCTGGCATGGATCCGGAACGTGTTTATTTTGAAGAGTTTTCTTGGTAAATGAGTAATCCAGGTCTTCAGTCCTATTTTCCTAAAGAGTAAAGATTCGATAGTCTACGATAAACTCCTTTAACATCTTATAGAATCATATTAAAAAGTCTTCACAATTTGTGTGAAGACTTTTTCTTAAGTCAGAAAACTTCATAAATAACAGTAAAGCTTTTTCTGAATATTAAGCCATTTTTTCTTTAGTTAATAAATCGACCCCTTGATAGGCATAAAACTTCACTTCCGGATGCTTAGGATGTTCCGTCAGCTTAAAATAGAAGTAGTGGTCCTTTTGATCAACGGCATTTTCTTTATTGAGTTTAAAGAAGGTCGACTGTGACCGATTTAAGGTCAGTAGAATATCATCTGTTAAGAAGGTTAGGGGAATGCGCAGGGCAGAGTACTTGTAAAAATCCGTTTCAAACAAGCGGTAATCCTTACTAAAAAAATCGAACTGATAATTATTTTGGTTATAAGAGTGAATGGTCATGGTCGGTCGACTCCTCTTGTTCAATGGAAATTAAAAGTTCTATGGGAAAGCTGTAGTAGACTGCCTTGCATTTGATTTGAAAATCATCACGACTAGCTCGGCTAATCTTCCCAAAATAAGTTTTAAGTTGATTATCTTCAAAAATACGGACCTTAACAGGCAATTGCTGACTATAGGCCTGACTCAAAAGTAATTGTTTTTCCTCTAGAGCTAGTAGACTAAAAACATTTTTACGTTGCCGGTCTTCCTCTAGCGAATGGTTGTGCTCTGACAGAAAGAAGCCCATCCATTTAGCCATTTTACGATCGTAATAAGACCGGGCAGAAGCAAAGGGTAAATAAGAACGATCAATCATGGAGCTTTTTCCTTTCTCTATCAATACTAGCTGAATGGCCACCAATTAGTTGGCTACGTTCAGCAACACGCGAAGCTTCCAATAAAGAAGAACCCTTTTGTAAAGCCATAGTGCCGAAGCGGTCACGGATTTGGTCAATAGTGGCCTCTAAATGATTTTCTTTTTCCTTTTTTTCAAAGTCGTCAAACAAAGAGAAAACCTCAATAGAGGAATCGACCAAGCCATCACACCTGACAGCAATCTGCCGAACTACACCCCCTACATAATGTTTGCGAAACAAGAAGATAACGGCCTGACGAATCACCTTATTGCTATAAGCAGGATCAATGGTCATTTGACTATTGATGGGCTTTTGTTCCTGTCCTTTAGAAAAGCTCACATAAATAGAGACCACACTAGCTTTCTTTTCCTTACGCCGCAAACGTCTGGCCACGTGTTCAGCCATTTCTCCTAAAACAAGTTCAATGTCAGCTTGATGATAATAGTCTCTGGGCAGAATCTGCGAGTTCCCCACACCTTTACTGACAGGCTTGTAAGGTTTATGAACCTTGCTTTCGTCCACCCCATTAGCATGAAACCAGAGTTGAAGACCGATGACCCCGAATTCTTTTTTTAAGATATCCGGATTAGCATTAGCCAATTCCTTAATGGAAAAGATACCTAGCTTATGCATCCTTTTTTCTGTTCTGACACCAATTCCCCAAAAGTCCGTCATCTTTTTAATCTGCCAGACTTTATTTTCCACATCCTCATAGGACCAATTACTACGCATGGAATCGCTATGCTTGGCCTCATTATCCAAGGCTAACTTGGCTAAGAGGGGATTGGCATTGCTGAGGCCAACAGTTGAATAAACCCCCGTTTCTTTCCAAATTCGGTATTGAATACGACTAGCTAGCGCATCTAATTTTTCCTTACGGTTTAAATCATTATGAGGAATAAAATAATTTAAGGAAGAGGTTAAATCCAAAAAGCCTTCATCAATCGAATAGGTTAAGATGTCCTGCGGTGAAGCGAACTCTTGAAAAATATGTTGAATCTGAATATTTTTTTCAATGTAACGGTCCATTCGAGGAGGGACGACTAAGGTATGTTTTGCCCAAGCTTCAATATAAGCGACTAGCGCAGGGGTTACTGTCCAGCCTTTTCTTTGGGCAACTTGATAGTTAAAACGTCTTGTTTGGATATTAAAAGGCAAATCATAGGAACGACCTACATTCGATTTGCCAAAAACACGTTTAAAAGTAGGAGAAGAAGCCAGAATAAGTCCATTGCTATTATCTGCTCGACTCATGACACAGAGTGAGGTGCGTAAAGGGTTTAAGCCTCGATCAACACACTCAACACTGGCATAAAATGATTTCATATCCACAAAGGCAATATCTGACCTGGGTTCACGTGAATAATCAATGTAAGACATGGTAAGCCTTAAACTTCCAGAGGCATAAAGTTAGCTATGATTTTACCGATGATGCGTGGATTCTCATCGAAAGGCGCAAACTTATCTGAATACTTCTTATTTAAAGAAACCAGACGTAAGCCTTCCTCTTCACGATAAACCTTCTTAATATAGGTCTGTCCGTCCCACTCGACAGCATAGATAGCCCCATCATAATCAAAACCTTCTTGTTTGATCAAAACAACTTCACCATTGAGGTAGGTTGGTTCCATGGAATCCCCGAAGACCCATGAAGCAAAATCGTAGTCTAATTGCTCATCGTAGAAGACCTCATCATAATTGCCATCGCCAAAGTAAGAGAATCCAGTACCAGCTGACAGGCTTTCATAAACACGATAACTGTAAAGTTTTTTGGCAGTTGTCGGCATATGAATGATCTTACTTTGTTGGGCTAACAAATCTTCAGATAAGCTAATAACTTTTTCTTTATTACGGGAATTCAGTTGACTATAAGGCATCAAAATAGCATGATGAGGGCTGAAGTAGTCCTCGCTGACCTGAAAGATATCTAATAATTCTTGCAGGTGTTTCTGATTAGGGACATTTTTTTCTTTTTCCCAATTAGAGATGGTCATTTTATTAACCCCTAATTGTTGGCCAAGACTTTCTTGACTCATTTTTTCTTTTTGCCGAATGGCTTTTAATTGTTTTCCTGAGAACATTCTAATCGCTCCTTTTAGTAAAGTTATAACTTTACTAAAAGTATATCAAATCCAGATTGAGAATTCAAGCTTTTTGATGGATAAAAATGAGTATATTTTGACAATTTCACTAATTGGCAGTATGATTGAACTAGCTAAAATTTTGTGATTTTTTTCATCTAATAATGAAAAGAGTTATGAAAAAAGTAAAGGATTAGAGGAGATTTTTATGTTAACCATTGCTTACATCGGAAATGGGAAAAGTGCCAATCGTTACCACATGCCTTTTTCAACACAATTAGAAGATATTAGAATTAAAACCATCTATTCACCAGCACCTAGTCCATGGGAACCCCTAGACGGTGTTATCTATACAGATAAAATTGAGGATGTCTTGGAAGATCCAGAAATCCAATTAGTTATTTTATCCATCCCACCATCAGCTCACTATAGTGTTGCTAAGCAATGTTTATTAGCTGGAAAAAATACCTTAGTTGAAAAACCATTTACAGAGACAGTAGAAGAAGCACGAGAATTGTTTGCTATTGCTAAAGAGAAAGGCCTTTTCGTCCAAGCTTATCAAAACCGTCGTTTTGACTCTGATTTTTTAACTGTTCAAAAAGTGATTGATAGTGGTGTTTTAGGAGATATCCTTGAAGTGGAAATGCACTTTGATTATTTCCGACCAGAAATTCCGGAAAATACTCCAGAATATTCGATCAATACTAGTTATTTATATGGACATGCTTGTCACACCATTGACCAAGTCATTTCTTACTTTGGTATGCCTGATTCTGTTCATTATGATGTGCGTCAATTACTTGGCAAAGGTCGTATGAACGATTACTTTGACTTAGATTTTTACTATGGGGTCAAAAAAGTTTCTATTAAATCAAGTTACTTCCGTATCAAAGAACGTCCAAGCTTTGTCGTTTATGGTAAAAAAGGGATGTTTGTTAAAGCAACTAAAGACCGTCAAGAAGACGACTTAAAACGTTTCTACATGCCAACCAATCCAGACTTTGGTATGGATAGCCCAGAACACTATGGTACATTGACATATGTGGATGACCAAGGTGTTTACCACGAAGAAAAAGTTATTTCTGAAGTAGGTAGTTACGCACGCATGTACCAAGCGATTCATGACAGCATTATTTTAGGAAAAGAAAAAGTGGTTAAAGACGAAGAAACTATCCGCCAGATCGAAATTATCGAAGAAGGCATTCGTCACATGAACCAAAATTAAATCTGGCTTATGAAAAAGATATGGAAAGGTTGCTGAGGCAGCCTTTTTTAACGACTTTTAGGCGGTTTACAGCTATAATAAGAGTAAGAGATGGAGGTAGTAAAATGCAGTACAATGTTGATTCAATTACAGCCTATTTAGAGGCACTCCCTGAAGAACGTAGACAGGTTATTGAAGATCTAAGACAAGTCATCAAAGATAATCTCCCAGGTCGCTATGAAGAGAAACTACAATATCAAATGATTTCCTATGTCGTACCAAGAGATCTTTTTCCTGCAGGATACCATTGTAAGCCCGAGGAAGAGCTTTCTTTTATAACGATTGGTTCCCAAAAAAATCATATTGCCATCTATCATAACGGCATCTATATGTTTGATACCGTGAGAGATTGGTTTTTACAAGAATATCCCAAACATCTGAAAACCAAACCTGATGTCGGAAAATCCTGTATTCGTTTTAAGAATATGAAAACAATTCCTTATGATCTCATTGGACAACTCTGTCAAAAAGTCAGTCAGGAAGACTTCATCAAAACCTATCAGGACAACGTTCCTAAATAAGAAGAGAAGGCAGAACTTTATTCAATCACAAAGAAAAAAGCTTTTTAATAACCTAAAAGAGCTTAAAAGCGATGTCCCAGTCGTATTTCTAGCCCTCAAAGACTCAAGAACCCCTCTACACGCAAAAGTTCTTGCTGCAGTGATAATTGTCTATTCCCCATCGCCTATTGATTTAATTCCAGATTTTATACCCGTTTTAGGCCATTTAGATGATGTCTTAATCTTACCTTTGCTGATTACTTTGCTTATCAAACTGGTTTCTAATCACGTTTGGCAAGAAGCTCAGGCTGCGTCTAAAGGAATGTGGCAAAAATGGAAAACCTAAAAACTGGTATTATGCCATTCCAATCGTATTATTCTGGATACTCATTATTCTTTTTGCCTATAAGTTCTGGCAAAATAAATAAACAAACTTTAAAAAAGGAGAACATATGTTTACAGACACATTTTTAGCAGTCCTCACTCATGAAGGGCCTGTTTCAATCACATCATGGGGAAATGAAGAACCGCATGTCACTTGCACTTGGAATTCTTATCTTGTTCTTAAAGGCGAAGATACTATATTAATCCCTGCGGCGGGGATGAGAAGCACGGAAAAAGACCTAGCAGTCAACAATCAGTTAATTCTTACCATAGCTGCGCGTGAAGTTGAAGGTTACAATGGTTATCAAGGGACAGGTTTCAGAATTAATGGCATCGCAAACTTTTTAACAGAAGGAAAATACTTTGAGGAAATGAAAGAAAAATACCCCTTCATCAGAAGTGTATTACAAGTTAAGGTAACTGAAGCAAAACAATTACTCTAAGTTTATCATTCGGAGGTGACAAAGATGGGCAAGTCATTAATCATTTATGGAAGTGAATATGGCAGTTCTGAAAAATATGCCAAAGCACTGGCTGAAAAACTTGGAATTGATGCTGTTTCTTATCGACAATTTAAAGCAGTTGAGCCGCTTCAAACTTTAATTTACATCGGTTCACTTTATGCAGGCGGTGTTAAAGGAATGGCACCAACTCTAAAAAAAATACCGCAAGATTCTTATCAAAACTTGTTGATTGCAACCGTCGGTTTGTCTGATCCACAAAATAAGACTAATACAGATAAGATAAAAGAACACATCGAGCAACAACTTCCTAAAATACAAGTAGTTCCAGAAAATGTCTTTCACCTTAGAGGGTCAATTGACTATTCTAAATTGAAGTTTATTCATCGCCTTTTAATGGGTATGCTTAATAAGAAGGTCAAGAAAGAAGATCCTGAAAATCTGGATAGTGAAAGTAAACAATTGTTAGAAACATACAATAAGAAAGTTGACTTCATTGATATTCAGACATTAGAACCACTCATTACCCGCTATCAGCAGTTAAATGCATAATAAGTCATTTTTCCCTTGACTTGGAGTCGACTCCAGGGTCTATAATGGACTTATCTTAAGAAAGTAAAAGGTAAGATAAATGAAAAAAATGATTCTAAATGATGGCAATGGCATTCCAACAATTGGTTTTGGGGTTTTCCAAATTCCAGCAGATGGTTCAACTTATCAAGCTGTTTCCCATGCCTTAAAAGTTGGTTACCGTCATATCGATACTGCAGCAGCATACATGAATGAAGCAGAAGTTGGACAAGCTGTTCGTGACAGTGGGATTCCAAGAGAAGAGATTTTCATTACCAGCAAACTTTGGCTCCAAGACTTCGGTTATGAAGCTGCTCAAAAAGGAATAGCCACATCGCTTGAAAAATTAGGTATGGATTATATTGATTTATACCTATTACACCAACCTTACAGTGATGTTCTAGGTGCTTGGAGAGCCTTGGAAGAAGCCAAAGCAGAAGGGAAATTAAAGTCAATTGGGATTAGTAATATGACGCCAAAATTCTATCAAGAATTTGTCCCTCAATTTGCTAGCAAACCAGCTGTCAATCAAGTAGAGTGTAACCCATACTTCCAACAAAAAACCTTACGAGAAGTAATGGCTGCTGATGACGTTAAAATTGAATGTTGGGCACCACTTGGACAAGGCAATCCAGAACTCTTCCAAGAACCTGTATTGATTGATTTAGCAAGTAAATACAAAAAAGATATTGGGCAAATCATTCTTGCTTTTGAATTACAAGAAGGTTTCATTGTTTTACCAAAATCAGTGACACCAAGTCGTATTGAAAGTAACTTAGATATCTATGACTTTGAGCTAACAGCAGAGGAAATGGATGCTATCAGAGCCTTGGATAAAGGTAAAGGGAAACATGATCCTGATGCACCAGGTATTGGTGACTATCTCCTTGCAAACTATAAAATCCATGATTAAGAAAAGGCAGCTCGCATGAGCTGCCTTTTTGTTATTTTATAGCTATTCTGTTTCATTTGTGTGTACAAATTCATTTGTGCGTACAAAGTTGTCTAAAGCAAGCACAAATGAAACCAGGATTAGGACTTTTTATTTTTTAACGTTCTTTTTCCAAATCCGTGGACAGGTTTAACTTACGAACATAATGTTTCATATAATCCGATTTAAAGTATACAGCATAAAGACTATTTAAGATAAAGAGAATAGATTCTTCTGTTGAGAAATTACCTATCTTTTTATGTTTGTCTTCTCGGGTACAAATGGTAAAGAAGGCATCAGACTTGTCTTTAAGATAAGTCCCGTTTTGACTGGATAAACCAATGATAAAGACGCCTTTATCCTTCAGAGAAAGTAAATGTTTGAGGGTGTCATTTGATTCTGAGGTTCCCGAGTAAGAAATAAGAATAGCTAGGTCTTCTTTTTCAAGAGATGAAGCCATCAAACCAAATTCGCTTGCTGATGCGACTTCAACAAGTTTTCCTAGCGTCAGCATTTTACGGCGAAAGAGATGTGCTAAATAGTCATTAGGACTAAGTCCAAAAATAACGATGCGTTTGGCCTTGCGTAATTCTTGCCCTGCTATTTCCAAAGCCTCTAAAGACATCTTATCGGCTGTATCTTGGATACTTTCTTTCTCAATGGTGGCGATTTTTTGAATGATGTCTTGGTTGCTATCGTCTTCGTGGAAGGGGAGGTTGTGGTCGACGTCGGAATAATGGGTGTCCGAGTAATAGCGTTCCGAAAGAAGTGCAGGTAAAAAATCTGTCCAACCTTTGTAACCCAAAGCCTGCGCGAAACGAACGATACTGGACTTGGAACTAAAGCTGAGATTGGCTAAATCCTCAAGTGATAGCTGTTCAATTTGAGCCAAGTGCTCTAAGATAGCCTTAGCAATTATAGCTTTTGAGGAGTGATTGGTCTGGGCGATGCCTTTAATCTCTTCTAACATGAGGTTAACCCCTTTTTTCAGAATATTTCAGTTTTGCCATTAAAAAGTTAAAAAATGTGAAACTGCATACCAAGTGTATCGAAAAAGAGGCTATTTGTCTAGGAAGTATCTTATAATCAAATTAAGTTCTGATCAGACCAAAATATATTTTAAGGGAAAAGGAAAAATGACCAAAGAATATCAAGCATTAGCCAAACAAATTATTGAAAAATTAGGCGGAAAACAAAATATTACAACCGTTTATCACTGCCAAACAAGATTACGCTTCAAGGTTCAAGACGCAACTCGTATTCAAAAAGATGAACTTGAACATTTAGATGGTGTAACCATGTATCTCTTTAATGCCGGTGTCCATCAAGTGGTTATTGGAACATATGTAAAAGATGTCTTTGAGGAAGTAGAAGCTGAATTAGGTGATTTAGAAAGTCAAAATCAAACGGAAGAAAAATTGCCATTCTTACAAAATGTTATCAGTTTTGTCGCTGCTGTCTTTCAACCTATCATTCCAGCCTTATCTGGAGCAGGTATGGTAAAGGCTGTATTAGCCCTTCTAGTAGTTTTTAAACTAATTACCAATACCTCCCAAACATATATCATGCTAACTACTTTTGCGGATGGTGTCTTTTACTTCCTACCACTCATCTTAGCATTTACAACTGCTCAAAAATTGAAATCCAACCCAATACTTGCCGTTGGAGTAGTTGCAATGATGCTTCATCCCAATTGGACTACCTTTGTAACGGCGGGTAAACCAGTCCTCTTCTTTGATTTTATTCCGTTCACTCTTGCAACTTATACCTCTTCAGTAATTCCTGCCATTCTGGTTGTATTTGTTCAGTCCTACATTGAAAAATTCTATTATAAATACATACCTAAATCAGTAGAATTAGTTTTTGTACCCTTATTAACCTTCTTAACCATGGGGGTCTTAGCTTTTTCTCTTTTAGGACCTATCGGAGCTATTATCGGTCAAGTCTTAGCAAATGCATTTATGTACCTTTCTACCAATGTTAGTTGGTTACCGCCAGTTCTCATTGGTGGACTATTACCAGTAATGGTCATGTTCGGTATTCATAACGCTGTCGCACCTCTTGGCATCATGCAAATGGCACAATTAGGTTATGAGTCAATCTTCGGACCAGGAGCTCTAGTATCTAACATGGCTCAGGCAACTGCAGCAACAGTAGTTGCCTTACGGACTAAAGATAAAAAAATGAAACAAATTGCGACATCAGGAGCCATTACTGGTTATATGGGGATTACAGAACCCATCTTATATGGTGTTAGTTTACCAAAAAAATATCCACTCTATGCTTCAATGATTGGTGGTGCACTTGGTGGATTGTATGCTGGGTTAACACATGTTCATCGCTTTGCAACAGGCTCATCTGGTTTACCAGCGGTACTATTATATATTGGCGATAATACAATGGCATTTTTCTGGAACATTATTATCGCAATGCTAATTACAATTGTTACGACGGCCGTTATCACCTACTTATTATCACTAAAATATGAAAAAACAGATCTTACTTCAACAATTCCAAGTGTCAAATCAATTATTATTGAAGACGAAGTTTTAAAATCTCCTTTAGCTGGTCAAGTTAAGGCACTTGAAAAAGCTGATGATCCTGTTTTTGCTTCAGGTGCTTTAGGACAAGGATTTGTCATTAATCCTAATGAGGATTTACTTGTATCACCAATTGAAGGAGAAGTTTTAACGGTATTTCCTACAAAACATGCTATTGGCCTTAAATCTAAAAATGGAATGGAAATATTAATCCATATTGGTTTAAATACAGTAGAACTAGCTGGAGACCATTTTGAGACTTTTGTTAAAGAAGGCGACCAAGTAAGTGTTGGTCAAAAACTTATTCATTTTGATAAGTTTGCTATTGAAAACAAAGGTTACAATTCTCAAATTCCGGTTATTATTACAAATTCAGCTAATTATAGTAATATTGAATTAGTGAGTGAAAGTCAGGTAGAAAGTTTAGAAACAGTAGCCAAAGTAGAGGCTTAAGGAGTAACTTATGACATTATCAGAAAATTTTTTATGGGGTGGTGCTATTGCGGCTAATCAAGCTGAAGGGGGTATCTTCTTAGGTGGTCGCGGTTTAAGCAATGTCGATATCTTACCACAGGGTGAAGACCGTATGGCAATTGCTAAAGGTGACTTAGATAATTTAGAGCGTAGGGATGATTACTATTACCCTTCTGAAGTTGCCATTGATATGTATCATCATTACTTGGAAGATATTGATTTGTTGGCTGAAATGGGCTTAAAAGTTTTTCGCATGTCCCTATCTTGGACCCGTATTTTTCCAAATGGTGATGATGAAACTCCTAATGAGGAAGGCTTGCTATTTTACGAAAATATCTTCCGTAAATTAAAAGAAAAAGGAATTGAACCTCTTGTTACCCTTGCCCATTTTGATGTTCCTCTGGCTTTGATAAAAAAATATGGTGCTTGGCGTGATCGTCGTATGGTTGAGGCCTATACTCGTTATGCCAGAACAGTCTTCACACGCTATCAGGGTTTAGTGAAGTACTGGTTAACCATCAATGAAATCAATATTCTCTTACACCAACCTTTTGTAGGGGGTGGGTTAATTCTTACTGATCAGGATAATCGTGCGCAGGTGATTTACCAAGCTGCCCATCACCAGTTGTTGGCGTCAGCTCTGGCGACCAAGATTGCTCATGAAGTAGACACTGATAATCAAGTGGGTTGCATGCTTGCAGGCGGAAGCCATTACCCTTATACTTGCAGGCCAGAAGACTATCTTGAGGCTATTCACCGCGATAATGGCGAGTACTTCTTTATTGATGTCCAGGCGCGTGGTTATTATCCGAATTATGCTTTGAAAAAATGTCAACGTGAAGGAATTGAGATTCCATTCGAAAATGGTGATAAGGAGCTGTTAAGAGAAAATCCTGTTGACTTTGTTTCCTTTTCTTACTATTGTTCAAGGACTGTGACGGCTTTTGAAGAAGACTATCAAGTGACAACTGGGAATCTCTTCAAATCTATCAAAAATCCTCATTTAGCTTCAACGGAGTGGGGTTGGCAAATTGACTCTCTTGGCTTACGTTCTTCGTTAAACATGCTCTATAATCGTTACCAGAAGCCTCTCTTTATTGTTGAGAATGGCCTTGGTGCAGTCGATAAACCCAACGAAGAAGGATATGTTGAAGACGACTATCGGATTGCTTATACTCGTGAACATATTAAAGCTTTAAAGGATGCTGTTGAGATTGACGGTGTGGAATTGCTGGGCTACACAAGTTGGGGAATTCTCGATTTGGTCGCTGCATCAACTGGGCAAATGAGCAAACGCTACGGATTTATTTTCGTTGATAAAGAAGATGACGGTAGCGGAAGTCTTAAACGAACGCCAAAAAAATCCTTCTATTGGTACCGAGATGTCATTGCTTCCAATGCTGAAAATTTATAGAAAACGAATTGTTTTTCCTTGACTTGTAAGGGCTTTTATGGGATGATGAGGGTGTAAGTTAATTAGAATAAATCTAATTAAGAAAAAAATAAAGGAGGCAGTCACATGACATTTGACTACAAGGATCACGGAAAAGAAAAGTATATCGTTAATATTGAAGATTACACTAAAGAAAACGAAAACTACCGGACAACAATTTGGACTGGTGATAAACTTCAAGTTACCTTAATGTCTATTCAACCAGGAGATGATATCGGTCTAGAAGTACATATGGGTATCGATCAATTCTTACGTATCGAAGAAGGTAAAGGCCTATGTCAAATGGGTGATGCCGAAGATAATCTCAGCTTTGAGCAAGAAGTGTCAGACGATGATGTTGTTTTAGTACCAGCTGATACATGGCATAACATTACAAATACTGGTGATACACCACTAAAAATTTACTCAATCTATGCTGGACCTGATCATGTTCCGGGAACTGTCCATAAAACACATGAGGATGCTGAAAACGATCCTAATGAACACTAGAACTAACTAAATCAAAGTACTCAAGTTTAAAACTTGAGTACTTTTTTTCTCTATTTTTGTAAGCGGAGTCATAGTTGTCCTTGAAGCGTTTGAATAAAAATAAATGAGTGCCTGAAAACACTTGCATTTTATTAAATTTAGGCATATATTAAAAGTAGTAAGTTATTTAAGGAGGTTTTTCACAAATGAAATGTGTCGCTATATTAGGGACGAATTCAGATCGTTCAACCAACCGGAAACTCTTACAATTTATGCAAAAACATTTTGCAGATAAGGCTGAAATCCAGCTTTTAGAAATTAAAGAGTTACCTGCATTCAATGAGCCTGCAGATAAAACGGCTCCAGATAGTGTTGCTATTTTTTCTCAAGCCATTGCTGAGGCCGATGGGATTATTATTGCTACTCCAGAATATAATCACACCATTCCAGCACCATTATCAAGTGCTTTAGAATGGATTGCTTACACAAGCCGTGCTCTTATTAATAAACCAACCATGATTGTTGGCGCTTCATTAGGTTCACTTGGTTCATCACGCGCACAAGGTCACTTGCGTCAAATCCTTAATGCTCCCGAATTAAAAGCCAGAACTATGCCTGGTATGGAATTCCTATTAGGACAGTCCGAACAAGCTTTTGATGCTGATAACAACTTGGTTTACAAAGAAAAAGTTGCAGAACTTGAAGATAATTTTGCTGAGTTCCTATCATTTGTATCTGTTACTAAGCAAGTTGTTACCCAGTCTGATACTGATCGCAAACATGATTTTGCCTGGGATAAGAAATAAGGAGGACTGTCATGAAGTATCTTGCAATTGTCGGAACTAATGCTGAGAAATCATATAATCGTCAACTTTTAACCTTTATGCAGAAGCATTTTACTCATAAAGTAGACATTGAAGTCGTCGAAATTAGCGACGTCCCAATGTTTAATGAAAGTGATGATCAAACACAAACCCCTGTTATACAAGACCTTTATCATAAAATAGAGGAGGCAGATGGTGTAATCATTGCAACGCCAGAACACAACCATACCATACCTTCAGCACTCAATAGTCTGATTGAATGGATGTCCTATAAAGTTCACCCCTTTGCTGGGAAAGCAGTCATGCTAGTCGGGGCTTCTTACAGTGAACAAGGCTCGTCTCGTGCCCAAATTCACCTGAGACAAATCCTCGACGCACCAGGTGTTAACGCCAATGTCATGCCGGGAAATGAATTTCTTTTAGGCTATGCCCATAAGGCTTTTGACCAAGAAGGTAATCTCAAGGATGAAAGAACTGTCGATTTCTTAGAAACGTGTTTCTACCGCTTTATGCGTTTTGCTAGCATTATCGATCAAATGAATGAACCAGAAGAGTTGGTCTTCGAACCTGGTACATATGAAGTTACAACACCAGGACATAATGGTAAATTACCAATGTCAGTTACTTTCTCCAAAGACCGGATTGAAAAAATTGATATTGACTCCTCAGGAGAAACAGGTGGTATTGCTGACGTGGTCTTCACCCGTATCCCTAATGAAATTTTAGAGGGCCAAACCCTTAATGTCGATACCGTTTCTGGTGCATCTGTAACGTCAAATGGTGTTTTAGATGGGGTTGCTCGGGCTGTAAAAAAAGCTGGCGCTAACCCTGATATCCTAAAATCAAGACCAAAAGCTCCATCAGCTTTGGATCAAGAAGACAAGACCTATGACACCGATTTAGTTGTTGTTGGTGGAGGAGGAGCGGGATTAGCTGCCGCTGCTAAGGCCTTGCAAGAAGGCAAACGAGTTATTGTCCTAGAGAAATTTCCAAGTGTTGGTGGTAATACCGTTCGCGCAGGTGGACCAATGAACGCACCTGATCCTGAATGGCAAGCAAGCTTTGCGGCAAATCCAGGTGAAGACCATAACCTGCAAGAATTAAAAAATATGAATGAAGCCCTAATAGATCCCGAATACTTAGAAGATTTCCGAGCATTAAAAGGAGAACTAGAAGAGTATCTTAAGAATCCAACTTATCTCTTTGACTCAAAACGCCTTTACCGTATCCAAACCTACCTCGGAGGTAAACGAAAAGACTTAGAAGGAAATGAAATTCATGGTAACTACGACTTAGTTAAAATCATGACCGAAAGAGCTCTAGAATCCGTTCGTTGGCTAGAAGAAGTAGGAGTAGAGTTTGACCATAGTGATGTGACAATGCCAGTAGGAGCCCTTTGGCGTCGTGGCCATAAACCATTTATGCCAATGGGAGTTGCCTTTATATCTGTCTTAGATAAATATGTCCGTGAAAACGGAGGGCTTATTTTAACAGACACACCTGTTGACCAATTAATTGTAGAAGAAGGACAAGTCAAAGGCGTTCAAGCAAAAGGTCGCAACGGCCAGTCCATTACCGTCAATGCCAAAGCAGTCATTCTTGCCTCAGGTGGATTTGGTGCCAACACTAAGATGTTGCAAAAATACAATACCTATTGGACAGAAATTGCGGATGACATCAAAACCTCAAATACACCAGCTGTTACAGGTGATGGTATTATCCTTGGACAAAGCGTTGGCGCTGACCTCGTCGGAATGGGCTTCACACAAATGATGCCAGTCTCAGACCCAGAAACAGGAGCACTCTTCTCAGGTCTCCAAGTTCCTCCGGCTAATTTCATTATGGTAAATACCCAAGGGAAACGTTTCGTTGACGAATATGGAAGTCGTGACCAACTATCGCAAGCAGCCATTGATAATGGAGGCCTCTTCTATCTGATTGCTGACGACCTTATCAAGGAAACAGCCTATAATACTAGTCAAGAGAAAATTGATGCCCAAGTAGAAGCAGGCACCCTTTTCCGTTCTGATACCATTGAGGGATTAGCTGAGCAATTAGGAATGGAACCAAGTGTACTAGCTGAAACAATAGCAAACTACAACTCTTATGTTGATCAAGGTCACGACCCTGAATTCAATAAAGGGGCTTTCGATTTGAAAGTGGTTAAAGCGCCATTTTATGCAACTCCAAGAAAACCTGCCGTACACCATACTATGGGTGGTCTTAAAATTGATACGAAAGCCCATGTCCTAAATACTGAAAACCAAGTGATTCCAGGTTTATATGCAGCAGGAGAAGTTGCTGGTGGACTACATGCTGGTAATCGTCTTGGTGGTAACTCCCTAACGGATATCTTTACTTTTGGTAGAATTGCAACAGAAACTGCTATCCAAGAATTCTGTTCATAACCAATGAAAACTTGATCATGCAAATGCATCCCCCCTGTCTTGTTTAACACAAGAGGGGGTTTTTAGTGCTTAAAATCAAAAAGTCTTAAAGAAAATTTAACGCTTTCAGATAAAGTCATGATATACTAAAAAGAGTGAATTAAAGGAAAGTGAGGAATAAACCATGGCTATAGAAAAACTCTTTCAAGAATTAGAAAAGATTGGAGATTGGCAAGAAAATGCCTATAAATATCTCCATAGCAATCCTGAATTATCCATGCAAGAAAGGGGAACCGTCACTTTTCTACGTAAAGCACTTGAAAGCTTAGGTTATGCATGCCAAGAAATTGGTGGAGGTCTTGTGACAGTCTTAGAAAATGGACCAGGCAAAACAGTCCTCTTTCGAGCGGATATTGATGCTTTACCAGTCAAAGAAGAAACTGGTTTAGATTATGCTTCTAGCAAAATGATGCAGGATTTGGAAGGAAACCTAGTCCCTGTTATGCATGCCTGTGGACATGATATGCATATGGCTGCAGTCTTAGGATTAGCCCATCTTATGATTAATCATCAAGAGCTTTGGCAGGGAACATTGATTTTACTCTTCCAACCGGGTGAAGAAACGGCTAGCGGTGCCCAAGCCATGCTTGAAGATGGACTAATGAGCAAAATCCCCAAACCCGACCTAGCTCTAGCCCAACATGTTTTAGCTCAACCTCAAGCTGGCAAAGTCGGTATTATGGCTGGCCCCTTCCTTTCATCCGCAGCATCATTAAAAGTGATAATTAAAGGAAAAGGTGCCCATGGCTCCATGCCACACCTCAGCATAGATCCCATCGTCATTGCCTCTTCAATCGTCTTAAAACTACAAACAATCGTTGCTCGCGAAGTTGATCCTTTTCAGTTTGCAGTCGTAACTGTAGGTTCAATCCAATCAGGTATAAAGGCCAATATTATTCCCGACCAAGCTACCTTGCTACTTAATATCCGTGCTTACGACGATGCAGTACTTAATCAACTCATTACTAGCATTGAAAGAATCGCCAAAGCAGAAAATCAAGCCGGAAATGGTCATGAAGAACCTGAAATAACTGTCTACGATCGTTTCCCAGTGACGGATAATAATCAGCAATTGGCTAAAGAAGTCAAAGAGGCATTTATTAAACATCTGGGTCAAGACAATGTTGTCGATTATCAAGCAATGACAGCATCAGAAGATTTTTCTTATATCCCAAGAGCATTTGACATCCCATATCTCTATTGGGGATTTGGTGCTTTTACTAGTGAACAAAAGATCTATGCCAACCACAACCCACATTTTGCCCCTAGCCTACAACCTACCTTAAAAACAGGAAGTCAAGCAGCACTAATCGCAACACTACATTTTTTAGGAAATCAAAAAGAATGACAGATAAATACAACAAACGCGTCCTTGAGGTAGCAACTCTAGCAGGAATCACCATGCTAGAATCTAATGCCGAAAGCTATCGCGTCGAAAATACAGTCTCTCGAATATTAAAAGTCAGTCATCAACCCATTACTGAAGTTTTTGCCAATACAACAGGCCTATTTATAACTTTAGATGGACCTGAACTTGATGAGCCTATTACATTCATTAAAAGAATTACTTATAGAGATACCAATTTAAATAAAATCCACATCGTCAATCAAATATCTCGCGATTTGACAAGTGGTTTGATTACCTTGGAAGAAGCACAGAAACAATTAAAAACAATTGATAAAAGTCATTATTCAGAAAGAATCGTTTCCTATTCAACCTTACTATTGGTAGTGGCTTTCGCCATCTTGCTAGGTGGGCAAACACCAGAGATCCTTTTATCCCTCGTTGCAGCTTTTTCCCTTTTGTTTTCATATCGCTTAAAAGCTTATTTTCTACTAAATAGTTTTATTTTTGGGACAGTTGCCACTGCAATTGTAGCAATGATAATTCCACTTATTATTCATTTTATGGGAAGTGACCGTCCTTCTTTCGATATTGTCATTATCTCAGTCTTGATGCCACTCTTCCCTGGAACGGCTTTTACAAATGGTTTCAGAGATAGCTTTAAAGGAGACTATGGTGCAGGAGTATCAAAAATTCTTGAAGCCTTAATCATTGCAGTAAGTTTAGGTGTAGGAGTAGCATTAGGATTATTTATCGCGAAAGGAATCATTTCATGGGTATGATATTACAAATCTTAGGTGCCTATGTGGCAACAGTAACTTCTGGAATTATCTTAGAAATACCAAGACATTTAATTTTTAAAACAGGATTTATTGGTGCTATTGGATATACCGTTTATCTTTTAGTCTTACCACATTCTGATATTGCTTTAGCTGCATTATGTGCAAGCTTGGTTATCGCATTCTTATCACAAATAGCAGCTAGACTCTTCAAATCACCTGTCACAATATTTTATATACCTTCTTATTTCCCCATAGTTCCAGGAGCTGGAGTATATAAAATTGCCTATTATTATATTCAAGGAAATAGTCATCTAGCCGGCAAAAACTTTATTGAATCAATGATGGTTTCCGGAGCAATTGCCTTATCAGTCTTCTTAATTGACTCCCTAATTGAAATATATTACGTCATCAAATCGAAAAATAGCAATTTTAGCAAAAACTAGAGTTTTGAGATATAAACTCTAGTTTTTTTATTAATAATTTTCGTTTGACTAATAATAAACGACAAAACACTCTTCTATATTAAATTATGAACAAAAAATAAATGTAAAATTTCAGTAAAAATGAGATTTATTTGTAATATTTTGTTATATTATATACATATTAAAAAAGGAGAGATTTTATGGAAAACAATAGGAATGCTAATCGTCAGTTATTTTCATTTAGGAAATGTCAGTTTGGACTTGCCTCAGTCCTCTTAGGGTTAAGTTTCATTAGCGTAAATCAGACTGTTAATGCTAATGAGGTATCGGGATCGACAGAAATTGCTGCAACAGAGCTAACTACTGATTTAGACACTTTAAGTGATAATACAGTAGTTACCGAAGATAATTTAATTAATGGCCAAACCGCCAGTGAAGTTGCGAATATAGACATTGAAAACACTATAAATAAACCTGTTATTTCAGAAGATAAAGCGGTTGAAGGTGATATTGTTTCCATTTCTGAAACACCAAGTGATATTACAGAAAGTACAGAAGAAACTGATAATGAAAAAGTTGTAACTTACGAAGGCTCAGATGTTGTAAAAACTACGACCATTGTTAAAGAAGTATCTCCTGAACCAGCTCCTGTAGTTACAAATTGGGAAAGTGAGGTTACCTACCAGGATGGAGGTAAAATTGTAAATGACTATGAGAAGGTTATAAAAACAACTACTGTTGAATATATTAAAGGTGAAGATATTGTAACCAATACCCAAGTTGATACTGCTGATATAGTTTTTATTATCGACCATACTTACTCAATGGACCCAAGCATTGAAGCAGTGAAAAATAATGTTAAACAATTCGTAAATACTCTCGCTGCAAAAAATTTGAAAGTTCGCTTGGGACTAATCGATTACGCAGATGCAAAAGATGTTAATTATCATAATTTTAACAATTCAAAATTTACTAACGATGTCTCAGCGTTTATAACAGCTTTAGATTCTATTGTTATTGACGGTGGAACTGAGGAACCTACTGTTCCATTATCTTATATTTCAGAAGCTGGTAACTACGATTGGTTAAATGATAACCGCTTTGCCATTTTAATTACTGACGAAGATATGGATTTTGACACAAATGGTACGCCAAGCTCTGAAGAAACTATTAAAAAGCTGAAAATGGCAAGGATTTCAACAACTATAATTGCTGATTCTTATGTTAGTGGAGACTACACCGGTATTGAAAAAGGAACTGGCGGAAAGATTATAGATCTGGATTCTGATTTTTCTGATACATTAACAAAAGATATAGCTAACTGGGTTGTAACAACAGTAAACGAAGGAAAAGTTTATAAAGTTGTTACAGATTCTTATGAATTTTATATTGAGATTACGACTTCAGAAATACCAGCAACAACACCTGGAAACAATTACCCTGCAAAACCAGTTTTAACTGGCTTACATACACCACAAGCTAGCTACAATTTAAAAGTAACAGCTACGGATAATAAATCGCAATTACCACATACTGGCCAAGAAAATAGTCAAATCGTGTTATATATGGGCATTATGATGGCTACATCAAGTCTTGTATTAGGAAAAAAAAATAAAAAAGACCGAGAATAGGCACAGCAAAGAAAAAGTGAATTCTATCACAATCAGATAAGTAACCACACCCTGGAGATTTTGAGGTGTGGTTTTTCTCTCCTTACTTTAAGATTCGAGAAATAAATGGTATAATTGAAAAAATGTGCAAATATATTACTCAAGGTGGTTAGACTTTGTCAATTTTCAAGAAACTCATCGCAAAAACATCCCGTGAAGAAGATCGTCAACGCTACATCGACAAAAATAGAACATCTTATTTAGAAGAGCTGGCTCAAATCAATGACAACATCCAACAATTAAAAGATAGCCTAAACCCGAGTCAGACACGTCTTAATATTTTATTGCGTCGTAAGGAACGGATTGAAGCTATACTGGCAAATAAAATCTAAAAAGAGCTTAGAATGCTAATCAGAAGACTGGTTAGCATTTTTATTTGCATACAAGGCTGCATAAAGTGGGGCTAATATTCCCTATAACATCTTTCCGAAAAACTGTAATTTTCTTGAAAAACATATAAGTCTATGGTATACTTCTATTATAGGAAATCCTTACAGTTACTAAGAAAATTCAACAAAATGAGGTTAGCAAACAATGAGACGTGAACTGCTTTTAGAAAAAATTGAAGAATACAAAGCCTTGATGCCTTGGTTTGTTTTAGAATATTACCAATCTAAATTATCTGTGCCATATAGTTTTACGACCTTATACGAATACCTTAAGGAATATAAACGCTTTTTCGATTGGTTACTGGACTCTGGTATCTCAAATACTCCTAGAATTGCTGATATAGACCTGGTTACTTTGGAACAATTGACCAAAAAAGATATGGAATCATTTGTACTCTATTTACGGGAAAGACCTTCACTTAATACTTACTCGACCAAGGAAGGCGTCTCTCAAACAACCATCAATAGAACCTTGTCAGCCCTCTCTTCACTCTTTAAGTACTTAACTGAGGAGGTCGAAAATGAACATGGCGAACCCTATTTTTACCGTAATGTCATGAAAAAGGTTGCTACTAAGAAGAAAAAGGAAACCTTAGCATCCAGAGCGGAAAATATTAAGCAAAAACTCTTCTTAGGTGATGAAACCATGGAGTTCCTCGAGTATGTTGATTGTGAATATGAAAACAAGCTCTCAAATCGGGCCAAATCATCTTTCCGAAAAAATAAAGAACGAGATTTAGCCATCATCGCTCTACTACTAGCTTCTGGCGTTCGTTTATCAGAGGCTGTTAACCTTGATCTTAAAGATGTCAATCTCAGAATGATGGTTATCGAAGTGACCCGAAAAGGGGGGAAACGAGACTCAGTCAACGTTGCAGGCTTTGCTAAACCCTATCTTGAAGCCTATTTGGAGATACGCCAAAAGCGTTATAAAGCTGAAAAACAAGACCAAGCCTTCTTTTTGACCGAGTATCGTGGCATTCCCAACCGGATTGATGCTTCTAGTATCGAAAAAATGGTGGCTAAATACTCTCAAGATTTTAAAATTCGTGTAACTCCCCATAAATTAAGACATACCTTAGCAACTCGACTCTATGATGCTACCAAGTCTCAAGTACTTGTCAGTCACCAACTTGGTCATGCCTCGACACAGGTTACCGACCTCTATACCCATATTGTCAATGACGAACAAAAGAATGCTTTAGATAAATTATAAAACTAAAAGATTCCAAGCAAGATTTCGATTTCATTTTTTGAAGATAACATAATTATAGTTATGTAAACAATCCACTTATAAAAAAATCACAGAGAAGATTCTCGGTGATTTTTTATATTGCTAATATTTAATGACGGTCCTTATGACTACCAAATTGACCACGCATTTCAAAACACATTCTGATTTTACTGTCAAAGTAAGGTATAAAAATCCCTTGGTCAATCATCTGACAGAGGTCACTGTATGAAGCCCATTTAACAGCTTGGACCTCATTATCTGGGAAATAGATGTCTTCGATATTGAAGTCTCCAACCACTAAGAAAGTATCATCAAAACCATATTCAAAATTCGTGGTAAAGGCTGGTGTAGTTTCAGTCAGGTCTAAACTTAACCCAATTTCTTCTTTAACTTCCCGCATCGCAGCTTGCTGAGCATTTTCACCTGCTAAGGCGCTTCCACCAACTGTAACATCACAGAATTCTGGCCATGAGTCCTTATCTTTATGGCGTTGCTGAATCAGCATTTGCCCTTGATCATTAAAAAGGCAGACGTGTACAACTAAATGACGAGCCCCTTCAGGGAAGGCTTGACCACGGATTATTTTTTGTCCAGTTAGTTGACGATCTTTCGTATAGATATCCCAATATTCTGTCATTCAAAGTCTCCTTAACGCAAGTAAGCTGTCTCAAGTAACTCTTTTACAGTGTCATCCACTTCTTCTGCAGTACTCAAACGAAGATTATTATGCCAGCGATTCTTAGATCCTTGTATATTTTTTGTAATCAGCGGATGGTCAATAGCTTGATTACTCACGATGTTCAGATCCAACCATTTCTTTTTAGGGTGAACGCCTAGAAAAGCTTTTTCTTTAACCAAGTGCATACTAGTCTTTTTGACTTCAATGTCAAAGGGTCCTAACTCATGTAAGAAATCTAATAGGGTCGAAAAAATATCTAAAACGTTTTCCTCTTTTTTGTCAAATAATTGCTTGTAATCACTCATTTTTTACCTTTCTTTTTTAAAAATACTAACCATTGTTCCCTGGTCAACTTGACTCTCTATTTTGATGTCAAGTTGTAATTGATGAAGAATTGTTTTGGTCATAAATAGGCCTAAACCACTGGCTTTCTGGTGTTCATGGCCATTGAAACCGGTATAACCTTCTTCAAATAATCGAGGGATATCTTCTGAAAGTATTCCGATACCATTGTCTGATATTTCAATACCATCGCCTAGTTTTATAAAAATATGACCACCTTGATGGGAGTATTTAATGGCATTATCAATAATCTGCATCAATGCAAATCGTAACCATTTTTTATCACTTGTTACTGTCCAATTTCCATCAATGGAAAAGCTGATATCTTTACTAAAACAAATCGGCGCCATCTCTTTCAGAATATCTTTTACGATACCAGAAATATCAAGTTTTTCAAAACGATAATCATCCTTATTTTGACTAAATTTCAAATAACTTAAGAGCTGGTTTAAATGGTTTTCAAGATAAAGAAGTTGCTTTTGTAAATCATTTTTTGATAAATGATCTGTTTGAACCATTAAAGAGATAGCTGACAGGGGAATCTTCATTTGGTGGGACCAAATCTTAATTATGGCATCAAGATCTTTTTGCCGAGACCTCTCAGTGTCTAATTGGTCATTCTGCTCAGCGATTACCCTAAAAATTAACCGTTTATATTCTAAATCACTTGGATCATCTAATGGTTCTAATTCCTTTACATAACTAAATTCTTGTAATATTTTTAGTTTACGTCGAAATCTTAGATAATGATAAATCGATACAGGAATGATAAGTGTAACTGATATGAGGCTTGCTGTTAGGAAATTGGCCAAGGGTAAGTGATAGAGACTAAATACTAATAGATACATCAGTATGAGCAAGCAAAATTGCAGGTACCAGATTCGGTATTCTTTAAAAAATAATCGTATCATTTTAGGATATAACCTATTCCTCTCACGGTGTGAATGAAATCAAAATCAATATCTAATAATTTCTTTCTCAAACGTGTCATATTAACGTTTAAGGTATTTTGATCAATAAATTGGTCATTATCCCATAAGGATTTTAGAAGCTCCTCTTTGCTAACGATAGTCCCTTGTTTACTAAAAAAGAGAGAGAGGATTTTATGCTCATTTGGTGATAAAGAAATCTTTTGCTCCCCCTTACTTAAGCTTGAATCAAAATGTAACTGATAATCTTTGTAACTAAAGCTATCTGTAGCAAATTGCGTGGCTCTCCGTAAAAAGGCTCCTATTTTCGCATCCAAAATGGTCAAAGAGAATGGCTTGGTTATATAGTCATCGCCTCCCATATTAAGGGCCATGACAGCATCCATCTCATCATTAGAACTGGAAATAAAGATAATTGGGACAGTTGATTGTTTACGAATCTCACTGGTCCAATAAAAACCATTAAAAAATGGCAAGGTAATATCCATTAGAATTAAATCAGGTTCAAAGTCTAGGATTTCATTTTTAATGTCACGAAAATTGCTAACGGCAGCAACCTGATAGTCTTTTTCTAAATGTGATTTTAAAAGTGAAAGAATAGTTGGATCGTCTTCCACTAAGTAAATTTTCATGGTTTTCTTCATAGCTCTATTCTAACAAAAAAGTAGCGAAAATACGCTACTTCTCCTACCTTTCAATAATTTTATAATAGGTACGGCTGGTAAAACGATAGATCAGGAAGTAAAGACAGACTATAATTAGAATTGTCAGTCCACTCACTAAATAAATCATTGAGCTATCAGTCACCCCAAAGTTGAGTAACATTTGTTTAAGCATGACTAATGCTACCATAAAATGAAGAATGGCGAAAGCTAAGGGTGTAAAGAAGACCAGTAGCAGTTGTGAATTAATGGTTTTCTTAACTTGGAGACTGGACATACCAACTTCTTGCAAAATTTTATAAGATTTTTGATCCAAATGACCTTCTGTATACTGTTTATAATAAATGATGAGGGCGGCACCAAGAATGAAACTAAGTCCTAATATAAATCCTGTAAAGAGAAAACCACCCGTAATGGCATAAAAACCTTTTTTAAACTGTGCTCTTTGCTCTAAATGAGCTACATAATGACCGTTGAGACTTAAAACACCTGATTTATCTAAAACTTCAGCAATCTGATTTTGCGTTAAATCACCAAGGACAACGAGCTCACTAGCAACAGGTTCCTTTGTGTATCTGTTATAAAGTGTTAAGAGTTGATTGAAAACTTTTTGATCCTTAACAACAATCACTGTTGGGTTGTAGGTATTGACCGTATCTGGATGTTTAACAGACTTAAGGTTTTCTTTTATTTTTAGGGAAATCCCCAGAAAATCAAGTTTTTCCAAACGACTCCGGTCTTTTTGCTTGAAAAAGAGAATCTCATTTTCCGCAAGGTCAGGGACTTTGTTACCAATTTTTTTAAAATCATCAGCCGTAATGAGGTAAGAATAAGTCATTTTAGCAAAATTTGGATTTTTTAGCTCTGCTGCAGTGACTTTTTCGACTTTACTGTCACTTAAATTAAAGCTAACCATAGCGCTCTCGTAAGTGGTAAATTCTCCAGCGGAACGGTCAAGAGGGATTAAGAGAGCTTTTTCAAAGTTTTTTTTCAAGTCCTTCTGATTTTTCCCCTGAATGGTGATTTTGCTATTTTTAGGAAAAATTTCTTTAGTTTGATATTCTGTATTACTATACAAAGCTGTCGTTGTTGCGATAGCGACAAAGGCCATAACAGCTAATAGTGTAATATTGGCAAGCCCTACTGCATTTTGTTTCATCCGGAAAATCATTTGGGAAGTTGACACAAAATGTTCTGGTTGGTAGAAATAGGCTTTTTGACTTCTTTTATGTTTTAAGTACCAAGTCATAAAGGCAATATAGAAAAGGTAGGTACCAATAATGACAAATATAACAGCAATAAAGAAGCGATATAAAACGGCTAATGCCGCTAATTTGGTCGAGGTAATGGAAATATAATAGCCGATACTAATTGCAATAATGGCTAAGAATGCCAGGAGGATATTCCCTTTGGGTTCTTTTTCCCCTTGTTCTTGATCTTTAAAAAGCATTAATGGTGAAGTCTGACGAACTTTGAAAAGTCCAATGGTCATAAGTAGGACAAAAATCAAAGCAAAAACAATGCTGGTTTGCACAAAAGCAATTGGAGCAATTTCTAATTGTAATTTGTTATAGTGAACTAAATTAACAAAAATCAAATAAAAGAGATGGGAGAAAATATAGGAAGCAATGGAACCAATAGTAATAACTGCAAGAAAGAGTATCCACAGCTCTAAAATAGAAACAAATCCAATTTGTTTTTTGGTCATTCCGAGAATATTATAGAGACCAAATTCTCGACTCCTCTGTTTTAACAGAAAATTGTAACTATAAATTTCCATGATGGTAGCAAAAATAGTCAAAACGACTGCCGCCAATCCTAAAAGAATTTTGCCATTTTGCATTCCTTTCGAGATAGGACTCATCAATATTATAGTAACGATACCATTTAACATAAATAAAACAGAACTTGCTAGTAAAAAAGGAGCTACTACTTCTTTTGATTTTTTAAGATTATTCCAAGCTAATTTGAGGTAGAACATGTTACTCACCTCCCAATAAACCAGTCATGGCTAATGAGATATCCTTGGAGAATTGTGTCGTCGCTTTATCGCCTCGATACATTTGGTGGAAAATACGACCATCTTTAATAAAGAGGACACGTTTAGCATGACTAGCCGCATTGGCTGAGTGTGTAACCATTAAGATGGTTTGACCATCCATATTAATATCTTCAAAAAGGTTTAAAAGGTCTTCTGAGTTACGATAATCAAGAGCTGCAGTTGGTTCATCCGCTAATAGTAACTTAGGGTTGGTTATTAAGCTCCGAGCGATGGCAACACGCTGTTTCTGCCCTCCGGAAATTTCAAAAGGTCGTTTGTCCAGTAATTCTTGAATCCGAAGTTTTGGAGCCAGCTGTTCTAAACGACGACTCATTTCCTTATAAGGTTTTCGATCTAAAACTAGCGGTAGGAAGATATTGTCTCTAATGGACAAAGTATCTAAGAGGTTAAATTCCTGGAAAACAAAACCAAGGTGATGTAAACGGAACTGTGCTAACTCATTCTCTTTGATTTTAGTAATATCTTTTCCTTCAAGCAAGACTGATCCATTGGTGGGCTTTTCTAAGGTTGCAAGAATATTTAATAAGGTTGACTTACCAGAACCCGATTCTCCCATAATGGCGATAAACTCACCTTGATCCACCTTAAAAACAACGTCCTGTAGGGCCCTTGTTTCTTCTTTTGAGAAACGTGTGCGAAATACTTTTTCTAAATGTTGAATATCTAATAGCATAACTGTCTCCTTTAATCATTATAACTTTTTTTGAGAATTAATGTCTGATGACTTATTGACACTTACTATTATAGATTTCTATCAGGTTTGCAAACTTACAGGCTGCGCTTAATAACTTACAATTTTGTAAGTTTTCAAAAAGGGAATCAGTCTTTCTTCTGCTATAATAGACTTAAGAATTCCCCTAAAGGAGAGTATTATGGTTAAAATTACTAAATTTTCGAAATCATTAGGTGTTTTCGGTAAGATTATCTCTATCATTCCCGACACAACAGAAATTATTGGTAAAGGCATAGATAATGGCCGTCCCATAGTTGAAAAATACATGGATCAAAAACAAGCCAAAGAAGAGAAATTAAAAATTCTCGATAATGTCATTAACCTTCCTGTTGAGGAAGCTAGACAGCATCTCGAAAAACAAGGCTTTGTTGTCGCAACCATTCCTGTCCATCCAGATAAAAAATGGTTAAAAGCTTCTTTAGATGAAGTGGTTATCATGTCCCCACGTTCTGGGAAATTACCAGTTGGTAGTCTGGTCAAACTATACTATGTCACCTATGATGTTTTGGAGAAAAGTCAGGCAATTTTGGATCAGGAGAACTTACGAACTGTAGAGCGTAATCAAAAAATTGCGGATACTTTTGATAGTTTTAAACACATCAAACTACCTTTTGGTCGAAAATAGTCTTTTAGAAAATCACGTTTAGCAAGAAAGCACTCACAAATTAAGTGGGTGCTTTCTCTTATATTAATCTACATGATACATAATCTGTTTCAATTTGAGCCTAGTAGACTTTAAACTCAAATACGACTAACTTTTTTCTTAGTTTGCTAAGTAAGGTTCTAAATCGCGTAATGATCGTTCTGCAATGGCTTCATAACGTTCTTTTTTATCACGGATACGAGGGCCTTCTAATTCTTTAATAATTCCAAAGTTAACATTCATGGGTTGGAAATGTTTACTTTCAGTATGAGTGACATAATGCGGTAAGCTACCAATAGCTGTTGTCTCTGGGAAGATGACTTCTTCTTTACCTTTGAATTTTTTAACGGCATTGATACCAGCAACAAGACCTGATGCAGCTGACTCAACATAACCTTCAACACCTGTCATTTGTCCTGCAAAGAATAAATTCTCATTGGCACGTGATTGGAAGGTTTGTTTCAATAAGTTTGGTGAGTCCATGTAAGAATTGCGGTGCATGACCCCATAACGGACAAATTCTGCATTTTCAAGACCTGGAATCATTTGGAAGACACGTTTTTGTTCGCCCCACTTCAAATGTGTTTGGAAGCCAACCATATTGTAAAGACTTCCTGCCGCGTTGTCTTGACGTAGTTGCACAACAGCATATGGTGTCTTAAATTCGCCATCACGAGGGCCTGTGTAGTCTTCTGGGTATTCTAAACCAACTGGTTTCATTGGTCCATAAAGCATGGTTTTAATCCCACGTTTGGCCATAACTTCAATGGGCATACAACCTTCGAAATATTTTTCTTTTTCAAAGGAATTTAGGGGTGCTTCTTCTGCTGTTGTTAAAGCTTCATGGAATGCCATAAATTCTTCTTTTGTCATTGGACAATTGAGGTAAGCAGCTTCCCCTTTATCATAACGAGATTTAAAATAAACTTTATCCATGTTAATGGTTGATTTATCAATGATTGGTGCTGCGGCATCGTAGAAATAAAATCCGTCACCACCGTTTAGGGCGTGGATTTTTTCAGCAAGGGCATCTGATGTTAAGGGACCAGTCGCAATTACTGTAATCGCATCATTTGGAATCTCTGTGATTTCACCTCGGATGACCTCGATTAGTGGATTATTTTCCAGCTCAGCTGTGACAGCTTCGGCATAACCCACGCGGTCAACTGCCATGGCACCACCTGCTGGAACGCGGTGCAATTCTCCAGCTCTCATAATGATCGAATCAAGTCGACGCATCTCTTCTTTGAGAAGGCCAACTGCATTGGTTAGGCTATCCCCGCGGAAGGAATTGGAGCAGACCAACTCAGCAAAGTTAGTTGTTTTATGTTGAGGAGTTGCTTTAACGCCACGCATCTCGTAAAGTTTAACGGGAATGCCACGTTTAGCAATCTGGTAAGCAGCTTCTGATCCCGCAAGACCAGCGCCGACAACATTAATATAAGATTGAGACAATAGACTAATACCTCTTTGGAAAGTAATTTTCCACAAATCTTTCTATAAATTTACTTGCTATATTATAGCAAACTTTTTACTAAAAGCAAAAAGTGTTGGTTGGTTATTTACATAACTATAGTTATGTTGGAATCAAAAGAAACAAATCCAAGACGCCACGAAAACACTTAAGATACTAAACAGCGAACCAATTAAATAATACTCTGCAAAGGCTGGGTTTTCGGATATTTTGTTATACCGAGCTATAGATTTTGCGGTAAATACTAAGCCGATTGAAGCATACTGGCCCATGACCATACATATTCCAATAATAATCCGCTCCAAGATGCCAATGGTTGCTCCCGCACCATTAATCGTATCCATTCTTCCTTGCAATTCTGGTTGGTATTTACTGAAAAAGATTTTAAAGATAATATTACATGGTTTAGAAATGATTAATAAAAAGAGAAGAATCAATAAAAATTGGGGATTGAGGCACTCTGGGCAATTGATTTGAGTGAATTGACTGGCAACAAGTGCAATTATAGACAGATGTAACACTTGGTCGATGATGAAAAGCCATTCTTTTCTAAGTTTTGCTCTTTGACTGATGACTGGCTTCATAAAATCAATGAAACTATGACTGATGACTATTATTAGACTTGCTAACCAAATGGAAGGAATCAATATTGTAAGCAATGCTAAAGGAAGGGCAATTCCAATAATATGGTAACTCAAATATGTCTTATCCACTTCCTTAAGGTCAGCCATTTTCTGACTTTGCAAATGATAATCTGACAAAAAATGAGTAATTAATAATAAAGTGAGTATTGGATGGGTTTGCAAATAGGTAGATAAACCATGTAGGGTCATGCGGTCTCCTTTCCGTTTTTTTCTTGGATCAATTGCAGAGCACTTTGGCGTGTTCGTAGATAGACTTTAATATTACTACTCTTGAGGCGTTTAGATAAGGCGCTAGGACTTAAATTGAGTCGTTTAGCAATTTCCCCTTGGTCAAACTGTTCATCATAATAATTCGCCTCTATCAGCGCGTGGAAGACATCTAATTGACTAGCACGCCAACTGCTTTTGATTGCCTCTCCAGCAGATAAGAGACTGTTCAGAATGTCTTCTTCTGGTTCCTGACCAGTTCGGATGGCAATTTGCGTATGCCCGTAATCATTCTTTTGGTGTATATAATTAATAGCCTCTCTTGCCTTCCAATAGGCAGGTCCATCAGCCCCAATACTGACTTGAGGATTTATTGCCGTTAAAATATCACCTATTCCTAGGCCAAAGCGAATGGAAAAATCAGCCATTTCGTGATTAATTTGATCAATAATTTGGAATATTGGGGCTTCCAGTGTAAATAATCCTTGAAATTCATCACCTAGCGTTAGGGAAAGATTGGAAACCAGACAGTTTTCATAATGTTTGTTTATTTTTTCCAAAACCTGATGGAATTGTTCTTGAGCCTGACTTCGATTTGCCAATTGTTTTGACTGAATCAGATCACCAATTAATGCTAAATAGACCATAATATTCTCCTTTTATGAAGTCCATTATAACAGACATTATTCAAAAAGTCCATTATAACAGAAAGAACATACTTTTTCCGTTATAATGGAAACATACTTTTTCCATATAAAAAAATATCAAGTGATCTGATTGACCACTTGATATTTTTTAATTTACGCGATTGCCAGTTGTCCCAGTAGTAACTACTTCGACAGTTGCATTTAAAGCACCTTCTACAAGGTTTTTCACTGCTTCATCTGTGTAATAAGCAGCATGAGGCGTGTAGATTACTTTAGGATGATTAATTAAATCGAGGAAAAGTTTATCTGTAATTTCTTGACCTTGGAAATTTTTAGGAATATATGGTCCTTCAAATTCATAAGTGTCAATACCCGCACCAGCTAAGAGGTCTTGATCTAAAGCATCAAGTAAATCTCTTGTTTCAATAAGAGCACCGCGAGCCATGTTTAACAGAATAGCATCTTTTTTGAATTGCTTGAAGGTTTCAGCATTGAAGAAATGGATATTTTCAGCAGTTGGTGGCATATGAAGAGAAACCACATCAGCATCCTTAATAGCTTCTAGAATACTATCTTTATATTCCAATACTTCAGCTGCTTCTTCGCTTCTATAAACATCGAAACCAACAACTTTACAACCAAAGCCTTTGAAAATTTTTGCAGTAGCAAGTCCGATTCGACCTGTACCAATAATGGCCACAGTCATATCACCTAAAACACGACCACGAACAGGTAGGCCCCATGTAAAGTTTTGTTCTTTAACATTAGCACGAATTAATTCAATTTTACGGATTAAATTTAAAGCAATTGCTACTGTAAATTCAGCAATTGATTCTGGAGAATAGCTTGGAACATTCGAAATAATGATGCCATTTTCTTTAGCTAACTCCAAGTTGTACATATCAACTCCGGCACTACGTTGAGCAATTTGTTTGATCCCCATTTCTTTCAAAAGTGGGTAAACAGCATCATCTAGTGGCCCAATTTGAGCATTAGCAATACCATCAAAGCCTTGAGCTTCTTTAACAGATTCGGCAGATAAAGGTCCTTCATTAAGTGAAATTTCGATTTGATTATTTTTAGCCCATTGCTCAGCGAGCACAGCTTCTTCTCCACGAACATTATATAATTTAATTTTCATAGTGTGATTCCTTTTATTAAATATCTAATTTGTAATCTTCAGGCGAAATAATTTTAAGAACCTTGATGAAAAGATAGTTGAAGGCGAAACTTAAAACAATTGGTGCAACCACAAAGACTAGTAAAACGATGATAATATTACCAAGTGACCAACCGCCTTTAGCTAGATTTAAAGCATTGATAGGTCCGATTAAGCCACTAATACCAAATCCAGCACTTGCAGGTGTACCTTGAATGTTAAAGATTGCTGCAAGCAAACCTAAAACAGCTGCAGTTGACATCATTGGTAACATAATAATCGGTTTTGAAAGAACATTAGCCATTGAGATTTTTGGTGAACCAAGGACATGAGCAAGGGAAGTTCCTTTTGAATTGACTGCCCAACCAGCTAAACATAGACCAAAGCTAGCCGCACAAATTCCAAGGTTTGCTGCACCAGATCCAATGCCAGCTAAACTAATGGCAAGGGCAATACCTACTGTTGTAATTGGTGAAACAATTAAGAAACAGAAAATAATAGCGATTAAAATTGACATAAGAATTGGTTGTAAACCAAGTAAACCAGCGATACCTTGACCAATCATAGCTGTAATTAACTTAACATGTGGTAATAAGAAACGACCAATACCACCAATTAATAGTAAGGTTACTGTTGGTACGATAATCAAAGTAAAAGATTTTGTTTTATCGTTTAAGAATTGAATTAATAAAACAGCTAAAGCTGCTGTGATACCCATATTGATGATATCACCTGTACCTTGAAGCATCATCATTCCATTATCAAAGTTTGCTGCTCCTCCTGCGAACATAACAGCTAAACCTAAAGATGCTGATTGAATAGGATTAAATTTAAAGTTACCTGCTACTAACATCCCGATGACTAAGCCCATCATACTTGTAGCAAGGCCGGTAGCTGCAATAAGTGTTGCAAATCCTGACCACATTGGTAATAAAGCTTTCATTAATTCTCCAAGAATTGCACCTGGAATTAAAACGATAACAGTTCCTAATGCTATTCCATTTAAGACGTTCATCGTAAATGCTTTAGCAGACTGTCCTTGTATTTTTTCTGACATTGATATGCCTCCTTATATATTTGTTTGTGATTTCACTAACTAAATTAACTATAACATAATGAAAACGAAAACAGAAATTGTTAAAAACTATAGTATTATAACTTTTTGTAATAGACTTCACAAAATTTACCGTCTGGGGTAATATAAAAAATTTAGATAATTTATGTTATACTAAAGATTAGAAAAGGAAATACTATGGATATTAGACAATTAACCTATTTCATTGCTGTCGCAGAGACAAAGAACTATTCCCATGCTGCAAAAAGTCTTTTTGTGACACAGCCTACACTATCGCAATCAATCAAAAAACTAGAATCAGAACTTAACACAACCTTATTCTCTCAAAGTGGACGTCAATTGCAATTAACCGAAGCTGGAGACATTCTTTATGAAAAGGGTAAAATTCTTGTCGACGATTTCAATCAGATTGTTACTGAAATTCAACAACTAAATCAAGAGAAAAAAGAAGTTATTCGTATCGGTTTAACAGCTCTTTTTGCTATCCAATTTATGAAACAAATTTCAACTTTCATGGCAACCCATTCCAATGTAGAAGTATCCCTTATTCAGGACGGATCCCGCAAGTTGCAAGATTTGTTAGGAACAGGAAAAATTGATATTGGACTTCTTTCCTTTCCAAGTTTAAGAAAAGATATTACCATCGAACCATTACAAACCTCAACACAAGGTTATAAGGTTAGTATTGTTCTGCCTAAAAATCATGAATTGGCCAATCGCGATCATCTGAAATTGATTGACTTGAAAGCTTGCAAATTTGCTTCCCTAAATGAGCACTTTATGTTAGGAGAAATGCTACCGAGACGTAGTCGTGCATTAGGATTTGAGCCAGATATTGTCTTCAAACACAACGATTGGGAAGTTATTATTCACAGCCTGAAAAGCCTTAATGCCGTGGCTATTTTACCAAGCGAATTTGAACCACTAAGTAAGGTTGAAGATTTGGTATGGATCCCATTCCAAGATAAAAATGACTTCTATCCAATAGGTATTGCCTATCGTGATGACTATTCCTTCAGCCCAATCATCGAGGATCTTTTGGCAACATTGAAAACCAATTAAGAAGAAAAGAAACTGGATTTAGTCTAGTTTCTTTTCTTTATATAAAAAACCAATTTATCACTCAATAGCAATAAACTGGTCTTTTCATTTTATTTAATTTTAGCTTCTTTATAGTCGCAGCTTTCATTGCTACAAACAACTTGTTTCCCACCACCACGGATTTTCTTCTCAACCAGGAAATCACCAGATTTTGGACACTCGCGCCCAACTGGAATATCCCAAGAAGTAAATTCACATTCTGGGTAACGATCACAGCCATAAAAGACACGATTTCGTTTAGTTTTTCGTTCAATAACTTGACCTTTACCACAAGTTGGACAAGTTACGCCAATTTCCTTAGTAATGGCCTTAGTGTTGCGACAATCAGGAAAATTACTACATGCATAAAATTTACCAAAGCGTCCTAATTTAATAACCATCGGATGGCCACAAAGGTCACAATCAAATCCAGCTGGTTCATCTTTAATTTGAATTTTTTCAATTTCAGATTCAGCTTTCTCCAAGTCTTTAGCAAATGGTTGATAGAAACTATCAATAACTGTTTGCCATTGCCGGTCTCCAGTTTCAACTTGGTCTAATTTTGCTTCCATATCAGCAGTGAAGGTTACATCAACTATATCAGGGAAGAATGAAACAATTAATTGATTGACAATTTCACCTAATTCAGTTGGTTCAAATCGTTTTGCTGCTAACTTAACATAATAACGTCTTTGAATAACCTCTAGGGTTGGTGCATAAGTTGATGGACGTCCAACACCATTTTCTTCTAAAGTTTTAATGAGGGTTGCTTCTGAATACCTTGCTGGAGGCTGAGTAAAGTGTTGTTCAGGGCTAGTCGTTTCTTTTGTGACCACTTCACCTTCTGTCATTTCAGGCAACATTTTATTTTTGTCAGAATCATTATAGACGGCCATGTAACCATCAAACTTAATTTGACTACCATTAGCAACAAATTGGACGCTATTTTGTTCTAAATTAACTTTAACCGTATCAAAAATAGCTGCCGTCATTTGACTGGCTACAAAACGATTCCAAATTAAGGTGTAAAGTTTTATTTGATCTTTATTTAAATATTTAGCAATGGATTCAGGTGTGTGGAAAATACTTGAAGGTCTGATTGCTTCATGGGCATCTTGTGCTCCACTGGCATTTTTAACCTTATTTCCATGTTTAGAATATTGACTACCAAATTTTTGACTAATAAAATTTGCTGCATCATTTTGAGCAACTGGACTGATACGGGTCGAATCGGTACGCATATAGGTAATTAAACCTTGGGTCCCGTTACTACCGAGATTGATTCCTTCATACAGTTGCTGAGCAACCATCATGGTTTTACGTGTTCGGAAATTAATCTTGTTAGCTGCATCTTGTTGCATGGATGAAGTTGTGTAAGGAAGAGGTGCATTACGGCGTCTTTCCTTTTTCTCAACTTTAGCAACCTCGAAATCTTTGCTGGTAATTTTTGAAAGCACTAATTGAACATCTTCATTAGTGGCTAATTTCATTTTCTTACCGTTGATACCGTAAAAACTAGCTTGAAACTTTTGTTTGCCTTTTTTAAATAAACCATCAATTGTCCAATACTCTTCCGGAATAAAGGCTTTGATTTCATTTTCACGATCAATAATTAATTTTAAGGCAACCGACTGAACACGGCCAGCTGACAAGCCTTTTTTGACTTTTTTCCATAAAATTGGTGAAATAGAATAACCAACGATACGGTCTAATACACGTCTGGCTTGTTGAGAATCAACTAAATCCATATCAATGGCTCTAGGCTCAACAAAAGCGTTCTTAACGGCATCTTTAGTAATTTCGTTGAAAACAACACGATTTTTTTCAGCAATATCTAATCCAAGAATATGTGATAAATGCCAAGAAATAGCTTCCCCTTCACGGTCCGGGTCACTTGCTAAATAGACATTTTTAGCGTTTTTAGCTTCTTTTTTAAGAGAAGAAATGAGGGGACCTTTTCCGCGAATGTTAATATATTCCGGTTGATAATTATTTTCAAAATCAATAGACATCGATGATTTCTTCAAATCTCTGATATGCCCTACTGAAGCTACTACTTTATAGTTACGACCTAAATATTTTTCAATCGTTTTAGCTTTTGCAGGAGACTCTACGATGACCAAGTTCTTTTTACTACTTGTTTTTTTCTTACTTGTGGCTTTTTTTGCACGTGTTTTAGCCTTGGTTGCGGTTTTAGTTACCAATGTGTCACACTTCCTATAACTTAATGGTTAAAGCTTATAGAATAATATCCCATTTTTATGTAACTGTCAATAAAAAAATTTCTATATAGGAAGAAACTTGTTTACTAAAACAACTCTGAAAGTACATCAAAACCATTGGTGACGCACTTTGCCCCATCTTTTATAAGTTGATTACAACCACCTGAAAAACCATGACCAATATTACCTGGTAAAGCAAGGACTTCCCGACCATTTTCAAGTCCTATTTGACATGTCATTAAACTGCCAGAACGACTTTTAGCCTCGATGACTAAAATAGCCCTAACTAGTCCTGCAACGATTCGATTACGCTCCGGAAAATGGTGGGCAAGTGGTGGATCATTTGGTCCGTATTCAGAAAGCAATAAATGATTTGAGGCAATAAACTTTTGAAGACGTTGATTTTCTTTAGGATAGAAATGATTAAATCCTGAACCAATGATGGCAATTGTCTGCCCACCCTGTTTTAAGGTGCTTAAATGGGCCGCTGTCTCAATGCCACGAGCCAATCCACTAACAATAACTAACTGGTTTCCCAGTTCTTCTATGATTTTGTGAGTCTCCTCAATACCTTGTTTACTAGCTGAACGTGATCCGACAACAGCTAATTTGGGATAAGCAAGTAGTTCTATATCCCCTTGATAAAAAAGTAAAACAGGGGGATTATAGATTTGTTTGAGCAAATCAGGATAGTTTTTATCTAGTATTGAAATACTAGGATATTTCGTAAATTCTTTTCGCAAAGCTTTTGTATTCAACTGTTTGTATGACTCCATAAACTTAATGGGATCAGTACACTCAGAAGCAACAGCCATATTCCTAAGACTCATTGATGTCTTATTTTCTGTAAAATACTGGATGATATTGAGAATTTGATGATTTTTCAGTCCAGCTTTTCGTAACTTATAACATTCAAAATTATTCATAATAATACCTCTCTATAAGAATAATTCGAAAAATAAAAAAACTTTTGCTCAAAAACAAAAGTTTTTTTATTTAATCTAAAGTTTTGATTATTCTAGCCGGGTTACCACCTAAGACAATATCATCGCCAAATGATTTAGTAACAACTGCTCCTGCTCCAACAACTACATTATCACCAAGGGTCACACCAGGCAAAATAGTTACGCCACCACCTAACCAAACGTTATCGCCAATCGTAATGGGCGCTCCATATTCTAAACCAGAAATACGTTCTTGAGCATCTAAGGGATGTAAAGGCGTCAGGAGTTGGCAATTAGGGCCAAACATGGCATTATCACCAATTCTAATCTCACAAACATCTAACATGGTTGTGTTAAAGTTGGCATAAAAATTCTCACCAACATAAATATTTGACCCGTAATCACAGACAAATCGAGCTTCCATATAAATATTTTGACCAGTCTTGCCCAGCCAGTTTTTCAGAATCTGACTTCTCTTATCACCATCAATCTCAACATTAAAAGCTTCCATCAACTCACGACGTCTCTGACGCATTTTTTTTAATTCAGCGTCGCCAGCATCATAAAGTTGCCCGGCTAACATTTTTTCTTTTTCAGTCATCATTCTCCTTTTCAAATTAAATTTTTAAAGCATAGATTTAATGGGTTCAAAGCACCTACGATGGATTGGTGTTACTCCCAATTCCCTTAACCCCTCTAAGTGAAGTTTGGTACCGTAGCCAGCATTTTGGGAAAATCCGTAGCCCGGATAAGTTTGATCAAAATCTGACATGATTTGGTCCCTTGTCACTTTTGCGATAACTGAAGCTGCCGCGATGGATAATGAATTAGCATCACCTTTAATAATGGATTCTTGCGGAAGATTATAATCAAGCTTCATGGCATCGATCAATAAATAATCGGCTTTGGGACCATTTTTCTGCATCTCTTTTAAAGCGGTTAGCATTGCCAACTTAGTTGCTTCGTAAATATTGACCTGGTCAATCACCTGATTATCAATAATGCCAATACCAACAGCTAATGCTTGGGCCATAATGTCATTATAGATTGCTTCGTGTTTGGACTTTGGAATCTTTTTCGAATCGTTGAGCCCCTTAATTTTGCAATATTTTGGAAGAATGACACTAGCAGCAACAACTGGTCCTGCTAGAGGCCCCCGACCAACCTCGTCAATTCCTGCAGGGTAATGATAGCCCATTTGATAACAATGTCTTTCAAAGCGCAGCATGGTCTCAAGCCGTTGGTCTTCTAAAATATCAGCTTCTATAGCCTTTCTTCTAGCTGCTACAGCCTTTTTCACCCCAGAACGACTATCAGACTTCAAAAGGTCAAAGATAGGGTCAGAGAGCTCAAAAATGGCCTCTAGTTCTTCTTTAATTTGATTGATGGTCTTGGACATTAGCATCCTCCACTTGATCCAAGGTAAAGACACCTAATTTACCATCTCTCACATCTTTAATAAATAAATTATAGAAACGGTCATAGTCATCTTTGAAACCAAGCTTCTTAGTCATGGTCATAATGATTTCAGGAGCTTCATCTTCAAGATTAATACCATTAAAGCGTTCAGTCAAACGATGTGGGTAATACTCTTTAAAATAATTGAGGCCAAAAATAGTGACTTCATCTAGGGGTAAAAGTTGGTCCTTAATAGCACCAGTTAAAGCTAATTTTAGACCAACAAGCTCATCCTCAAATTTAGGCCATAAAATACCTGGTGTGTCTAGAATTTCTAATTCTTTATTACTTTTAAGCCATTGTTGTCCCTTTGTGACACCAGGTTTATTACCAACGACGGCGATTTTTTTGCCTGCCAAGCGATTCATCAAGGTCGACTTACCGGCATTGGGAATCCCAATAATCATGGTTCTAAGGGTTTCTTTTTGTATACCGCGATCGCGTAATTTTTGAATTTTGTCCGCCATCAGGCTTTTGGCTGCGTCAGTCACTTTTTTGACTGTCGATTGCTCTTTTGAATTAATGGCTAGTGTCTTGATGCCTTGTGATTCATAGAATTGACGCCACTCTTTGGTCCGACTTTGATCTGCTAAATCAGCCTTATTCAAAATCATCAATTTGGGTTTATCCCCAACAATTTTGGTCAACATTGGGTTTTGACTTGATAAGGGCAAACGAGCATCTACTAATATGGTTACAAAATCAACGTGTTTTAAATTTTCTTGTACTTGTCTTCGGGCTTTGGACATATGTCCTGGGAACCATTGAATAATTGCCATAAATAATTCCTTTCACTTGAACTGTTCTAAAAAACAGTATTATGATTATTATAACATGAAACGAAAAAGAATTTACGGCATAAAACCGAAATGTCTAATGAGACTCAATCGTAAAAGACTTAGACAATGCTACAATTCATAACATAGGTCTAAGCCTTTTTTTATGATGGATTATCTATCTGACGATTGCTAAATTTTCTTTTTTATACTTTTTGCTATCAAGGGCAATTTCTTTGACCAGATTGGCAATAGCTAATCTTGAGATATCATGTCCAGATACGGACTTTCCTTTGGCAATTAATTGACACTCTCGGTCATTGCCATTGTCAAACCAGCCTGGACGAAGGATGGTATAGTCCAAATCAGAAGACTCTAGCAGATCAGCTGCTTTGCGATAGGGCATTAAAATCGGATCAATCTGCGGACGCCCTTCAATTTCACCATAGATTCCGTAGGAGGAAATTAAAATAATGCGTTTTGTCCCCACCTTTTTCATAGCATTAATAATTTCTGTAACCATCTTTGGTAATTGACCAGAAAGTGCTACGAAAACCAAATTAGCTCCTTCTAAGGCTTTTTCTAATTGCTGACGATCTGATGTTGAGGCAGCAATAATTTGACAGCGCTCGTTTTGAGGAAGTCTATTTGCACTTCTAGAAAATAAACATAAATCAAGGTCAGTTTCCTCAAGTAAGAGTTTTCTTGTTGCTTGACCTAATGAGCCAGTAGCTCCAATAATTGTAACTTTTGACATTATTCTCTCCTTCTAGAAAGTTGATGCGACTTGTTTACTAATCAACCATTGACCATTAATCTTTTCAAAAGAAACCTGTGTTTTTAAAGGCCAAGTCTGAGCTGGGCTACCCCAAATAGAAGCTCGAACATAATCTAGAGTAGTCAATTGCGCTTGATGCTCATTTAGTGATAGCTCCTGAATAGCTTTATTTTTTGCTGAATAATATCGCATTTGACCATTCGCGATATCAGAAAGCCACTCCTCTTTTGATTGCAAATAACCAGTCATATGAATCAGTTGCATCTCATGTGATAAAATCTTTTCAATTTGTTCTGTATTTTGGTCAATCATAGCTTGTTGACAAGTCTTAAAAAGTTGGATCAAGTCTTCCATTTCAGTCATTTTAAACCTTTCTAAAGATTATCGAAACCCATACTGTTGGTGTGGGAGATAAGGTTCTTCAAGATACTTAATATCTTCATCACTTAATTGGATACTAAGGGCCTCAATGGCTTCCTTGACGTATTCCATTTTTGAGCCACCCACTAAGGGTGCCGTCATGCCAGGCTTAGTATATACCCAAGCTAAAGCAATATGGCCTGGACTAACCTGATATTTAGCTGCGATTTCCCATGTTCTTTTGATAATTTCTCGGTCATTTGTCAAGACAGCCTGATTTTGTAATTTAGCACTTGGAAACTTCTCTAGTTCTGTTGCTGGTTTAGTCAGAGCACCATGAGCAATAGGTGAATATGGTGTTAGAGCAATCCCTTCTGATAAACACATTGGTAACATTTCTTTTTCTTCTTCACGATAGATCAGATTAATGGAATTTTGCATTGAGATAAACTTAGCCCAACCATTTTTCTCAGCGATGCTGTTAGCTTTGACAAATTGCCAAGCGTACATACTTGAGGCACCAATATATCTCACTTTACCCATTCTAACCAAGTCATTGAGAGCTTCCATGACTTCTTCAATTGGTGTTGTATAATCCCAGCGATGAATAATGTATAAGTCAATATAATCAGTACCAAGCCGTTTTAAGGAATTCTCAACTTCATCAAAAATTGTTTTTCGAGATAGCCCTTTTGCATTTGCGCCATCATGCATAGGATAGTATAGTTTAGTTGCGATAACGACTTCTTCCCTTTTCGCAAAATCTTTCAAAGCACGACCTAATATTTCTTCACTCTCACCCAGAGAATAATAGTTAGCAGTATCAAAAAAATTAATACCATTATCCAAGGCGAACTTAATAATGGCACGCGCCTCTTCCTCACTGACAAAGCCTGGTATCCCAGCTGCATCTCGACTACCAAAACTCATACAACCTAAAGCTAGTTGTGAGACCTTTAATCCGCTTTTACCTAAATTCACATATTTCATCAGTTTACCTCACTATTTAGAAAAGTAGCATTTGCTTTTTCAAGACAAACAATGGCATTCAATACCCTAAAATAGCCAATATAGGGAACCAATTGTGTCATGGCATCAACTAGATAGTCAAAAGAATGACCAAGCCCTAAGTTAGTCTCTGCATGACTAGTTAGCTGAGATTCACATGCACCCTGAGCCGCTAGGTAACAAAGTGTCATTAATTCCCTTTTTGCATAATCCAGACCTTGCCGAGTGTAATAATCACCAAAACAGTTTTCCGTCAACCACCGATTAATGGTCTGTCTGTGTTGCGGCCCTGACTGATCAAAGTTGCGCATCTTGTCACCCATGATTGCCACCAAGGCCTCACGACCTTTTTCTAAATGGTTATCTGGAGTAGAAGTCGCTCGAGCCAGAGGATTAGCCTCAATCCCTAATTGCTCAAAAAGAAGATTACTGATTTTTAAAAACGGAAAGACTCTTCCGATACCTAAATAAGCTACCGCTTGATAGATAATTTCTTTGATTTCAATAGCAGTCACCCCAAACCGAAGGGCTGCTGGCAATAAGGCTTGAAATTCATCTTGGCCCTGACAGCCGATCAGTGCTGCTAGAATCAACTGAAATCGGGTTACCTGATCAATAGCACTTTCCTGCAGAACATTATCAAAAGCAAAATTATCAAAGAGTTCAATAAATCCAGGATCTGTCTTAGTAAAACTAGATTGGTAATTTGGAAACATTTGGTCATGATAGTTTTGAGCGAAATCACTAATTGCCATTTTTTCTCCTTTTTGCCTGTCCTTTTTCATTTGTTAACTTAGTATAATGGTTTATAATAAAATTATCTAATACATATTTTTTATTATGAATAAAATATTTTTATCGGAGACTGTATGAATACCAAACAAATGGATTACATTATTGAGATTGCTCAAACCTTAAATTTTAACCGTGCTGCTGAAAATCTCTTTATTTCACAACCTGCTCTATCTTATCAAGTCAAAATACTAGAAGAGGAGATTGGCTTTCCCATTTTTGACAGCACCGGAAAGACTATTCGTCTCACTCCAGCTGGGCAGCAATTTTGCCAGCAATTAGGTCCTTTGCGGTCCCAACTGCAATTGATAATTGAACAAGGGCAAAATTTTTCTAGTCAATATTCTGATAATATTAGTTTGGGTTTTTCACTGCGCTCGCAACTGCAATTTTTACCAGAAATTATTAGAAACTTTAAAACAAGTCATCCGCAAGTTTTGATAACACCGGAAATAAGACCAACTGATTGGCTGGCTCCATTTCGTGATGGTCAAGTTGATTTGATATTTACCAGTCGTGAGATGGCAGAAAAGTTATCCAATGCTATGATCCACTCACTATATCAAAGCCACATCTACCTCCTTGTCAATCCCAATGACCCATTAGCTAAACTTAAGCTTGCCAAAGCCAAAGACTTAAAAGGACGAACTTTATTAGTCAATGGTGGCTCTAGCCAAACCTTACGAGAGGTCCAACGCAAAGTTTTGGAAGAATATCTGCTTGCTACACTTAATAGCCCTAACCATGACTTCACTATGATAAGTGTCGCCTCAGAGCAAGCAATCTGCTTAAGTCCAGGTTACCTCAATGATTTTACAAACCAGTTTACTTGGGTTCCTTTCGAAACGGATGCCTCCTTTGATTGTGTTTTGGTTAGCCACTTAGACGATCAAAGAGAGTCCCTCAAAGAATTCATCACTTGCATGAAAACCATATACGCTGAAAAAGCCCTCTACTATCGGCTTTAATGCAAAATATAGATGCTTGCCGAACTTTATTTAACCTTTTCTCTTGCTTATTGTTTTCCAAGAGTATATAATCTAGTTATGAATACTAGATATGAGGTTTATTATTATGAATTCAATCATACTGCCAAAATGGCAGCAATTACCCGAGCTTGAACTTTACTTAGATCAAGTTCTACTCTATGTTAACCAAGTAACGGCATCTAGTCTTGAAAGCAAGCGTGCTTTAACGGCTTCCATGATTAACAACTATGTAAAACAGGGCTATATGTCCAAGCCAATCAAGAAAAAATATGGTAAACAACAAATAGCTCGTTTAATTGCCATCACCATTTTAAAAAATTCTTTTTCCATTCAAGAAATCAGTCAGGTTCTTGAATCTTTTCAAGCAGAGCAATCATCTCCAGACCTATATGATACCTTTGTGACTGTTTGGAATAATGATCAAGAAAATGATGCTGAAACCATCATCATTTTTGCCTGTAAAACGGTTAAATATTACTTTCAAACACTTGCTTTAAGCAAGGAAAGACGCGAGGAAAAAGAATAATGAATCAAAGTTTTAAACAAAGTCTCCCCCTATCCTTTGCTGAGGAAGTGGCAAATGCTGTCACCCACGCAGTCGGAGCAATTCTCATGTTATTTTTACTCCCTTTCACTGCTATTTATGCCTATCAAGCCTATGATCTAAAAGCAGCTAGTGGTATTTCTATTTTCGTCATCAGTCTCTTTCTCATGTTTCTATCTTCCTGTATCTACCACTCAATGGCTTATGGAACACCACATAAATATATCTTACGGATTATCGACCACAGCATGATTTATATTGCCATTGCTGGTTCTTATACACCTATTGCTTTATCTTTAGTTGGCGGTTGGTTAGGTTACCTGATTATTGTCTTGCAATGGGGCATTACTATTTTTGGTATTTTGTATAAAATTTTTGCTAAGAAAATCAATGAACGCTTTAGTCTTATCCTCTATCTGATTATGGGCTGGTTAGTTGTCTTTATCTTACCAATCATAATCAGTAAAATGAGCTTAACCTTTGGTTTACTCATGCTAGGTGGCGGTCTAGCCTATACGATTGGTGCATTTTTTTATGCGAAGAAAAAACCATATTTCCACATGATTTGGCACCTTTTTATTCTGCTAGCGTCAGCTCTACAATTTATTGCCATTGTTTTCTATATGCTATAAGAAAAGACTTCCATTGGAAGTCTTTTCTTTTGCCCTATATTTGTAGGAGAATGTTATAATAGATTGTATTAAATGCTAGGGGAGACAGTATGGCGTCTGTACATGTATTTTTCAACCCTATTTCTGGGAAAAATAAAGACAAAGAACTTTTGGAACAGATTAAAAACTCTTTTATGGAAAAGGGATTTGATGAGGGTGAGATTTCCTTCGTTTTTCCGATTTCTCCTAAAGACGCTTTTCAGCAAGCAAAAAAGGCATCGCAAAATAAGGTGGAATATGTGATTCCAATCGGTGGTGACGGCACTATTAATAAAATTATTGCCGGTGTTTATGAAGGTGGCAATCAATCAAAAATCGGGCTCATCCCTTCAGGTACAGTCAATAATTTTGCTAAAGCTCTAGCTATTCCTTTAACAGTAGAGGCTGCTATCGATGTCATTGTCCAGGGCCGTGACCAAAAAGTGGATATTTGTAAGGTCAATGACCATTATATGATTAGTAGTTTAACCTTAGGGTTACTTGCTGATATCGCTACAAATGTCACACCACAAGCTAAACGAAAATTTGGTCCTTTGGCTTTTGCAAAAGATAGTTTTCGAATCCTAAGGCGCAATCGCTCTTATTACCTCAGGCTTGATGATGGCAAAAAGATTTTCCCGATAAAAACAAAATTCTTGTTGATTACAATGACCAATATGATTGGAGGCTTTCCATCCTTTTCACCCTCTGCCTTGATTAATGATGGTCTCATACAAATTTACACCATGAAAAAAGTTTCTTTTTTTAAATTTCTTTTTCATATCAATGACTTTCGTAAGGGTGACTTTTCTAAAGCTCATGAAATTACCCATTTTTCAACAAGTCAATTGACAATTGAGCCCCTAAAAATCCGAACATTGATGCTACCAAGAACCAGAGTTGATGGCGATAAGGATGATTTTGTCCCCGTTTCCTTAGAAGTCCTTCATGAAGCAATCACTGTCCGAGTCCCTTGAAGCAAAAAAAAGACCTATAGGTCTTTTTTAATGTCTTATCGAATGAGTTGATTGTCTTATCGAACTCAAAGTTTTCTACTCGAGATTTTTATCCTCCTTTTGTTTAATATTTTTTAGTTTGTCATCAATTATTTGACTAGCCATTTGAGAATAATGGTCACTATTTTGTTTAGCTTTTGCCAATGTCTCCTCAAGGGTTTGGGAAGCTAGTTGCGTATAATGATCAATAGTTTCCTTTGACTCTTCCAGTTTATCAGCAAATTTCTCTAAGAGACCTTCACTTATACTAGAAATGGTATCGTTGATATCAGTGATTTTATCACTACTCTCTTCTACCATTTCTTCTTTTTCCAGTTCAGATAGTGAGAGATAAGCTAGAGTCCCAGCAATAGTTCCTACAAAAACACCAAAGATAATTCCTTTATCCCTTGAGTTCATAATGATTCTCCTATTTCATTTTACGATCTTTCATGATTTTACGAGCTAATTTAAAGACTGGCACAAGTAGCAAAACAAGTTGAACAACTTCTGCCATATTAACTTTGTTAGTCGTTTTTACAGTATTCATATTTGGGGATGTTTTCTTTTTCAAAATCATAAGCTCTCCTTCACTTCTTTAAAATAAGTTATTGAATGGAACACTAGTAGTTGTCTAATCGAAAGGTAGCTTTTCTCAAGTGACCATTCTAATAACTATTGGTGGTAACTTTAATAATATACCAATGTAATAGTTTGTAAAATATCTAACAAAGCTTTTAATACAAGGCGTTTACCAAAGTGACTACACTATTTATTATTTATATTGTCATTATACTTTTATTTTAATAACTGGTCAAGGATTTAGCTGTGAATTTAAAAAAAAGTTGAGTAAATACTCAACTTTTCAATCATCTTAATTAGAATTCTTTTAGGTTAATTGATTGAAATCCCAGACATCACTGACCCATCCTTGGTAAAAATCAGGTTCATGACAGACCATTAAAATAGAGCCTTTATAAGCTTGTAAAGCACGTTTTAATTCTTCCTTAGCATCCACATCCAAGTGATTGGTTGGTTCGTCTAAGACCAGAACGTTATTTTCACGATTCATGAGAAGACAGAAACGAACTTTAGCTTGTTCCCCACCTGATAAAACCTGAATTTGACTTTCAATATGTTTTGACGTTAAGCCACACCGAGCCAAGGCGGCCCGAACTTCTGCTTGATTTAGAGCTGGGAAGGCATCCCATACGGCTTCTAGTGGTGTTTGGCGATTGACACCTGAAACCTCTTGTTCAAAGTATCCAAGTTCAATAAAGTCACCACGTTCCACTTGACCACTTAAAGGTTCAATGATACCCAAAAAACTCTTTAAAAGTGTCGATTTACCAATACCATTAGCTCCCGTAATGGCTACTTTTTGGTTGCGTTCAAAATTCAGGGTTAGTGGTTCCTTTGTTAGCGGTCGGTCATAACCAATGACAAGATCTTTAGCTTGGAAAATAAAGCGGCTCGGCGTTCTAGCTTCCTTAAATTCAAAACTTGGTTTAGGTTTTTCTGTTTGTAACTCAATAATATCCATTTTATCAAGTTTCTTTTGACGCGACATAGCCATGTTTCGAGTTGCCACTCGCGCCTTATTCCGATTGACAAAATCCTGCAAGTCAGCAATCTCTTTTTGTTGACGTTCATAAGCAGCTTCTAATTGCGATTTTTTCATCTCATAAACATCTTTAAATTGGTAATAATTGCCAGAATAGCGCACTAAATCTTGATTCTCAACATGATAAACAATATTAATAACATCATTTAAAAATGGAATATCATGTGAAATTAAAACAAAAGCATTTTCATAATTCTGAAGATATCGTTTTAACCATTCAATATGCTCAGCATCCAAATAGTTGGTAGGCTCATCAAGCAATAGAATATCTGGTTTCTCTAATAAGAGCTTGGCTAATAATATTTTGGTTCTTTGGCCACCCGATAATTCTGTCACGTCGGACTCCATACCAAAATCCATAACTCCAAGAGCGCGAGCTACTTCATCGATTTTTGCGTCCAAGGTGTAAAAATCTCTGGATTCTAAACGATCTTGTAACTCTCCGACTTCTTCCATCAGGGCATCAACGTCTGCTCCTTCATCAGCCATTGACAAATAGATGTCATTGATGCGGGCTTCAGTTTTAAACAACTCATCAAAAGCAGTTCTTAAAACATCACGAACCGTTTGTCCTGGTTCTAATACAGTATGCTGATCTAAGTAGCCAGCAGTTACGTATTTGGACCACTCCACTTTTCCCTCATCAGGTTGTAAATGACCAGTAACGATACTCATAAATGTTGATTTTCCTTCTCCATTGGCCCCAACCAAACCAATATGTTCTCCTTTTAAAAGTCGGAAAGAGACATTCTCAAAGATGGCGCGGTCACCAAACCCATGACTCAAATTTTTTACTTCTAAGATACTCATTTTCTTATCCTTTGCTTCACTAAAAAAGGCCTTATGACGGCACTTACTTACTGTCATTATGGCAAAAATGAAGGCATTTGTCAATCTATGGCCATTAGGGTAAAATAAAGGTAAATCGTTCAACTGTATGGGGACACTTATGACAAGCATCTATCAAAAAATTATTAATAATCTAACTCAAGCTATTGACCAAAAGAAGCTCAAAAAAGGCGATAAGATACCTTCAGTCCGGCAATTAAGCAAGAATTATGCTTGCAGCAAGGATACCGTCCAAAAAGCTCTCCTTGAACTTAAATACCAACGCTATATCTACGCTGTACCTAAAAGCGGTTATTATGTTTTGGGTAAAGTTTCTGAAAATCAGGAAGACCAATTAAGTCTTGAGGATTACCATAATTTTGCTTATAGTGATTTCAAACTTTGTCTCAACGAGACCATGACCAATAATGATAACTACCTCTTCAACTATTACAACCAGGTTGAAGGACTTGCGGATCTACGAGATGCCCTTGAGCAGCATCTTAACCAACAATCCGTTTACTGCAAGGCTAAAGACATCATCATCACCTCAGGTACCCAACAAGCCCTCTATATCCTTACTCAATTGCATTTTAGGGAAAATAAAGAGGTTATCTTATTAGAGAAACCAACATATAGTCGCATGGAAAAGATGGTTAAGGACTTAGGTGTCCCTTTTAAGACAATTCAAAGGACCTTTCAGGGACTTGGTTTAGACCAGTTAGAATCCATTTTCCAAAAGGAAAACATCAAATTTTTCTATACTATCCCCCGCTATTCTAGCCCACTAGGACTTTCTTATAACAATGCTGAGAAAAAAGCGATTATTGACTTAGCTGAAAAATATGATGTTTACATTATTGAAGATGACTTTATGGGCGATTTTGCGGCCAGTAAACAAGTTCCTATTCATTATTTTGATACCCACCAAAGGGTTATCTATCTCAAATCTTTCTCTATGAGTCTCTTTCCTTCACTGCGTATCGGTGCACTGGTCATACCAGAGACCTTGAAAGACTTATTCTTAAAGCACAAAAGCATGATTGACCTGGATACAAACTTGATTATGCAAAAGGCCCTATCGCTCTACCTGACCAATGGTATGTTTGCCAGAAATTTTCGTCATCTCAGGAACTATTTTCAAGAGAAAATGGACCAAATTGAGGACTATTTGAACGAGAAATACCCAGAACTTGCCTTTCGCATTAGCCCCCAATTTCTGATTATGGCCTTCCCTAGTCAAATCCCGAAAATTAAATCTCTGTCATCCAGCGACTATGAATTTTTGCCCTATAGTGATCAGACTTATATCAAACTCAGTCTCTTAAATGTGACGCCTGAAGTGATTGATAGCTTGATTTCTGATTTGCTTCCAGAGACAGGAAATAGATAACGGACAGACAAAAAGACAACTGCTTAGCAATTGTCTTTTCTTTATTTTGTTTGTTCAAAGCGTAAATGAACAATAATACTATCACCATAGCCATTTCTTTCCAAATCTCTTTGAAGACGGTAAGAAATATAATGTTCAGCAATATTAATATAACCAGCATCCATTAATCGATTTTCAACTAATGATTGAATCATGTTGATGGTTGGTTTTTCCACTTTAGCATCTTCTAAATCAAGAACAACCTTTTTGGTAACTTGAGCTAGGTTTTGACGCCATACTTCATCGATTACATACACAGTTCGTGCAGCTTTGATGATTGCTTGATAAATTTTATCTGGATCAAATTCAGCAACTTGACCATCACGTTTGATAATTTGCATCGATTAACCTCTTTCATTTCTTTTCAAGTTACTTACATTATGCAAATCTTTTAGCACTTTGTCAAGTTATTACTATTATTTGAAGCATAAATTTGCTTAGTATTCAGGTCTTAAGACACCAGTTGACGAATATTCTTGAGGAGCTTTGTCTAGGACGATATTGATAATCGCTTCCGCTTCTTGACGATTACAAGCCACAAGAGGCAAGCGTAGGGGACCAACAGCAAATCCCAGTTCATTTAAAACAGCTTTGACGGGTGCGGGACTTGGCTGTGAGAATAAAGCATTCACTTTTGGCAGGAAACGACGATGAATTTGGGCTGCTTTCTTAATATCATTCTCAGCAATAGCCCTAAACATATCAAAAATCTCAGGACCGTTTGTATGTGAAGCCACACTAATCAGACCATCAGCCCCTAAATTCATGGCATGAAAGGCTTGCCCATCTTCACCAGAATAGATAAGAAAATCTTTGGGTTTATTTTCAATCAAATATGCCAAGTGGTCTAAGTTACTACAATCTTTGACACCAATAATATTGGGATGTTTTGCCAGCCGTAATAAGGTATCAGGATGTAAGTCGACTACAACACGACCCGGAATGTTATAAATGATAATGGGTAAGGTGCTAGCATCAGCAATGGCTTTAAAATGCTGATAAAGACCTTCCTGACTTGGTTTATTATAATATGGAACAATGGCTAAACCGGCAGCAAAACCACCGAATTCAGCAACTTCTTTAGCGAAGTCAACGGAATCCCTGGTATCATTAGTGCCAATTCCGGCAATCAATGGAACGCGACCATTTACAATCTTCTGTACTTCCGCAAAGAGTTCCAATTCTTCTTCGTGTGTTAAAGTTGGACTTTCGGCAGTGGTTCCTGCTAGGAGCAAGGCTTGGCTGTGATTTTCCAAAAGATACTCTATTAATTTGGGTAAAGCAGCAAAATTAATGGAACCATCGTCATTAAATGGCGTAACTAAAGCTGTAATGAGTTGACAATTTTGTAATTCTTCAAGTGACATGGCGAAACCTTTCATATGGTGCCAGTAAGATGAAACATCTTAAGAGGAGGATTATTTTATTTCAAAAACCATCTCTTCTGTCGGCTTGACTAACTGACGGTCATGTAAGGTTTCTGCAATTTGAACGGAATTCCAAGCAGCACCTTTTAACAAATTATCTGATACTACCCACATATGAATGCCCTTTTCAGCATCCAAATCTTTTCTAACTCGTCCAACAAAAGTTTCTTTCTGACCTACGGCTTGGACAGCCTGAGGGTAAACTTGGTTTTTGGGATCATCTTCCAAAATAGCCCCAGGGAAGGCCGAAATGGCAGCTTTTACTTGGTCAATGGGAGCCACTTCTTTAGTTTCAATGTAGATAGATTCTGAATGAGCTGAGAGAACCGGTATGCGAACACAGGTTGCTGAAACTTGGATGTTTTCGTCTGACATGATTTTTTTCGTCTCATTAGTCATCTTCATCTCTTCGTAGGTATAATCATTATCAGTAAAGAGATCAATTTGAGCTAAGGCGTTAAAGGCAATTGGGTAGTGTTTCTTGTCCCCACCTGAAGGTAAGATATTAGCAGCTACCTCTTTAGGATTGACGCCATCATTAATGACTTGAGCATACTGGTTTAATGTCTCATTAATGGCTGATTGGCCAGCACCTGATACGGCTTGATAGGTTGAGACAATAATCCGGTCCAGTCCCCATTTTTGACGGATTGGTTCTAAAGCCACCATCATTTGGATTGTTGAACAATTTGGACAAGCAACAATTCCTTTATGTCCATCTAAGGCATCAGGATTAACTTCAGGAACAACCAAGGGAACTTGGGGATTTTGTCTAAAATAAGAGGTATTATCTACAACAACAGCTCCAGCCTTAACAGCATATGGTGCAAATTTAGCTGAAGTTGACCCACCAGCAGAAAAAAGAGCAATGTCAACACCCTCAAAAGAGTCTTCACAGGTTTCTTCAATAGTGATTTCTTGTCCCATAAAAGTAAGGGTTTTGCCTACAGAGCGTGCCGAAGCAAGTAAACGAAGTTTTTCAATTGGCAAAACTGATTCTTCTAGCATTTTAATCATTTGTGTACCGACCGCACCAGTTGCGCCGACGACTGCTACTGTATATCCCATGATAGACCTCTTTTCTTAAACATTCTGATATATTTAAAATATTCAAAATTTTATATAAATGTTATTATAGCGTATTTTTATCCAAATGAAAAGAATAAAAAAAATCCCTGTCCAAAGACAGGGATTTGGGGCATTCAAAGAATGTGATAAAAAGGTTCACACAGTTTATCAAAGTCGGCTCCTGCCTTAATGACCTCCCCGCGCAATAATGGTTAAAAAAACCATAATCGACTCATCGCATAGACCTATTCTAACAGAAAGGTACAGAGATTACAAGAGAGGTGCAATTGTTTTTACTAAAAGACCAATTAATTTTTGATACCAAGGTCTTTCTTTTAAGGCTTGATAAGTAACCAGCTGAGATTTTGATTCTGTTTCTTGGTAGTCTTTAAGCATGTCAGCAATGGTTGAAACACGATAGAGATAAGTTGCACATTCAAAATGATGATATAAACTACGGTAATCAAGGTTGATAGAACCCACTACTGCCTTAATGCCGTCGCTGACAAATAGTTTCGAATGGACAAAACCCGGTTGGTATTCATAAATCTTAACACCAGAATCCATTAAAGATTTATAGTAAGTTTTGGCTAAAGCATAGGGAATGGCTTTATCAGGTTTACCGGGCATAATAATGCGAATATCAACTCCACGTTCAGCAGCAAATCGAATGGCATGTTCCATCTCGCTATCTAAAATTAAGTACGGAGTCATGATGTAAACATATTCTTTTGCATGATTAAGAATATCAATATAAACATTCTCCCCAATCTTATCAGTATCCAAGGGTGAATCCCCATATGGAATCAAGAAACCATCCGAAGAGATAAGGTTATTGTGTTCCTTTAAATATGGTTTGATAATGAATTCTTTTTCAGTTATTGACCACATTTGCAAGAACAAAATCAAGTATGAATCAACTGCTTCACCCTCAACACGGAGTCCGGCATCTTTCCAATGACCAAAACGGTCCAATTCATTGATATATTCATCGGCTAAATTAATGCCCCCGGTATAAGCAATTTCACCATCTATAACTACTATTTTTCGGTGATCACGGTAGTTATAATAAGTTGAAATAAAAGGTGAGATTGGTAAAAAGGCTTTACCTTGAATACCAATTTCAGCTAATCGTTTGGCGTAGTCTGATGATAAGGTTGACAATTCAGTCATTCCGTCATAGAGGACACGAACTTCCAAACCTTCTTTAACTTTTGCTTCTAATATAGCAAGAATTTCACCCCACATTAAGCCTTCAGCAATAATGAAGAATTCGAGAAAGATGTATTCTTTGGCATTAAGCAAGTCTTCTTTTAAATCTTCAAAAAAGTCTTCGCCTCCTGGATAATAGCGTGTTTGACTGTTGTTATAGACTGGAAAACTCGCTCTACTGCGTTTTAAATATTGAACCAGATGATAGGTTGTAGAGGTTTTATCCTTTAAAATATCAACGACTGCTTCATCATCCTTCAAATATGGACGACTCTCTTCGACTAACTGATTAATCCGTTTTTTTAGTCCTCGGTAGCCCCAATCAAGTTTGGTATAAATCAACATCAAAGAACCAAAAAGCGGTGCAATCATAATAAGGATTAACCAGGTCACTCTTGAAATAGCATCCATTTCACTGTTAACCAAATATAAGACGATTAAGACAGTGAATATTGAACCTAACATGGTTAGCCAATAGTGATATTGTTCCATCCAAACATAGGACTGCATCAAAAAGAGGATTTGTAATAATATGAGTAGGGCAATTAATGTGGCACGACTAAAAATACCACGTAAGAATCCAAGCTTACTTTTGTGAAGTAAGTGTTTCACTTTGATTTTTTTATTTATCTTATGGCCCTCCTATTAATAGTTAAGAAGTATTATAGCACAATTTTTATTAGACATAGAACTTATTCTCTTTCTGTCACAGTTATTGTAACAGTATCACCAATTGACTTTCCGATAGCTTTTTGAATGTCTTTTCGAATACCAATAATATAACAAACATTTCCTTCTTCATCCTTAATACCCATATTGACAACGGAACCATTATAAGGATAATTATCAAAAGTAACATGGACTTTTGCTCGACCTTTTCCGAATTCTTCTCGAACATTGTAAGGGAAAATGGTATATGCCCCTCCTTTTTCTGGAACAGCATAGATTTTTGATTGATAGCTATAAATTTTTGAACTCATCCGTATCTCCTTTGGCTTAAGTCTAGCAAAAAATTCATATTTTGTCAGTTTTATTTAAAGACAAAAAAAGAGGAAGCCTCCTTCCTCCATTTTATATATACTATTAAAAGAGACCAATGGCTGTTCCATCATCAGCGACATCCATGTTTAATGCTGCTGGTGCCTTAGGCAAACCTGGCATTGTCATGACATCACCGGTTAAGGCTACAATAAAACCAGCTCCAGTCTTAGGAACAAACTCACGAATTGTAATATCAAAACCAGTTGGTGCTCCTAGTAAGAATTGATTATCTGAGAAACTATATTGTGTTTTAGCCATACATACCGGCATTTTATCCCAACCAAATTCAGCAAACTGTTTCAATTGTGTTTTAGCTTTAGCTGAGAATTGGACTGCATCACCACCATATATATTTTTAACAATTTTTGTTACTTTTTCTTCAACACTATCTTGATCATAATAAAGACGTTGATAATTTGATTTCTCACTCTCAATGACTTTAACAACTGTTTCTGCTAGTGCAACCCCACCTTCTGCTCCATTAGCCCATACGCTTGCTAATTCAACAGGAACATCTATAGACTGGCACAATTCCTTCAAGGCAGCAATTTCTGCTTCGGTATCTGCTACAAACTCATTGATAGCTACTACTACTGGAACACCGTATTGACGCATATTTTTGACGTGGCGTTCAAGGTTGGCAAATCCAGCTTTTACAGCTTCAACATTTTCTTGATTTAAATCAGTTTTGGCAACTCCACCATGCATCTTCAATGCTCTAAGAGTCGCTACAACAACGATCGCATCTGGTGTCGTTGGAAGGTTAGGCACTTTGATATCCAAGAACTTTTCAGCTCCCAGGTCAGCACCAAATCCTGCTTCAGTTACGGTATAGTCGGCTAATCGCAAAGCTGTTGAGGTAGCAAGAACTGAGTTACAGCCGTGAGCAATGTTAGCAAATGGACCACCGTGGACAAGGGCTGGCGTGCCATAAATAGTTTGTACCAAGTTTGGCTTGATAGCGTCTTTAAGAATTAAAGTGAGAGCACCTTCTACTTTTAAATCACGAACATAAATTGGTTTACGATTGAAGTCATAAGCGACAACAATACTCGCTAAGCGCTCTTTCAAATCTTTAAGGTCGGTAGCTAAACATAAAATAGCCATGATTTCAGAAGCTACCGTAATGTCAAAACCATCTTCACGAGGAACACCGTTGACAGGGCTACCTAGACCAACGATAACTTGACGTAAGGCACGATCATTAAGGTCCAAGACACGTTTCCAAATGATGCGACGTTGGTCAATACCAAGTTCATTACCTTGTTGTAAATGATTATCAATTAAAGCAGATAAAGCGTTATTTGCTGTTGTGATGGCATGCATATCTCCAGTAAAATGAAGGTTAATATCTTCCATTGGGAGAACTTGGGCAAAACCACCACCAGCTGCTCCACCTTTTATTCCCATAACAGGACCAAGAGAGGGTTCTCTAAGGGCAATCATGGTCTTTTTACCAATTTTATTTAAGGCATCAGCAAGTCCAATACTCATTGTAGACTTACCTTCACCTGCCGGTGTAGGATTAATGGCAGTCACAAGGATTAATTTCCCTACTGGGTTGTTAGCAAGGGAATTAATTTTATCAAATGATAATTTGGCTTTATATTTACCATAAAGCTCGATATCATCGACACCGATTCCAACCTTTTCAACAATCTCTGTAATTGGTTTTAATGGGACACTCTGGGCAATTTCGATATCTGATTTCATGTTTTACTCCTTTTGGTTATCAAACTAATATAGTTATTATAACATACTTTTTGATAATGCTAATTATTTTCACTTGTAGCTTATTTAATGTTCGTTTTTAATCTGTTTTTATGACTCATTTACTTTAATACCAAGACAACTCAATTATAAAAACGAACTATGGGTTGTTATTTCTCATTCCCTGATATTTCATAAAACCGAGGTCACTAAAGGATTTTTCAATACTTAAGTCACTTTCTAGCAGTTGACTTAAATTAGCCATTACTTCCGGTTTCACACTTGGATAAGAAATTGATGATGACTGCGCACCTGCTTCAGTATAAAGATCATAAATTAATTGACCTCGTTGATTCTGGTTGCCGTTCACGCTAAGATAAACAGAAACTAACAAGGCATCTTTTTTCATCTTTTGGCAATGCCAGCAAACTTTTGTCCATCGATACTTAAATCAAATTTTCCTGGACAATAGGAGTTATCAATTTGATAGGCTTCAATTGTTTTACCAAAGGGTGCAAAAGTCTTTTTAATTAATTCCACCATTAATTCGTAACCTTCGGAAATACGAAAATTCTCTTGATTTATTGGAAGACAAATTGAGAAATTAAGTATTCCTGAATCTGCTACTACTGCTAAACCACCGATATTTCGAACAGCAATGCGATAGCCTTGCTTCTCAATAAAGGCATTTCCCTTTTCTAAATCGGGTAATTGTTGATCTAACAAGCCGAGGATGACAGTTTTTTCAAAAGGCCAAAAATAGACAATGAATTGGTTGAGATTATCATTTATTTCCTCTAGCAATACTTGAGAATATGCTAGTGCTTGATCAATGTCATTTGCGTGTCTATCTTGAATAATTTTTTTAATAGGTAAATGACTAAAGTCTCTTAATCTTTTCATATCTACTCTTTTCATCTTGATTTCTTGTCTCTATTTTAGCCTAATTCATTGGAATATGCTATCAAGAATAGCTATGAAATCAGGAGTTAAAACGGTTACTTAAATAGTCGATTTATGATAAAATATCTTTATGAAAATTTTAATTACTTCTGGCGGAACTACCGAAAAAATTGATTCCGTTCGTGGCATTACCAATCATTCGACTGGCAAATTAGGTAAAATTATTGCTGAGACATTTTTAAGGAAAGGTCATCAGGTTTCTTTAGTCACAACTGAAAATGCTGTCAAGCCTGAACCCAATGATAATTTAAGTATTTATCAGATTTCAAATGTTGCTAGTTTGATGGAATCACTAGAACCCTTAGTCAAAAATCATGATATCTTAATCCATAGCATGGCTGTATCCGATTATACTCCTGTTTATATGACCGACTTTGAAAATCTTAAAAATACCAAAGATTTAGGGTCACTATTGCAGGAAAGAAACACGGAATCCAAGATATCTTCCAATTCCGACTATCAAGTCCTTTTCCTGAAAAAAACACCTAAGCTCATTTCCTTGGTTAAAGACTGGAATCCAGCTATCCAGTTAATTGGTTTCAAATTACTGGTTAATATTAGTAAGGAAGAATTAATTTCAGTTGCTCGCGCTAGTTTAAGAAAAAACCAAGCAGCCTATATTGTAGCTAACGATCTCAGTCAGATTAAGGGTAATCAACACAAGGCCTATCTTGTTTCAGCAAATGATGCGATTGTTTTAGAAACAAAGGATCAAATTGCTGAAGCTATCTATCAGAAAGTGAGTAAGAATGACTAAAAATATTACACTGGCTGTAACGGGTAGTATTTCTGCCTATAAAGCTGCAGATTTAACTAGTCTCTTAACTAAAGCTGGTTACAATGTGACTGTCCTTATGACGGAAGCTGCCCAAGCCTTTATCACACCGCTTACCTTACAAGTTTTATCTAAAAATACTGTCCATCTTGATGTCATGCGAGAAGATGATGTTTCTATTGTCAACCATATCGAGCTTGCTAAAAAGACAGATTTATTTCTGCTAGCGCCTGCGTCTGCTAATACTATTGCGCATTTAGCTTACGGCTTTGCAGATAATATTGTGACCAGTGTAGCCTTGGCCCTTCCCCAAGAAACGCCAAAGTTCTATGCACCGGCTATGAATACAAAAATGTTTTTGCATCCTGCAACCCAGGAAAACATGAAACGCTTGGAGTCCTATGGTTATCAGCAAATTCAACCAAAATCTGCTCTTTTAGCATGTGGCGATGTTGGTGTTGGCGCCTTGGCTAATGTAAATGATATTTATCAGCAGATTATAAGTTATTTCGAAGCCTAAATCATCTCAGTATTTGTGACATATTATTGTAATAATATTTTTTTAAAAAATTTTAATGGAGAGTCTTTTTAATGAAAAACAGAAAATCGTCAGATATTGCAACAATCTCAATCTTTTTTGCCATCATGTTACTGATTCATTTTATCAGTTCATTCGTCTTTAATATCTGGCCAGTGCCAATCAAACCTACTTTGGTTCACATTCCAGTCATTGTCGCATCGATCATTTATGGTCCAAAAATCGGCAGTATTCTTGGAGGCTTAATGGGAATCATTAGCCTTATCACCAACACAATCGTTCTTTTACCAACAAGTTATCTTTTCTCACCTTTTGTTGAGCATGGTAACTTATACTCACTCATGATTGCGATTGTTCCACGTGTTTTAATTGGTATCACACCTTACTTCTGCTATAAACTCTTTAAAAACAAAGCTGGACTTATTACAGCAGGGATTGTAGGGTCATTAACCAACACTATCTTTGTTCTTGGTGGAATTTTCGTCTTCTTTTCAAGTGTCTTTGGAGGCAATATCAAGGCCCTACTGGCAGGGATTGTTTCAACCAATGCCATCGCAGAAATGATTATCTCAGCTATTGTTGTTTTGGCTATTGTACCTACCCTTTCAAAATTAAGGAAATAGAAATAATAGTAAAAAGCATGGATCTTCAGGATCCGTGCTTTTTTGAAAGTAGTTATTTGAAAAATAATTGTAAGTTTACACCGAAAATTAGTGATTTTTGCTCTTGAAAATGGTATACTGAAAGCGTTTAAAAAGTAATAAGGAGAAAGCTAATGTCTTATACAGAGAACTTTGAAAAATGGTCCAAGGTAACTAATCTTCCAGATTATCTCCGTGAGGAACTTTCACAAATGGATGAAAAAACCAAGGAAGATGCCTTTTATACAAACCTTGAATTTGGTACTGCTGGTATGCGTGGTATCATTGGTGCTGGAACTAATCGCATCAATGTTATTGTTGTCCGTCAAGCTACTGAAGGATTAGCAAAACTATTAGAATCTAAGGGAGAAGACATCAAAAAACGTGGTGTTGCTATTGCCTATGATTCCCGCCACTTCTCTCCAGAATTTGCCTTTGAATCAGCTCAAGTTTTAGCTGCTCATGGTATTAAGTCTTATGTTTTTGAAAGCTTACGACCAACCCCAGAATTATCTTTTGCTGTTCGTCACTTAAACGCTTTTGCCGGTATTATGGTGACTGCTAGTCACAATCCTGCACCATTTAATGGCTACAAGGTATATGGGGCTGACGGTGGCCAAATGCCTCCTGCTGATGCGGATGCTTTAACAGATTACATTCGTGCAATTGAAGACCCATTCTCAATTGCTCTGGCTGATTTAGAAGAATCAAAAGAAAATGGTTTGATTGAAGTCATCGGTGAAGCTGTCGATCTTGAATACTTAAAAGAAGTTAAAGATGTTAACATTAACCAAGACTTAATTAATGAATTTGGTAAGGACATGAAAATTGTCTATACACCTCTTCATGGTACTGGTGAAATGTTAGCTCGTCGTGCTTTAGAACAAGCTGGTTTTGAATCCGTTGAAGTTGTTGAAGCGCAAGCCAAACCAGATCCTGATTTTTCTACTGTTAAATCACCAAATCCAGAAAGCCAAGCAGCCTTTGCAATGGCTGAAGAATTAGGGCGTCAAGTTAATGCTGATGTTTTAGTCGCAACAGACCCAGATGCTGACCGTCTTGGAGTTGAAATTCGTCAAGCTGATGGATCTTACTGGAATCTTTCAGGTAACCAAATTGGTGCTCTTATCGCTAAATATATTTTAGAAGCTCATAAACAAGCTGGTACTTTACCTACAAACGCTGCCCTTGCTAAGTCAATTGTTTCTACTGAATTGGTGACAAAAATTGCTGAAAGCTATGGCGCTACTATGTTTAACGTCCTAACTGGCTTCAAATTTATTGCTGAAAAAATTCAAGAGTTTGAAGAAAAACACAATCACACTTACATGTTTGGTTTTGAAGAAAGTTTCGGCTACCTTATCAAACCATTTGTTCGTGATAAAGATGCCATCCAAGCCGTTCTAATGGTTGCTGAGATTGCAGCTTACTACCGCTCACGTGGTCTTACACTAGCTGATGGTATTGATGAAATCTATAAAGAATATGGCTACTTTGCAGAAAAAACAATCTCAGTTACCCTTTCAGGTGTTGACGGGGCTGCTGAAATTAAAAAAATCATGGATAAATTCCGTGAAAATGCACCAAGTCAATTTAATGCAACTGATATCGTTTTAACTGAAGATTTCCAAGCTCAAACAGCTAAATCAGATCAAGGGACTATTGCTTTAACAACACCACCAAGTAATGTCCTTAAATACACACTTGCTGATGATTCTTGGTTTGCCGTTCGTCCTTCAGGTACTGAACCAAAAATTAAATTCTATATTGCAACAGTTGGTGACAGTTTAGAAGAAGCTAATGCTAAAATTGCTACTATCGAAGAAGAAATTAATGCCTTTGTTGGCTAAATAGAAAAGGAAGTCTTTGACTTCCTTTTCTATTTGTCTGATATTAGTAACTGAATCATTCGCAAAAAGGAAATTAGCTTTCATATTTTCAACAAATATATCTTGAAATATATCTTGCTATGCAAGTCTCCCTTCCTCTCAGAAGCCAAAAAAAAAGAGCCCTAGGCTCTTTTTTATTTTGATTTGATATAATTAACACCATCAGCTTTTGGCGCAACTGCTTGGCCAAAGAAGGCTGCTAGGATGACAATAGTCACTAGGTAAGGTGCAATTTCAAGATATACTCTTGGAATTTTTTCTAACAGTGGCAACTGAGCACCAATAACTGCTAAACTTTGAGACAAGCCAAAGAATAAACTTGATAACATAGCACCAATTGGATTCCACTTACCAAAAATCATTGCTGCTAGTGAAATGAATCCAGGACCTAGGATTGTCGTAATGGCAAAGTTAACAGAGATAGACTGAGCATAAATGGCTCCGCCCATTCCCCCAAGGAAACCAGAAATCATAACACCGTAGTATTTCATCAAATAAACGTTGATCCCTAACGTATCTGCTGCTTGTGGGTGTTCGCCGACAGAACGTAGACGAAGTCCAAAGCGTGTTTTATAGAGGATATACCAAGCCAAGAATGAAAAGGCAATGGCTAAGTAGCCAACAAGTGTTGTGTTTTTGAAGAAGATTGGACCTAGTACTGGAATATCAGATAAAATCGGAAAATCAAATTTACCAAATGAAGCCTGAATATTATCAGTTTGTCCTTTTCCATAGAAAACCTTAACCAAAAAGATGGCTAAAGATGGAGCTAATAAGTTAAGTACTGTACCTGAAACAATATGGTCTGCTCGGAAATTAATAGTCGCTACGGCGTGGATTAGTGAGAAAGCAAGTCCTACTAAGCCACCAACTAGTACTGCTACCCAAGGTGTTGCTTTTCCTAAGGTTTCAGCAAAGGTTAAGTTGAAAATGATACCTGAGAAAGCACCTATTACCATGATACCTTCTAATCCGACATTGACTACTCCAGATCTTTCTGAAAAAGTTCCTCCAATACTAGTGAAAATAAGAGGTGTCGCATAGATGAGCATTGATGATACCATCAATGAAAGAATTGTTACAATTGACATCTTATTTACCTCCTTTCACTGTTGGTTTTTTACTTCTAATCATGAAGCGTTCAATTAGGTAATGTGCTCCGACGAAGAAGATGATTGAAGCTGTTACAATTTTAACCAATTCAGGTGGAATTCCCGCAATATTCATTCCGGGTGCACCGATATTCAAGACACCAAATAAGAATGATGAGAAGAATATTCCGATAGGGTTATTTGCTGCAAGCAAGCTTACCGCCATACCATCAAAACCAATGGCTAATGAACTTGATTGAACAAAGACATTTTCAAAGGTCCCAAGTCCTTCTACAACTCCTCCAAGACCTGCTAATGCACCTGAAGTAATCATTGATAAGATAATAGTTCTCTTAGATGAGATACCCGCATACTCACTGGCATGAGGATTCAAACCAACTGAGCGAATTTCAAAACCTAAGGTTGTTTTATTCAGTAAGTACCAGATTAAGACGATTGCTATCAAGGCGAAAAAGATACCAATGTTAAGCCTTGAGTTATTAGTCAATTCTGATAACCATGGGCTTTGGTAACTAGCATTCTGACTGACCTGAATAGTTGAGTCAATACTTTGTTTAATATTTTTGGCAAATCCTTTTTGGATGACAGCATTACCAACATACAAAATAATGTAGTTCATCATGATGGTAACGATAACCTCACTAGTTCCAAGATAGGCTCTCAAGATACCTGGGATTGCGCCAGCGATTCCCCCTGCAATCATACCGATGATAATCGTAAGGATGATCAATAGTGGACGAGACATATCTGGATGCGAAAGGGCGAACCATACTGATGAAATCCAGCCCGCTAAGGCTTGTCCTGAAAGTCCAATGTTAAAGAATCCAGCGCGACTTGCTACAGTGAAGCCAAGGGCGATAAGAATCAGTGGACCCATTGCTCTTAAAATTTCACCAATATTTTTGACACTTCCAAAGGCAATTTGAAAGAGTCCTTCATAACCCCAAATAGGATCATATCCGAAGATAAACATGATAATTGCGCCAAGTACAAATCCAAGTAGTACGGAAATGACCGGAACAGCAATTTGTTGTGCCTTTTTAGACATTTTCTTCCTCCTTATCAATCGAACCACCAGCCATTAAAATACCTAGCTCTTGTTTATTTGTGGTTTCTGGAGAAACAATCCCCTGAATTTTACCATCATGAATAACGGCAATCCGATCTGATAAATTTAATATTTCATCTAATTCGAAACTAACGACAAGAACCGCTTTACCTTTATCACGCTCTTCAATCAGACGTTTATGAATGTATTCGATTGCTCCTACATCCAAACCACGTGTTGGCTGACTGACAATTAATAAATCTGGATCACGATCAACTTCCCTAGCGATAATAGCTTTTTGTTGGTTACCACCTGAAAATCCTCTTGCAGGAACTAGTTCACTAGCACCACGAACATCAAATTCCGCCATCAATTTACGGGCGTAATCGTTAATTTTATTATAATTTAAGATTCCATTTTTACTTAATGGTTCTTTATAATAGGTTTGCAAGGCAGTATTTTCTGCTAATGACATGTCTAAAATAAGACCATCACGGTGTCTGTCTTCAGGTACATGACCAACTGATAATTCTGTAATTTTACGAGAAGAATAATGTGTGACATCTTGACCTTTGATGGTAATGGCACCAGATTTGACTTTTCGTAAACCTGTGATAGCCTGAATTAACTCACTTTGACCATTGCCATCAATACCAGCAATCCCAACAATTTCTCCAGCTTTGACATCTAGTGATAAACCTTTAACTGCAGGAACACCACGGTTCTCATCTACAATTAAATCTTTGATAGAAAGGATAACATCTTTAGGAACTGCAGGAATTTTACTTGTTGTAAAGGAAACAGAGCGACCAACCATCATTTCTGCTAATTCTTTGGAACTAACACCCGCAACATTTGCTGTTTCAATAGATTTACCACGTCTAATAACAGTAACTCGATCGGCAACAGCACGAATTTCATCTAATTTGTGTGTGATTAAGACAATAGACTTACCTTCTTTGACCAAGTTTTTCATAATCGCCATCAATTCTTGAATTTCTGATGGCGTTAAAACTGCAGTTGGCTCATCAAAAATAAGAATATCTGCTCCTCGATATAAAGTTTTTAGGATTTCAACACGTTGTTGAGCTCCAACCGAAATATCAGCTACTTTTGCATGAGGATCAACAGCAAGTCCATATTTATTAGATAAATCAAGAATATCTTTACTTGCTTGTTTTAAATCTAAGCGTCCATTTTTGACTGTTTCATTACCTAGAATAATATTTTCAGCAACAGTAAATGCTTCCACTAACATGAAATGTTGGTGAACCATGCCAATTCCTAAACGTGATGATTTTGAAGGGGAGTCAATTTGAACAGATTGTCCATTAATAATAATCTCTCCTTCAGTCGGTTCTAAAAGACCAGCCAACATATTCATTAATGTTGATTTTCCTGCTCCATTCTCACCTAATAAGGCATGGATTTCGCCTTTTCGAACATCTAAATTAATATGGTCATTTGCGACAAAATCACCAAATTTTTTCGTAATTTCTTTCATTTCAATGACATGTTGTGTCATAGGATCGGGCTTCCTTTCAATTCACACTTTTATTTCAGTAAAGCCTGCCACTAGTCGCAAGCTTTACTGAGACAAAAATTGTCTCAGTCTAAAAAGAGCGACCGACTAAGGTCGCTCAACATTTAGGATTATTTTTCTGGAACTTTGACGTCGCCAGCAATAATTTTATCTTTTGCTTCTTTGATTGCTTTTACAGCATCGTCAGAAAGGTTAGTTGCTGCTAAGTCAACACCACCGTCTTTAAGACCATAAACTGTAGTTTTTCCACCTGGGAATTTATCTTCTTCAACAAGTTTATTGATAAGTTGAACTGATTTCCCAACTTGTTTGATTGATGATGCTAATACAAAGTTAGCTTTTTTGCCATCTTTAGAAGTGTAGTTACCTTCATCTTTTTGGTCACGGTCTACACCGATAACCCAAACTTTTTCAGATTCAGCTTTTTTCTCATTTTCAGCTTTAGCTTCGTTAAACACACCAGCACCAGTACCACCAGCTGCTTGGTAGATTACGTCTGCGCCACCAGCATATTGTGCTGCAGCGATAGTTTTACCTTTAGCGGCATCAGCAAATGAACCAGCATAATCAACTTTAACTTTGATAGTATCGTCAACTGATTTAACACCAGCAATGAAACCTTTTTCAAAACGAGTGATTACTGTACCTTCCATACCACCGATGAAACCAACAGTTTTAGTTTTAGTTGTTTTAGCTGCTGCAATACCTGCAAGGTAAGCTGCTTCATGATCAGCAAATGTTACACTTGCAACATTGTCTTGACCTTCAACAACATCATCAACGATAACATATTTAGTGTCAGCGTTATCTTTTGCTGCTTTAGAAATTGAATCTTTAAGAGCGAATCCAATTCCGTAGATTACTTTGTAACCATCTGCTACTGCAGTATCCATGTTTGTTGCATACTCAGATTCGCTATTAGATTGGAAGTAGTTGAAACCAGAACCTTTTTTAAGTCCGTTTTCTTTACCCCAAGCTTGCATACCTTCCCAAGCTGATTGGTTGAATGATTTATCATCAACACCACCAGTGTCAGTAACCATAGCTACTTTTAAATCTGTTTTAGCATTTTTGCTATCAGATTTTGAAGGACCGCGATGGCCACATGCTGCCAAACTCAATAAGGCTACAGAAGCTAAACTAAGACCAATAAATTTCTTGTTCATGAAAATGAACCCTCCTAAAAATGTTTCTAGCAATCACTTGCTGAAATAATATATATAGCCTTATGGCTAAATAACAAAATTTAAGTCAGATTATGATAAATCTGTAAAAGAATATGGAAGTAACTCACCAACAGTTGTTAAACTAGTCGAACCGTCTTTTGCAATAAGAGTTACTTTAGCTGTCGGTGCAAAAAATTCTGTCATAACTTGACGACAGGCACCACAAGGGGAAACGGGCTCATGCGTTTTACCAAAAATGGCAATTTCAGTCAATTCTTTATAGCCTTCAGAAACAGCCTTGAAAATAGCAGTTCTTTCAGCACAATTGGTTAAACCAAAACTAGCATTTTCAATATTACACCCTGTGAAAATTTTCCCGTCACTTGTTAAGAGTGCGGCTCCTACAGGGAAATGAGAATATGGAACGTAAGCATTTTTGCTAGCTTCCACAGCTTCAAGTTCAATCTTAGTAGCCACCATTTGCAATTTCTCCGTTGATAATTTTCACACCAGACGAAGTTCCAATTCTTGTAGCACCAGCCTCAATAAAAGCTAAAGCATCTTCAAGAGATCGAGCCCCACCAGCTGCTTTAACACCAATATCCGGACCTACTGTTTGACGCATTAACTTAACATCAGAGACAGTTGCACCACCAGTTGAAAAACCAGTTGATGTTTTAACAAAATCTGCACCAGCATTTACAGCCAGAGTACATGCTTTTACTTTTTCTTCATCTGTTAATAAACATGTTTCAATAATAACTTTAACAAGTTTATCTCCGCTTGCATCAACTACAGCTTTAATATCTTTTTCTACAGTTTCAAAATCGCCTTGTTTGAGGGCACCGATATTAATAACCATATCAATCTCGTCTGCCCCATTAGCAATAGCATTTTCCGTTTCAAAAGCTTTAGTAGCTGAAGTAGTCGCTCCTAATGGAAAACCAACTACCGTACAAACTTTAACGTCCGTACCTGATAACTCATTTGCACAATAAGATACCCAAGATGGATTGACACAAACGCTTGCAAAATCAAATTCTTTTGCTTCCTCCAACAATTGATCAATCTGATCTTTAACACTATCTGCTTTCAATAATGTATGATCAATGTATTTATTTATATTCATAGTTTACCTCAATAAATGATTTCTAAAATCTCTTTAGGAGCAATTTGCTCTACTCCTATTTTAACATTTTTTTCGAATTCTGTAATCACATTTTGACATAATTCCTGGTTAGAATAGATGACTGCAATACGATCTCCGCTTGTGACTTTGTCACCAACTTTTTTATCAAAAACAATCCCTGTTTCATAATCTAATGGATCGGTTTTGACAGCTCGACCTGCACCCAGTTTCATAGCAAACAGACCAAATTCTAAGGCTGGTATTTCCGAAACGTAACCACTATCTTTGGCAAAAATCTCAACTTTATGACTAACATTCACAGGTCGGTAAAGATCATCCAAATCGCCACCTTGGCTTATAATCATTTCCTCAAACTTTTTAAGCGCTTGACCTGACACCAAATGATCCTTAATATCATCTAGTGATTTGCTAACACCTGCAAGTTCTAGCATTTGCTGTCCTAATTCACAGATAAAATCAGTGACATCAGCTCTACCTTTCCCTTGCATAATTTGAATTGCTTCTAATACCTCTAGACGGTTACCAATAGCTTGTCCAACAGGTTGACTCATATCAGTAATAACTGCTATTGTTTTACGTCCAACTTCTTTTCCTAAGTCAACCATGAGACGCGATAATTTTTCAGCATCCTCAAGTGTCTTCATAAAAGCACCGTCACCAACAGTAACGTCCAATAAGATGCTATCAGCACCAGCAGCAATTTTTTTGCTCATCACTGAGCTAGCAATTAATGGAATAATATCAACCGTTGCAGTGACATCACGAAGTGCATATAAAAGTTTATCAGCCTTAACCAATTGATCAGATTGACCAATAACGGACAAGCCAATATCTTGTACTTGTTTAATAAAATCTTCCTGGCTAATGTTGATGTTATATCCTTTTATAGACTCTAATTTATCAAGTGTTCCACCTGTATGACCCAAACCGCGACCGCTCATTTTGGCAACGGGTACACCAAAACTTGCGACTAAAGGAGCTAAAATTAAGGTAACTTTATCACCCACTCCACCAGTTGAGTGTTTATCAGTCTTCACTCCTGATATAGCTGATAAATCAATTTGATCACCAGTTGCTACCATGCTCATGGTTAAATCTCTGGTTTCGCGAGTAGACATTCCTTTGAAATAAACCGCCATAGCGAAGGCAGACATTTGATAGTCCGGAACATCTCCTTTAGCATAATTTGAAATTAACCATTCTATTTCTTGAGTTGACAATTCCTTGCCATCTCTTTTTTTCTGTATTAAATCTACGGCTCTCATGCTTTAACACTCCTTAAAATATAATAGCCTTTATCTTTTTTTAGTATGTCCACATTCCCAAAAATGCTATCCATTTTTTCTTTAGCACTAGGTGCTCCTTGTTTTTTTTGAATCACAATTGTCAGATCGCCATTAGCATTTAGAAAATCATAAGCCTTTTCAATAATTTCATGGACAACCTTTTTACCAGCCCTGATAGGAGGATTGCTGATGATATGGTCAAAGGAACCTTTCACTTGTTCATATATATTAGATTGATAGATCGTAACAGTGACATTATTTTTAAGGGCATTCTTTTTTGCCAATTCAATGGCACGATTATTGATGTCAATTAAGGTCGCTTCAACACCTTGCACTTTAGCTAAACTAATGCCTAGTGGACCATAACCACAGCCCACATCAAGTAACTTTTCTCCTTTTTCAAAAGATAGTGTAGAGAGCAGGACTTGACTCCCAAAATCAATCATTTTTTTTGAAAAAACACCAGAATCAGAATAAAAAGTAAAAGATTGATCCAAAAGGACCACTTTTAATTCATGGATGTCATGTTGACTATCTGGATTTTCATCGTAATACATTTTACTCATAGCGTTTCCTATCCATTTTAGATGCTTATACATTCTAACATACTTTGAAATGGTTTACAAGACGCTTGTTTTTCAAGCTTTCTTACACTATTGTTCGTAATAAGCGAACATTACGATTTATAATTATTAAAGATTTATGAATATCTGAATGTAGCGCTTACATGCTTGCTAAATATGTGAATTTCCCAAATAATAGTTGAAAATTTTTTTAATTTTTTTTTCAACATGATATAATAAGCCTACTGTCACTCAAATAGGAGATCATATGACTAACGAATTTATCAATTTTATCAAAATGACTCGAGAATCTTGGAAATTACTCCATCAAAAATCGCGTCCCTTATTAACTGAAGATGAGCTAGAAACCATTAAGAGTTTAAACGATAACATTAATATTACTGATGTTATTGAAGTTTATTTACCACTACTTAATTTGATTCAAATTTATAAAATCAATCAAGAGAATCTTTCTTTCTCCAAGAGTCTTTTTTTGAAAAAAGATGCTCATTATAGACCGTTTATCATCGGAATATCTGGCTCAGTGGCTGTCGGCAAATCAACAACAAGTCGCCTACTACAACTGCTATTATCCAGAACATTCAAATCTAGCAAGGTAGAATTAGTTACGACAGATGGATTTCTATACCCAAATGATTATCTGACAGAACATGGTATCTTAAATCGCAAAGGTTTTCCTGAGTCATATAATATGGAACTCCTTCTCAACTTCCTAGATGCTATGAAAAATGGAGTGACCACTGAAGTCCCAGTCTACTCCCATGAAACTTACGATATTTTATCAGATACAAAACAGACAATTGAAAGTCCTGACTTTTTAATCGTTGAAGGGATCAATGTTTTCCAAAATCAACAAAATGATCGCCTATACATGAATGATTACTTCGACTTTTCAATCTATATTGATGCCGACAGTAAACATATTGAAAATTGGTATATTGAACGCTTTGAAAGTATTCTTGATCTAGCAAAAGATGATGAGACCAGTTTTTATACAGAATATGCTGCAATGCCACGCGATGAAGCAGTTGCTTTTGCAAAAGAGGTTTGGAAGACGATTAACCTGGTCAACTTAGAAAACTATATTGAACCTACTCGAAATCGGGCCCAGATCATCCTTCACAAAGCATCTGACCATAAAATTGACGAAATTTTCATCAAAAAATGAATATGACTTGCCAAACAAACATTATTTCTATATAATAGTGTAGTTAGATTAATACGGAGGTGAAAACATTGGCAAATATTAAATCAGCTATCAAACGTGCAGAATTAAACATTAAAGCAAACGAAAAAAATTCAGCACAAAAATCAGCTATGCGTACTGCTATCAAAGCATTTGAAGCTAACCCAACTGAAGAGCTTTACCGCGCTGCTTCTTCAAGCATCGACAAAGCAGAATCAAAAGGTTTGATTCACGCTAACAAAGCTAGCCGCGATAAAGCACGTCTTGCTGCAAAACTTGGCTAATAAATATCCAATGAAAACTCCACCAGGAGTTTTTTCTTTTTAACAAATATTAAAACAGCAAGGAAGAATTAGCTTCCTTGCTGTTTTTTAGTTTATTGGTAATTTAACTTCAAATAGTGTTCCTTTAGGGTGATTGTCCTTAACTTGAATACTCCCTTTTAAAGCATTAACGATTTGCTGGGCTAAAGCAAGCCCAAGACCAAATCCCCCGCGACTTCGTGTTCTAGCCTTATCAACCCTGTAAAAACGGTCGAAAATTTTCTTTTTATCAGAATCTTTAATACCGGGACCATTGTCCTCAACTCTTAGTGTAAGGTAACGATCCTTGCTAGTAATCGACATTTTAATCTGGCCGTCATCATCCGTATATTTAATAGCATTATCAAAAAGAATAGTCATAACCTGCTTCATCAAAGACTTGTCCATTTTGAATGTCTTTGTAATAGTGTTACTTGCTTCAAAACTCTTACCATATTCTTCGGCGATTAACTGGTAATTCTCAAAAATAGCGTCGAAAAAGGGGCGTCCTACTAGTTCCAATTCTGGTTTAATGCCATCATCCCGACGGGCTAAATTAAGCAAATTCGTCGTCAGAAGTCTCATATTTCGAACTTCATCTAAGCTAGACGCAATAGCTTCGCTATTATCAAGAATACTTTCATTGGGCTTACGGAAAAGAGATTCTAAGCGATTTTGAAGCACGGCCAAAGGCGTCCTTAATTCATGACTGGCGTTCTCAACAAACATCTTCTGCTTTTCATAACTTTCAAGAATGGGTTTACTACTCCAATTAGCCAAATAGATACTTGCTAAAATCGAAATCAGCCAGAAAATGGCCATAACCACAATAATAATAGTTTCATAACGCTCACTCGTTTTTTCAGACTGTTCCACGTTAACAACAGCCATTAAATAAGCAACCGAAGGATAGTTGTTCGAATTAACCCTAACCGTAATGGTATGAAATTTTTCTTCATGACCATAGTAATTGACTAAGCGACGGGTCTTTATCTCATTCAAATCACTACGCTTAAAGGAGAAATTGTGAAAGTTTGAGAGAGCATCAAAAGTATTAATGACTGTTCCATTTGAACTGAACAAAATAATATCAGTATTAGCAACTGGTTGATCCCCGCCTTTTCCTTTAATATCATCAAAATTGGTTTTGATATTGAGGTCTTGACTGTAGAAATAAAAGGAAGAAATCCGTTCCATCGTTCGATCTGCGTAAGTAGTTGCATTGTTAGCTACCGCTGTTAAGCTAGAATCGACTGAAGAATAGACCCCGACTTTCATAATTTGTAAAATGATAATCGTCATGACCACGAAAATTCCAGTAAAAACAGCAAAAAAATGGAAAAAACGGTCAAAGTTATCAGATTTAAGAATTGCTTTATATTTAGTCATTTGTCTTTAGAATATAGCCAACACTTCTAAGTGTTTGTAAATGAGCAGCAAAATCTGTTTTTTTTAATTTTTTGCGGATTTTAGAAACATAAACCTCGACGACAGAAATTGTAGTATCACTATCAAAACCCCAGATGCGATCAAAGATTTGTGATTTGGGAAGAATAACATTCTGATTTTGCAATAAATAAATCAGCAAATCATACTCTTTTCCCAGTAATTCGACACTCTTATCGTTTACCATAACGGCATTACGGTCTAAATCAACCGTTAAATCACCGTAAGTGATAAGATGTTGATTGAACTTGCCAGTTCGCTTCAATAGGGCTTGGATGCGCATTTTTAATTCTTCCAAGTAAAAAGGTTTAGTCAAATAATCATCAGCTCCAAGTTCAAAACCATGTCCCTTGTCATCTAAGCCTTCTTTGGCAGTCATAATAAGGACAGGCGTTTTGATATCTTTTTCCCGCAATTCTTTGAGTACTTGGAAACCATTTTTTTCAGGAAGCATCAAATCTAATAAAATCAAATCATAGACGCCACTCTCAGCTTCAAATAACCCTTCATCCCCATCAAAAACCTGGACCACATCTGCAAAATCATCTAAAAAATCAAAAATGGAATTTGATAAACTAAGATCATCTTCTACAAGTAATATTTTTATCATCGTTACTCCTATTACTTTACAAGTCTTGCAAAGCATTATTATTACTATAAATCATACCACAATTGCCTTAACTTTTTCTAAAAATAGGCCGTAAAAGCTAGAATATGAGAAAAAATTGATCCCCCACCCAATAGTTTGGATAGCATTTAGCTCTGCTAAAGAGCATTCATTTGAAAGCTTACAATTGCTTAGCAGCTAGAATTAGATTTGAATCAATACGAGTTTCGCAAACAAAAAAGAGGTTGTCCCTTTTGGTGATCAACCTCTTATATCTTCATCTTTTTAAATCAATATTTTAAATGGTCATATCATTCAAAGCATTTGATACGGCTTCTTTTTGATTAGCCATTAAGGTCACACGAGCAGCAATTTCATTGATACCCATTTTAATGTTACGGCTAATAGCCATATCATCTAATTTAGGTTTAAAGAAAGATTTATATTCATCTAAACGAATTTGGGTTTTGAAGATATTTGCAGGGTAGATAACAAACTTATCAAAGCTCATATCACCACCTAAGGCAGCTTTTATCCATTCCCAATCGCTACGACCCCACTCCCAAACTTTCTCTTGACTAAAGTCTTGAGAGAGAAGGAAATTATACCACATGGATAAATCTTGTGGTTTGACAATTGCTTTATCTTTAAGACTAACAAGAATTCTTCCTAAAGCTTTTTGACTATGAGTTCTAGCCATTGCTAAAGCAAGGTCAACACGAATATTATTATCGTTAGTAGCAATGTAGGTGTCAAAGTATTGATCAAGCAAGTCTTCTGATTCAAAATGTTTCATTTCGTTAACGAGGACAAAACGACGTGTTGCTGCTGGTAATTTGCTGATATCATCTGCGTATTTACCAAAAACGTCATGAGCTTTATCGATAACTGGTTGGTAGCCAGTTGTAACTAAATTACCTAAAGCAATTTGACGTACCATTTCAGCTTCATCTGATTCATCAGCTTTTTTATCAAAACCATGTAATTCATAATCTGCTTGGAAAATCTCTTTTACTAATTGATTATAGGCAGCTTCCTCTGCAGTATCTTCATCAACAAAACGGTTGAGTCCAACAAGAACCTGATTGATAGCTGAGGCAACCATAAAGGATTTAGCATCTTTAAGTGAGGCAATTAATGGTACAAGTTCAGAATATGAAATCAATTGGCTCTCTGCTAATAGGCGACGTTCTTGAATAATTTGAAGTAAACTTGTTTGATCAAGGAGGTTTAATTGCTCCTGAATATCTTGGAATAATTGCCCCTTATAATTAGAGATATAATGAGCTGTATTCTCTGTATTAAGACGTAAAGGTCCTTGATTTGCTTGAGCAAGTTGACTGAAATTTGGAATGACAATTTCTTTTTCTGCGAGTGTTTCTGGTAAACCAGTCCAGCTAGCATTTAAAGGAATTGGCCAAATGCGGTCACTTTCTTCATGTTCACCGATGAAGAATTGATCTTGGCTGATGCGCAAGTTATCACCCTCAACAGAAAGCGTCACAACAGGATAGCCAGGTTGCTCTAACCAAGCATCCATAAAGGCTGCAACATCTTTGCCAGAAGCGTGACCAAGAGCATCCCATAAATCGCGCCCAATTGTGTTACCATATTGGTGTTTTTCAAAGTAAAGTCCTAAACCTTTAGCAAAATCAGCATCACCAATCCACCGTCTTAACATGTGCATAAGACGACTACCTTTAGCATAAACGATTGCTGGATCAAATAAGGTATTAATTTCGTCAGGGTGGTTAACTTCCACGTGAACCGATTGAACACCATCAGTAGCATCCCGTTTTAAAGCCAAAGGCACACCAGTTGTTTGGAAATCTTCAAAGATTTTCCAAGATGGTTCAACGGCATCAACAGATACATATTCCATCATATTGGCAAAACTTTCATTCAACCATAAGTCATCCCACCATTTCATGGTTACTAAGTTACCAAACCATTGGTGAGCTAACTCATGGGCTACTACTAGTGCAACTTGTTGACGGCTGGATGCGGTAGAGTTTTTATCAACTAAAAGGTAAATTTCACGGTAAGTGATTAAGCCCCAGTTTTCCATTGCTCCAGCTGAAAAGTCTGGTAAGGCAAGGTTATAAGATTGTGGAATCGGGTATTTAACACCAAAGTAATCTTCATAGAAATCAATGACACGGACTGCGATATCCAAGGCAAATTCTAGAGAGCTACTCGGATGAGCAAGTGTGGCAAAAATACCAACCTCAGTACCATTTTTTGATTTTGCTGTTAAGCCCTGCAATTCCCCTAAGCCAAAAGCAAGAAGATATGAAGACATTTTCGGAGTTGTGTCAAAAATCCAAAGTCCTGTTTCCTTACGGAGTTCAACATTGATTTCTGGCATATTAGAAAGGACAATTTCGCCTTCTTCTTGATCGAACTTAATGCTTAAATCAAAAGTTGCTTTAGCTTGTGGTTCGTCAATACACGGAAAGGCTTCGCGAGCAAAGTGACTTTCAAATTGAGTCGAAATGACCTCTTTTTGTTGGCCGTCAATGGTGTAATATGATGGGTAAATTCCAGTCATGTTATCTGTGATTTTACCTGAGAATTCAATGACTAAAGTCATAAGTCCAGTTACTGGTAAGTCAACTTCTACAGTCTCATTATCATGTTTAGTTTGGAATGAGATCGCCTCGTTGTCTAATAATACTGAATGGATTTCTAGGTCTTTTTGATGGAAAGCGACGTGATGGTCCAAAGCCTCACCATTAATAGCAACGTTACCTGAAAAAGTCTTGTTTTGACGGTTAATATCTAAAAAGATATTGTAATTTTCCGGAACAAATTTCTCAACCAGATGTTCTACTGTCTTCATAAATCTCCTTTGTTAAATTCAAAAAAAATAGTGATTAGAAAAAAAACTTTCTAACCACTATTATATCATATTTGATTATAATTCAATAATCTTTCCTGTCTTAAGATATACAATCCATTCGCAAAGATTCCGTGCATAATCACCGATACGTTCTAAGTACATTAAAACTTGGAAGTACTCTTTACCAGCAAAGGCTGCATCTGGAGTTTTCTTAATTTCTTCAACGGCTAATGCTTGAATTTCGCGGTAGAAATTATCAATCACTTCATCGTGAGCAGCAATTTCATAGGCCTTAGCTTCATCGTTATTGATATAAGCATTCAAAGCATCTTCGACCATATGTTTTACAGCTTTACCCATTAAGTTGATTTGCTCTTCAACAACAGGGATGCGTTCTTCACCTTTCATACGGATGGTTGCTTTTGAAATTGATGAGGCATGGTCACCGATACGTTCGATATCACTTGAAGCTTTCAAAACTGTAATAACAGTTCTTAAGTCGTTTGATACCGGTTGTTGCAAAGCAATGATTTCTAATGATTTTTTCTCTAATTTTGTTTCAAATTCGTTGATAACAACATCTTCTTCAATAACTTCTTTAGCCAAATCACGATCATGGCTAACAAAGGCTCTAACCGATTTATTCAATTGAGCTAATACTTCTGTCCCCATTGAATAGAATTGGTTATGTAATTTATCTAATTCTTCTTCAAACTTTGTTCTTAACATAGTTTCTCCTTATAATTAATGATTATATTAACCAAATTTACCAGAAATATAATCTTCAGTTTCCTTACGTTCAGGATTCATAAACATTTTCTTAGTATTACCAAATTCTAATAAATCACCTGCTAAGAAGAAGCCCGTACGATCTGATAGACGAGAAGCTTGTTGCATTGACCGTGTAACAACTACCAATGTGTAGTCTTTTTTCAATGCAAATAAAGTTTCCTCGATTTTTCCTGCAGAAATAGGATCCAAAGCTGACGTTGGCTCATCTAATAAAATAATTTTTGGACTTGTCGCTAGTACTCTGGCAACACAGACACGTTGCTGTTGTCCACCCGATAGACCAAGGGCAGAATCATGAAGACGATCCTTAACCTCGTCCCATATTGAAGCACCTTTTAGAGATGATTCAACAGCTTGATCCAAAATTTGTTTATCCTTAATCCCCTTGATTCTTAAACCAAACACAACATTCTCATAAATAGACATCGGAAATGGATTTGGTTGTTGGAAAACCATTCCGATCTCTTTACGAAGATCAACAGTATCCGTTCTTGGGCTATAAATATTATGACCATTATAAGTAATTGACCCCGTGACAGTTACTTCTGGGTTTAAATCACTCATACGGTTAATTGCTCTTAATAAAGTTGATTTACCTGATCCTGAAGGACCGATGAAAGAAGTAATCTCTTTTGGGTAAATATCAAGTGACACATTTTTCAAAGTCTTCTTTTTATTGTAATAAACAGAAAGATCATTAACTTGTAATATAGGTTCTGACATGATATTCCCTTCTATCCAAAATGACCTGAAACGTAATCATTAGTTGATTTACATTGTGCATTTTGGAAAATATTTCTTGTTTTATCGTACTCGATTAAATCGCCTAAGTAGAAGAAAGCGGTATAATCACTTGCACGTGCTGCTTGTTGCATATTATGGGTAACAATGATGATTGTATAGTTTTTCTTAAGTTCAAACATGGTTTCTTCTAATTGCATAGTTGCAATTGGATCCAAAGCTGATGCAGGTTCGTCCATTAATAAGATGTCTGGTTTAACAGAGATGGCACGAGCAATACACAAGCGTTGTTGTTGACCTCCAGAAAGAGTAAAGGCTGATTTATGAAGATCATCTTTTACTTGATCCCAAAGTGCTGCTTGTTTTAGTGAAGTCTCAACGATTTCATCTAGCACATTTTTATCTTTAACTCCTGCGCGTTCATGGGCAAAAGTGATATTACGATAAATTGATTTTGCAAATGGATTGGGTCTTTGGAAAACCATTCCGATATGTTTTCTAACTTCAAAAACATTCATTTCTGGGCGATTAATATCGATACCATGATACATAATTTGACCAGTTACTTTAGCCACGTCAATAGTATCATTCATACGGTTTAAACTTCTTAAATAAGTTGATTTCCCACAACCAGAAGGGCCGATTAAGGCCGTAATTTTATTTTTTTCGAACTGCATATCAATCCCTTTGATAGCTTCGTTACCACCATAGTATACATGTAAGTCCTTGGTTGATAAAGCTAAGTTATCTTCAGGGAAAGTCATGATATGACGTTCATCCCAATTATATTCTGTCATATGTTCTCCTATACTTATTTAGCAGCTGTCAATCGTGAATGTAATTTCTTACCAATAAAACGAGCTGATAAGTTGAAAATTAGAATAAAGATTAATAATACGGCTGCACTTCCTGCAGATACTAGAGTACCATCTGGAATTGTTCCCTCACTATTAACTTTCCAAATATGAACCGCTAAGGTCTCAGATTGACGGAAAATAGAGATTGGACTAGTTACACTTAGAGGGTTCCAGTTGCCCCAGTCAAGAGCAGGCGCTGATTGACCAGCAGTATAAATTAATGCTGCTGCCTCACCAAAAATACGACCCGAAGCTAAGACAATACCTGTAACAATACTTGGTAGAGCTTCTGGAATGACAACATGGAAAACAGTTTCCCATCTTGAAAGTCCAAGTGCTAGTCCTGCTTCTCTTTGGGTATGGTGAACATGCAAGAGACTGTCTTCAACATTACGAGTCATCTGTGGGAGATTAAATACCGTTAAGGCTAAAGCTCCGGAGATGATTGAAAAGCCATATTGAAATTGAACAACGAAAATTAAATAACCGAATAAACCAACAACCACGGATGGTAAAGAAGATAGAATCTCAATACAAGTACGGATGAAGTTAGTAAGTGGTCCTTTTTTAGCATATTCTGCTAAATAAATACCAGCTCCTGTTGAAAGTGGAATTGAGATGATTAATGTTACCACTAATAGGAAAAAGGAATTGTAAAGTTGGATTCCAATACCACCTCCAGCTTCATAAGAAGATGAATTACCAGTAAGGAAGTGCCAACTAATATGTGGGAGTCCACGTAAAAGAATGAAAAGAATTAATGAAGCTAGGATAGCTACAATGATTCCAGCAATGGTATACAGAATACCAGTTGCTAATTTATCGACTTTCTTAGCGTTCATAGTTTCTCTTTCTCTCTTTCGTAATTAATTTAACCAATGAGTTAAAGGCTAAACTCATTAATAATAATACTAGGGCTAATGACCAAAGAACGTTATTTTGAACAGTTCCCATAACGGTATTACCAATCCCCATTGTTAAAACTGATGTTAAAGTTGCTGCTGGTGTTGTTAATGAAGTTGGCATAACAGCGGAATTACCAACGACCATTTGAATAGCAAGGGCTTCTCCGAAGGCTCTAGCCATACCAAAGATAATGGCTGTAAAAATTCCTGGACGAGCTGCATTCAAGACAACACGCCAAATGGTTTGCCATCTTGTAGCTCCCATGGCCATGCTTGCTTCACGATAATGTCTTGGAACAGCTTTAAGACTATCAACAGTCATAAAGGTTACAGTAGGCAAAATCATAACAAAGAGCACACAAACCCCTGACAATATACCAAACCCAGTTCCACCAAAAATGCTACGCATGAAAGGTACGATAATTTGAAGACCGATAAATCCATAAACTACTGATGGAATACCGACAAGCAATTCGACAGCTGGCTGCAATAATTTTGCACCATATTTTGGTGAAATTTCTGTCATAAAGACAGCTGCTCCAATGGCAAAAGGAGTCGCTACTAAGGCTGATAAAATGGTAACCATAAATGAACCACTAATCATCGGTAAGGCACCTAGAATCGGAATACCATTTTTATCCTTAATACTTGGTTCCCATTTGCGTCCAAATAGAAAGTCGAAAATATTGACCTTATCAACAAAGAAAGTTGATAGACCTTTTTGTGCAACAAAAATAAGAATCATTGCAACAATAAATACAATTAGTCCCAAACACAAGAAGGTAAGTGTTTTACCAAATTTCTCCAAACGTGAATTTTTAGAAGGTGAGACTAAGTTTTTAGCTAAATCCTGATTATTCATAATTCCCTCGTTACTTTTTAGTTACTTTACCATCATGTGACTTGATAACTTTCATATCAGTCATTGGAATGTAACCCATATGCGTTACAATTTTCTTCTGTACTTTTTCAGAAACCATGTAATCCAAAAACTCTTGCGTTAGACCATCAGGTTTACCATATGTATACATATGTTCATAAGACCAAATTGGCCAGTCATTGGTTTTGACATGTTCTGCTGTTGGTGAGAAACCATTTAAATTAATGGCTTTTACTGATTTATCGACATATGAGAAAGCTAGGTATGAAATAGCTCCTGGAGTTTGAGAAACAATGGATTTAACCATACCATTTGAATCTTGTTCTTGGCTCTGTTTAGCATTAACACCTTTCATAATAACATTATCAAAGGTCGCACGAGAACCAGAACTTGCTGCCCGGTTAATAACTGAAATTTTTAGGTCTTGTCCCCCAACCTGCTTCCAATTTGTATATTCTCCAGAGAAAATGCGGCGTAATTGGTCAGTTGTTAAATTTTTAACTTTAGTCTTTGGGTTAACAATAACAGCTAAACCAGCTACTGCTACTTGATGGTCAACCAATTTTGAGGCATCAATACCATCTTTTTCTTCAGCAAACAAATCACTATTACCGATTTGAACGGACTGTGATTGCACCTGTGACAAACCGGTACCTGACCCACCACCTTGGACATTAATAGTTTTGCCGAGATGATGTTTCCCAAATTCATCCGCTGTTGCTTCAACAAGAGGTTGTAAAGCAGTTGATCCAACAGCTGTAATAGATTCCCCTTTTTGTATCCAACTTGAACAAGCTGTTAAAAACACTGTAGACAGTGCTAATATACCAAGATAAAAGAACTTCTTCTTCATAATTCATTATTTCCTATTCATTAAAAAGTTAGGGAGTTTTGTAAACAAACTCAATCATAATAGTAACATATCTGTTGCCCTATTTAAAGGGCTTTGGCTTCCAAACAAGCAATTTTTTTACAGATTCCTTACCTATTCTTTACAAAAAATTTAAGAGAAAAAAAAGCGATGAAAACTACTCAGATAAATAATTTTCAAAATGCTTTAATTCACATTCCGGTAAAAACATGACCTTTTGGCGGGTTTTGAAATCTGGCTCTTGCCCATCAAACGTCCTAACCAAATATCCCAATTGCTTACCAATTATCATGGCAGCCGCGTAATCCCAGGGTTGGATATGTGAAAAGTATGCCATTAATTCTTGCGTCATGACCTTGAGCATTGAAATCCCTGCTCCGCCATATACCCGAACCCCTAGAGTATGACTAATCAAATGAGTAACACCAAATTCATTTGTAAGAAAGAGGCCTGAGTTACAGCCTATTAATGCACGATCCAGTGGTTTAGATTGGTAAGGCGCAACTTCTTGCTGATTCAAGGTAACCTTCTGATTAACCCCACCGCTAAGTAAGAGATCGTTCATCACGTCATAAATACAACCAAATTGGCCAACTCCGTCTTCAAAGTAGGCTACCATAACGGCAAATTGATTTTTTTGAACGACAAAATTGACAGTCCCGTCGATTGGATCTATAACCCAGACATTACCATCTTTAATCGGATGCCTAACGCCATCTTCCTCTGCTAGGATATGATCCTCTGGATAATGGTGCAGAATTTTTGCGATCATAAACTCTTGTGTTTCCTGATCAACGTTTGTGACTAAATCATCATTTTGACTTTTTATAGTGACCGCCACCTGTTCAGTCATTTTTTCCTTGATAAATTGCCCTGCTTCTCTTATCAATTGCTGGGCAAATAAAAACTTATCTTCCAATTGAAAAAAATCCTTTCTCAATTTCTTTTGCCTTTTTGACAACTTGATAGCTTGAATAACCACTGGCTTTTTGAAAGGCTTTATCAATTTGCTTTTCTTGAGACTTACTAGGAACTATTTCTTTAAATGACTTATAAGTCTGTAAAAGCTGACTAGCCTCAACCTTTGATTCATAAGCTTTTTCTACCTGATTTAAAAAAGAAAGCACTGATGTAATGTCGTCAGTGCTCCAATTCATGTCAAGTGGATAAGTGTAATTATCTGACATACTAGCCCTCAATTTCAGCTTTTATGGTTGCTTGACGCAACTCTTGTTTACGGTAATCTCTCGGTAAAAATGCTCTAATCTCGTCTTCGTTGAATCCAATTTGCATGCGTTTAGAATCCATGATAATTGGGCGACGTAAAAGACTTGGATTTTCAGCAATTAGCGTAATCAAATCAGAAATTGATAATTCATCAACATCAATATTAAGTTTTTGGAAAACTTTTGATCGTGTTGAAATAATATCCTCAGTGCCATTTTCAGTGAAAGCTAAAATAGCCATCAACTCATCACGACTTAGTGGACTAGTAATTATGTTATGTTCTTGAAAATTAACTTCATGTTTTAAAAGCCATGCCCTTGCCTTACGGCAAGAAGTACAGCTAGGTGATAAAAATAAGGTGACCATATTTTTCCTCTATCAATATACTAACCTTATTATACAAAAATTTAATAAAATTGGCTATCCCTTTTTAGAATAAGATTTGGCAACATTTAACTTTGAAAAATGGGCTATTCCCAATTCAAAGCTATCTCTTTATCAGCATTTAATTGAACAACTAAATCTTCAATCCCTTCAAATTTAGTCATTTCACGTATTTTTTCCAACCAGATTATTTCTATGGATTCCCCATAAATTTCTTGGTCAAAATCGAAAATGTTTGCTTCTAATCGCAATTCTGTGCCACCAAAAGTAATATTCTTACCGATACTGGTCATAGCACGATAACACTTGCCCACTACCAGTACATCTGAAACATAAACACCATCAGCTGGTAAATAAGTCCGGTCAATAGGAGCTAAGTTAGCAGTTGGAAAACCCAATGTCCGACCACGCGCATCCCCGTGCACTACCATGCCACGAGTCGATAACTCATAGCCTAGTAATTGATTAACCTTAGCTACGTCGCCTTCTTTGATCAATTCTCTAATCCAAGTTGAAGAAATTTTGCGTCCTTCATCTGAAACTTGTTCAATCGTATGGACAATTCCCTCAAAATTACGTTGCAAATAATCTGAATTTGTCCGATTATGACCAAATTTATAATCAAAACCGACAACAATATGTTTCGCTTTAAGTTTACCAATAAAATCCTTAATAAAGTCATCAGAAGAAACCCTAGAAAAGGCTGTCGTGAAATCAATCAGGTAAAGGCTATCAACACCATATTCAGCAAATTTGGCATAGCGTTTCTCTGGATAAGCGATATGAAGCAGTAATTCAGGATTAAAGCGTGCAAAAGCTAATTTAGGCGTCTCGTTAAATGTTAAGGTCACAATTTTTAAGGACTCCTCTTCTGCAATCTCTCGAGCTTTATCAAAAAGCGCTTTATGTCCTCGATGAAGACCATCAAAATAGCCTAGAACCAGTACCGTATCCTCAGCTTGATCAATATCAATCGCCGATGTAATCTGTTTAATTTTCATTTTTCCACTTTTACTTTCCTTATAAGAAAACCTTTTTAGGTTTATAAACCTCATCCGCTTTTTCCAAAACAGCCACCAATTCATCCTGATGAAAGACTGCTAACAGCTCCTCTGAACTTGGCAGACTTATCCGACGACCAAAAGAAAGCTCAGCTTTTTCCCAATCGTTTATCATTAATTTTGGTAAATCAGATACGCCATACTCAATCGGTAAAAGGAAAGAATAGTCATTATCAGCAACCATTTTCTCGATATCGGCTAAGCTATAAGAATCAGCTAGGACCATCCCAGCCGCTGCCGTCCGTTCAAGCAAGGACATATGGCTAGCATATCCAAGGGCCTTCCCTAAATCAACTGCCAATGTTCGAACATAAGTCCCCTTACTACAAGCTACACGGAAGTTGAACCGACACAAACCATCAGAAATCTCAAGAGGACTGGTTCTCACAAATTCCGAAATAGTAACCTGTCTCTGAGGACGTTCAACTTCCTGCCCTGCACGCGCATACTCATACAATTTGCGCCCATTCACTTTGACCGCTGAATACATTGGCGGAACTTGAGTAATTTGACCCACAAATTTTGACATGGCTAAATCAATCTCATCCTCTGAGATAACTCCCTTAACCGGAGTTTCTTCAACCACTTGACCTGAAGCATCTTCTGTATCGGTCGAGTAACCTATAGTCACTTGTCCCTCATAAACCTTACCAGCTTCTGTCATGTATTCAATAACCCGAGTTGCTTTACCAACTGCAATTGGCAAAACTCCAACAACATCTGGATCTAAAGTCCCACCATGACCAATTTTCTTTTCCCATAAAATACGGCGCAGTTTGAAAACCACATCATGAGAGGTCATGCCAGCTTCTTTTTTTATATTAATTATTCCGTTCATACTTCTCGTTATCTTTCATTTCTTTGACATATACTCTCATCATTATAACTGTTTTAAAACTTAATTGACAAGAGAAAAAACTCCAAAATGGAGTTTTACAAAGCTTAGCATTAATACTGTTAACCATTAGGCTTAATCGCTACTGTCAAGTTCTTTAAACTTTGCGGCCATAGTCGGATTTTGACGGGTCAATTTTTTGACAGAGACGTCATCCAGTTTATTGTTTGCTAAACGCAGTTGATTCTCACTGGTTGTTAAAAAGCGTTTCACTTCTTCCATCCGTTTGATCGACTTGTCTATTTCATCGATGGCTTTTTTGAAGTTACTGCTGGCCGAATTATAGTTCTTAGCAAAAGCAGTTTTAAAATGATCTAAATCTTCTTCAAAGTGAGTAATATCAATATTCTGTTCCTTAACCAAGGCCAGCTCTTGCTTGTACTTCAAACTATTAAGCGAAGCATTTCGCAAAAGACCAATTAATTGAATAAAGAGTTGCGGACGAACCACGTACATCTTCTCGTACTCATGACTGACATCGACAATACCCGTATTGTAATAGTCATTATCAGCTTCCAACATGGTCACCAAAACCGCATATTCACAGTTCTTCTCACGCCGGTCACGATCTAACTCCTTGAAGAAATCACTATTCTTATGCTTAGTCTTAGTAGTATCAGCCTCATTTTTCATCTCAAACATGATGGACAAAATTTCCACACCGTTCTCGTCGGTCTCTCTGTAAATATAATCCCCTTTAGAGCCACGACTGGATAGGGCATTATCTTTAGCAAACTGAGCATTAGGGAAAGCGTAACTACGAACCTTATTAAATTCTGTTTCTGCGTAGAGTTCTAAACTTTCTCCTATGGCTTTGGTTGATTGCTGTGCTTTAAAGTTCTTGTAGAACTCGACTTGCTCATTAGCTGCCTTTAATTGCGATTGGAAATCATTCTTTAAAGATGACAAGGAGAGGGCTGCTTCTTTTTCCTGCAGTAATAATTCATTTTTAAGGGAATCACGCTCCTTCTCCACATCAATTAAGGCTGACTGCATCTTGGCTTGATTTTCTAATTCCAGTTTCTCCAATTGATTTTTTAAAGCTACTAATTCCTTATCTTTATCAGAAAGACTATTGGCTAGTTCCAAAGCATTTTGTGATGCTATCTTTTCCAACTTGGCTTCTAGTGACAGAATCTGTTCATTCTTTTTAGCCAATTCCTTTTCTTGATTAAATTGGGCATCTTTTAGACTTTGCTCTAATTTATTTTGCAAGTGGTTTATGGCAGAGTCCTTTTGACTGAGAGCTTCCTGTAAACTATTTTTTGCTTTTTCATCGTGCAGGGCAAGCTCATTACGTAACCGGTCGCTGATTTCTTTTTCAAATTCTTCACCTCTGACTTGTGCTAGTAGATGGCTATATTCGGACTCGTCAATGGTAAAAACTGTTTGACAATGTGGGCACTTTATTTCTTTCATAATAGACTTCCTTATATAGAGTTACTGCTATTATAGCAAAAAAAGACTTTGACCAGTTGCCAAAATCTTTCTCTAATCCTAATACTCCTCTTTGTACTCCTTATAAAATTGCGTTTTTTCAGAAATAAAACGTTCTAAATCTTGCAAGAGCAAAAAGAGTTGTGCTCGATTTTCAAATTCTTGTCTGCTTTGTGGCAATTCACCTTGCCGGTAGGTTTCAAGCAGTAAGGCAATATCTTCCAAAAGTGTTAAGGCAGAATTTTTCTCACTCAATTGTTGCCCTGTCTCATGGATCAAGTGAGCCAACAAAATACTTTGTCGCGTTTCACCTCTTAACTTTTGACAAGACTTCAAGATATCTTTCAAAATTCGAATTTGACGCTGTCTCATTTCAAAATAGTGTACCTGATAATTGGTTTGACTAAAGAGTTGATTATGACTATCGCGATAGACTAACTTAAGAGCATATTCTAGATTTTTTTCTAAAGTATCCCTTTTCTCCCACAAGCTATGATTGAACTGATCTAAAAGGGATTCTTCAATGGCAAAGAGAAGCTCCTTGAGTTCAGTTTCCACTTGCAATTGCAAGTTTTTGATGGTCTCTGTCTGTTTTCCCATATAGGTATTTCCAAGCAAAGCAATTCCTGTCCCGATTAGGAAAAGCCATAACTCATTTAATAAGACTGGAATGCTTAAACTTTTCAGTAATAAGAGATGGGAAACCAAGACTGTAATTGGGACAAGCCCAGCCTCCAAATGCCAGTAATATAATAAGGGAACACTAAGAAGTAAATAGACAAACAAAGCCCATAGATTAAAACCAAGTAGGTAAAAGCCTAAATAAGCAATTGCAAATGCTAAAAAGAAAGCTAAAAGACGACTTTTGGCAATGGCTAGACTTGATTTTCGCGTATCTTGGAGACTTAATAAAGCAATAATCCCAGCTGATATACCGAACGACAGGTGTAATTGTTCAGCTAAAATAATAGCCAATAAGGTCGTTAAGACCATTTTTATAGTTCGTTCAAATATGGGCATTTCTCATCCTTTATCCTTGTAAAGTTTTTTCAATTTCCTTTTGTAAATTCTTCCACTCTTGCTCAGCCCTTTGCAATTTACGTTGATATTCACTAAGTCCCCGCAAATAGTGGTTAATCATGTAATCTTGTTTGACAAGAGGAATAAGAGGTAGAGGGATCTCTAATAATTCTTTGGTCGATAAATTAATGACATCTTTACCATGATCTGCTTGGTCAAGAAGCCTTTGGCCGATGGCCGAATCTAAAAAGAATTTTATGTAATAACCTCGCAGTTTAGACAAAGGTCTAATAACAGTTATATTTGACGAAGCAACAACATCTCGATCCTGTTTGTGAAAGACACAGATTTTTTTGACCGTTCCTTTTGAAGCAATCAGAACATCACCATCCTCGAGTAAATAACGTAAGAGTTGTCGACGTTCTAAGTAAAAAGTACGTAATTGATCATATGCAATGCCAGTTGGTGTCATATCTGATAAATTAATTAAAGCGAAGTCCCCAGCTTCAACTTTACTACTGACAGCTTTACCTTTAAAGCACTCCACTACCTCTCCTAAAATTACTTTCTCTTGCTTGTTATTAAGATAGGTCCCTAAAAGCTCATCCATAATATTAGTATCTTTCTATTATTTTATAGTATTTAAATACTATCACTATTACGAAAGATTTGCAAGCTAAAAAAGACGGTCAAGAGACCGACTTTTAAGGATAACTAGAAGATGACCATTTTAGTCAACAGATTTTAAAGCTTCCAACATGTCCAGATGCTTGAGTTGACGATGAACCAAAATGGCTAAGAAACTAACAATGAAGCTAATAGCTATTACGGGGATGACGTATACATAGGTATCCACTTGATAACCAAAATTCATATCCGAAGAACCCATTAAGGACATTAATAATTGATGAAGGTATTTTCCTCCAATAAAGCCAATAACAATACCAATCAAACTCAGTAAAATAGTTTCACGATAAATATATAATGTCACTTCCTTATCAAAGAATCCCAGTACTTTAATGGTTGATAACTCTCGCAGCCTTTCAGCAATGTTTATAGCAGTCAAATTATAGAGGATGACTAAAGCTAAGAGTAATGAGAGGACTACTAACAAAGTCATAATTTGTTTAAGGGAACTAACGATTGAAGTAACCATTTCAATAATCACAGTATTCTGAGAAACAGCTTCAACTCCTTCTTTATTTAGCATCTTCTTAGCAAAAGATTTAACATGGTTCAAAGATCCATTTTTTAAAGCAAGTAAGTAAGCTGGACTAAAGGTCAATTGCCCAAACTTAGTCTGAGCATAAGATTCTGACATAAAGAGATAATGCCCAACATTCATATCTGAGATGGCGACTACTTCGACATTGAATTCCTGATTTTTTTCATTCTTCAAAGTTAACTCTTGACCAGTTTTAACCTGATAAAAATGAGCTAGTTTTTGACTGATCACAACTCCCTGAGCAGGAATGGATAGAGACTTCTCACCACTGACATCTTTGAGATTGATCAATGGAGACAAACTCTCTTTGGGACTTGCAATGACACTGGTAGTAATTTTACTATTTTGCCCTTTAATAGCTAAATGCAAAGTTGAAAAGCTGATTTTTTCTTGTTTTTTAATGGCTATATCACTTGCTAAAGCTTTTTCAAGCTTCCGAGTCGCTTCCTCATCCTTATCTTTACCAACCACCATAACATGAAAAGGAGTCAAGTGCTGAAATTGGTGTTCCACTACTTTTGATAACGAAGATTGAATCCCTAAACCTGAAAACAATAAGGCCACCGAACCAGCAACACCAAAAATGGTCATTAACATCCGTTGCTTATAGCGGAAAATATTACGAGCCGTCACTTTTTGGGTAAATGACAATTGTTTCCAAATAAATGGTATTTTTTCTAAAAGGATTTTAGAGCCTTTGCTTGGTGGTTTAGGTAACAATAGCTGAGCAGGCACTTGAAAAAGTTCCCGGCGAACAATGATGTAGACAGGTAGTAAAGCTGATAAAGACGCTAAGAAATAGGCTATGCCTGCATAAGACCAATAGAAATCCAAGTTGGTTTTACCAATTACCAGAGGCTGGGTAATAATTTTAGCAATCATGTCGGATAGAAAGTAGGTTCCGCCAATGATTCCGATTGTCGATCCGATAAAGCTAGCCAAAAAACCATAGATTAAAAATTTTTTGAGAATATCTTTAGGTCCAAAACCTAAGGCCAAATAGAGGCCAGAATTTATTCTCTCCTCATCGACAAATCTAGTCATGGTTGTAAAAGCAACTAAGGCAGCAACCAAATAGAGAACAACTGGAAAGATATTGCCAACCTGTGAAATAGAGCCCATAGAGGTATCATATATCTGATAGCCTTGGCCACCTGGAAAAGTAGATCGATTATAAACTTGATAAGTTGGTTTCGTTAGCTTATTGACTTCAGCCTTATTTACTTGCAGTTTTCTACTTTCTGTTTGAAGTTTAGCCTTAGCTTCTTCTAGCTGTTTACGTGATTCTATGACTTGAGGTAGGGAGGGCAACCCTTTTAGTGATTGCTCTTGTGTCTTTAATTCACCTAAGGCCTTATTGATTTTTTCCTCAGGTTCTTTAAATTTTTCTAGAGCATCACTTTTGAGTTCAGAAAGACGTTTTTCATCGTTATCAGCTAATAATTCCTCAATTTTTTCTTGCATTAGCTGGACTTCCATTTTATAGTCTTCTGAGAAGGCATTTAAGGTCTTCAAATCTTTAAAAGTTACCTTAGCAATGTTATTCCCTATCTGGAAGTTAGACGGGCTTAGAAAGCCGTATAAGGCCAAATTCCCATCACCTGTTTGAGAAGCACCCAAGTTTTCTTTAGACCAAATATCCGAAGCAGAAACAAAACCAACTATTTTTAATCTTTTTTCTTTCAATAGATTATCTTTTGGTGTTGATAAGGTAATACTTTGGCCAATTTTATAATTTTTGTCTTGCCAACTGGCTAGTGCGATTTCTTGATTGTTTTTTGGAAGTCGTCCTTTTGTTAATGTGACTTTGGAAATCACCTTGGGATTTGAGAATAAGCGGATTGATTCTTGATTCTTGCCGATTTCTGCATCTAAGAGATGACCATAGTCAATTTCAGCATGCGAAACTTTCTTTAATTCTTCTTTATCATCTGCCGAAAAGCCATAAGAAGTGACAACTGCTAGGTCCATCATCTGATGGGTCTTGATATAGGTGTTAGCAGACCTGGCCATATCTGGACTGGTCACTTTTAACCCAACTAAAGCAAAGGAACCTAAGGCCATGAGTAAAATAAGAGAAATAAAGCGGGACTTGGTCGCCCAGATAGACCTCCTCAGGTCTTTCCAAAATGATTTTGTCATTGAGCACCCCCTAATATTCAACTGCTTCAATAGGCTGAGGATGTTCATTTATTTGCGTTTTTACCACACGCGCATCATGCATATGAATAACACGATCAGCAATCGGTGCCAATGCAGCATTGTGGGTAACAATGACAACTGTTGCCCCTTTGGTCTGAGCCATTTCCTGGAGTAAGGCTAAGATTTGTTTACCAGTTTTATAGTCTAAGGCTCCAGTTGGCTCATCACAAAGCATGAGTTTCGGATTTTTGGCAATTGCTCTGGCAATTGAAACCCTCTGTTGCTCCCCACCAGATAATTGACTAGGAAAATGATCGAGGCGCTTTTCTAAGCCAACTTCCTTGAGAACTTGGATAGGGTCTTGAGCATTTTCAACGATTTCGGCCGCCAATTCAACATTCTCCTTGGCTGTTAAATTTGGTACCAGATTATAAAATTGAAAAACAAAGCCAATATCATGACGTCGATATTTGGTTAATTGCTTGGCGGAATAGGAAGAAATATCTTCTCCATCAATGATGACTTGGCCAGAGCTATTGGTATCCATTCCCCCTAAAATATTAAGCACCGTTGATTTACCAGCGCCTGAGGCACCTAAAATAATCACTAATTCACCTTTTTCGATGTCAAAAGAAACTTGGTCATTAGCTTTTATGGTACTTTCTCCAATCTGATAGGTTTTAGAAGAATTTATCATTTGGATATAGGTCATTACTGCCACTCCTTTATATGAACAATCTGTTGATTTAAATATATGACTATTATATAATGTCCTTATTCAAGCAACAAGAACAAAAATAGACAATCTGTTGATTTAAGGAGATCTTATGGTTAAAAGACAAACAGATACCCTAAACTATTTAAAAGAGGCACTGATAAATTTATTAGCCGAAAAAGATTTTGAAGCCATTACAGTTTCTGATTTAACTAAGAAAGCAGGAATAAATCGGGGGACCTTTTACTTACACTTTCAAGATAAATATGACATGATTGAAAGCTTTAAAAATGAGCATATGGATACCTTTTTTCAGCTTTTAGACGCTCCCGAGATATCAACTAATACCAGAGAATTACTGATTCAAACCTTAACCTTTTTAGCTGACAACTTTGCATTTTTTGCTGCCATTTCAAAATCTCAGTCCTTAAATTTTAAACAAACCCTTAAGGATTTTATTTACAAAGTACTGCTGACGATTGAGGACTATCAGGTAATTGTTAGCCATCAGTACGGTGGCATTCCCTTTGGTTACGCCTTAGAAGTCTATCTGGCAAGTATTGAAAGTATCATTTCCTATTGGATTGCTAATGATGGTCAGCAATCGCCTGAAGAACTGACGGATATTATTCTGAAAACGGTCAGTCTTTAATGCAAAAAAGAACAAGAGCCTCTGCTCTTGTTCTTTTGCATATTATTAAATTGATTTAAGGGCTTGGATTGCTGCATCATAATCTGGTTCAGTGTTCACATTTTCAACATATTCCGTATATACAACTTTATTATCTTGGTCAAGAACAAGGACTGCTCTGGCCAATAAATGCCACTCTTCCATCAAGAGTCCATAGGCCTTACCAAAGGAATGATCATAATAATCTGATAACATAATGGCTTTATCTAAGCCTTCTGCACCACACCATCTAGCTTGAGCAAAAGGTAAGTCTACTGAAATAGTTATCACATAAGTGTCATCTAGATTTGCTAATTCTTGATTAAATTTGCGAGTTTGTGTTGAACAAATACCAGTATCAATTGATGGAACAACACTGATCACTTTTTTTCCTTTAAAGTCAGAGAGTGATTTTTTTGAAAGATCAGTCCCTAACAAAGTAAAATCATCAGCAATTTGTCCAACTTGAAACTGTTGACCTGTTAAGGTGACGGGTTTTCCAATAAATGTTGTCATAAGTCTTTCTCCTTAAATACTTAAAGCAATCTTATAAATGTTTACAAATTAATTGTATCCAATTTGAAGCAAGAAAGCGATTTTTTTGTTCTCAGAAATCAAAGACCCATTGAGAGGTTAAAGTAATTTTTCATTCTTGAATAAACAGACTCATCACCTACAAAATAGATGTGATCTCCTTTTTCAATAACCGCATATGGCCCAGGAGAAATTAAAAATTTACCTTCATGTTCAATGGCAACTACAGTAGCACCAGTTTGGTGCCATAAATTTAAAACACCTATAGATTTACCAAAATGATCTGTATCTTTGTTAACAATGATTTCATATGGAGCCAAAGGGAACTGTTTACTAATATTTTGACTTTGCATTAAGAAATCGTTGACTAACAGTGATAAATCATTTAGTTCTTCATTTTGTTTTTGAATATTTTGTCGAATTTTTTCTTTAATGACCGCGATAGAATGCGTCGATTCATATTGATTGATAAATTCGATGGCCTTTTCTTTTGACAGTACAATAGCCCCACTTCCATGCTTTAAGGTTAATATCTTTAAATCAGCTAAAATATTTAAGCCTTTGCGCGCTGTCTCAGGTGAGACATTAAAAGTAGAAGCAATTGTCGTCCGAGATTTTAATTTTTCTCCGACTTCATACTCCCCACTAGCGATTCTCTGAGCAACAGAAATAGCTATTTTTTGATACTTCGATGTGGTAATTTCATTTTTACTAGTTGTAGTCATCATATACTCCTTTACTGACTAACTCAAACAGTCTAATTAAATCACATTTCTCGAAAGATTTCAATAGCTCCGTCTCTAGGGATACATAAAGGAGAACTGGTCCTTCAACCAGTTCTCTCTTTTCCCAACTATTTGATTCTAAAAGGGCTAGTTTTTAATAAGTTTGATTAGCCTCATTGACTGAAGATGATTTTAGATCTTGTGTTTTTGAACTGACGAATTCAGAACTTTTACTTGCTGCTTTTGAAACTCGGTCTTGGACGGTAACCTCAGCGGCTTCTTGTTCTTCTTTTGTTCGAATGTCAACCACGTTAGTATTTAGTTCAACAACTTTTAAATGTGTCATTTCTTCAACATTTTTAGCAACAATTTCTTTGATTTTATCAGAAATTTGAGGAATGTCTTTACCGTACTCAACGACAACATCCAAATCAACTGCAACTTCTTCTGAACCAACTTCTACAGAAACACCATCCCTTACAGAATTGCTATTGACTACATTTTTTTTGAGATTTGAGAAGAAGCCTCCGCTGACTGCTAAGAGCCCATCAACTTCTTCAAGAGCATGTCCGACAATTTTTTCAATTACCTTGTCGTTATATGTCAAATTCGTTTTGATTTCATTAGCTGTCATTTTTAATTCCTCCCAAACATCCTTTTATTTTAGACTTTTTGATACACCTTCAGCTGTATCTTTAGCATCAGCCTTTAATTCCTTTACTTTTCCAGAAATTTTATTTAATTTCCCTTCAGTTTCTAAGGATTTATCGCCAGTTGCTTTACCAGCAGTTTCTTTAACAGTACCTTTTGCTTGCTCGATTTTTGACTCAAATTTTTCTTGTGACATTTAAATGCCCTCCTAATTTTTTTGTCTATTATATCATTTTACGCGTGGTTCTGTCTGTACATTGTCATTTACTGTAGATTTAACATTACCAACTTGTTTACTTGTAAATTCACTTGTTGCATGCGCTGCATCTGTAACCTTATCTTGAAGAGTCACTTTGTCAGCCTCATGTTGTTCTTTAGTCTTAATATCAACAACATTACAGTTAACTTCGATAACATCTAAATCAGTCATTTTCTTAACTTCTGATTCAACAATGGCTTTAATTTCATCAAAAATGGTTGGAACATGTTTTTGATATTCAGCGATAATATCTAAATCGACTGCTACTTGTTTTTTACCAACTTCAACGGAAACACCATCACGAACTGAATTGGTATTAACTAATTTGTTTTTGATGTTTGATAAATAGCCACCATTGATAGCTAATAAACCATCAATATTATTAACAGCAAGTCCAACAATTTTTTCAATAACTTTATTATCATAAGTTAATTGTCCACGGATACTTGGGCTATTGTTTAATTCTGTGTTTTTAATAAATGTGTCAGTCATAATCATTTCTCCTCTTCTAAAATGTAAATGTTAATTTTCAAAATAATATCTCATTCTTTATGTTTAACGGTCAATGAATTGATCAATAATACCAGTCTGTTTAAGAAAAATACCTGCACAAACACCTAGGATAACAAAGATGAGTGCGAGTAATGTTTTAAAGAAGCCAATGGTCATTAGTAAGATGGCTAAAATTAACCCTACTAATCCACCAATTATGGCATACTTATTCTTTTCAAAAAATACCATTTTGACCTCCTATTCTACACGTCTGGCTTTTCCATGTTTGGTCTCAACTTGCGAGATGTCTTTAACAAAGACCTTAAAGTTAACAGGCTTATCAATGCCAAAGAATTCTTTGAAACCAGTATCAATACCTTCTTTAATGCCACGAACTTGATCACTAACTGCAACGCGTGAATCTAAACGTCCAGTAACGTCAATTTTGAATTTACGTTTATATAGAGTTGCCGATACGTTAGGCTTACTCATCAGTCCTGCATTTTTAATAGCAGTAGCTACATAAGATTCAATGGCAGATTTTTTAAGTAATAAACTTCCATTTTTCTTCTTCAAACGTACTTCTGTGTAAGATCTTGGATAAAAGATGACTACTAGAATACCAATTATCGTTAATAATGCTAGTAGTACTGCTGCCCAGTAAAAATAATAATACAAACCTGGATTTAGGAAGCCAGGAACTTTATCTAAGTCCCAGCCAATCCAGTTATATTTAGGGGGCATTTTTAGGTAACCTTGGGTCACTCCCATTACCATAATAAAGATGGATAGGAGGATAAGGCCAAATAAACTATAAAAGATTTTCAATATTTTTGCCATACCTACCTCTTTCTAGTTGATCACTGAATGATAATACTTAGCTTAATGTGACCTTATCTTAATTCAATTTACTTAAAACAAATGATACAACGACAACTACAATGACTGCACCAATGATTGATGGAATCAAAGCCATACCTGCTAGGGAAGGACCCCAAGCTCCTAGTAATGATTGACCAACCCATGAACCAATGATACCTGCTAAAATATTAGCAATCCAGCCCATTGAGCCACCATGTTTTGTAATTGCTCCTGCGATTAAACCGATAATACCACCGACGATTAATGTCCAAATAAGTGCCAAAATAAATACCTCGTTTTTTTCTTTAATTAATAGGTGAAATCTTATTAACTTTTAAAACTTCTTGTTATTAGCTAAATGATTTCATTACATTCAATAGTCTTTTAAGGAAATGACTATCCTAGTTCATTTTGCTTAAAGCAAATGATACAACTACTACAACAATGACTGCACCAATAATTGATGGAATCAATGCCATACCTGCTAGGGAAGGACCCCAAGCTCCTAATAAGGATTGACCAACCCATGAGCCGATAATACCTGCTAAAATATTAGCAATCCAACCCATTGAGCCACCACGTTTTGTAAGAGCTCCTGCAACTAGGCCGATAATGCCGCCGACAATTAATGTCCATATAAGTCCCATAATTTTCTCCTATTCTAGTGCTCCTGCACTTGCAATTTTGTCTAAATGTTTTCACTTTTTCCAAAGTGACAACCTTAAATAAAATCGGAGTGTCATTCATATCTATAAACCTTATTTAAATATCAATCATCATCACTAACCATATATTAAATAAAGGTTTTTTGGAAGTGACCACTCGTTTTTTTATTTATATTGTTATTATACAATACTAAATCTGAGATGCAAGAAAAAAGTATCATTTTTTTAAAAAAAATTGAAATTAAAAAACAAAAAAGCCATAAAGCCTATTAGATTGGGCTTTACAGCTAAAATAAATTATTAAATTTTTTCTATCGGAGCAACACTGGCTAATAATTTTTTGAGTCCAATTTCTGGAAATTTAATTTTCAGCTCAGTTGAAGTTCCGCTTCCACTAACCTCTAAAACAGTCCCATCGCCCCATTTTTTATGACGGGCAATATCACCTATTTCCCACTCTTGGTTATTGCTTGTCTTTTTGTTAGAAAAAGGTAAATCATTGTCAGTGATTCTCTGAGGACTTCTTGGTTGAGCTTGTGATTTGCGAGATTGAATAGCTTGTGACAAACTCATTCCCTGCCCGAACTGCCTTTGATTTTGTTGGCTCATCTTAACGCCGAATGAAGTATTGGCTGGGCGAGCTAAGCCTTGATAGGCAAGAAGATCATCAGATATTTCTCTAAGGAATCGGGTCGGCTGATTATAATTGGTTTTACCATACAGAGTCCGAGTGCTAGCATTGGTTAGGAAAAGGATTTCCTCTGCTCTGGTGATACCAACATATGCTAAGCGTCTTTCCTCTTCCAGTTCACTTTGTTCATCTAAAGCACGTGATAATGGGAAAACGCCTTCTTCCATACCAATTAAGAATACTATTGGAAACTCAAGTCCCTTAGCTGCGTGAAGAGTCATCAGGGTCACTTCAGCAACCTCAGTATCTGAATCATCCGTATCAGCAATTAAGGCTAAATCGTTTAAAAAGCGTCCTAATTTATCGAGACCATTTTCATCTGTCTCAGCCTTGGCAGAATCATCAAAGTTTTTCGTTACTGAAAGAAACTCTTCAATATTCTCAATCCGAGCTTGACTTTCTAATGTGTTTTGAATTCTTAAAGCATCCAAATAACCAGATCTCTCTAGTATTTCTTCAGATAATTCCGTTATTGTTAAGTGATCCAACCGCGACCGTAAATCACTAAGGAGAGTGGCAAAATCCATTATAGACTGCGCCGCTTTTCCTTTTAATGGCGATAAAAAGAGATTACTTGCTGCTTCTAATAAGGATAATTGGTTATCATAGGCAAATTGTCGCAATTTTTCCAAAGTCCCTGGGCCAACGCCTCGCTTAGGTTCATTAACAATTCGTTCAAATGAAATATTGTCAGCAGGATTGGCAACAATATTTAAATAAGAAATTAAATCTCTAATCTCTTTACGACTATAGAACTTAGTTCCGCCGACCATTGTGTACGGAATATTCGATTTTAGGAAAGCTTCTTCTATTGTACGTGATTGTGCATTGGTACGATATAAAACAGCAAAATCTTTAAAACTCTTTCCAAGTTCCAAACACATATTAGACACTGTTGATGCGATGAATACTGCTTCATCTCGTTCATCATTTGCGCGATAATAGACAATTTGTTCACCGTCGTTATTTTGGGTCCAAAGCTTTTTATCAATCCGATTACGATTATTTTTAATCACATCGTTGGCTGCTTTTAGAATCGTTTTTGTTGACCGATAATTTTCTTCTAAGAGGACCACTTTCGCCTGAGGATAGTCTTTTTCAAAGTCAAGTATATTCTGCATGTCAGCGCCACGCCAACCATAGATAGACTGGTCTGCATCCCCAACAACACAGATGTTCTTGAATCGTGAGGCTAGCAATTTCACCAATTGATATTGAGCATGGTTAGTATCTTGATACTCATCGACGTGGATGTACTGGTAGCGTTGTTGGTAGTAAGCCAAGACATCTGGATTCTTATCAAAAAGTCTCAGTGTCTGCATGATCAAATCATCAAAGTCGAAAGCTTCACTTCGTCTCAGTTCTTCTTGATAAAGTTTATAGCAGCGAGCGACAATTTGTTGATACATATCATTTGCTTGAGCCTGATAAGCAACTTCATCCAATAAATCATTTTTTGCATTGGAAATGGTACCTAAAATAGAGCGTTCATTCCACTTTTTAGGATCCAAATTCAATGTCTTTAAAATCCGCTTCATCAGAGTTCTTTGTTCCCCTGGATCAACAATGGTGAAATTTCGATTATAACCAATATGATCAGCTTCTCGTCTTAAAATCCGAACACACATGGAGTGAAAGGTGGCAATCAAGGTATCTTGTGTGGCTGGGTTCAAGTTCAAAGCCCTTTCACGCATTTCACGCGCCGCTTTGTTGGTAAAGGTTATGGCTAAAATATTCCAAGGGTTAACAAATTTTTCATCGATTAAGTAGGCAATCCGATGGGTCAAAACCCTAGTTTTACCTGAGCCTGCGCCGGCCATAATTAAAAGCGGACCTTCTGTCGTTTGAACTGCTTCCGCTTGTTTGTCATTCATTCCATTTAATAAAGGATTCATCTTATCTCCTTAAAATCTATCCATCAATTAACTATAAAATTATATCATTTTCTGACTAAAATGAAAAATGACCAAGTCAATGAAAGTAAGTTTCTCCTATATTATTGAAATCGCAATCAAGACTGGTATGGTCATTAATATGATATAATAGTTGCATTGAATACAAAGGAGTAACCATGTCAGAATTAAATCCTATTAGTAATTTAAAACTCGCCAAAAGAGGACCAATAATAAGTATTATAGCCTACTTACTGATAAGTATTGCCAAGTTAGTCAGTGGTTATGTGCTTAATTCAAATTCTCTGGTCGCCGATGGTTTTAATAACTTATCTGATATTGTTGGAAATGTAGCTCTTTTAATTGGACTACAACTTGCTAGTCAACCCGCAGATGCTAATCACCGTTTCGGACATTGGAAGTTCGAGGATTTATCCTCCTTGATTACTTCCTTCATTATGTTTATTGTTGGATTTCAAGTACTGATTCAAACCATTCAAAATATCATTGCTGGTAAGCAAAATCCGGTTGACCCATTAGGTGCCATTGTTGGTGTCATTTCAGCCATCATAATGTTTGGGGTTTATGCCTACAATAAACAGTTATCAAAAAAAGTTCGTTCTAGCGCATTAGTTGCTGCTTCAAAAGATAATTTATCCGACGCAGTTACTTCAATCGGTACTTCGGTTGCTGTTTTAGCAGCATCACTTCATCTTCCCATTATTGACCGAATTGCTGCCATTATTATTACATTTTTCATTCTAAAAACAGCTTATGATATTTTCATGTCCAGCGCCTTCAGTTTATCTGATGGTTTTGATAACAAACACCTTAAAAAATACGAAGAAGCTATCCTCCAAATCCCGAAAATTTCAGCTGTTAAGTCACAACGGGGCCGAACCTACGGGAGTAACGTATACCTTGATATTGTTCTAGAGATGAATCCCGACCTGTCCGTCTACGAAAGTCATGCTATTACTGAGGAAGTTGAACGACTTCTCAGTGAAAAATTCTCAGTCTACGATATTGATATTCATGTGGAGCCCGGTTTAATTCCAGAAGACGAACAGATTGATAATGTTACCAAAAAACTCTTTAAAAACGAGAAAATCATCTTATCCAAAGTACCAGATTTTCAAGATTTCATTGCAGAAGACTTTACCCTTATTAAAGAAAATGGTCAAGAACTTAACCGTCAAGAATTAATTGAAAATCCTAACTTTTACCCTTGTAACTTTGATGATTTCCAGCTTCAGTCTATCAGCCAAAAAACAAAGCTCATCTCCTATCAACTAGATGGCAAAATACATACCAGCATCTGGCGTCGCAACGAAGTTTGGTATCTGATTTTCCACCAAGTCACTTCAAAACAGACCAGTCCTCTCAAAATAAATCGCTATAAAATTACAAAGAAATAAAGCAAGTTCATCTCGAACTTGCTTTTTAATAACTTATTTGACTTGATCAGTAGCTACATCTTCTCCAAACCATTTGTTTGAAATTTCTTGGAATTTACCATCTTTATAGAGTTTTTTGAAGGATTTATTAATATTCTTGATAAGCGTTTTATCTTCTTTGCGGACGCCAACAGCGAAGTCCTCACCTGAGTATTCACTCTTAGTGATGTTATAATTAGCTAATTCACCTTCTTGTTTTAGATAGTAGTTAGCATAAACTTTATCAATTAAAAGGCCATCAATACGATCATTCTTAAGGTCAATAAAGGCTTGTGTAAAGGTTTCATATTGCGTCGCATCTTTATCTTTAACAATATCTTTTAAGACTTTTGGATTCTTAGTAAAAGCATCATAGCCAGATGAACCTGATTGAGCACCAAGAACTTTGTCCTTCATATCAGCAAATGACTTAATATCCTCTGATTTTTTTGAAACTAAGACTTGTTCATTTTTCATATAGGGATTTGAAAATGCCACTTTTGCTTGACGTTCTTTGGTTACAGAATAGCCGTTCCAAATCATATCAATTTTGCCATTTTTTAATTCTGTTTCTTTCAAGTCCCAGTTGATTGGTTGGAATTTAACTTTAATCCCATATTCAGCGAAAACAGCTTTAGCTAATTCAACATCGAACCCTGTGTTTTTGCCATCTTTATCTTTAAAACCCATTGGGACAAAGGTATTGTCGAAACCAAGCGTAATGGTCTTTTCTTTCTTGTAAGTCTCCCATGAATCGCCTTTGTTAGCTTGGCTATTGCCGCAGGCAACTAAAAGGAAAGCTAAAGTTAGTGTTGATAGTGTCATTAAGAATTTTTTCATACTTTTTCTCCAATTTATTCTATTTGGGATTAACAGTAATAATCTGATCTGAGATGGATTGAGCGAAAGTCATATCATGGGTTACGACGATTTGAGTAATGCCCATATCACGGTTCTGTAAAATCAGTTTGGCAACTTCATCTCTTAACTCTGGATCAAGCGCCGACGTCGGTTCATCATATCCAATAATCTGTGGATCAATCATCATAGCTCTTGCAAGAGAAACACGTTGTTTTTGACCACCTGATAAGGAATAAGGATAAGCATGTAAATGGTCTTTGAGACCTAAACGTGTTAACAAGTCTTCTGCTTTTTTCTTAGCTGCTTCTTTGCTCAGCCCCATTGTGATTGTAGGTGACAATATTAGATTATCTAAGACAGTCAAATGTGGAAAAAGTTGAAAGTCCTGAAAGACAAAGCCCAAGAGATTTCGATTTTCCAAGTGATTAATTGGTACTGTTTCACCATTATAAATAATTTCACCTGAATCTATTGATTCAAGACCTGCTAGCATTCTTAATAAAGTTGTCTTCCCACCGCCTGAAGGGCCAACTAATGAAAGAATTTGACCATCTGAAACCGATAAGGAAAACTTGTCGAAAATCTGTTTATGGCCAAATTGTTTGGAAATATTTTTAAGTTCTAACATCTATGGCCTCCTTATTTATAATAATTAAATTTCTTTTCAACATGGCGAGATAGAATGGTGACCAATCCAATTAATAGTAAATAGATAATCCCTGCAATAAACATTGGTGCTAAACTTGCATCTCGATTGGCTGCTGTCTTACTCGCTAACAAGAGATCCCCTACACCAAGAACATAAACTAAAGAGGAATCTTTAACCAAATTAATGACTTCATTGAAGACACTTGGTAAAACAATTTTGAAGACTTGAGGTACAATGATATGTCGGATGGTTTGAAGATGTGTTAGCTTCAAAACTTTTGCTGCTTCATATTGCCCTTTAGGAATAGCTTCAATACCACCACGGAAAATTTCAGCAAAGTAAGCTGCGTAATTCATGGTAAAGGCCAGAATAGCTGCTGGCATCCGATCAAAGGTTACTCCAACACTTGGTAAGACATAATAGAAAAAGATTAATTGCAAGAGTAAAGGTGTTCCCCGCATAATCCAGACATAAATGGTTAATAACCACTGTAAGGGTTTAAAAGGGACTTTCATCAGAAAGGCTATAACCATACCCAAGGGGATGGATAATAAAATAACAATGAAAAAAACTTGTAAAGTCACTTTGGCACCATCTAAAAGACTGGGCAGGACTTGTAAAATATAAGACATGTAAGCTCCAATTGTGAAAATAGTTGTTCTCATTATATCAAATTATCTGAATTTTTGGGAGAAATTTGAATAAAAATACAAGAAATTGATTGAAATTGATTATAATTTTTTAACAAATTCAGATTTCAGCTTCATAGCGCCGAAACCATCAATCTTACAATCAATATTATGGTCACCCTCTATTAAGCGAATATTTTTAACCCGTGTACCTTGTTTGATATCTTTAGGTGCACCTTTTACTTTAAGGTCTTTTATAACAGTTACAGTATCACCATCTGCTAGTTGTGTACCGTTACTATCTAGAACTTTTAACCCGTCTTCTTCTTGCAGACTTTCAGTCTGATCTGCAGCCCATTCGAAACCACACATAGGACAAATAAGCATCAGGCCATCTTCATAGACGTATTCAGATTGACATTGTAAACAATTTGGTAGGGACATGGATATCCTCCTTTTTATTCAATAAAATGTGTTTTTACTATTCTACTTTAGAAATACCTATTTGACAAGATGAATGCGTTCTCAAATCCATAAATATTTAAAAACCCCTTCATATTGCTATGAGAGGGGTATGACTGCCTAATTTAATGCGTTAATACTATCAACAATTTCTTGAATTAAGTCCTGATCATCAAGTGATGTCACATCAGCAACGACTTTTTCAAGATTATTCTCAGAAAGCATCATTTGTAATTGATTACTTTGCTCATCTTGAGCATCCTTATACTTAAAGACGTAAGCCACTGTTTTAAGGAGATTATCATAAGCAAGGCCACGTTCTTTCAACTCGCGAATTGGGCGAATAAAGCGCTCATCAAAACCAAGTTTACGAATCGGCGTTCTAGCAACCCGAACCACATCATCAACAATATATGGATTTTCAAAACGACTGATGATGACCTGATGGTAAGCCTCTAATTCAGTAAGGTCAAAGTTCCATTTTGCAACCAGTAAGGAACGGATTTCTGCCAAAACAGCTTCTAATTGTTCCTTTACCTCTGGCAATTGCAGAGCTTCTAAGATTGTTTTAGCCCCTGCGTGTGCGCCTGTATAAGCTGAGGTAGCATGTCCAGAGTTGACTGAGAATAATTTACGTTCGATGAAAGGCTCTAAATCAGCTTCGTAATGAATACCTTCAAGTCTCAAGCCTGGATTTTTCATACGACTAGTTTCAACAACCCACTCATTGAAAGGCTCAACCACAACAAAGAGAGGATCCTCATGACTTTGAGCTGGAACAATTCTATCAACGGCTGCATTAGGGAATCCAACATAAGTATCAAGATATGCTAAATCTTCTTCAGAAAGATATTTACTCACTTCTTCCAATAAAAATTGTGAGCCACCAATCATATTTTCACAAGCCAATACATCTACTGCTTGAGTCACACCTAATTGACGACGTTGCATAATCCCTTTGGCAATTAATTCAGCAATAAAGGGTAAGATATTTGGCCCAATAGCTGTTGTGATGATATCAGCTTGAGCTATAGCTTCTACAACTGCTTCTGAATTAAGACGATTATTAATACCAGAGACATTAGAAACTGCAACATGACGTTTACCGTCTTCAGCAATTTCAATTTCATAAGAATGTCTTTCATTTAAGGCATTGATAATAGCTTCATTAACATCAACAAACTGAATAGAAAAATCATTTGCTGCTAGGATTTCTCCAATAAAACCACGACCAATATTACCTGCTCCAAAATGTACTGCTTTTTTCATTATTACTACTCCTTCAGAAAAATTCCGTTTTAGTCGACTGAATTCAATAATCTAACAACTTCTTCAACACTTTTAGCATCAGCTAATTTTACAACATTATCAACATCTGCGCAGAAAATAGAGATTTTTTGAATTAATTGTAAGTGTTCATCTCCAATACCAGCAATACCGAATAAAACGGTCGCAATTTGTGGATTTTCTTCTGTACCGAAGTTAACACCGTCTGGGACTTGAACAACAGCTAAGCCTGATTTTTTAACCTTTTCTTTAGCAGCATCTGTTCCATGAGGAATGGCAATAAAGTTGCCCATATAAACAGAGAGCTCCTCATTGCGGTCTACCATAGCTTGGATATAGTCTTCTTCAACATAACCGTTGTCATAGAGTAATTGACCACAGTAACGAATAGCAGCTTCGTAACTATGGAAATTCTGATCGAGTTTGATTAATTCTTGTTGGAATTCCATTTTTAATTCTCCAGTTTCTTAATTTTTTCGGTAAAAATTTGATTGAGCAATTGATAGATAATATCATAATTACCTTTACGGTAAATTTCCGTATAAAGGTGATTTTCAATGATAGATTGACTTATGGCAGTCATTAAATCTCTAATCTCTTCACTTTCATTGAGTCGCGTCAGCATGACTAAAATCCGTTTAACAGTCTCATCTTGTCCATTCATCGACTTAGCTATGACTGGCTTGTCCAATTCAAAAATCAAGAAAGTCGACGAGGTCACATGACTTGACTGGGTATGAATTAAAGCCAAATTCGTTTCCGGGATAGCCATGGGACTCTCATGAAAACGGGCCGTTACTTTTTTAGTTAAATAGTCATTATCTTTAACATTTTCCAAAGACGCCATGATTTGCTTAATGGTCAAATCAAAAGTCGTTTCATTATAAATATAAGTCAAACGAAAAGCTTCGAGAATAACCTGACTCGCATCAAAGTAATCTTTTAGGTTTAGAGAATGACTGTTAAGTAGGTCCTTCCTTGGTTTAAAATCACGACTAACTTGAATGTGATTAAAGAAAGCTTCTAACTCCAATAATTCATTTGGACTAGGGAAACTAGACACTAATCGAATGCGTTGGTCCACCAATAATTTGGTTGACAAGACAGCATCGAAATAGTCAAAATCGTTAGCTTCAATATTATTGGTACCTTTCGTATCAATACTTTCAATAAAAGGTGCAATGTTTTTTAGCCTTGTAATGAGTAACTCAGTTGCCAAAGGCCGTTCATCCGTTAGCAATAAAAGGCGAATAGGATAGATTTGAGGGCTCCTTCTTAAGCTGGAAGCAAAGTGAAGCGTAATCAATTCTAATTCATTTTCTGTTCTTAAATACTGAGGAAAAATTTCCATCACTAAGAGTTTGATAACCCTATGAAGGTAATCACTATGATTCAAGGCCTGATGGGCCAAATCAGCAATATTGGTATCTGCAAAGATAGTCGGAACAGCTAAGTTTAGGCGAATATGATTGAAAAGAAATTTAAAAAGTTTTTGATCCTTGGTAAAATTGATTTTGGTATATAGAGCTACTTTATCAATCAAATTGGTCACATTGTAGAAAAACTCAGAATCAAAATTTTCTTGGAACAATGGTGTTTCTTGACGTTTTAAAACTAATTGATCAAGTATTTGAGCATAATAGACAATTTCTTGTAGAGGATAAAAAATCTGTAACTCTTTTGATAGATTACCAAATACTTTCTTTGAAAAATCTAAAGCAAGTTTTGAAACCTGGTGTTTATCCTGGTTAACCGTGTCCCAATTACTTAAAGCTAGAAGTGTGACAAAAAACTGACTTAGTTTTGAATCCATTTCCGGCAATTCCGCTTGGTATTGTTGAAAAATACGTCTTGCGATTTTAACTTTTTCTGTCGAAATCACGTCAAAGTGACCAAATCGTAAGTGATAGTAATCCGACAAACTGATACTGTTACAAAGTAAAATAGCTAAAAGCCGTCTTTTTGACATTGGTATGGTGCCCAATTTGTAGCCCCTTTGACGCTGCAAAACAATGTTAAAGTCGGCTAACCTTTTTTCAATTTGAGCAATATCTTGAATAACAGTGACATTTGAAACGGCTAATAAATCTTGTAAATAGTCGTTTGTAATTTCTTCATCATTTATCAATAATTGATAAGTAATCAAATTTAAACGCTCATTACGACTAAAACTTTCCTGACTGGTGAAAGATTGTAATTGGAACAAATCACCAGTTAAATAATACTTTTGTTCATCTTTTACAATATCGATAGATATGGTATTTAAACTCTTAGTTAAATCATTTAAGACACGGTAAACAGTTCTTCTTGATACCTTAAGAATATCTCCCATATTATCAATTGAAAGCCTTCCATAATTTAGGAAAGCTTTCATTAATTGTTCTTCTCTTTTGGTTAGTAGCATATATTAATTATACACCAATCTCTATTATTTATGCATTCTTTCAACCATTTTATCATATTCAGGACTTGTCACTAAACTATCGACAACAAGAATTTGAGCATTTGGTGCATAGTGTTGTGCTTGAGCTTGGTTGTTAATAGTTGTAACAAGTAAAATATTTTTAGAATTAAAAGCTGCAAGTTTTGTATTTTCAGATTTTGATACTGGAATCCCAATATTTTTAGCTTTAAATATTTCTTGTAAGGTTGCTTGCCCCATTGTTGCAGAACCTTTTGCTTGATCATAAGCGAAAACGACTTCGTCAATGAAATCGAGATCAACTGCTTCTTCTTTAGCTGAATCTTGAGCTACAGAAGCTGCAAGTTCAGCACTAGGCTTTTTTGCAAGTTGGGCTACGATGTCATCATATTTAGGAGTTGCTAAGAAATTATCAACTGAAACATGAGCTGCACGTGGCGTTTTTTGCGCTGCGCGTGGAGCAAGTTCTTGTTGGGTAACGATTAAAGTATTTGTAACATCTGTTAAGTTAGAGATTGCTTTATTTGTTACTGGAATGTTAAGACCTGCTTTTTTCACTTTATCACGAAGGATTGAAGCTCCCATTGCTGAAGAACCCATACCTGCGTCGCAAGCAAAGATAATTTGTTGGATATCATCACTAACAAATTCTGATGAAGGAGCTAGTGTTTGGCCTTTTGCTTCTGCTTTTGCCGCTTTAGTTGCTGCTTGCGCTTCTAATAAGGCACTTTCGTCATCTTCTGATTTGTCAGCTTTAAGAATAACTGATGCGATTAAGAAAGAAACAAGGGCTGCAGAGAAGACACCTGATAATACTGCAATGTAAGAACCACCTTTAGGAACCATACTCATGATAGCAAGAATTGAACCTGGTGATGCTGGCCCTCCAAGACCTGAACCCAATAATTGGTTAGTAAATGTACCTGTCACACCACCACCGATAACAGCTAAGAATAAAGCTGGCTTCATCATCACATATGGGAAGTAAATTTCATGGATCCCGCCAAAGAAATGAATGATTAAAGCACCCCAAGAAGATGATTTCGCTGCGCCTTTACCAAATACAAGGTAAGCTAATAAGATACCAAGACCTGGGCCAGGGTTTGCTTCAAGTAAGAAGAGAATTGATTTACCAGTATTTGCAACTTGTTCTGCTCCTAGTGGTGTAAAGATACCATGGTTAAGGGCATTGTTTAAGAATAAAATTTTAGCTGGCTCGATAAGGATATTTGCCAATGGCAATAATTTCATATCGATAATAGCTTGAACACCGTGACCAACTGCTGTTGTAAAGATAGCAACGAACGGTCCAACAATTTTGAAAGCTAATAATAGAAGGGCAAAACCGATTAAACCTGCTGAAAAGTTGTTGACCAACATTTCAAAACCAGGACGGATTTTTTCTTGGAAGGTTTCATCAAATTTTTTGATAACCCATCCACCTAAGGGACCCATTGTCATAGCACCAATAAACATTGGTACTGTAGAACCTGCAATGGCACCAAAAGTTGCAATAGCCCCTACGACTGCTCCACGTTGACCGTGAACAACGTAACCACCAGTATAACCAATTAATAATGGTAATAAATAGGTAATCATTGGACCAACGGCTGCACCAAATTCTTTATTTGGCATCCAACCAGTTGGGATAAAGAGTGCTGTTAAGACACCCCAAGCAATAAATGCACCAATATTGGGCATTACCATATTAGATAGGGAAGTACCTAATTTTTGGATTTTGACTTTAAGTGAAGATTTTTGTTCCATCAGAACGCCTCCTAATTTATTTACATTTTAATATTATCATGTAAGGGTTATCAGGAAAACTCAAACTTTGGCACAAGTCTTGTGACAAAAATAAAAATGTCAAAAAAAGCTAGAACATCAGTCCTAGCTTGATTAAAATTATTCAACAGTTACCGCTTTTGCTAAGTTACGAGGTTTATCAACATCAAGTCCACGTTGTAATGATGCAAAGTAGGCAATTAATTGTGTTGGAATAACCATACCAATAGTTGCTAAGTAAGGGTGTACTTTGTTAACAACAATGTCATCACCTTCACGTTCAAGTCCTTCTTCAACAACTGTTAAAACACTTGCTCCACGAGCTGCTACTTCTTGGATATTTCCACGAGTATGAGCTGAAACAAGTTCACTTGAAGAAATCAAACCAATAACTGGTGTTTTATCTTCAATCAATGAAATTGTTCCGTGTTTTAATTCACCAGCAGCGAAACCTTCACATTGGATATAAGAAATTTCTTTTAATTTAAGTGAAGCTTCCATAGCCACATAGTAATCATTACCACGACCAATGTAGAAGGCATTACGAGTAGTTGCTAATAGGTTTTCAACTTTTGATGCAATCAAGTCTTTTTCTGACAATGTTGCTTCAATAGATTGAGCCACTAATGACAATTCATGAACAAGATCAAATTCTAGAGCTTCTTTTTTACCATTTGCTTCACCGACAGCTTTTGATAAGAAAGCAAGCGCAGCTACTTGTGCTGTGTAGGCTTTAGTTGATGCTACTGCAATCTCAGGTCCAGCGTGTAAAAGCATTGTATAAGTAGCTTCACGAGATAAAGTTGAACCAGGTACGTTGGTAACTGTTAAACTTGGAATACCCATTTGGTTAGCTTTAACTAATACTTGACGGCTATCTGCAGTTTCACCTGATTGACTTAAAAGAATGAACATTGGTTTTTTGCTTAGCAATGGCATGTTATAACCCCATTCTGAAGCAACACCTAGTTCTACCGGTGTATCAGTTAATTGTTCAATCATTGATTTTGAAGCAAAACCAGCATTGTAAGATGTTCCAGCAGCAAGAATATAAATACGATCAGCTTCTTGTACTGATTTGACAATAGCTGGATCGATGTTCATCTTACCATCTTCTGTAGCGTAAGTTGAGATCAATTTACGCATAACTGTTGGTTGCTCATCAATTTCTTTTAACATGTAGAAAGGATAAGTTCCTTTACCAATGTCAGATAAATCAAGTTCAGCAGTGTATGATCCGCGTTCAACTTCATTTCCTTCATAATCAAGAACTTTAACCGCATCTTTCGTCAAGATAACCAGTTCTTTATCATGGATTTCCATAAATTTACTTGTTTCACGAATCATAGCCATGGCATCAGAACATACCATGTTGTAACCTTCACCTAAACCAATTAATAATGGTGATTTATTTTTAGCAACATAAATAGTGTCTACATCTTCAGTATCGATTAAGGCAAATGCATATGAACCTTCGATGATAGAAAGAGATTTTTTGAAGGCTTCAAGAACTGATAGATTATCTTCTTCAACAAATTTTCCAATTAAATGGACAGCAATTTCAGTATCTGTTTGACCTTTAAATGTATGACCAGCCAAATACTCTTCTTTCATTTGAACATAGTTTTCAATAACCCCATTGTGAACAAGTACAAAACGTTCTGTTGCTGATGTATGAGGATGAGCATTTTCAACTGTCGCTTGACCATGTGTTGCCCAACGTGTATGACCAATACCTGTGCTACCAGCAACATCAATACCGATTTTAGCTCGTAAGTCTGCAATGCGACCAACTGATTTAACTAAACTAGATTTATCACCATTAGCAACAAAAATACCAGCTGAGTCATAACCACGATATTCAAGTTTTTCTAATCCTTGCATTAAAATATCTGTAGCATTACGATTACCTACAACGCCTACGATTCCACACATAAATAAATACCTAAGTAAGATAACTTACTACTTTCTTTTTCAAATAAAATTGGTATAGTCTGATTATTCAAATCAAAACTCTATGTTTCCAGTATAAACTAATGACTTTTCCTTGTCAAACATTATATTGGTATAGTCTAATTTGAAAAATAAAAAAAAGCTAGGATACTCATCCTAGCTTTTTTTATGATATTATACATGACATTAAAGGATAATCGGCTCGCAGAGAACCGTCCTTAGAAAGTTTCCTCAAAAAACAAAGTTTAGCTTATTCAACTTCAATAAAACCAAAGTCATCTAGTGGTAACACTCTAAAGGTAACAACACCCTTAATTTGTTTGCGATCAATCAAACCAAATTCTCGCGAATCAGCTTGATTTTGACGATTGTCATTCAGGAGTAAAAACTTTCCTTCTGGAATGACAGTGTTATTTCCTTTTGAGATCGTCGAAATATTAAAATCTTCTGTAAAAAGACTACCCATTGGCGACGTTGATAAATAATCGTTTTTCAATTTTTCAATATAATTTTGATCTTCAATACCATTATTTAAATAAAAAATGTCATCCATGTAGGTTGCAGACTGACCACCTGTAGCAATGACGCGGCTGACAAACTCCTTATCATCAACCTCGTAGACCACAAAATCTTTATATTGTGGCTTTATATTACGTTTGATTGTAACTAAGTCACCAGCTTTCAAATATGAATTGGCTGAGTCTTTGTTAATTTCAATCGTAGAGAAAACAAAGATTCTTAAAAGTATTGCAATGACAATAACAATTAAGGCAATGATAATATTGCGTATAAAATCTCTTTTGACCATATATACTCCTTACCTTGTTATCATTATAACATTTTCTAAGAAATAACAAAAGGTTAGAACTTTAAAGAATCTGAATTCTCTGAATAAAAAAGCCACAAGCAATCTTGTGGCTCAAATCATATTATTATTTAACTGTACGAATACGCATTGTGTTAGTTCCACCAGAACCAACAGGCACACCAGCAACGATAATAATGTTATCGCCTGATTTAACCATACCTGATTCAAGAGCTAATTTTTCTGCAATTTCGAACATATCATCTGTTGAAGATGGTTTAGCAGCTACAATTGGAGTTACGCCCCAGTTAATCATTAAAGCTCTTTGAACTTTTTCATCAAAGGTAACAGCTAAAATGTCTGCGTCTGGACGGAATTTAGAAATAGCACGCGCTGTACTACCAGTTTCAGTGATTGTGACAATTAATTTAATGTCCATTGAATGTGTCGCATCAGTTACTGCAGATGCAACAACATCTGTTTTGTTATCACGTGACAGTTTTGATGAATCTAAACGGCCATACTCATTAAGAAGAGTTTGGGCATTTTTATCAATTGTTGCCATAGTGCGAACTGATTCAACTGGGTATTTACCGTTAGCTGATTCACCAGAAAGCATTGTAGCATCTGTACCATCAATAACAGCATTAAAGACATCAGAAACTTCAGAACGAGTTGCACGAGGTTTTTCAGTCATTGTTTCAAGCATGTTAGTCGCAGTAATAACTGCTTTACCCGCAGCGTTAACTTTAGTAATGATCATTTTTTGGAAAACTGGAACCATTTCAAATGGTACTTCAATACCCATGTCGCCACGAGCAATCATGATACCATCTGCTGCTGCAATGATTTCATCAAGGTTATCGATACCTTGTTGGTTTTCAATTTTAGCAAACAATTGAACATGTTCGTTACCAGTTTCACGACAGATGTCACGAACTTCTTCAACATCTTTTGCAGTACGGACAAATGAGATAGCGATAAAGTTCAAGCCTTGTTCTAAACCAAAACGAATATCAGCATTGTCACGCTCAGCTAAAGCTGGGAAAGGAATTTTAGTGTTAGGAATATTAACACCTTTTTGTTTAGCAATGATACCGTCGTTTTCAACTGTTACAATGAATTGGCGAGTTGCAATATCTTTTTCAATAACTTTAAGACCAAGTTTACCATCGTCAATAAGAATAGTATGACCAACTTCAACTTCATCATAGATATCTAAGTTACCAGCAACGCTCAAAGCAATAACGTCGCGTGTTGATTGAATACCTTGTTCAGTAGCAACACGGATTTCTTCACCAGTTACATAGCTGTATTCTTTTGCATCATCGGCAAATAATTCAGTACGCATTTCTGGACCTTTAGTGTCTAAAAGGAAACCAACTCGTTTACGAGCCATTTCTTCAGCACGACGAACAGTTGCCATACGAGCACCTTGTTCCTCATGGTCACCATGTGAGAAATTGAAACGGAAAACATTAGCACCAGCTTCAATTAATTCAGCGATTTTTTTTGCTGAAGCTTCAACATCAAGTTGACCAGCCCAGTAACCATCTTCACCATATTTTTTTCCGCCACGGATTTCAACCGCAGGACCAAGTGTTGCAACAATTTTTACGCGTTTACTCATATTTATATGAAACTCCTTATTTTTCTGTCGATTATCGACGTTTAACAATAGAAACGATAACTCTCAGATAAGATTATCTTGATAGTGAACGATTTAGTTTAGCAAAGTCAAGACGTGCTTTGTGAGGATTATTGACAATAATTTTGCCATCCTCTGAAAGACTAAACAATGCATTTTCTTCGGCAGTACCTAAAATTGGACTTTCAACAATATCTTCATTATGGATACCTACAGCAAGACCGCCACGACCTTCTTTAAGAAGTTCAACAGCATGTGCACCTAGACGAGATGCTAAGACACGGTCACGAGCAGTTGGTGATCCACCACGAAGAATATGACCAAGGTTTGTAACACGAAGGTCACTCATATCACCAGCTTCTTTAAGTTTTTCAGCAAATTCCAAACCGCTCATCACACCTTCTGCAAGGACGATGATATGGTGGCTCTTACCTTGTTTCTTAAAGTCATTTTCGATAGTTTCAGCTACAACATTGATATCGAACTCTTCTTCTGGAACGATAATTTGATCGGCACCACTTGAAATACCTGCCCAAAGAGCGATATCTCCAGCATTACGACCCATAACTTCGACAACAAAAGTACGACCATGACTTGATGAAGTATCACGAAGTTTATCGATAGCATCTACGGCTGTATTGACAGCAGTATCAAAACCAATTGTAAAATCAGTTCCAGCGATATCGTTATCGATAGTACCAGGAATGCCGACTGCTGGGAAGCCGTGTTCAGTTAAGCGCATAGCGCCATGATATGAACCGTCACCACCAATAACGACAACTCCTTCAATTCCATTTTTCTTAAGTTGTTCAATACCAGCTAGTTGACCTTCTAATTTAGCAAATTCAGGATAGCGAGCTGAGTATAGGAAAGTTCCTCCACGAGAAATTTTATCGCCAACATCTCTTGAAGAGATTGGGAAGATATCGCCAGCTACTAATCCAGCATAACCATGGTTAACCCCATAGACTTCCATTCCTTCTGAGATTGCTTTACGAACAACTGCACGAATAGCAGCGTTCATACCAGGGGCGTCACCACCACTTGATAAAACAGCAATACGTTTCATTTTTTGGTACTCCTTTAATTAATTTAACGTTTTAATTATAGCATATTTCATAGCAAAATTCTTCACAATTGGGCTAAATTTATCGAAAAACCGTTTTCATAACCCTTGATTTTAAAGCATTTGCCAGTTCTTGACTAGCATCCACAAAAATCTGACTAATTTGAAGCGTTTCCTTAGAATCTTGATAGTGAATCATGACTGGATAGTCCCCCGGATAAGCCGCTAAAATCTCCGCAATCTCCTTATCATTGTCGTGATTAGCAACTAAAATCCAGTATTGTTTACTACTTGCTTTCCAAAGTTTTTGGGCAATCACTTGTAAACGATTGTCGCGCTCATTAACCTTACCACTTATAAAAATTAACTGACCTTCTGCTAAGAGAGCTTGGAACTGCAAGAAAGTTTCAGGGAATACAGTAACCTCGATTTTGGATTTGGTATCAGTCACCGTCAAGAAAGCCATCTGTTGACCATTGGACTTGGTCCTAATGATCCGAACTTTTTCAATCTGGACCAAAAGGGTCGCATTGGTTTCTTTGACCAATTTCGAAATCGGTATGAAAGGCTCCCTAGTCCGCTCAGCGATTTCCAAAAGAGGATGAGGACTCAAGCCAATCCCAATATAGGACTCCTCTAGTTGATACTTCTCTGTATTAGAATAGTCATCACTATCCACCCAATTGAAAAAAGAATCAGCGAACAAGGAACCTAACTCAGCAACAAAGAGCAAGAGGCCATCAATATTAGTCATGACTTTTTTACGGTTCTTCTCAAAAGTATCAAAAAGGCCAATAGCCACCAAAGGCTCAATCAACTCCTTCTTCTGATACTTAATTGGCAGGGCCATCAAGAAAGATTCAATACTCTTAAAAGGGCGATTTTCAATGATCCAATAAGCCATATCACGAGGAACAGCCTTAAGATTCCTTAGCCCCATGAAAATAGTATTCTTATCAATCTTATCCAGATAGGGAATGGTATTGATTGACAAAGGAACCACCTTAAAATCCGAATCCAAAGCATCACTAATGTAATCACTATTGGAGTAATTCATCATGATATCAAAGAAAACCGAAGGGTAATGAACCTTGAAATAAGCCAGCTGAAAAGCCAGTGCCGAATAGGCAAAAGCGTGACTGCGGTTAAAGCCATAACCAGCAAACTTCTCCATCCGATTAAAGAGCAACTTAGCCGTCTCTTCCGAACGACCAAGATCACGCGCCCCCGCCATGAAATCAGCTTCCATTTTTCGCATTTCTACTAGGTTCTTTTTGGACATAGCACGCCTTAAAAGGTCGGCCTTGCCTAGACTAAAGCCTGCGAAGACTTGGGCAATCTGCATAACCTGTTCCTGATAGAGCATGATGCCATAAGTTGGCTCAAGAATAGGAGCAATTGCCGGATCGATTAAATCCACTTTTTCTTGCCCATTCCGTCGCTTGATAAAATTACTAGTGTAGTCACTAGCCCCTGGCCTGTTCAAACTGGTTGTAGCGACAATTTCTTCAAAACGAACAGGTTTGATGCGTTTCAAAAGACTGATAGCACCGCTTTGTTCAAACTGAAAAATCCCCTTTGTATCGCCTCGAGCAAATAGTTCCAAGGTTTCCTTATCCTCAAGATTAATAGCCTCTATGACAATGTCCTGACCAAAATCTTTAGCTACCTTCTCCTTCATCTTTTGCACAAAGGTTAAGTTACGCAAACCAAGGAAGTCCATCTTCAATAAACCATTGGCTTCAACTGCTGGCGCATCGTATTGGGTAACCATCATTTCCACACCTTCCTTCAAAGGAATATGGTCAGTCAACAGGTTATCACTCATCACGATACCGGCCGCATGAATAGAGGTCTGCCGTGGATTACCTTCGATACGTTTGGCAATCTCAAAAGCCTTTTGATACTCTATCCGACTATTAATGGTCTGACGGAAAGAAATATTCTTTTCGTAAACACTAGCAAGCGTATCCTTAAAAGCAATTTTCTTACTGAGGTTACTAATATCATATTCAGGAACACCAAAACGTTTAAAGACGTCTCGAATGGCCTGCTTAGCCCCAAAGGTTGAAAAAGTCACAATTTGAGCCGAGTGATCACTACCATAACGGTTACGAACATAATGTAAAAATTCCGTCCGATAAATATCCGGAAGGTCAATATCAATATCAGGCATACTGTAACGTTCTTTATTCAAAAAACGTTCAAAGAGAAGATTATTTTTGACTGGGTCAATACCCGTAATGTTTAAAGAATAGGCAACCAAACTGCCGGCAGCCGAACCACGACCCATACCCATATAGTAGCCTTTGCTTCGACCAAAACGTAACAAGTCCCAAACAATCAAGAAATAGTCATCAAAGCCCATCTCCGAAATAACTTGTAACTCATGGGCTAATCGTTCTTGATAAGTATTAGTCCATAAGCCCTTCTCTTGCAAGCCCTCCCGCGTCCGCTGAGCCAACTCTTCCTTCGCCGGCATGTCCCGATTAAAACGCGGCAATTTAAAATCCTGATTAAACTGATAAGAAATCGGTCCAATAAACGATTGCACATGACCCAGAATGCCCGGAAAATGACTCTCAAAAATTTGGTCCATTTCCCGTCTTTCCTTGAGGAATTGCCCAGCTTCTACCAGAGCTGATTCCGTCAAAGTACAATTATCCCGAATAGCATGCAGAACCTGTAGGGTTTCCCGTTCAGAATCATCGAAATACCGCACCGTTTGTAGAGGGAACAAGCGCTCCACCGCAAGCGGCTGCTGCAATTCAGTCTCCGGAAAAACACCAATCAAGTAGTCAAAATCCAGTTCCAGCGAAGCTAATTGTGGAAAATAAGGAATAATGATCAATACCCCTTCAAGATAATCTTGAAAATGATCTTGATTGAACTGTCCAGACATCTTAAGCGTCGATATTTTCAAGAGGTTTTGATAGCCTTGATTATCCTTAGCGATAGTATAAAGGGGTATAGCCTGATCCTGTATGAGATAATCGATTTCAAGACCAAGAATGGGTTGTAGCCCTGCCTTTTGTGTTTTAACAATAAAGTGATAAGCAGCATATAAGGAGTCTTTATCCATGATGCCGATGCTTTGATAGCCGAGTTCTTTTGCTTTTAAAATATAGCTATCCAAGTCAATTAAGCTATCCATAAACGAATAAACTGTCTTTGTATCTAACTGTGCAAACATGGCTTCTCCTTAAATTGATTTCTTCTATTATACTATAAATTTACAACCAGAGCTCGCTTTTATCACCTACTAGGAATTTTCAAATCTTTGAATTGTTGACAATCCAGTCTTTTTACTGTATTATTAATGTAGTACAATTGATTGTAATTATCAATCTCAGAGAGGAGTAGGTATGTCTTGGAATTTTGATGAAAAATCACCAATCTACATCCAGATTGCCCAGCACATTAAGATGCAAATCGTCAGTCAAGAAATTAAAATTGGCGACCAATTGCCGACTGTGCGAGAATATGCGGAGCAAGCTGGTGTCAATCCAAATACCATGCAACGCGCTTTTTCAGAATTGGAAAGAGAGGGAATCGTCTATTCTCAACGCACCGCTGGACGCTTTGTTACTGAAGATCAGGCCTTAATTGACCAAAAACGTCGTGAACTATCACGTAGTGAGCTTGAATCCTTCGTGACCAATATGGTAAAAATGGGTTTTACTGTTAACCAAATCTTACCAGAACTTGAACTATATCTAAAGGGAGATTCATAGGATGCCACAACTATTGCAACTGCATCATGTTAGTAAATCTTATAAAGGCAAAAAAGTCATTGACGATTTAACCTTCAGCATGCCTTCTGGAAAAATCATTGGTTTATTAGGACCTAACGGATCTGGTAAAACAACACTTATTAAATTAATTAATGGTCTTATCCAACCCGATAAAGGGGAAATTGTCATCGATGGTTATCGCCCATCCATTGAAACGAAGAAAATCATTTCTTACCTACCTGATACTTCTTATCTTAGAGAAGAAATGAAAGTTTCTGATATTATTCAGTATTTTGATGATTTCTACGATGATTTTGACATTGCTAAAGCCTACAGTCTACTTAGAGATTTGAATTTAAGCTTGGATGAATACCTCAAAAACCTCTCAAAAGGGAATAAGGAAAAAGTTCAATTAATCTTAGTTATGAGTCGCAAAGCCAAATTGTATATTTTGGATGAACCTATCGGAGGTGTCGATCCTGCTGCCCGGGATTACATCCTTAAAACCATTATCAATAATTACTGCGAAGAGGCATCAGTACTCATCTCAACTCATTTGATTTCAGATATTGAACCTATCCTTGACGAAGTTCTCTTCTTAAAAGATGGTAACATTAGCATGTCCGGTTCTGTGGATGATCTCCGTCAAGAACACGCCATGTCAATCGACACACTCTTCAGAAGCAACTATAAAGTTTAGGAGGCAGCAATGTTCGGAAAATTATTAAAATATGAATTCAAATCCATTGGTAAATGGTACTTTGCCTTAAATGCAGGCATCATTGCTATTGCGGCCATCTTATCATTTGTTATTAAACAATTCTCCACTCAGGAAACAGACTTCAATCTACTAACTAGTCTCATTCCAATGGCCTTAGTTCTCATCTTTGGAGCCTTAATCGCCGGATCACTACTTGCAACATTACTTATCATTATTAATCGCTTTAACAAAAACATTTATGGTCGCGAAGGTTACTTAACCATGACCCTACCTGTTTCAGAACATTCACTATTGATGTCAAAACTGGTGTCATCGTTAATCTTCTCATTCTTTAATATGTTTATCTTAGCCCTTGCATTTACCATCTTAATCTTGCCACAATTTAATTCTGCTGATATTGCTCAAGCCTTTCAAGAGATTGCTAAGGAAATTCCAAAAAACCTCAGCATAACGGCCTACTTGATTGTCTCATTTATCCTCTCAAGTATTTCCTACGTTTTGGTTATTTACTTTTCCATTTCAGTTGGCCAACTTTTCAGCAATCACCGTGGTATCATGGCATTCCTAACCTACTTTGCCATTCAAATCATCCTAACTATTATTATCTTCTTCGTTAATAATAATCTATTAGGTTTAGTGGTTGATGATAACTTCACCAAGATAAGCAATAAGTATTTCTTAATCACCTCAATTGAGGGACTAATCCAAGTCATATTCTACTACTTTGGAACCCACTTCATTATGAAGTACAAACTCAATTTACAATAAGAAAAAGTGTTGGAATCAATTTCCAACACTTTTGCATTATTTCAGAAAATATTTGATAATATCCTCACCAAAGATGAAAAGGTAACTATAAGCCACAATTGATATTGGCTTGGCAATTACCATAATGGTCATAAACCGTTTAACCGACATATTGGTCAAAGCAGTAATCATTACCATAATGTCTGCCGGCGAGATGGGCGAAACCATACAGATGATAAATAGTTTTTCATAGCCAGGTGTTTCTAATTTTCGTTCGTATTTGTAGAATGTCTTTTCATCCATAAAGAGCAGAATAAACCGTTTCCCGTAAACACGAACTAACATAAAGAGGATATAGCTCCCTATTAATATGCCGACGTAGTTGAGCAAGAAACCTTTTATCGGACCAAAAATCAGGAAGCCAAAAACAGTCGTGATTCCCCCAGGAATAACCGGGAAGACAATTTGAAAAATTTGGATGATGACGAAGATGAAAGGACCCCAAAATTTGTATTGGTTAATAACATCTTTCAAGACATTTTTATCGTTAAATATGCCTAATTTATACAACCAAAAAGCTAAAACAAAGGAACCTATTAAAGCAACAATTCCTAATATTTTAAATAATTGTTGAAAAAAAACATAGGCTTTTGCATTATTCATTTTCATGATTTTATCATACCACAAAACCAAAAGATTTTGCTATCCAAAGTGTTTTTTGTTATAATAATTTTTGTAAGTTTTTTACCTTTTCATTTACGGGGTTGTTACGGATTCGACAGGCATTATGAGACATGTTCTGCGACCCATCGGCAGATGTAAAATGCCAGTTAAATATAACTGCAAAAAATACAAACACTTACGCTTTAGCTGCCTAAAAACCAGTTAGCGTGACTTCTACAAGATTGCTTGTGTCCTGCTAGAAGTCTCAAAACAGCAAGCTACGTTTAAGGTATTGTCTAGTACCTTAAAAAGAGATTTTTAGACTCGCAATCTAATGGCTTGAGTTATGTGTCCTTAGCTTGTTAAATCAAGACATAACCTATGGTTGTAGACGAATATGTTGGCAGGTGTTTGGACGTGGGTTCGACTCCCACCAGCTCCATAAAAACTTACAGTAAGTTGTCATAACTTACCAAAACCTTGTTAAATCAAGGTTTTTTCTTTTGGTCTTGTTCATAAGTTACTATCAGTTTTGACAAAAGAAGTAGCCAATTTACGTCAATCATTAGAGTATCAGGTAGCATTGAAGATGATAAAGAAAATTTAAAACAAGACTTTTAGCTTTTCACAACTTAATACCCTATCCAAAATATGATATAATAGAAACAATCTAAATGGAGAATTGAAAATACATGAAGAAAATAAATAAATTAATGATTACCGCACTTCTTCCCCTGCTCTGCATTGGCATGGTGGCTTGTTCTAAAGATAAGGATACTTCTTCCAAGGGTTCTGAAAACAAAAACTCTTTGGCCACTAAAGAAGCTCCTACTGCTCCTCATCAGGACAAACGGATTGCTTTTGAGAAGGTTCATATTGCCACTGCGGAAACCCAATTCAAAGGGGGATCTACTATCGAGGAACTTAAAGCTCTCTATGGTGAACCAACAAAACATGAAAAACAACCTGCTGGTAATGTAACCTTAGATAACTATACTTGGACTTTTGATAATGTTACAGTCCAGGCCAACATGTATGAGAATTCAACTATTGTCAAATCGATTGCAAACTTTGCCTTTGCCCGTAAACCAAAAGTTTCCTTACAGGATTATAATAAATTGAAAAAAGGCATGACTTACAATCAGGTGACCAAGATCCTTACTGAACCAGATGATTATACTCATGCTAGTTCAAGTGATAAGGTCCAAACTCAAGCCGTTTGGGTCAGTGGCTTAAAAACAACTGTTCGTGGGACAAATATCTCACTCTTATTCGAAAACGATAAATTAGTGAAAATGGAACAAAAAGGCTTGATCAATTAATCAGATTAAATAACATCAAAAGAGTGAAGCAAGACTGTTTCACTCTTTTTGTCCAATTTTTGGACATTGCAAATGGTGAAAACACATGTCATACTTGATAATTGAATACAAAAAGAGACTCAAATTAGAGCCTCTTTTTCATGTATATCTATCCACCTTGAGAGAATCGAACTCCCATCTCAAGAACCGGAATCTTACGTGATATCCATTACACTAAAGGTGGTAATACCTTAATAGTATACCATATAATAGGTTAAATGAGAAGATGGATAGAACATTTTTTATGCAAAAAAAGCTAAGATAATCTTAGCTTTTACATGTATTATAATTCAATATCACCGAACAAGTCAGCCATTGAGAAACCAGTTTGAGTTTCTGGTAATTCATAATCACGTTTTTGTTCACGTTTTGGACGACGTGGACGTGATTGACGTTCGCTGTTGTTATTGTTGTTATTGTTTTCACCTTCAGCTTGTGCTGGACGTTCTTCAAGAGCTTTGATTGAAAGTGATACACGTTCATCAGCAGCGTTAACTTCAAGAACTTTAACAGTAACTTCTTGACCTACAGAAAGTACATCTTTTGGATTTTCAACACGTTTGTGTGAGATTTGTGAAATGTGAACAAGTCCATCAATTCCAGGTAATACTTCAACGAAAGCACCGAAATCAGTAAGACGTTTAACTTTACCTTCTATAACATCGCCTTGAGCAAGTTTTTGTTCAACGCCATCCCATGGTCCAGGGGTTGTAGCTTTAAGTGAAAGTGATACACGACCAGCTTCTTCGTCGATTGAAAGTACTTTAACTTCTACTTCTTCACCAACAGATACAACTGATTTAGGTGAAACGTTACGTTCGTGAGATAACTCAGTTACGTGAACAAGTCCGTCAACACCACCAAGGTCGATGAAAGCACCGAAGCTTGTTAAACGAGCAACTGTACCAGTTACAACTGAACCTTCAGAAAGTTTAGAGAAAACTTCTTCACGTGCTGCAGCTGAAGCTTCTTCAATCACTTCACGACGAGATAAGATGAAACGGTTTTCAGCGGCATCAACTTCTTTAATTTTTGCGTCAAATTCTTGACCAACAAATTTTTCAGTGTTGCGTACGAAACGAGTATCGATCATTGAAGCAGGGATAAATCCACGTAATCCTTCAAATTCAACTGAAAGGCCACCTTTAACAGCGCGAGTTCCTTTAACAGTAACAACTTCACCTTCACGTCCAACAAGTTTGTCCCATGCTTTGCGAGCTTCTAAACGTTTTTTAGATACTAGGAAAGTAACTGTATCAGTATCTTTACCTACTACTTGACGAAGAACAAGCACTTCAACTGTGTCGCCAGCTTTAACAAAATCGTTGATGTCAGCATCGCGATCATTTGTAAGTTCGCGAAGTGTTAACACACCTTCGACACCAGTACCATCGATAACAACGTTTGCTTGACCGTTATCAACTGTTAAAACTTCCGCAGTGACTACATCACCAGGGTTTACTTCGCTAACACTGTTTAGCAAATCTTCAAATTCATTCATTCTAAAAAATCCTCCAACAAAAACTAGTCCCCTAGTTTTTGATAACAATATATTTTCTCAAGGTAACCCGCAACGACAACATGATTTATCTTTGACGGTCTCAGATAATTCTGATACCTCTGACTGGGGTAGCTGGATTCGAACCAACGCATGAGGGAGTCAAAGTCCCTTGCCTTACCGCTTGGCTATACCCCAAAAAATGGAAAGAGAGGGATTCGAACCCCCGAACCCGAAGGAGCGGATTTACAGTCCGCCGCGTTTAGCCTCTTCGCTATCTTTCCATAACAACAAAAACTATTCTATCATAGTTTCAGTGCTCACGCAAGTGTTTTTGCCCTTTTTTAGTGATTCAAATTGTAGTTTTCAATGATGTTTTCAACTGCTTGTTCCAATGTTTTAAAGAAACTTTCAGCGCTTCCATTTTTGATCACCACGAACTTGTCGTCAAGCTCAGCAATTTCACCAACAGTGCGTTTACCAATTTGTAATTGATAGCCATCAACCATCGCATTTTCTAATGAAACCTTCTGATCAATGATTTTAATCTCAATTTTTTTGTCTTTTTTACTCATTTCATACCTCACTTTCTCCATTTTACACAAAAAGAAAAAAGCTTGCAAGGGCAAGCTTTCAAATTATTCAACTTTGACGATCCAACCTTCTGGTGCTTCAATATCGCCAAACTGAATACCAACCAATTCATCATAAAGACGCCGGGTCACAGGACCTACTTCTTTTTCGCTATAAAAGACGTGAAGATTGTCTCTGTATTGAATACCCCCAATAGGCGAGATAACCGCAGCAGTTCCACATGCTCCGGCCTCTGTAAATTTATCCAAATCAGCAACCGGGATATCGCCTTCGATCACGGTCATACCAAGTCTCTTTTCAGCAATCTCTAAAAGTGAATATTTAGTGATTGAAGGAAGAATTGATGGACTTAGTGGAGTGATGAACTCGTTGTTAGCAGTTATCCCAAAGAAATTGGCTGCGCCTACTTCTTCAATTTTTGTATGAGTAGTTGGGTCTAAATAAATCACATCTGAGTAGCCAATTGCCTTGGCTTTTTTACCAGGTAAAAGTGAACCAGCATAGTTTCCACCTACTTTAGCAGCACCAGTTCCATGTGGGGCAGCTCGGTCGTAGGCTTCAGAGACAATAAAATTAGTTGGTTTCAAACCACCTCTGAAATAAGCTCCAACAGGCATGGCAAAGATTGTAAAAATATATTCGTCAGCAGGTTTAACCCCAATGATATCACCTACCCCTATTAATAAAGGACGAAGATAGAGGGTAGCACCAGTACCATATGGTGGCACGTAGTCTTCATTGGCTTTAACCACTTGTTTAGCAGCATCAATAAACTGTTCTGTAGATACTTGTGGCATTAAAAGACGGTCAGCAGTATCCTGCAAACGAGCCGCATTACGGTCAGGTCGGAATAATTGGATAGAGCCATCTTTAGTGCGATATGCCTTCATACCTTCAAATGCTTGTTGACCATAATGTAAGGACGGTGCAGCTTCAGATAAATGCAAAGTGGCATCCTCTGTTAATTGCCCCTGATCCCATTTGCCATCCTTGTAATAAGAAATATAGCGGAATGGTAATTTATGGTATTCAAATCCTAAGTTTTCCCAATCAATATTAACTGTCATATGAAGACCTCATTTCTACTTTTTATCATTGTATCGTATTTTTTTGAAATTGCAAGATATTCTAATCTTTTCTAATTTTCTGAAAACAACAATAAAACTAAAAAGGGTTATCCCTTTTTAGTTTATATAGGCATCAAAAACTTCCTGGTCTGAAATAGTGTCAGAAATAAAGCTACCATTACTTGTGCGTTCAACTAATGAATAGTCCATCAAGTCAATCTGATAGTCTTGACCAGATTTCGTGATGACTACTAACTTCTCAGTATCTTGATTGTCTTCTTCTGCTTCAGCGAACAAATCAATTGTTGCGCTTGTTGCTGGTCCATGAACTGCGCCAGCATAGAAGACACGATGAGGTTTAGCTTTTAGTTCTCTCAGTACTAATAAGCCCCGATTAGCACGGCTTGTTTGCGGAATATCGCTACTTGCTACCCGTTTTAAACTACCGCGTTGGGTTAGAACGAAGAAACTATCCGTACTTACAAGGAAAGCAGCTGCTATAACATCGCCATTTTTAAGGTTCATAGCTTTAACCCCAGCTGATTTCAAACCTTGAAGGGGCACTTCTTCGCAAGAGAAACGTAAGGCATAACCCTGATGTGAAATCAACATGATATCTTCAAAGAAAATAGGATGAACAGTGACAATCCGGTCCTGATCATTCTTCAATTTTGCGTATTTCATGGATTTGGAACGATAGGTCCGCCATGGCGTCAAATCTGCCCGATCAAAGCGCTTAATTTGCCCAAGTTGGGTCACTGAATAGTAAGTCCCTTTGGTGAAATCGTCAACTAACTCGGCATAAAGAACAGTCTCGTCGTTTGCATAGTTAGTAACGGTTTGAGAAAGGTGTTCCCCGACCTCTTTCCAACGAATATCTTGCAATTCATGGATCGGACGGTAGATGACGTTTCCTAAATCAGTGAAAATCAACAGGTGCTGAGTTGTCTTGGCACTAGCAAGGAAAATTAGACGGTCATCATCTCGTTTCCCAACTTCCTCAAGAGTCGAAGCATTGAAAGAACGAGGACTTGTCCGTTTGATATAGCCACCTTTAGTAACAGAGACAAAAGTCTCCTCTTCCACAATCAGACTAGCCGTATCAATTTCAATAGTTTGCGTTTCTTTTTGCAATTCTGAAAGACGTGGATTGCCAAATTTCTTCTTAACATCACGCAGCTCACGTTTCATGACATTGTACATAGTCGCTTCGTCACCAATAATCGCTGCCAAAGTCGTGATCAGATTTTGCAATTCATCTTCTTCATTCTGCAAGGTCACTATATCGGTGTTGGTCAAACGGTAAAGTTGCAAGGTCACAATCGCTTCTGCTTGTTCTTCGGTAAAGGCATAGCTAATTTTCAAGTTTTCCTTAGCATCCGCTTTGTTTTCAGATGCCCGAATCAAGGCAATCACTTCATCAAGAATTGACAAGACACGGATCAAGCCTTCAACAATATGCAGGCGCTTCTCAGCTTTTGCTTTGTCAAATTTTGAACGTTCAATAATAATTGACTTACGGTGAGCAATGTATGAACTTAAAATCTTCTGAATACCAACTTGGTGAGGGGTAAAGTTATCAATGGCCACCATGTTGAAATTATAGTTGACTTGTAAATCGGTATATTTTAACAAGTAGTTAAGAACAGTTTGTGTATCAGCATCTTTTTTAAGCTCAATGGCAATTCGCAAACCAGTTCTATCTGATTCATCACGAACTTCAACAATCCCAGGCACTTTATTATTGACCCGAACATCGTCAATCTTTTTAACAAGAACAGATTTGTTAATTTCATAAGGAATTTCAGTAACAATAATTTGTTGCTTACCACCCTTTAATTCTTCAATTTCAGTTTTAGAACGGACAACAACACGACCTTTACCTGTTTCGTAAGCTTTACGAATCTCGTCTTGACCTTGAATAATACCACCAGTTGGGAAATCTGGCCCAGGCAAGAATTCCATTAATTTATCCAATTTAGCATTAGGATGGTCAATCATATAAACAGTGGCATCAATAACCTCTGCTAAGTTATGAGGCGGAATGTCAGTTGCGTAACCAGCAGAAATACCCGTTGCCCCATTGACCAAAAGGTTTGGATAGGCAGCCGGTAAAACGGTTGGTTCTTTTTCGGTATCGTCAAAGTTCCAAGCAAAAGGAACCGTATTTTTTTCAATATCTTGTAAAAGATAACCTGAAATTTCAGAAAGACGAGCCTCCGTATAACGCATGGCTGCAGGAGGATCACCATCCATCGAACCATTATTACCATGCATTTCAACAAGAATTTCACGGTTTTTCCAGTCCTGACTCAAACGAACCATGGCATCATAGATAGAGGAATCCCCATGCGGATGGAAATTACCCATAATGTTACCGACAGATTTAGCCGACTTCCGGAAACCCTTATCAAAGGTATTACCGTCTTTATTCATGGAATAAAGAATCCGACGTTGGACAGGTTTCAAACCATCCCGAATATCGGGAAGAGCCCGCTCCTGAATAATGTATTTAGAATAACGCCCAAAGCGTTCCCCCATAATGTCCTCTAAGGACATATTTTGAATATTACTCATACTTAAGATACAAAGCCCGCAAAATGCAAAGTCAAAATAGGAAATCACTAGAAAATCCTGATTTTCTAAGGGATTTATCTTTTTGACACAACATTTAGGGCGTGTTCATTTCCTTTCTATGGTTTAGAAGGTGTTTATTTTTTATTTTAGAAAAGACTTGGCATTCTTAGTCTTTTTCATTTCTTGCTGATACAAAATATCAAGACAAACGCAAACAAGTATACTTGTCTGTATTTGCCTTGATGTAAGTAGATTATCCAATTATGAGACTGAAAGATTATTTCATAACATTACGGGTTAATTTCCATTGACGGTAATCGTCAATATCCTTATTAACCATCTTCCAGCAAGCCCCTACGACTAGGGCATCATCTAATTGACCAAGGAAGGGAATCCAGTCCGGAATCAGGTCAATTGGTGACAAGAAGTAAATAAGTGCACTGATAATTGCCAAGATTGTTCCTCGTGGCACACGTGTATAGTCCTTCTTCAGATAAGAACGAACCATACTAATAAAAATTGGCAATAATTTTAATTCTTGTCGAATAAAAGGAATCCACTTAAGGCGTTTTTCAACTTTATCTAAGAAAGAATCCATCTTAGCATCATCTTTTAACAAAGTGTCTGCTTTCTGGTATCCTTTTTGCAACTCATCCATAGCTTGTTTTGAACTGATACGTTTTTTCATTCTTTTTCCCTCGCTTTTTTTCCAACAGTTTCTCTAAATTAACAGTACTATACGTAAGCAAAGCTTACTTACCCATATTTTAGCATAAGTTGGAAATAATATTAAAAGAAAACTACGAGGAAATAATAGAATAAAAAAATGACTAAAGGTTTACAGCTATGAAATGGCTCATTAATCAAAGACAGTGTTTTCTTCCAAGGTAAATTTGACGTTATCTTCAATCCATTGGCGGCGAGGGGCAGCTTTATCGCCCATGAGGACAGATACGCGTCGCTCAGCACGCGCCAAATCATCTATAGTGACGCGAATCAAAGTTCTGGTTTCTGGGTCCATGGTTGTTTCCCACAATTGGTCGGCGTTCATCTCACCCAAACCTTTGTAGCGTTGAAGCATGGCTCCTTTGCCGAACTCTTTGCGCAGATCTTCCAATTCCCCATCCGTCCAAGCATACTCTACCTTAGACGTTTTGCCCTTGCCTTTTGACATCTTATATAGTGGTGGCAAGGCAATGTAAACATGTCCTTCTTCAACAAGAGGGCGCATGTAACGGTAAAAGAAGGTCAACAGCAATGTCTGAATGTGGGCACCGTCGGTATCGGCATCGGTCATGATAATGACTTTATCGTAGTTGATGTCCTCGATACTGAAGTCCGCACCAACACCCGCACCAATGGTATAAACCATGGTATTGATTTCCTCATTTTTGAGAATATCCGCCATTTTGGCTTTTTCCGTGTTCAAAACCTTACCACGAAGGGGCAGAATGGCCTGGAACTTACGGTCGCGTCCTTGTTTAGCCGATCCACCGGCTGAATCCCCCTCGACTAAGTAAAGTTCATTTTTCTTAGCGTTTTTGGATTGGGCTGGGGTTAATTTCCCAGACAACAAGCCTTTGTCCTTTTTATTTTTCTTACCATTACGAGACTCATCACGAGCCTTACGAGCGGCTTCGCGAGCGTCACGAGCTTTGATGGCTTTACGGACTAAGTTAGTCGCTAATTCACCATTCTCAAGCATGAAGTAAGTTAATTTTTCAGAAACAATGCCATCGACAATTGGACGAGCCAATGGGCTACCCAATTTGTCTTTAGTTTGCCCTTCAAATTGCAAGTGTTGCTCAGGGACAAGAATGGAAAGCACAGCTGACAGACCTTCACGATAGTCAGAGCCTTCTAAATTCTTGTCTTTTTCCTTGAGTAAATTGGTTTTACGAGCATAGTCGTTCATAACTTTAGTAATGGCAGACTTCAAACCCGTTTCATGGCTACCACCATCTTTAGTCCGAACATTGTTGACAAAAGACAGGATATTATCAGAGAAACCATCATTGTATTGAAGAGCAACCTGAACTTGGAAATCCTGATCTTCCCCTTCAACATAGATAACAGGCGTTAAGGTTTCTTTGTCTTCATTGAGGTATGATACAAAATCCTGAACCCCATTTTCATAATGGAATTCTTCTGTAACTGGCTCTTGACCTCTGAGGTCTGTCAATGTCATCTTAACATCTTTCAGAAGGAAGGCTGATTCTTTAAGCCGCTCTGCTATGGTGTTAAATTTAAAATCAGTTGTTGAAAAGATACTAGCGTCAGGCATGAAGGAAACCGTTGTGCCGCTCTTACTTTTAGGGGCAGTACCAATTTTCTTCAGTGTGGTCGCTGGTTTACCACCATGTTCAAAGCGCTGCTTATAAACCGCACCATCGCGGATAATTTCAACTTCTAACCACTCGGAAAGAGCATTAACAACGGAAGATCCAACCCCGTGCAAACCACCTGAGGTTTTGTAGCCTCCTTGTCCGAACTTACCGCCGGCGTGGAGAACGGTGAATATAACTTGAACAGTTGGAATGCCCATGGCGTGTTTACCTGTCGGCATCCCACGACCACTATCGGCAACCGTTACGGAGCCGTCAGCATTAATAGTAACTTTAATTTCTGTACCGAAACCGGATAAAGCTTCATCGACCGCATTGTCAACAATTTCCCAAATTAGATGGTGTAGACCAGTCGCATCTGTTGAGCCGATGTACATTCCAGGGCGTTTACGAACGGCATCTAAGCCTTCCAGCACCTGAATGGCATCGTCATTATAATTTGTTATGGATATTTCTTTTTTAGCCAAGAGTGACCTCCAGATTTTTTCATCTTTATAATCTTACAAGTTTTTTGAGAAATTTGCAAAATAATTTTTTATTTTCTTATTTTAGTTAGCTTGAATTACAGCTTAAAGGCTTTGTGGTATAATATATATTATGAAAATATCATTATTAATCATTATTGCCTATTTACTAGGTTCGATACCAACAGGACTATGGATTGGCCAGAATTTTTACAAAATCAACCTCCGAGAGCATGGTTCTGGGAATACAGGAACAACCAACACTTTCCGCATCTTAGGAGTCAAAGCTGGACTGGCCACCTTGGCCGTTGATATCCTTAAAGGGACCGTCGCTACACTCTTACCATTAGCCTTCGGGGTTACAAGTATATCTCCAATTATCTTTGGATTTTTTGCGGTCTTGGGACATACCTTCCCAGTCTTTGCTAAATTCAAAGGCGGCAAGGCCGTCGCAACCAGTGCCGGAGTTATCCTAGGTTATTCACCGCTCTATGTCCTTTTCCTTGCCCTTTTCTTTGTGGTAATCCTCTATTTATTCAGTATGATTTCCCTATCAAGCATCACTACAGCAATCCTGGCAGCTATTACAGTCTTGGTCTTTCCAAGAATCCACTTCCTGCTGGACAAACCAGACCCGATACTCCTGCTCATCGTCATCTCCCTAGCCGCAATCATTATCTACCGGCATAAAGATAACATGCAACGCATCAAGGACAAATCTGAAAACTTGGTACCTTGGGGTCTTAACCTCAGTCATCAGAAAAAAGATTAAGGTAAAAGCAATTCCCTTTCGCATGAAAGGGAATTTTTATATAAGTTGATTCTGCTAGCGCAGCTAATCTCAAGCTTGATAAACAATTTGCCCGTCTGCGATGGTGTAGACCACTTTGCCCTTCAAAGTTTCACCAATGAAGGGCGAGTTGCTGGCCTTAGAGGCAAAATCTTCGGAAATTAAACGGTCTGCTTTTGGATCGAAAATGACTAGATCTGCTGGGCCATTTTCCGCCAAATAACCGGCATCAAAGGCATACAGGGAGGCAGGGTTGATGGTCATCTTCTCTAATAGTTCCATCAGAGTCAAGTGACCGGGCTCAACCAAGTGGGTAATTCCTAAGGACAAGGAAGTTTCGAGACCAGTCATGCCGGATGGGGCTTCCCAAATTTTCTCAACAGCCTTTTCGCCTTTGTGATGAGGCGCGTGGTCGGTTGCGATGACCGAGATAACACCTGATTTCAAACCTTCAATAACAGCTTGACGGTCGCTCTCACGTCGTAATGGTGGGTTCATCTTAGCATTGGCCCCAGCCTCTAACAAGAGGTCCTCTGTTTTAGAGAAATGTTGAGGAGCCACTTCTGCCGTTACTTGCGCACCCATACTTTGGGCAAAAGCTACCACCTTAACCGACTCAGCCTTGGACAAATGCTGAATATGAACATGAGCCTGGCAATCATAAGCAATCATGGCATCACGCGCAATCATACTGTACTCAGCCACGCCAGTCGCCCCGCAAAAATGAAAATGCTTCTCAGCGATGTCCTCGTTAAAGCCCAAAACGCCATTCAGGTCGGGGTCTTCCTCATGTAAGGCAATAAAGGTGCCATTTTCTTTGGCTAATAGCAAAGCTTCTTTCAACACTTTTGAGGACTCCAGTGGAATGCCATCATCGGAAAATGAGACTGCTCCGCCCGCCAGCAAAGCTTTAAAATCAGTAAGGTTCTGGCCATCAAAACCTTTGGTCACACTAGCATTCGTGTAAATATGAATGGACTCTTTAGCTGCGCTAGCCAAGACCTCTTCAAGGGTCTCGATATCAGAAATAACGGGATTGGTATTAGCCATCATGACTACTGAAGTCACACCACCCGAAGCCGCAGCCAAAGCACCTGTATGAATATTTTCCTTGTGGGTTTGTCCAGGTTCTCTAAAGTGGACATGAATGTCCACTAAACCGGGAGCAACCACTAAACCACTGGCATCAAGCACTTGCGCTTGTGACTCTGTAATTTCTTCGGCAATTTTGAGGACTTTTCCATCAGAAACAAGTATATCGCGAACAGCATCAAAGCCTGTTTTAGGATCCATTAAACGACCATTTTTAATCAGTAACATGACAACTCCTTATTTATAGACACTTAAGCTAACCAGTCAATGGGACTTAGAGCATTTGCTTCTAAAAAAGCATTGGTTTGCGAATAGGGACGACTACCAAAGAAACCTCGGTAGGCAGATAAGGGACTAGGATGGGCACTTTCTAAAATCAGATGACGAGAATTAGTAATCAACTTTTTCTTTTTCTTTGCAAAGCCACCCCAAAGAATAAAGACAACAGGAGATTCTTTCTCGTTAGCCAACTCGATAACTGCATCAGTAAAAGTCTCCCAAATAAGTCCAGCATGAGCATTGGCATCGTGTTCAGGAACTGTTAAACAGGCATTGAGTAAGAGCACACCCTGTCCAGCCCATGGCAGTAAATCATGATGATCTCTGGGTCCAATATCCGTAGCTAATTCCTTAAGCATATTTTGCAAAGATGGGGGAGCCTTCATATGGTCAGGAACGGAAAATGATAAGCCTTGTGCCTGACCAGGACCGTGGTAAGGGTCTTGACCAAGGATAACCACCTTGGTTGCTTCATAAGGCGTTTCTTCCAAAGCCCGAAAAACATTTTCCCTTGCTGGATAGATAGTCCCTTGCGAGTATACCTGATCCAAAAAATGGTCAACAGATTCCAGATACTCCGGACTCAGTTTATCAGCTAATTTGTCTTGCCAAGTAGATTCTTTCATGCTAGTCCTTTCTGCAAAATCTTAATGGGCTATGCCCTCTTAGCTCATATTTTAACACAAAGGACAGATAAAAACCCTAGAAATCTGAATTTCTAAGGTTTTTATTCGTCTTTTAACTCAAAAAGCTAATTTGGCTTCTAAATGGTCTTGATATTTTTCCAAACAGAATGCAATGGCCCAATAGATAAAGGCGACTAAGATATACATGGACATATAATCCCACTCCCGACCACCGACAATTTTAGCCTTTTGAAAGATATCAGGAACTGTAATCATGGCAGCTAAGGATGAACTTTTTACCATATCAATGACCACATTCCCTAGTGGAGGAACGGCAATCCGAAAAGCTTGGGGCAAAATAATCTTTTTGACAATGGACTTGTAGGGTAAACCTAAGGCTTTAGCTGCTTCCCATTGACCAATGTCGATAGCATCAATGGCTGACCGAAAGACCTCTGAAATATAGGCTGCCGAAACCAGGGAAAAACCAATTAAGGCACATAAGAGCGCTGGTAATTCCAAGCCGTAATATGGCAGCCCAAAATAGAGGACAAAGAGGACCACAATCATGGGCACTCCTCGCATCATGGAGACATAAGCTTTAACCAAGAGGACCAAAAGGCGATTATTTGAGCGAGAAATTAAGGTTAGGGCTAGGCCTAAAAGCAGACCTAAAATGAAGCTAAGAAGTGAGATACCTAAGGTATAGGGCAAGCCGCCCAAAACAAAACCTAAACTATCTCGTATTAACGTAAAGTTAATCATCTTATCTTACTCCTACTTTCTTAATCAACATCAGTTGTATCAATGACTGGAATTTTTTTGTCTTTACCAAATGGTTTGGTTAAATCTTGCCCCATGTAGTATGATTCAGAGATTTTCTTCAAAGAACCATCTTTTTTCATGTCGTTGATGACTTTGTTGATTTTCTTCATAACAGAATCATCTTTTTTGCTCATAACAATTCCCTGTTCCGTTGGATTGTATTGAACATCAGCCATTTTAACATTTAAATCAGGTTTTTGTGATTTCATGTAGTCCACAAACATTTTTTGTGCTGGGTAATCATTAGGGATAAAGTCAGTACGACCATTAGCCACGTCATTTAAGTAAACATCGTTAGCAACGTTATCATAAGATACTAATTCAGCACCCTGTTTCTTAGCCACTTTCATATACTCAGTTCCTTCAGATCCGGCAGCTTTTTTACCCTTCCAGTCGCTCAAGTCATTTTTAGAAATACCTGAAGTGCCGTCAGCACGAACAATCATACCACCAACTCCGTATTTATAAGGAACTGACATATTGTATTTTTTAGTCCGTTTAGCAGTAATATCGAAGTTATTGATGGATAAATCAGCACGGCCACTATCCAGAGAGGTAAAAGCTTGATCAAAACCAGTTTCCACAAATTTGACTTTGACATGGAGTCTTTTTCCAACTTCACGCATCATATCAACTTCATAACCCACTAATTTGTTCTTATCATTGTAATAAGAAGTTGGTTGGTAAGTTGTCGGTGTCGCTACTTTCAAAACGCCTTTTTTCTCGATCTTATCCCATTGACTTTGACCAGTATCCTGATTGGCAGAACAAGCCGCCAGTAAACCGGCAGACAAAGCTAATGTCGATAATATATACAATTTTTTCATTAGAAAAAACACTCCTTAAATTTGATAGTCTAAGTATATCATTAGAGTCCAAAAAGCAGTTATGGTAATGCTTACAAAGAAAAAGAAGCTATCCTATAATAGTTTCTTTTTCTATACTAGATTAGTTTTTACAGTCAATAAACCAGCATCTTCAAAAGCTTGGGCAAGCGCCAAAAGTAAGTCCTCTCGCCCTTTAGCCGCCATAAACTGCATACCTTGTGGGTATTTTTCCTCTAGGGAATAAAGTGGCAAGCTAATGGCAGGCTGACCAGTCAGATTAGCCAGGGGAGTATATGGATTCAGGGCCAAGCCTTTGTCAAACATGTCCCAAACCAGTTGCAATTGCTCCCTGTTAGAAAACATTTCTGCATTTGCCAGCTGCGCCATCACATCAGGATCTGGTGTCAGTTGTCCATGCAAGGGAGCTTTAGCAAATGTCGTTGGTGTCAACAAGAGGTCAAATTCCTCGTGGAAAGCATGCATTTGGACACTGTAAAGATCCCAAGCCGTTAAGACTTTGGAATAATCTTTAGCTTTCAAACTTTGGCCAGCTTGGTAAATAGCCCAGGTCATGACTTCCATATCATCTTTAGTGACCGAACGACCAATAGCTGACTCAATTCCATCAAACATGGCTGCTGTTTCAGCCGCATTCATAAAATAATAATCCTGCATAACTCTTGTCATATCAAGGGGGAAAGCATCAATTTCGACCACTTGATGACCTAAATCTATTAAACTTGCTTTTGTTTTTGCCAGTGCTTTTAACAAGTCATCACTTAAGGGCTGGCCCTCATAATCTGAACCTAAGAGAGCAATCTTTAAGCCTTGAGCTTTGGTCTCAAAGACCTCTTCCTTGCTTAACAAGGGCAGAGGAAAGGGACTTTCCATCTGACAGTCTTGAAGATTGTAAAGCAAGGTTTTGGTATCGCGAACACTTTTGGTCAAGGCAAAATGGACAGATGCCCCTTGCCAACCACGATAAGAATCGGGACCTGTTGGGATGCGACCACGACTAGGCTTTAAGCCTATTAAACCGTTAAAGGATGCTGGAATTCTGATAGAACCACCGCCATCACTGGCTGCGGCTAAAGGTACCACTCCTGCCGCCACCAAGGCGGCCGAACCACCTGAGGAACCACCGGCATTACGGTCATGGTCCAAAGGGAGATTGACAATTCCATTACTCGAAGAATCGGAAATGTTCTTAAAACCAAATTCAGGGGTATTTGTATTACCTAAAATAATGAAACCAAGAGCTTCTAATCGCTCAACCAGGATTATCGACTTTTGAGCGACATAGTCCTTAAGAAGGCGAGAACCAGAGGTTGATTTGAGGCCTGCCATATCTTGCCCTAGGTCTTTGACAAATATGGGCACACCAGCAAAGGGTAAGTCCCTAAAATCACGCTCACACGCCTCTTGGCGGGCTAATGCATAACGCTCAGATACGATGGCATTCAAGGCTGGGTTTAAAGTGTCAGCTTGGGCGATGGCTGCTTCAATCAATTCACTTGGGCTAATCTCACCTGCTCTGACTGCCTGGGCCATTGCGCTAGCATCTGAGAACTGAGAATAATTAAACTTTGCCAATCAAAGTCACCTCTTGAGCTTCCAGAATATGCCCTGCCATGGCATCGTAGAGCTCATTCAAATAAAATCCGTTAGCCAAATCTAGACCTGAATCTAGGGCATAAACCATGAGCTGATACATGTGGTCTTTATCCGGTGGCTTAGGGCCAATATACTGTTGATCAATGACCTTAACAGCGTCACTGAGGAATTTGCTGGTCAAGCTGTTTTTACCCTCCAGATGCTCTTTGTCTTTGCGCGAGAAATCAGCTGGAATTTGTGTCTGAAAAATAGGCACATTAGCAACTAACCAATGGATGTAAGGAAAACCACAGACGGGAACGGCATCATAGTCAATAAAGGACCATGCTAGGCTCTTAGTCCCCTCTGGCAGTTCCTTAACAGTGAATGGGTAAGATAGAACCGCCATCCCTTCAATGGTGTCCGAAGCCCCTTTTGCGTAGATATCATCCAAAACATTGCCTGAAAAAGTATGTTCAATTCTCATATTCTAAGCCTCCATGATAAAGTTTAACAATTATACAGGAATTGCTTCCGTATAAACTAAATTATTTTCTAAATCGAAATAGCTACAAGTTTTGGCCAACAAATCAACATCCCACTTGTAAATGCCTGATGCTGCTGTGTCCTGACAGAAAGTTGGAAAATCCGTTTCTTGCTTTTGGTGTTTGCGCAACTGTTGAATAAAGTTATCTTCATCAACCTTTTCCGCAACACTCTCTACACGATATGCTGGTAGCTCAACTTCTTGTCCCTCAACTGTCAGGTAAGTAGCTTGCCCCTCTTTAATATTGACAGTATTGGCCACAATCCCCATCTCTAAAAAGGCCTTAACCAAGCCTGTAAAATCATTGCCTGAAAACTGCTTTTGAGCAGCCATAATCATTTCTTTAGTAAGCATTATTTTTCTCTCCATTTCTCCCTATATTTAAACACAATGTCTAAAAGATTGCCAATTGGTGACTTGCAATTTAGACGCTATCACTAGGTTTGTCATGGCGTAACGCGGTCCAATAATAAGCCACTTCCTGGTAACCCTGGTACTGGTACATGTCACGATTGACTTCTTCAGAAATCAAGATGGCTGACTGAAAGTCACGACTGGCCTCACGCTGTAAAGCGGAGCCAATCCCACGTCCTCTGTAGTCCTCCAAGAGTGAAAAGTCGTCAATCTCGATGTAGTCACCGTATTCCCAAGCCGTCACATCACCCACCAGCTTTTCGCCATCAATGGCCAAGTAAATCTGCGAGCCCTCTTCCGGCAAATGTTCCTGATCCCAGTCATACATCTGCTTGGCAAAAACCTGGCCATACTCCAAGCGTTGCTGGTATTTGTAGTCCAGATAGTCCTTGAAGTAGGCTGGAGTCAACTTCTCAATCCGAATATCACCAATATCCTTCTCTGATAATTTCAGATTTTCTAAAGGACAAGTAAAAATAATATGCTTTTCAATAGCAAACTTCTCAGCCTTAAAGAAATCTTTAATATCATCACCCATAGCAGCATTTTCAGGGAAAAAGACCATAGCAAAATCTAGAGGATAGTCCTTCTGCTCTACCTTAATAGTCGTCAAATCTTTCTGCAAAAGCTCAAGAGAAGGCATTTTCTTATAGTCAATATAATTAGAATAAAAACGACTGGCTAAAGCCTCATCCTTAAAACGATAAAATCTGTCATTTTCATAAAAAGCTTCACTATAATCCGTCAAAATTTCTTTGTAGGTCATAATATTCTCCAGTCTTTAAATTTCTTTAATTATATCATGTTAAGGGTAAAAGGACTGATATTATCATTATCCTTACAAAAATAAAAAAAGAACTGACAACATCAGTTCTTTCAAGTATAGACCTAAGTACTATACCCCCATTCGTTAATAAAATAATAACATGAATTAAAATTTTACTCAAGGTGACAAAAAATTCATCAATTTTTCATAAGAACACAGTCACTACCGATTCCTCAAGGCCAAAACGGCGAGCAAAGCGAGCCATTTAAGATATTTTCCGCCATAGTCGTATTCCTGATACTAGAAAATAGTATCAGGAATGGGAAAGTTGATGACCTAGGCATCAACTTTAGCAATGGAATCCGCAGTGACGGAAGAAACTGTTTCACAGTTCCACTCATTTCCTTCAACAGTCACTCCCCTGACTGTTGAAGTGTCCCAGACTATATAAGGAAAATATCAAAAAAGAAAGATATCAGTATATGAAAATAATTTTCTAAAAAATATCAAAAAAGATACCTTTCATCCGAAAAGTATCTTTGGTTTGTAAAACTAAAGACTTTACAAGCCTTTAGTTTTGCCAGTTTTCTTGGTCTTGCTTGAATTTTTCAAGCAAAGCTAAACCGTCAGCATCAATAAAGCCTTTTTCCTTAGCAACTTGGATAAGTTCTGTATAGTGTGATAGGGTTAGTAGCTCAATACCAGCTTTATCAAAGTTGGCTTTTGCCTTTGGCAATTCATAAGTGAAAATAGCAACAACACCGAGTACTTCTGCTCCATCACGAATAGCGGCTGCTGCAGCATCAAGTACTGAACCACCAGTTGAAATCAGGTCCTCTATGATGACCATTTTTTGGCCCTTAGTCACGCGCCCTTCGATTTGGTTGCCAGCACCGTGATCTTTTGGTTTACTGCGGATATAGGCGAATGGCAATTCCATCTTGTCAGCGATGATGGCACCGTGAGGAATCCCTGCTGTTGCAGTCCCAGCGATCACTTCAACTTCTGGATAGTGGGCTTTAATGGTTTCGACAAAGCCATTTTCAATCAAAGTACGGGTCTTTGGATAAGATAAAGTGATGCGGTTGTCCGTATAGATCGGTGATTTAATACCTGATGCCCAAGTAAATGGTTCTTCAGGTTTAAGGTAAACAGCTTCGATTTCTAATAGGTCTGCAGCAATGTCTTGTGCTAAAGTCATGATTCTCTCCTTCAAATATCAGTTTAAGTCTTAGGCATTCCACTCAGCTTTAATCGCATGGTAGGCTTCCAGTGGGTTCTCAGCTTGAGTAATGGGACGACCAACAACGATGTAGTCAGAACCGATAGCTTTAGCTTCTTGAGGCGTCATAACCCGTTTTTGGTCACCAATCTCAGAACCTGTCGGACGAATCCCTGGCGTCAAGCAAACAAAGCCCTCAGGGGTTACTTCCTTAATAGCTTTAACCTCATGAGCTGAACACACCACACCGTCAAGATTAGCTTCAGCTGTTTTCTTAGCGTAATGTAAAACTGAGTCAATCAAACTTGTTTGAATATTTTGATCCTCACGCATCTGCTCTTCACTAGTTGAGGTTAATTGGGTTACGGCAATTAGAATTGGTCCTTGACCAAGACCATCACGAGCAGCTTGGAGCATATCAACCCCACCCGCAGCTTGAACAGTGGTCATATCAATGCCCATTTTAGCCAAAACGCGCATGGTTGATTTGACCGTATTGGGAATATCATGCAATTTCAAATCAAGAAATACGCTGTGACCAAGATCTTTCACATAACGAACAATCTCCGGACCAACAGCATAATAAAGTTCCATTCCAATTTTAACGTAAAGTTTTTCTTCTTTAGGAAAAAGATCTAAAAAGGCTTTAAATTCCTCAAAATCAGGAAAGTCTAAGGCAATAATGGGACGTGCTTCACGCATAAATAATTCCTTTCTGGACATAAGCTACAAAAAAACCTTACTTCCACAGAAGCAAGGTTACAGAAAATAAAGAGCAGACTGCTCCTCTCATTAACATGTAAACCTTGTAGCCTCTCTGGACTTTATTAAAGGTATCTCATTTTTCTCATTATAGCCTATTTTGGTATAGCTGTCAAAAAAATTTAGAAGAATCAGCCAAACATTCGGAAATAGGCAATAATGAGACCGAAATATGAGAAAAAAACCAATCAAAAGGATTGGCTTTAGCATGTTTTATTGAATATGTTCGGGACTAAATTGAGCCTCTGGTGACATGTGTTTTGGACTATGATAATGTTTACGGAATGCTTCTTCCTCGATGTTAACCATTTTGATTTGTTCAAACATAACCGGTGGAACTGGTACTTCTTTCAAAGACATGGCAATAATTTTCAAAGATGAAAAGACATCAATGAGAACACCAAAAACACGAATCCGATTATCCCCTAAAATAGCTTGGAAAACCTCTTTAGATTGACAAAGTTTTATCAGCTCATCAAGTCCTTTAACCCATTTTTCAACTATTTGAAGGGTTTTATTCATCAACTTAAAGGCTTTTTCTTCATACCAAAAAGTAGATTCAATCAACCGTTGTTGTTTATCCAGACCATCAATTGCTTTAACGAGGTCACCTAATTCAGACTGTACAAGCGCTGGCGAGAAATTTGCCCCCAAAATAGAAGGCGTTCTTTCCACCAATAAGAGCTCATCTTTAAAAAGTGTCAAATAGTGAATACTGACCAATAATTTTTGAATTAAAACTTTGTGACCATCTTGTTCAGTTACACTCATACGACACCATCCTTTACAGCTACTTATACGCGAAAACTATATTATTAATATAACACAAGAAAATTAAAAGGGCAATGCTATTGCATGATAATGTGATGACAAAAACAACCTTTAATCCCCTTTAATATAAGAAAAGTAATCCGAAGATTACTTTTCTTAAAAATTATAATTTTTCAAGAATAATATCTACAATTTGTTTACAAGCAGTTCCATCACCATATGGATTGCTTGCTTTACTCATTTCTTGATAGAATGAATTATTTTCTAATAATTGAGTAAAGTTTTGATAAATATTTTCCTCTTCTGTTCCAACTAATTTCAGTGTTCCCGCTTTTACACCTTCAGGTCTTTCAGTAGTATCACGCATTACGAGAACTGGTTTTCCTAAAGACGGTGCTTCTTCTTGAATGCCACCCGAATCAGTTAAAATGAGATAAGATTTATTCAAGAAATTATGAAAATCAATAACCTCTAATGGTTCGATAATTTTTATGCGGTCATCTTCATTAAATACTTTTTTTGCAACTTCTCTAACTCTAGGATTTTTATGAATTGGATAAATAGCTTTGACATCTGGATGTTCATCTAAAACTCTTTTAATAGCCCTAAACATATTTTCCATAGGAGTACCTAGGTTTTCTCTACGATGAGCCGTAATCATTATTAAGCGATCATTACCTACCCAATCAAATAATTCATGATTATAGTTAGGATCGACAGTAGTTTTTAATGCATCAATTGCTGTATTACCAGTCACATAAATATTATCTTGATTCTTACCTTCATTAAGTAAGTTTATTTTTGAAAGTTCTGTTGGAGCAAAATTGAAATCTGAAATAATTGAAACTGCTTGTCTATTAAATTCTTCAGGGAATGGGCTCTTCAAATTATTAGTTCTTAAGCCTGCTTCAACATGACCAACTTTAATGCCTTGATAAAATGCCGCAACTGCTGTTGCAAAAGTTGTCGTCGTATCACCATGAACTAGCACCAAGTCTGGTTTCTCAATTTCAAAGACATCTTTAATTTTTAATAAAATTGAAGATGTAATTGTATTTAAGGTTTGATTATCTTTCATTATTTCCAAATTATAATCAGGTTTAATTTGAAAGACATTTAGAACTTGTTCTAACATTTCTTTATGTTGTCCAGTAACACAAACTTTAGTAATTAATTGATCTGATTTCTTTAGCTCATTAACTAATGGACACATTTTGATTGCTTCAGGACGCGTTCCAAATACCAACATTACCTTTTTCATTTTTTCCCCTTTTCTACAATTTTCTTAAATAAAACATTCTCGAAACGAGAAGATAGATTTCCGAAATATCACAACATATTGCTAAAGCAATTAATTCAAACTTATGAAAGACAATTAATATTACAATACCTAGAACTTGAATTACAGCTGAAATAACTGTAGTTAACGTTGTTTCTTTAACAAGGCCTCTAGCACCTAAAACAGGCCATCCTATCAACATCGAATAAAAACTTACAACAAATACTGGTATAAGAAATTTTAATACATCACCGGCCGCATAAAAATCACTACCACCGATAATACTCATAATCGTATTCCCAAAAAATAATACAATCAAACTACCAATTGTAATTGGTATTGCAAAAAGTTTGGATAATTTTTTGATTAATTTCCAGTCTAATGTCTTTAGCATATGCGGATAAATACTATTAACAATAGGATTGTACATTGATTTTGCAGCTGCTACAATCTGCATACAAACACTCCAATAAGCAATTTCAACTTTACCCATATAAATACCAACGATCAAAGTTGTTAAAGCACCAAAAATGGTTGTGGCAAAATTTGAAAAGAAGTATACAGATGACTCTTTAATGTCTGAAAACCAAACCCGGTAATCATCAAATTGTATTTGGATTTTCTGTTTATAAATAAAGAAAATTGAAATCACTGCGGCCAAGGAATTCCCAACTATTTCCAAAATTGGAATTAGAAGGAAATCAGAATTTCCTTTTATCAGTACAAAAGTTAATGCCAACACTATTGTTTTAGAAACGACAAATGGATAAGTAACATATTCCATTTTTTCTAATCCCCTAAATAGGAAATCTGGAATAAAAATTGTTACAAGAGAGGAAATCAAAAATAGCCAAACGAATAACTGATTATTACTTAATATTGGTATTGAATTTGCTAAAATTACCGTAGACAAGATCCCAAGGAGACCTAAAATTGCCTTCTCAGCAAATACATTCCCAGTAATTTTACCTAATTTTTCTTTATCATCAGTAAATTTAACAATGTATTTTGTTGCTGATAAAATAAAACCAAAATCAAGTAAAAGTTGAATGTATGAATTGTAGGCTTTGACATAAGCAACAACTCCATAATGTTCAATAGATAGTACCCGAGTAAGATAAGGCAACGTTAACATGGGAAATATCATTTTGGTAAACATTAAAACATATAAGAAAATGGTATTTCTTAACAGCAAATTCTTTTTCTTATTTGGCATTCTCTAACATCTTTTCTTTCAACAAATCATAGTGAATTTGAGCTTTAGCAATTTCTTCATTTGGTATATTAACTGGAATCTCAGAGTATTTATTGAAAAGCTCAACAATTTCATCCACATTTGTTTCATATAATGAAACACAACGTTCTGGAGTACCAATTCGTTTGTAATAGCGTTTTGATTTAGTCGGATGTTCAGCAATACAAATAACAGCTTTATTGAAAATTGTAGCAATAACACCAACATGAAGTTTACAAGTAAGCACTGTATCAACACGATTCAATAATGAAAGCAATTCAAATGAAGAATCATATTTATAATGTGAGATAGTGCAACCACTTAATTCAAGGAAGCGCTCTAACTTATCTGTTTCATCCGCAAGAATTTGATCTGAACCAACAATAAAATGTAAATTATTATTATTTTTTGATAATAATTTTATTGTTTTTGCAAATTTTTCCAAAGCTTCCTCTGAATGATTATAGTGTACAAAAACGATTTGTTTTCCATTTGCTTCTTCTATAAGTTTGTCAATTTGAGAAGTATTCTCAATAATTTTAGAATAATCAAATGCTAATATTGGATCAGCACCTTCAAAGACTGAAGAAACTCCCAATTTTTCAAGAGCAATCTTAGATTCAGCATCTCTTACAGTTACTAGCTTTGCTTTCTTACATACAGCTTTAATAGCATTTGTAAGTAAGAAATCAGTATTTGGACCGGCACCAACACCAGATACATAGATATCTTGTTTTTTGACAATTGCTTTAAGTCCAGCTGGCATGAAACGAATGTATTGAACTAAGTTATGTTTTAACTTTGCATCATTTCCTTCACCAAAATATCCTCCTGGAATATACACCAAAGCATCTGCATTTTTTGAATCATTTTGTGCAAAATCATAGTTACGAGTGTATTTTTTAAAATAATCAGATGGATTATAGTATGAAATGGTAGCTTCCGGGAAAAGTTCTTTTAAGAATGAATGATAAATCTCACCATAAATAAAATCTCCGAAATTTGAAGAACCAAAATCTGTTGCACCATGTAGTAAGATTTTCATTAAATACTCCTATTTTTACTATATCTAATTAATAGATTTTTTATTAATAATGGAATTAAGGTCATAATCGCTAATGGTCTAGCAATATCCATTAATCCTGCCCTAATACATATAAAGATAACAAATAAGAATGAAAAATAAAGGGGTTCTTGATAATTTCCTTTATATTTCATATTTCCAACTTTACTGAGAACAATTCCGAAAAGGAGACAAAAAATAATTGCTCCAATCATACCAAAATTCCAGTAAAAGTCTCCAATTAAACTTGATCCAACAGGAATTCCAGTATATTTGTTAATTAATGCTGTAGAAAAACCATTTTTAAAGAAGGTAGGGAAAAAACCACCTAAAGGTAAAATGGCTAAGATTGACCGAACAAATGTTAAGCCTTTCTCAAAATGAAATACGGCGGGAACATATTTTACTATTGAGACAACTGAATAAAGACTTAGTCCAGTTTCTGCAAAAGTTTCCCCGAAAATTTCCCGAAGAAAATCTAAATGTATAACACTTTTAATGAATGATGGTATTACCATAGACAAATTGGTTCGATACTCTCGAATAATATAGATTAAATTTAAAAATAAGAATCCAAGAATACTAGTGCTAATGATTGTACTTAATTTTAGCTTGTGTTTCCCATAAACCCAACGATAACAAATGAGGATGGTTAAAATGGAAAATAATTGAGTTTTTCTTGATCCACTGAAAACCATAATCACTAAGTATAAAAAACTAATTATTGAAGTGAAAATACGTGCTGAATTTAGCTTATATTTTCTACTACAAAGTATAAAAGTTGATCCTGGAATAATAAGGTATGCAAAATCATCCAAAAATCCTGTTGCACCGGCTGCTTCTGCGTAAGCCGTATAAGTTCCTGCTCTAAAAGTCGATGTAACAACAATATAAGAATTTAGAAGGGAACAGAACAATCCAATAATAAATATTATCCATCCAACTTTATACATATTATTATTAATATTATTTTTAGTTAATTCAATATCAGATCCATGAGATGTATTTTTTTCTTTTGAAAAGGAATTATTCAAAAAATATCCTAAACTAATAAAATCTAAACTGAGTATTGCGTAGAGAGCTCCTCTTAGTTTGTCGTTCGGATGAAAAAATGTACCTGGATTCCAAACTAAACTTGTATGTAAATCAAATACTTTTAAGAAAACGTGTCCGAACATAAAAAGATACGAAACTAAAACAAACCAGATAGCAACATCTGAAAGTGGAGTTCTATAGATAACTACAAAACCAATCAGTGTCAAAATAAATGAAACAATTATCCAAGGAAAAATAACATGTTCATAGTTTGACGGAATCGATGTAGAAAAAATTTCAAATGCCCAGTAACTCAAAATAAAAATGAAACTTGAATAAATTATTAAAAACAAAAATTCACCCAAAGATATACTTCGCTTATATGATAAATTATCTGTGTTCACATTTTCTCCAATCTTTCCATATACCATCTTTCTTGTTGTTTAGCTAAGTAATTAACATCCCTCAAATTTTTAATATCATCCGGTAGAGATATTCTTTTAGTATTCAAACTGATAATCTTTTCAGCCCATGTAGTTAGGGAGTCCTCTAAAGAAATCGAAAGGTAATTATCAGTAAATTTAGACTCATCAGTAATATTATCAGAAACAACTGTTGGTAAGCCGTTCATTTGTACTTCGATTAAGGTAATTGGTAATCCTTCAAAAAGTGAAGGAAGTACAAACACATCAAGCATGTTTAACAATTGATCAACATCAGTTCTGACGCCTGTAAAGACTACAGAGTCAGACAAGCCCAATCGTTTAGCTTTTGATTTTAATTCTTCTTCTAATTCTCCACGTCCAATTAGAATTAGTTTACTATTATCTTTTAATTTCTTTATCTCTGAAAACACATCAAGCAAAAAAGATTGATTTTTTTGATGGGCCAATCGACCTACATTTCCGATAACAAACTGATTTTGTATATTCCAATCTTTTCTTAGCTGATTTCTCAAGTTTTGGTTAAAGGCAAATTTCTCACCATCAATAGCGTTGACCATAATTTTGACATTGTTATGTCGATAATTTTTTTCACCCCACATCCATTTAGCCGCATCAATACCGCATGCAAATAGGTCCGTTGCTGATATGATTGTTAGTTTTGAAAATATTTTTCTTTTTAATGTGGTAAGATTATTTTCAGGTACATTAGCCATATGGGCATGAGCTATTCTAATTTTGATACCACAAACCTGAGCAAGTAAAATGTATAAGTATCCCCAGTACCCCTGTGATACATGAATCATATCATAATTATTTTCATTTAAAATTTTGTAGATTGACTTAATGTACGAAAATATCCCATTTCGAGCAGGTTTTATATGGTAAATCTGACACCCTAATGCTTCTAATTCTTCTTCTAGAATTCCTTTTTGATCTGAATGGACAATAAAATCAAATTGAATTTGTGGAATCATTCTCACACAATAATCATAAATCACTCTGTCCGCACCACCACCATCAAGTGCTGGAATTGTATGTAGAATTTTTACCATTTTACTCCTTTAATTTAATAATTTGAAAAGTTTTTCTTCAAACTGATTTTGTTGACTTTCAACATGTTTTATAAATTTGTTAGTTCCATTATCGAGTTGATTCCAATCAATATTTTGATAAGATTCGAATAAATAATCACCTAACTTTTTAGGATTATCTAAATTTACTGTAACACCAAAATGATATTTATGAGAAATATCTTCCATAAAAGTCTCTTCACAAACTAAAATTGGAATATTTAATGTAGCAGCATAATATAATTTATTAGACAAGGCATAATCTAATACTGGTGTATGATTGCCATACAGATTATTCACAAAATCAGCGTTTTCATAAAAATCCAAGGTTTGTTCTGATTTGAAAGTATCAACCAAAGTTACATTTTGAATTTCATTTTCTTCGCAAAACGGATATAATTCGTCTCCTCGAGTTCCTATAAAACTAATATGAAATCTTGGATCATTTTTTAGAGCTAATAATAATTTTTTATGTTGCTCTTGATAATTTACATATCCTACAAAGACAATATTTAATTTTTCTCGAATTTTATCTCTTCTTTTTATCTTTAATAAATTCTCAATTGGCCAATTTCTAATATTATGGGCAACCTCGTATTCTGCTTCAGTTGGAAGAAAGTTTAAAAAACCTTCTGAAGAAACAACATTCATAGCTGAATTCTTTAGTAATTTTTTTTCAATATTGTAAATTAACTTATTATTTTCATAAGTGTAGTCTCTTACATCTACAATATATTTATTTTTATAATTTTTGAGTAAAATATCACTTAATAGTAAAGCACTTAAGGTTTGAAGTAAAATAATAACATCAAATTCATTTTCCAAAAGTATCTTTTTAACAAATTTTCTGTACTCAATATAACCTAATGCTTTATCCTTTTTTGTTTCAAATTTATGTTGAAAACGATAGTATTTATTTTTTTCATCGGTTTCATTTAAATTTGCTCTATCCCAATATATGATTGAAATTGGTGAATTTATTTTATTAGTATATGTATGTAAATAGGGTACTAAATATATATTGCCCATAGTCACTATACATATTTTCTTTTCATTATTCAAAATGACACTTACCTCATTTATTTTGTGATTCAATCTCTTGACGAACCATTGATAATTTTAAATCGCTACCCCATACTGCTTTTGAATCATAAGGTCTATCAGGAAATACCCCATATTGCAATTTAATATTTAATTTATTTTCTTTAATGAAACGTTCAACTCTATCTGCTAGTTTTTCCGGACGACCAGAACAGATATTAATAATACCGTTTATCTTAGATTGACTAGCTGTTATTGAGACAGCATCACAAAAATCATCATAATTAATAAAGTCAAATTGATTCAAACCTAATGTAAACGGAAACTCTGTTTTACCCTCTGAATTTGCTTGAATAATTTTAGAAAAAATAGAACTTCCATCCTTAGTATTTCCAACAATATAGAAACCTCTTAACCATTGAAATACAACAGAATTTTGTTTACACAAAAGTTCGACAGCATTTCTCAAGGCATCTTTACTTATACCATAAAGACTTTGTGGATTTGTTGGCGTATTTTCAGTTATCGCACCTTCAAAAAATCCTACTTCATGCATACTACCAAGTACCGCAATATGTTTCAAACCTTGATCAATCATTTTTGAAATAAACTGATAGTGTGCTGGTAAGTCATTTATATGATTTATTGAATTGTGAACAAAACCGTCTCTCCATGCCATATGAATTAATATTTCAGGTTCTCCAAAATAACTAAATGGATTTTCAATACTAAAAAGGTCACATTCAATAACTTCTGCTCTTTTATCAATAAAATTTGATTTAAAATCAGTTGCAATTACCTTATGCCCCTTATTAAGTAAATCTTGAACTACACCCTTACCTAAATATCCATTTGCTCCAGTAACAAGTACCTTCATATTAATTCTCCTTTTTTCGCCACAACTGTTGTTCAAAATTATATTGCTTTATGACCCTAGCAGGCGAACCAACAACAATAGAGTTATCCGCAACATCCTTATTTACCACTGAATTTGCTCCAATAATTGAACCATTTCCTATTTTTACTCCGGGTAATATTACAACATTTTCTCCAATCCAGACATTCGACCCTATATTAACTGCCTTTGTTACCAATTTTCGGTCATTAGGTTTTACTAATGGACTATCTTGAAAATCGCCAGAATAAGAACCATGGCTAGTATCACTGATAAAAACTTTTGAAGCAATTAATACATCATCTCCAAGAGTTACACTTTCATGAGCAACTATGTGAACATAATCCCCAATTTCGCAATTTCTCCCAATAATTAGTCTCTTTTCAGCATCACCAAGTAAATCAAATCTACAAGCATGGCCTAAAGTTAAACCACTATCAAACTTAAAGCTCCTTTTACCACGTATGTAAAAAGGTCTTCTTATCAGTCTTGCATTTCTGTAAAATATTTTGGTTAATATTAATGCATGAACATTTGAGATAAATTCTGAAGCACTATATTTGTTTGCCATTATTAAACTCCTAGAGTATCCAAAACCCATTGATCCAAAGAATACTTTTCGTAAATAGTATCTTCAATTTTTTTATAGGGTTTTTTCATAAAATCAAGATCAATTTCCACATTATTACGATCAATAATTGAAATATTCTCCTGATGATAAAAATCATAGTTTGAGATAGATTGATTTGTAGTAATAATTTTTTTGTTCATTCCCAACATTTCAATAGTTCTCATTGTTAAACCAGTTTGATTAGGATGTTGAATATCTAATACTGCTCTTGAATCCATTATTATTTTTGTTATTTCTTCTCCAGATTTCTTTTCAAAACTAAAATCAGTAAGTTTAGCATACTTGAATTCATTTTTTGTAATTTTATATAAGTAATACATAAACTTGCCTTGCAGAAAATTGAAGTAATAAGTTTTTAAATGTTTTTTTTCAGCCTCATTTTCAACTTGTGAAATCACCTTATATCTATCAGAATGTATAGTTCCAAATGAAGAAATATCATATATGTAATTTTTTTCATTATCAACTGGATAACGGTAAATATCACTAAAAAAAAGTGGTCGAAAATTAAAATTATTTTCTTGACTATCTTTTTCATCAAAACTTGAAACTAAGTCAAAATAACTTATTTTTTTCTCAATATTTTTGACATTTTTTATTGAATCCCACATATACAAACAAAATTTTGCACTAGTGAAATGAGAACGAAATTTTTCCATTACTGAGACTGTAGGAGTCTCACATTTTAAAAAGAAAATATAATCAAAATCAATATGCTTTACTTGTTCAAAAATATTTGTAAAATATCGTTCGATTTTTTTTGCAAATATTTCTGGATTAACTTTTAGAAGGGCTTTTTCATAACTTGACGTAAACGGACGTTCATCAAAAAAAACAACTTCCGCTCCCATTGATTCCATTTTTTTTAAAATAGAATCTTCATACCCAAAAAACTTTGGTGAAAAAAATAATATTTTTTTTTGGTTTAACATTTAAGCTCCTTAAAGCTATTTATTTCTCTTCAGATTTCTTTACTGAATCTTGGAAACTGACAACATTATAATCAAAAGTTTCTTGTGAAATACTTTGATCATACATGAGGTTTCCAAATAACTTATTAATTTGACTAACTCCAAACATGCTTTTAATTAAAGGATTAAAAAGAGGTGTAAGGAATGTCTTTTTACCATTTGCTGATCTGATAGTTTCAACTAAGTGACTTGTATTTACGTATTCCTTATTCTGTGGAAAGTGCAAGCCACTAAGTTCATTATCAATGGCTAATCTGACAAACTCCAAAAGATTATCAATGTATACCATGCTCCGCTTATTAGTAATTTTAGGGAAAATAGGTGTTATTTTAGAAAGCTTGGAAAGTCTTGTATAATTTCCAGTTGCTTTTGGTCCATAAACCATTGGTGGTCTCATAATAAGTACTTTAAAAGTATCTAATTGAAGAGCCTTTAAGCCAACTTCCGCCGCTAGTTTACTTTTTCCATAATAAGTAGATGGATTTTCCTTTGTAGCACTATTAATAAGTGACTCTTCATTCCCATAAACACTCATGCTACTTAAGAAAATAAACTGATTTACTCCTGCTGCTTTTGCCAGACTAGCCAATTCAATAGGCAAATCAGTATTAACTTTTTGATAAAGACTTGGATCCATATTTTTTTCATTTTTATGGACAATTGCGGCAACATGAAAAATAACATCGTAAGGTGAAAAATCAGTTTTTTTCCACTCTGGATTGATCATATCTAATGTTTCAACTTGATAATCCCCTTGTGATTGATCAAGCCATTTTTCAAAAGAGGTTCCAATATAGGAATTTGCACCTGTAATTAATACACGCTTCATTGTGAGGACTCCTTATCCTTGTTTCCAGTTCCACCTTCAACAACACCATCCCTTTTAAGAACACTAATAAAAGTTCCAATAAAGCATTTGACGTCTAGCATAAAGGACATGTTTTTGACATAAAAACCATCTAATTGGGCTTTATCTTCTATTTCAAGCTCATCACGACCATGAATTTGAGCCCAACCTGTTAAACCTGGCAAGATATCATTAGCCTGATATTTATCGCGCTCTGCAATCAAATCATATTGATTCCACAATGCAGGACGAGGACCAATGATGGCCATTTCACCTTTAAAAATATTGAAGAGTTGAGGTAATTCATCCAAACTTGTTTTTCTTAAGAAAGCACCCACTTTTGTAATCATCGTGCTTGGATCTTTTAACATGTGGGTTGGCATATCTGCAGGTGCATCACTATACATGCTACGGAATTTGTAAATCATAAAATGATTTTTATCTTTACCCACACGTTTTTGTTTGAACAAGACTGGACCTTTAGAATCAATTTTGATGGCTATCGCAATTCCAGCTAAAATCGGACTAAGGATCACAATCGCAATTGCAGAAAGCGTTATGGCTAAAAGGCGTTTAATAAATGGATACATCTTTACTCCTGTTTTGCGTTTTCAATTAAGGTTTCTCTAAGGTCTTTTTCAGATAATTGAGATAAGCCATTGATGATGTTTTCAACTTCAGATAATGGTTTTGAGGTTACTTTTCCAACGAATATCTTGTCATGAATTTGCTCACTAACACGTTCTTCACTAGAAAGTAATTCTTCATATAATTTTTCACCAGGACGGATACCTGATTCAACAATTTCAATGTCATCTTCGGTATGGCCACTAAGCTTGATAACTTTTTTAGCCAAGTCAAGTATCTTAACAGGTTGCCCCATATCAAGGACAAAGACTTCGCCACCTTGAGCCAAGTAACCTGCTTGAATAACTAAACGACTAGCCTCTGGAATGGTCATAAAGTAACGGGTCATTCGGAAATCGGTAACTGTCACTGGTCCACCTTTTTTGATTTGTTCTTCGAAAAGGGGGACAACTGATCCACGACTTCCTAAGACATTCCCGAAGCGAACGGCTGCAAATTGTGTTTTGCCAGCTTCATTCAAACCTGTCACAATCATTTCCGCAAAGCGTTTAGTTGCCCCCATAACATTCGGTGGGTTTACTGCCTTGTCAGTAGAAATCATGACGAATTTTGAAATACCGGCTGCTTTTGCTGCTTCCGCCACATTTTTGGTTCCAAAAATATTATTTTTAACAGCTTCGCGTGGATTATATTCCATAAGTGGGACATGTTTATGAGCTGCTGCGTGGTAAACAATATCTGGCTGATAGTCAGCCATAATTTGAAAAATAAGGGTACGATCTTGAATGTCCGCAATAATGGGCACAATTTCAAAAGAATCTCGATATTTTTCCCTCAATTCTCTATTAATCAGATAGATGGAATTTTCACCATGCCCTAATAGAAGAATTTTGCGTGGATTAAATTTTGCAACTTGACGACAAATTTCTGAACCGATAGAACCACCAGCACCTGTGACTAAAACTGTTTTGCCATTAAAAAATTCAGATAAGGATGACTGATCCAAGACTACTTCTTTTCGCCCTAGTAAGTCAGCGATGTCAATTTCTTTAAACTTATTAAGGGAGATATTACCCATCACAATATTTTCAATACTTGGCATATTGTTAACGGAAACGTTTGCGGAATGACAAATATCTAAGATACTTTCACGTTCAGGACCAGATAAACTTGGAATAGCAATGGTAACTTGGTTAACTTCATAGTCAGCAACAATTCTTGGAATACTTTGTTTATTTCCAAGAACTTTTATACCATGCAAATATGTCCCATGCTTATTAATGTCAGAATCAACGATTCCAACAATCTCCATATTTTTACCCTTATTGAGAACTGTTTGAACAAAGGTTGAGCCCCCTTCACCAGCACCAACGACCAAGATGCGTTTTTTATTATTTTGCTTACGTTTTTGCATTTTCGGTGCAAAATCGTGATACATACGCCAGGTCATGCGAGGAATAATAACTAGGAAGGTACTAAAAAGATACCCCAGAAAAATAAAGCGTCTGCTAAAAGAATCAAAGTTGAGTAAAGCGACAATATATGATGCTATAGAAGCAATTAGGAGACTTACGATAATTTCGAAAATGATTTTATAATCGGTAAAACGATTGATAATAGAGAATATTCTAAAACGTATACCAATTAACGTATAGACAAAAAGAGTCACGAGAAGAGTTACTAATACTTCCTTATCTGTTAGACTATGGCTATAAGCTAACAAAAACTGATGTGCTGATACATAGGAAATACTGATCATCAACAAATCTAAGAAATATAATATGACTCTTTTCTGACTTCTTTTCATTTTTTACTTTCTCTTTCTAGTTAGACGTTTTGATTTTTTACTTGTTTCTTTCTTACCATAATTTCCGTAATTACCGTAAGCGCCATAAGAACCATATCCGCCATAAGAATCAATTGTACTGTCAACTTTATTAAGGATAATACCTAGGAATTGAGCACCACTTTGTTCCATCTGTTCTTTGGCTTTTTGAATAAAGCGTCTTTTAATTGCTCCTTCTTCAGTAACAATAACTGAAGCATCTGCTTTTTGAGCAACAATGGCTGAATCAATAACCAAACCAATTGGTGGTGTATCGATAATGATATAGTCGAAAACTTCTTTTAAGGTATCAATCATATAGTTGAAATTATTATTTTGGAGAAGGGTTGTAGGGTTTGGTGGGACATGCCCAGCCGGAATGACCATTAGGTTTTCAACATTACTTCTGGAGATGACTGCTGATAAGTCAGCATTCCCAGAAAGGTAACTAGACAGACCTTCATATTTTTCATCCGACTTAAAAGTCCCTGACATAACTGAATTTCGAATATCAGCATCGATTAACAAGGTCTTAAAGCCAGCCTTGGCAAAAGAAACTGCTAGGTTGACTGAAGTTGTTGATTTGCCTTCACCAGGTTGAACTGAAGTTAAAACAATAACTCGTAAATCTCGACCTGAGAATTGAATATTGGTTCTGATGGAATTGTAATACTCTTCAGCTAATGTATATAAATCTAATTTTGATTTGACTAATTCTAATTGTGCCATGATTCACCTCTTACATTTTATCTGTATTTGGAACAATACCTAGTAGTGTCATTCCAAGAACTTCTTCGACGTCTTCAGGTCGTTTGACACGATCATCTAACACTTCACGTACAACAACGACAATCATTGTCAGTAAAGCACCCATAAAGATACCAAGTAAAGTGTTTCGTTTAATATTAGGTGATGATGGACTTGATGGCAGTTGTGCTTTTTCAAGTGGTGTCACATCTTTGACTTTTGTAACAGATTTAATCTTTTCAGAAGCTACTTCACGAATGGAATTGGCTAAATCTTTGGCTTGTTGTGGATCTTGATTGGTTACTGAGATTGAGATAACACGAGTATCAGCAGGAATTGTAACAGCAATCATTTTAGACAGTTGCTCAGGTGTCACTGATAATCCATCATTAGCAATAACGTCTTTCATAACATCACGGGAAGTGATGATTTCTTTGTAGTCGTTAACCAAATAGTCACCAGCCTGCAAATCAGTTGCCGTAATATTATTTGATTGTTGCTGATTAATAACATATAAGCGCGTTGAAGATGTGTATTTTGGTTTGATCAAAAAGAGTGAGGCCATCAAGGCAAGAGTACCAAAGAATAGGGCCATAAAAAGGATGAGAAATTTTTTATTCCAAAGTTTTTTCAAAAGGCTAAGAACATCAATCTCCATTGATGAACGGTCTGTGTTATTCATAAAATCTCCTATAAATATTGATTATCGATTAAGGTCTGCGCATTGCTTTCAAAAAGTGCACGCGCCCGATTGCGGCCATATTCTTTGGCGACTACATCACGAGCTTCTTTCATATAAGGTGGACGTTTCTTTAAGTTGTGCATATCTGAAGCCACACAGTGAACAAGGTTTTCATCTAAAAAGTAAGCTGCTCGTTTTTTAAAGACTTTTAGTTTATCGCCGAATAGCTTAGCTTTCACAACGTGAGCACTGTTAACTTGTGTGTAACAACCCATATCAATTAATTCTTGGACACGGTCTTTCTTAAAAGCTAGGGCCTCATAGCGTTCAATGTGGGCTACAATTGGTGTTATCCCTAGCATGATGACCTGTGATAAGGCTGTGTGAATCTCCTTCCAAGGCGTAGCCATGGAGAATTCGATTAATGCGAATCGGGTACCATTCATGCGAGGAACTTGTTGATGCTCTAATTTTTCTAAAATATCATGTGTAAAATAAAGTTCTGCTCCATAAAGTAGAGTCAAGTCAGGGTAAAGTTTTTCGGCTTCCCTTTTAACTTGTGAAAATTTATTTGCAATATCATCTTCAGGTGTTTCAAACATGCCTTTTCGACGGTGTGATGTCGAAACAATGGTACGAACACCTTGTTTATAACTTTCTCCAATAAGAGATAGACTTTCATCTATCGTCAGCGGACCATCATCCACATCAAAAACGATATGGGAATGGATATCAATCATTCGTTTCCCTCCATAATTGCCTTAATGGCTTCTTTTGCTTGGTTAACACTGGCATCATCTAATTTGTACATATATAAAGCAGAACCCGGCATAGCATAGGAAGGTAATTGACCTGTTGAACCTGTACCTGTCACATCTTGAGATGTTACGGAGAAACTATCTTTATTTTCTAATTGACTGTTAGCAATGGTCATCATTTGATTCAAACTCAAGTTGGTTTGAACAGAATTTTGCAGACCAGTAATAATCGCTGATGCTTGACTTGGTGATTTGATAGTACTTAATTTATTAATAATAGCCGTAATAACTTTTTCTTGGTTTTTACCACGGTCATTATCGCCACCTTCAAGGGCATGACGTTCTCTAACAAAAACTAAGGCCTGTTTTGAATTCAAGGCTATTGTTCCCTTAGGGAAATCATAGCCATTAGCCGAGAAGGCTGTGTCATTTTGCACATCAATACCACCTAATAAATCAATCAAGTCAGCAAAGGTTGTGAAGTTGATACGTGCATAATTATCAATTTGAATCCCATAGAGATTTTCTAAGGTTTTCATTGATGTTTCAACACCATAGATACCTGCATGAGTCAATTTATCGTATTGATCGCCACCACCATCTGGGATTTTGACGTAAGAGTCACGTGGTGTTGTTGTTAGGAGAACTTTATGGGTATTCATATTAACAGTCATGATAATATTCACGTCTGAGCGTGATACTGTTGAGATAGCACCATAAGTATCTATACCACTAATATAGAGGTTGTAAACACCTGATTTATTTAATGGTTTATCTGTACTTTTAATATTCTTTTTGATTTTGTAGGTATAGATGGTTTTAACTTTGTCTTTATAGTTTGCGTCATTTTGTTCGATCAAAGCTTGGTAAGCAGAGTTCATAACCATCGCTTTAGCAGTACCATCTTTAAGATCTTGATATGCATCTTGGTAAGAAGCAACTTCTTTTGTTTGTGGACTAACTTTTTTGACAGATTCTAAGTGGTTCAGCAATTCGCTGATGTTACTTTCATCTGCCTTCTTTGGTGCTTCGAGGCTATCCACCTCTTTAATTGTAGAGATTCTACTGTCTTTTGGCACAACAACAGACATTTCAACTTCTGAAAAGGCAGCTGTTTTATTCATTTGCGCCGTTAAATCGATTGTCGATTTAAAAGTATAGAGCATGATTGCTAAGGCAAGGTTTGCCAAAATGAGTCCAATCATGGTAAAAAGTTTGGCTTTTTTCTTAATAACTAGTAAGAGCGCTAGAAAAAAAAGAGCTACAAGAGCACAACTAATCATAAGGTTAATGTGATGGAAAGCTAGGAAATTATAACTATACATCATCAAACCTACAATAATTGAGAGAATTGTATAGAGGGTTAATAATACAAAATTTATTATGGTAAAAGTACCATTTCCTCTACGACTTGTTTTTTTGTTTTTACGTGACCTTGTCGACATTTTTTAAATCTCCAAATTCTTTTAAATACACAAAAATATAGATTTATTCTAGCATTTTTAGAGGGAAATTGCAATTTCTAGAAATGTCATTTCCTTATGATTCTTAATCTTTTGTTTATTATTAAAAATATTATGAGATATCTCCGCATAGTCAAACAATTTATAATTATCCAAAACACTATTAAAATAGGAATGAAACCCCTTTACTTTTATTGACTTGAATCTTACAACAATTTAAGATAAACTGTCTATATGAGATTACAACAATTACATTACATTATTAAAATTGTCGAATGTGGCTCAATGAATGAAGCTGCCAAACAATTATATATAACTCAGCCCAGCCTCTCTAATGCAGTTAAAGATCTTGAAGCTGAAATGGGCATTTCTATTTTTATCCGCAACCCTAAGGGAATTACCCTTACAAAAGATGGTGTGGAATTTCTTTCTTATGCCCGACAAATCGTGGAGCAGTCTTCTCTGTTAGAAGATCGCTACAAGAACAAAAATAGTAATCGTGACCACTTTAGTGTTTCTTCTCAACATTACGCTTTCGTAGTTAATGCCTTTGTTTCACTTCTTAAAGAAACAGATATGTCTCAATACGAACTCTTCTTACGGGAAACCAGAACGTGGGAAATTATTGATGATGTTAAAAACTTCCGTTCTGAAATTGGAGTTCTCTTCTTAAACGACTATAACCGAGATGTCCTAACTAAATTATTAGATGAAAGCCATCTAATAACAAATCTACTTTTTAAAACCCAACCTCATATTTTTGTCAGCGAAGATCACCCGCTAGCGTCTAAAACAAGTCTAGCTCTTGAAGAATTGGTATCCTATCCTTATCTTTCTTATGACCAAGGTCTCCATAACTCTTTCTACTTTTCAGAAGAAATGATGTCCAATATGCCTCACAATAAATCTATTGTTGTCAGTGACCGGGCCACACTTTTTAATCTGATGGTAGGTCTCCACGGATACACCGTTGCATCAGGTGTCCTCAATAGTCAGCTCAATGGTAATCATATTGTTGCCATCCCACTTGATGTCCCTGATATTATCGATGTTGTCTATATCAAACACGAAAAAGCCAACCTCTCTAAAATGGGTGAAAAATTCATTGACTACTTAAAACAAGAAGTCCAATTCAAGTATCCGGAATAATCAAAGAAGCCTAACCAAAAAGTTAGGCTTCTTTTCAATAATATGGTATTAATAATCATTAAATCCCTTTTTGATGATCTCATTGACTTGGTCAAAATAGTAGGGTTGACGTTGATAGCTTACACCTGAAAAGGTGGCTAATTCGATAATTTTATTTAAGAATGCTTGTGAGGAGAAATTAGTTGTTCGATTCAATTCTTCTTCATCAAAGGCTTTAATGAGATGGGCCAATGGGTTACGGACTGATTTCTCAAAACGACGCAATTCTTTAATAGTCTCTTTCATTTCTTGTGGCAATTCAGATAGAATTAAAAGATCCGTCAGACTCCGTGTTGTAATATTTCGGCTTTGCCTTTTTTCCAAATAGGTCTCAAAAATAGGCAATCCTGCTGCTTTCATCTTGTGGAAATTCCAGGTATCATACTCATCATTTTTGGCATCGATGATATAGCTGTCAAAGTTAGGGATTTGCTGACGGATTAGTGTTTGGAATAGACGGTAAAGGATAGGTGAAACAGAGCGCACGAAATCAATAATATCACCGTTTTTAATCTTAACTTCCAAGTCCAAAAGGTAATTGGCGATTTGTTCTTTTTCCAAATCCTCATTCATGAAAAAGTTAAAATTGTGTGCCTTTTCCAATTCTTCTAATTTCGTTTTGTGCTCAGTCAAAAAGGCTAGGTTAAGTTCTCGTCTTTCCTTGACCATTTCCAGTAAAAAGAGCGACTCCTCATCCAGTTTAGGCATTTCTTGAGCAATCTTAAAAGCGTGATTATAAGCATAGACACCCAAAAGGATGTCTATTGTTTTTTCAATTTCAGTCATAAGCGATAAGGGTTTCCAGCCCGACTTGCATCATGTCAGTAAAGGTTGTTTGGCGGTCTTCAGCACTTGTGTCTTCACTTGGGTCATTCAAATTATCAGAAATCGTCATAATACCGAGAGCTTTGACACGGTGTTGTGCTGCCAAGTAGTAAAGGGCTGCCGCTTCCATCTCAACAGCTTTGACACCCATCTTACCAAGTTCCATGGTACGTTCAGGTGAGTTGGAATAGAAAACATCAGAAGAGAGAACACTACCAACGTGAGTGGTCATGCCTAATTCTTTAGCGATATGATAGGCTTTGTCTAAAAGACCAAAGTCCGCAATTTGAGGGAAATCGAACTCAGGGAAGTCATTACGAATAATGTTAGAGTTGGTTGCTGCGGCTTGGGCAAGAACTAATTCACGCACATGCACATCAGGGTCGATGGCACCAGCTGTCCCTACACGGATTAAGGTTTTAACCCCGTAATCGACGATTAGTTCACGAGCATAGATTGAGATAGATGGCATCCCCATTCCAGTTCCCATAACGGAAACGCGGTGACCTTTATATGTACCTGTAAATCCTAGCATACCACGGATTTCATTGAAACAAACAGCGTCTTCTAAAAAGTTTTCAGCAATAAATTTAGCGCGTAAAGGATCACCTGGCAAAAGAATTTTGTCAGCAATTTGACCTTTTTCAGCAGAAATATGAATAGACATAATAGTAATTTCTAAAGGCAGTCTCCTAAATATCAATTCTGTTCATCCAACAAATTATTGAGACCAGATATGAGAAAAATAGTTTGCTTAGAATAAAACTAAGACCCTGCCCTTACCTTTCATTTGATAGTAAGTGATAGTAAAAAGTGATAAGAGTTCACGCAATGTGAACTTTTAATCTAATAAAATTTTTATAAGTGCTTGGTTCCTATAGTTGTCCTAGAATAGCTTTGACTAAGCCTTTGAAGTCTTCTTTGATATGCTCTGTTACAGCAACCACTTCTTCGTGATTTAATTCTGATTGGAAACCAGCAGCAAAGTTTGTGATGGCAGAAATACCAAGAACTTTCATGCCTGAATGAGCTGCAACAATAACTTCTGGTACTGTTGACATGCCGACAGCGTCAGCACCCATCATTTTGAATGCACGGATTTCAGCTGGTGTTTCGTAGGTAGGACCTGTCACACCAATATAGACACCACCTTCAAGCTTGATCCCTAATTCTTGAGCGACACGATTAGCAATCTGACGGTATTCAGCTGTGTAGGCATCCGACATATCAGGGAAGCGTGGGCCGAATTCTTCTAAGTTTTCACCAATTAACGGGTTATTCCCAGTCATATTGATATGATCGGTAATGGTCATTAAGGTACCTGGACCGTAGCCGATGCCGCCAGCAGCATTTGTTACGATAACACCTTGACAACCAAGAGCTTTCATGACACGCACTGGGAAAGTCACTACTTCTAAAGGATTCCCCTCATAGAAATGGAAACGACCTTGCAAAGCAAGTACTTTGCGACCTGATAAATCACCATAAACTAATTTACCAGCATGACCAACCACTGTTGATTTGCCCCAGTTAGGAATATCATTATAGTCGATGACAATTGGATTTTCAATTTCATCAGCCAGTTCGCCTAAACCTGAGCCTAAGATAAGCCCAAATTCAGGTTCTTTAATCCCTTTAAGGTTTAAATAATCTCTTGTTTCATTAATTTTTGTCACTAAAGACATATTGTCTCCTTTGTTTCTTTCTTATCTTGGGTAGACAATTTCACCATCCTCTTTGATATAAGGACTTGGCAAAGTGACTGGTAAAATATCTAAAAGTGTTTCTGAAGGACGGCAAAGTTTAGTGCCTTTTGAAGTCTCAACAATCGGACGGTTGATTAAAATAGGATCAACCATCATGGCATCGATGATGTCTTGATCGCTTTTACTGTCATCAGAAAGACCATGTTTTTCAAATTCAGGGACATTGCTACGGATTAAGTCACGAACCGAAATGCCCATTGCCGCAATCAAGTCCAACAGTTCTTGACGACTTGGTGGGTTGATTAAATATTCAATCACTTCTGGCTCAAGTCCTGCATGTTTGATCATAGCAAGCACGTTGCGCGAGGTACCACAGTTTGGATTATGATAAATTCTTACTTTTTCCATTTATTCTCAGTCCTATTGTAATTGAGAGAGGAATGATTCCCCAATCATAGCTGTGTCGACACCGAAATTCTCCGCAATTGTAGCTGAAATATCAGCGAAATGCCCTTGTGGAATTAAGCCATTGCCTGTGAAGGATGGTGAGTAAGCTAATAGCGGAATGTATTCACGGGTGTGGTCAGTTCCGGCATATGTTGGATCGTTACCGTGGTCAGCTGTGATTAATAGCAAGTCATTATCACGCATAGCAGCAATAATTTCTGGAAGGCGTTGGTCAAATTCATGCAAGCAATCACGGTATCCGAAGGCATCACGACGATGACCATAAAGGGCATCGAAGTCTACTAAGTTCGTGAATGAGAAGCCTTTTTCAAATTCAGCAAGGCCCATTGTTGTAATCAAAGTATCGATGCCGTGGCTATTTGATTTGTTATGTCCCATATCATGGTTGATACCTGAACCATTGAAAATATCATTAATTTTTCCAACCGCATAAGTATTAATGCCGGCTTGGTCTAACTTGTTCAATACAGTATCTTCAAATGGGGCAACTGCGTAGTCGTGGCGATTTGATGTCCTTGTGAAGTTTCCTGGTTGACCAAGATAAGGACGAGCAATAACACGGCCTAGTAAAGCTGGGCGTTCCATAGTAATCGAACGGGCATATTCACAGATTTTATATAATTCTTCAAGTGGAATAATTTCTTCGTGAGCAGCAATTTGTAAAACTGGATCAGCTGATGTGTAAATGATTAGCTCTCCAGTTTCCATTTGACGGGGTCCAAAGTCGTCGATGACAGCTGTTCCTGAATAAGGTTTGTTAGCTTCACGAATAACTTTACGGCCTGAAAATTCTTCAATTTTTATCAGAATTTCTTCCGGGAAACCGTTCCAAAAAGTATCAAATGGTTCTGTGATGTTCAAGCCCATGATTTCCCAATGACCAGTCATGGTATCTTTACCAAGTGACACTTCTTCCAATTTTGTAAAATAACCACTTGGATTTGCTTCCGCAGGCACAGTTTTTAGTGCTTGTGGACGAGGAATATTACCTAGACCAATTTTAGCCATGTTTGGAACATCCAGACCGACTGCTTTTGAAATATGACCAAGCGTATCAGATGCACCGTCTGGTACACCAGCATTTTGGAAATTATTTGCATCTGGCGCTGCACCAATCCCAACAGAATCAAGAACAACTAAATGAATACGATCAAATTTAGACAAAATGTCTCCAATCTAAGGGAGGTTACGGTTGGCTCCCTAAAACCTATAAAATAATAACGACTTAATGTTTTGGTGCTTCTAATACTTCCACGCCATTTTTACCGGCAACAATCACTTTATTGACCATACCGTTAAATAAGCCGTGTTCCACCACACCAACAGTTGTATCCAACATTTCGGCAAAAGCGACTGGATTGTCAATTTTCTTTAAATCCAAATCGATAAGATAGTTTTGCATGTCAGTAATCAGTTTTTGGCCATCTTTCATCCGAAATGATGGTTGGTAGCCTGATTTTTCAAAAATACGGAAAAGACGTTCCGCACCATACTGAACCACTTCGACCGGCAACTTGAAAGCACCTAAATGTTCAACCATTTTACTTTCATCAACCACCCAAATATACTCTTTGGTTGGCGTAGCAACAATTTTTTCCATGAGTAAGGCAGCACCGCCACCTTTAATCCCATTGAAATCCTTGTCCACTTCATCAGCACCATCTACAGTAATATCGATAGAATCAATCTCATCAACGGCTTTTAAAGGAATACCAAGACTTTGAGCTTGCTTGGTTGTGGCACTTGATGTCGTCACACCAACAACATCCAAGCCTTCTTCCTTAACTCGACGCCCAATCTCTTCAACAAAGAAGTAAGCCGTCGAGCCAGTTCCTAAACCGATTGTCATACCATCTTTAACATATTGCGCAGCTGTCACGCCAGCAATTTTTTTAAGTGCTTCCATGATTCCTCCTGAATAGTTTAAACATTATGGACTTATATTATACCATGAAAGCGCCCACTTGTTAATGAAATTACCCTTAATTTCCGGACTTTTGGCAATAGCTGAGCAAGGACCTTATTAATTCAAAGCCTTGCTTTTAATCAAGCTTTATTCTAAAATAAGGGCATGAGTATAACAAGAGAATTTGACACCATTACAGCTATTTCAACCCCACTCGGTGAGGGTGCCATTGGTATCGTCCGTTTATCAGGGACAGAGGCCTTAGACATTGCGACAAAAGTCTTTAAGGGTAAAGATTTAAAACAAGTGGCTTCGCATACCATTAATTATGGTCACATCATTAATCCTCAAACACAAGAAATTCTTGATGAGGTTATGGTCACCGTTATGCTGGCACCTAAGACTTTTACAAGAGAAAATGTCATTGAAATCAATACCCATGGTGGGATTGCAGTCACAAATGAAATTTTACAATTATTAATTAAAAACGGTGCGCGCATGGCCGAACCCGGTGAATTCACCAAACGGGCCTTTTTGAATGGCCGAGTTGACCTGACCCAAGCCGAAGCGGTTATGGACATCATCAGAGCCAAAACGGATAAAGCCATGAATATTGCGGTTAAGCAACTAGATGGTTCGCTATCGCAATTAATTAGCGACACTCGTCAGGAAATTCTCAACACCCTCGCTCAAGTGGAGGTTAATATTGACTATCCCGAGTATGATGACGTGGAAGAAATGACTACTGCCCTCATGCGTGAAAAGACCCAAGAGTTCCAAACACTTCTAGAGAATTTATTACGCACCGCCAAGCGTGGAAAAATTCTGCGTGAAGGTCTCTCAACTGCCATCATTGGCCGTCCTAACGTTGGTAAATCGAGCTTGCTCAACAACTTATTAAGAGAAGAAAAAGCCATCGTAACCGACATAGCCGGTACAACCCGGGACGTCATCGAAGAATACGTCAATATTAAAGGGGTGCCTCTCAAACTGATTGATACCGCCGGCATCCGGGACACCGACGATGTGGTCGAAAAAATCGGGGTCGAACGCTCAAAAAAAGCCCTCAACGAAGCTGATTTGGTACTACTGGTACTCAACGCATCTGAGCCCTTAACTGAGCAGGATAGAACGCTCTTGAACTTGAGCAAAGAGGCCAACCTACTCATTCTCCTTAACAAGACCGACTTACCAGAACAAATCGAGCGTCAAGAATTACCAGACGATTTAATCCCAATCTCCGTCTTGAAAAATGAGAACATCGACATGATCGAAGACCGCATCAACCAACTCTTCTTTGACAATGCCGGTCTAGTTGAACAGGACGCAACATACTTATCCAACGCTCGCCACATTTCCCTAATCGAACAAGCCGTCCAAAGCCTCCAAGCCGTCAACGACGGACTGGAAATGGGCATGCCCGTCGACCTCTTACAAGTCGACCTCACCAGAACCTGGGAAATCCTCGGCGAAATCACCGGCGACGCCGCCCCCGACGAACTTATCACCCAACTCTTCAGCCAATTCTGTCTCGGGAAGTAGTCAGAAAGCCCGATGTACTTTCTGAGCCCTGAGCATGGAAATTTTATGTTTAGAATGAAGAATATCAAAAAGGAGCCGTAGGCTCCTTTTTGATATTTACAAGAAATGTCAGTTCATTCTAGAGAATATTTTATTTCGAAAATGTTTGAAATCTCAACTTAACGTCGCAATCAAAACAACAAGAGAATTATTGAAGGTATGAATAAGCCAAGGTGCCGTCAAATTTTGAAACCAAATTCGAGAAAGCATGAGTGAAATTCCTAAAAACAAGACATAAGCCATTACTGCTGGAATAATATGTAGTAATGTAAAAACAAGAACTACTATTGATGAAGCAAGCCATTTGGAAAAATACAATTGAACCCATTCAAATAAAAAACGTCTGAAAATAATTTCTTCGATGAAGGGGATTAATATACCTACTGTTAGTTCCATGAGTAGAACAACAGCCCATCCCAAAGCCATTGTATCACTACTAATTCCACTAGCCTTTGCTTCATGGGGTATTTTAAAAAGGTAGGAAAACAAGCCTGCTCCCGCAAGGGAAAAAATTAATGTCAGTGGAATCCACCACAATAGATGCCATAAGGAATGCTTCCCTTTATGAAATCCAAAATCAGATAGAGACCATTTATTTTTAAAACAATAGCCATACCATAGGACAAAGAAACTACTTATACTTCCTCCAACCATTACTGATAGAGTAATCGAAGCAGAATTTCGGAAAATAAAGCCGAACAAAATTCCCCAAATAAATGCACCTAAAAATAGTGCAATAAGTGCACCCACAGCCCAATAATAATCTTTTTTATTTTCGATTTTTTTCAATATGATATTACTCCTAATCAATTAAAACTATATCACTTTACTAATACAATTATTATATCATAATTTAATAAGGGTAAAATTTTTAATGTGTTATTGCGAGAAAAATTTTATCCAGTAGTCGATATCTTTCTGAAATTAAATTAGAAAAAGCAGTACAAATTTTTATTAATAAACTCCAAACTAAAAAGAGGGTTGTTTAACCCCTCTTCCATCTGAAATACTTTTTACTGCTTGTGGATAAGTATCCCAAAACCCTTTAAAGCCGATACTAATCTCATTTAGTATCCAATTCAAGCCTAAAGCAGCAGGCCATCCTCACTAGCTTCATTGAATAAATCAACGTTAGTTGTTTTCTACGAAGTAATAATATCATTTTCTACATACTTTGCAAGTTTTTTATCTAGTTTTCGAATAATTTTTTAATAAGATTATAAATAAGTGAAATCAATATGTAGAAAAGTTAAATACTTTTTTATTTAGTCATGTAAATCCCTGGATTTCTTCAAACAAAAAAATCTAACTGTTTTGCAACCATCCGACTCCTTATTAAATTAGCAATAAGTCTATTGTCACTTAATTCTTTTCGCCGTAGTTAAGCGGTTATTTTTGACATGGAATGAATTGGATTTCATCAATGAGTCACTCCCCTGACTGTTGAAATGTTCAATTCACAAATGAAATGAACACTAATAGATATTTGAAATAAATTAATGTCACAAAAAGAAGCCTCACGGCTTCTTTTTTGCTTATTTAATTAATTCGTAGATGGCTTCAGCATAGATTGCTGCTGATCTGTAGATGTTTTCTAATGGCATGTATTCGTTGGCTTGGTGCATGGTGTTTTCATCGCCTGGGAACATTGCGCCGAAGGCAACGCCACGTTTAAGAAGACGTCCAAATGTTCCACCACCGATAACTTGTTCATAACCTTTTAAGCCAGTTTGTTTTTCATAAACGCTTAAAAGAGTTGAAACTAATTCATCATCCATTGGCACATAGTGTGGCACATGTTCGTGTTGTGACAAGGTAACTTCACGAACACCTTTTAATTTTTCTAAACCAGCTTTAAGAACAAAGGCATCAATTCCTTTTGGATAACGGAAGTTCAAAGCCATAGTGTTATCGTTTGATTCTCTATCAAAGCTGAAGACACCAGCATTCATGCTGAGGGCACCCATTTTTTCATCTTTGAAAGCAAGACCAAATTTCTTACCGTCAAAAGCTTCATGTAATTGATGACCAGCTAAACGTAAATAAGCTTCTGCTTCTTTGTTGAATGCATAGCGTGAAAGGTAACGCGCAAGTAATGTTGCACCATTAATACCAAGTTCAGGCGTTGATCCATGGGCAGATTTACCATGAATGGTAACTTTGATTTTGTCACCTTCTTTAGAGATATCCCCTTTTACTTCTTTACGTTTAATGTATTGATCAAATTCAGCTTCAAAGATATGGAATTCACGAGAAGATGAGATGATAGCAGTCGCTGATTCAGGAACCATGTTTTCACGAAGGCCACCTTTGAATGAATGCAGAACAAATGAACCATCGTTTTCACCACCAAAGTGTAGATATTCAGTGATGTTTCCTTTTTCACCATTAATGATTGGGAATTCAGCATCTGGAGAGAAACCAAAGTCTGGGTCTTTCAAACCGTTGTGGGCAAAGTAGTAATCCATATCGCCCCAACCTGATTCTTCATCAGTACCAACAACAAAACGAACTTTCTTAGAAGTTGGTAAACCTAATTCTTTAATAATTTTTAAAGCATAATAACAAGCTAAAGTTGGTCCTTTATCATCTGATGAACCACGTGCATAAATGCGATTATCTTTGATAACTGGCTCATACGGGTCAGTATCCCAACCAGCTCCAGCAGGAACTACATCTAAGTGACCGAAAATACCAAGGACTTCTTCCCCTTCACCAAATTCGAAATCACCAGCATAGTTATCAATGTTACGCGTCTTGTAACCATCACGTTCTGCCATCGCTAAGAAATGCTCCAAAGCTTTAACAGGACCAGGACCAAAAGGGTGTTTCTCATCAGCAAGAGAATCATCACGTTCAGAGTTAATGCGAAGCAAGCTAATCAAGTCTTCAAGCATAGCCTCTTTGCGGCTCTCAACTTCTGCTTTAAAATCAATCATTAAGTTTATCTCCTTTTAAAAAATACAAAGTTAATAAGTTGTACCTAAACAATACAACTTACTTCACTTTATCAACAGTCAATATAGAAAGTATAACACTTTTTATCTGAATTTTCACTCAGTTTAACGACGTTCAATTAATTCGTCAACAGGTAACCGGTAAGTTGGTTCCAATTTATCATCAGTATAGCCAACAGTGATTAAAATTTCCGGACGGAAACGTGGATTAACCTCTAAGATTTCATTGGTTTTTGTCTTATCAAAACCTAAAATCATATTTGAAGCAATCTTTTGGTCAGTTAGAGCTAAAATCAAGTTCATAGCGACTAAACCAGTGTTGAATGACAAGTATTCTGCTTTTTCAAGCTCTTCCATTTTGGCATAACGTGGAGGAAGAGTTTCCATGTAGTAGCCGATCAAATCATCAGGAAGTGATTTAACACCCACACGGGCAATCTTACGTGATCTTTGAACCAGATCAGTATCAGAAAAAATTGCCACAACAAACTGTGCTTGCTCAACCTGTTCCTTGTTCCCAAGAACCATGTCCTTAGCTAAATCTGCCTTTTTATCTTCAACAACAACAAATTTCCAAGGCTGAATATTATTAGCACTCGGAGCAAGCGTTGCAATTTCAATAGCAGTCCGCAAATCCTTAAAGTCAACCGGCTGATCATTAAAAGAACGAACACCGTGACGTTTTTTGTTTAATTCAAGAAATTTCATGGCAAAACTTCCAATCTTTTTTTTATTTAAATACAGTCTTATTTTACCACTTTTTGCAAGGCTTTTCATTCATTTTCTCACAAAAAATGGACTTTCTACAAATCATTTTTCAGCAAAAGTTTCCAAAAGACTTCGAGCTACTTTTTGGGGAATACCCAAGGCTCTAATCTCATCCTCGGTCGCTGACGCAATGGCATTTACCCCCTTAAAATGCTTGAGCAAAAGCTGCTTGCGCTTTGGACCAAGCCCCTCAATCCCATCCAGCTTAGAACTGAATGAATTCTTGGAGCGCACCTGGCGGTGGAAAGTAATAGCAAAGCGGTGAACCTCATCCTGAATCCGGTGAAGCAAGAAGAATTCCTCAGAATTACGAGGCAAATCAATAACCTGCAAGGCATCGCCAAAAAGCAATTCTTGCGTTTGGTGCTTATCATTCTTCTGCAAACCAGCAATCGGAATTTTTAAACCAAGCTGATTATAGACCACATCCTTAGCAATGTTTACCTGACCAGCACCACCATCAATGACAATTAAGTCCGGAGCAACTAACTCATCCTTTAAGACCCGACTATAACGGCGATAAATGACTTCCCGCATACTAGCATAATCATCCGGCCCCACAACAGTTTTGATTTTAAATTTACGATAGTCCTTCTTACTCGGCTTACCATCTACAAAAACAACCATAGCTGCAACAGGACTCGTCCCTTGAATATTGGAATTGTCAAAAGCCTCAATACGTTTAGGTGTTGGAATCCTCATGAGTTGTCCAAGATTATCAATAGCCCCCTGCGTTTTCTTAAGATCTTTCTCTAACAAGTCAAATTTTTGTTGCAGACTGACCCTGGCATTCTTAGTTGCCAAAGCTACCAGCTGCTTCTTCTCACCTCTTTGAGGCTTAATCACTTTTGTTGGAACAATAGCTTCCACTAATTCCTGGTCAACATCAGAAGGAATAAAGACTTCCCTAGGAATGAAGTGTCGTTGGTCCTGGTAGAATTGACCCATATAGGTTAAGAAATCTTCTTCCGCCTCATTGTAATAGGGGAACATATTAACATCACGCTGAATTAATTTTCCCTGGCGGACAAAGAATACCTGCACACACATCCAACCTTTGTCCACATAGTAGCCAAAAATGTCCCGGTCCTGCAAATCCTTACTCATTATTCGTTGCTTAGTGCGCAGCTTGGCAATTCCCGAAATCAAATCCCGAAACTCAGCCGCCCGCTCAAATTCCATTTTTCCCGCTGCCGCCGTCATCTTTTCTTTTAATTGATTGACAATTTTATCATCCTTTCCTTCTAAGAAAAGTTTGACATCCTCCACTAAGCCATCCCAATAAGTCTTGTCGGTCTGGCAAATGGTATGGGCATTACATTGACCCAGATGATAGTAAAAACAAACTTTATTGACAGGATTGGTACACTTTTTGAAAGGGAAAATCCGGTCCAAAAGCTTTTTGACCTCATTGGCCGTATAGGAATCTGGATAGGGACCAAAGTAGAGACCGTCCTTTTTCTTAATTTGTCTGGTAATTAAAAGACGTGGAAAAAGCTCGTTAGTAATCTTAATAAAAGGATAAGACTTGTCATCCTTCAATTTGATATTGTACTTGGGCATATTCTTCTGGATTAAATTAATCTCCAAAAGAAGAGCTTCCGTATTGGAGCCCGTCACAATATATTCAAAATCTTCAATCTCAGAAACCAGAAGTTCTGTTTTAGTATCGTGACTGCCCCTAAAATAAGAGCGAACCCGATTCCGTAAATTTTTGGCCTTGCCCACATAGATAATGGTCCCATTCTTATCCTTATGGAGATAACAACCGGGGCTATCCGGAAGCAATTCCAATTTATGTTTTATCAGTTCATTCATGACCCTATTTTACCAAATTATTGCCCATTTGACCGCAAAAAAGAGCCGATAAAATCGGCTCTTTTTGCTTTCATTATACTTCTTCTCCTGATTTGGTGATATCAGCGAATCCTTTCAAATGCCATCTCAAAATGAGTCAACTTATTAATTTTCAACCAATTTAAAAATGGAAATCTAATTTTAAAAATTTTTTATAAATGTATCTTAATAACCTTGCTATGCATGACAAACATGACAAGCAAGAGAATTGCCAACAAGTATGGGAAAATATCGACAGATAAGGATTGTGCTAATAGACCAAATACTGCTGGCATGATTACAAAACCAGTATAGGCAAAGGCCATTTCAACACCAATCATTGCCTGGGATTTTTCTTTGCCAAAATGTTCTGGCGTTGAGTGAATGATACATGGGTAGATTGGAGCACATCCTAATCCAATCAGTAATAAACCGATTAGAGTAACCCATTCATTCCTGATTGGTATCATCAAAATAAGAATACCCGTCATAATAATGCTTTGGCCTAGACGAATCAAAAAATCATTGGAAAAGCGCATAGACATAAAGCCATTGATACCTCTACCTATTGTGATACCTAAATATAAGAGACTGGCAAAGGTTGCGGCTAAGGATAAGGTTAAACCTTTGGCCTCTACCATGTAGGAACTGGCCCAAAGGCCGGCAATGCCTTCTAGGGCACAATAAGCAAAGAATGTCATCATAATTTCTTTAGCACCGCTAATGGCTAAGACTTCTTTAATAGTCATGGCCTTGCTCGTTGCTTGATCTTGCTTTTCCAGATCGTCTTTTTGCCAAAGAGAGAGGTTAAGAAAGAGGATGGCTGTAAAAATGGCTTGAATAATGCCGACCAAAATATAACCAAAATGCCAAGTATGTCCTAGAGTAAAGGAATAGCCGAGGGCATAAGTCCCTGTTGAGGCTCCGACTCCCCACATACAGTGAAGCCAACTCATGTGTTTACTTGAAAAGTGCAGAGCAACATAGTTATTTAAAGCTGCGTCAACACTACCTGCTCCTAAACCATAAGGAATTGCAATCAGACAAATTTGCCAGAAAGCATGACTGAGCCCAAATCCAATGATGGCCAGGGCAGTCATGCCCACACTAACAGTCGTCACCAATCCAGTGCCATATTTTTTATTGAGTCGGTCACTTTGCAAACTAGAAAAAATGGTCGCCAGACAAATAATGGTTGTCACCATACCCATATAAGATAATGGCAAACCCATATCTGTCCGCATTGCAGGCCAAGCAGCACCCAACATGCCATCAGGTAAGCCTAGACTGATAAATGACAGATAAATCACTAATAATAATAAATGTACCATAACACCTAGGTCGTTTCTACTAATTTCTCAATTACCGCCATAACGCCCGAGTCATTATTACTTGAGGTCATGAAAGTTGCGGTTTCTTTAACTTGGTCGTTGCCGTTAAGCATGGCATAGGAATGCTCGGTCATGGCCAACATTTCCAAATCGTTGTTGCTGTCCCCGAAGGTAGCCATTTGACTGGCTTCTAAGCCCCATTTTTTTAGCAAGAAAGCCATGGCAGAACCCTTGTTGATACCTTTAGAGATCACATCCACATTGCCATTGCCGGTCTCTACTGCCACCACTCGCTCACCCAATTGCGCATTAAGAGCATTAACGATCTCTTGCGTTTCCGAAACAGTGGTGTTAAATGAGAATTTTAAGATTTTGTCAGATGGCAGAGCATCAAAGCTAGCCACTTGCAGTAATTCTGTATAGTAAATGGAGAACATCTCCAAATCAGCTGCGCTAGCAGAATCCAAGATGTAGGCAGATTTCTCACCGCAGACAACAGCCTGATCGGCCAAATTATTGTCGTAGAGGTAACGGATGACGGTGGCAACTATATCATCTGCGAGGGGATAGGTTTTTAGGACCTGCCCTTTATCAACGATATATGCCCCGTTTTCCCCAACGATGGTCATCTTATCAGCGTAGCCTGAGAAAAATGTCTTGATCTGATAATACTGGTTTCCACTAATAGCAACGAAGTGCTTTTGCTGAGCATCGATTTTTTCAAAAAGAGCGGCAAAACGCTGACGATCATAAGTGTTCTGACTATTTAAGAAAGTGCCATCCATATCGGTAGCAAAGACTTTAATATCCATGAGCATCTCCTTTCGTTAAAAAGAAGGCTTAAAGGAAAACTTTAAGCCTTAACTTTATTTAGATGAGTTTCTTATTTTTTTGGTGTGTAGATTAAGTGCTCGTTAACGAATGCTGTGAAGCCAAGTTCACTTAATTCACGGCCATAACCTGAGTTTTTGATTCCGCCGAATGGAAGTTCTGGAAGACTTGCCCAACCTGAGTTGATGAATGACATACCAGTTTCGATTTTAGCAGCAACTGCTTCGCGGTGTTCTTTGTTGCTTGAGAAGATTGTTCCACCAAGACCGTAGTTAGAGTCGTTAGCCACTTCGATTGCTTCTTCTTCTGAAGCCACTTTGTAGATTTCACCAACTGGTCCAAAGATTTCTTGGTAGTAGATTGGGTTATCTTTAGTCATACCAGCAATGATAGTTGGCATTACGAAGTTACCTGGATGGTCAATAGCTTCGCCACCATATACTAATTCAGCACCGTTGTCTAAAGCCAATTTAATTTGAGCAAGAACATCTTCTTTAGCTTGAGCTGATGATAATGGTGCCAAAGTTGTTTCTGGATCCATCGGGTCACCCCATTTAGCTGTTTTGAAGACTTTTGTTAATAATTCTTTGAAACGATCGTAGTCTTTTTCAAGAACGATGAAACGTTTAGAAGATGTACATACTTGCCCTGCATTGTAAAGACGTGAGAAGAAAAGAACTGATTCTAATTCATCCCAATCAGCATCATCAAGAATGATGAAAGCATCGTCACCACCCAATTCAAGGGTAGTTTTCTTCAAGTTTTTACCAGCTTCTTCAGCGATAGATGCACCACCACGTTCAGAACCTGTTAAGCAGACACCAACAACACGTTTATCAGCGATGATGTTTGACACTTGTCCATAAGAAACAAAGAGGTTAGTAAATGAACCTTTTTCTGCACCAGCTTCATCAACTAATTCTTCAAATGATTGCGCTGACCAAGGACAGATTGAAGCATGTTTCAAGACCATTGGGTTACCAACGATAAAGTTTGGAGCAAACACGCGCATGATTTGGTAGTAAGGGAAGTTCCATGGTTCAACCGCAAGAACAACACCTGTAGCTTGTTTGATGTAGTATGCATCACCAGTATCAGTAGCAAGTGGAGTTGGTTCTAAGAATTTGTCTGCATTGTCAGCATAGTAGTCAGCAATGTCAGCACAAAGTTCAATTTCACCTTGAGCTTCAGTGAAAAGTTTACCCATATCCTTAGTCAAGATTTCCGCATATTTATCACGGTCACGACGTAAGATAGCAGCTACTTCATGAAGTTGCGCTTTACGAGTTTCTAATTGGTCATCTTTGCGCCATTTTTTGTAAAGTTGGTGGGCCGTTTCAAGCACTTCTTCTAATTGTGCATCAGAAGTGTTCTCATATTCTTTAAGAACTTCATTTGTAAAAGGGTAAATAGTTTTATAAGCCATAATAAGCCTCCTCTTTTTATTAATTAAAGTCTATCAGAAATTGATAACGATTTCAAAAAAATGCTACGAAATACGAAATTTTTCTAAAATCTTTGAAAAGTAGCGGATGAATAAGGTGAGAAGCATATAAAAAAGGCAAATTATTTTGCCTTTTTTATATGCTTTTTTTGTATGTAGTAGCTAATTAGACAAAATCTCTAAAAGTTCCTGATAATTAGAAACTACATAAGTTGGTTGGGCTTTACTGCCATTTTCTATGTGATGCGGGTTATACCAAACCGTATCAATGCCAGCATTATTACCACCTTGAATATCGGCTGATAAAGAATCGCCAATCATTAAACAGTCACTTGGGGCAAAGTGGGGAATTTGTTGGCCAATCCAATCATAAAATACTTTATCTGGTTTTTGACTACCAGACGCTTCTGAAATAAAGACCTTTTCAAAAAAAGCTTCAATTTCGGAATTTCTCATACGACCTGTTTGAATTTTCGTAATCCCATTAGTCGCAGCATAAATGAGGTAGCCTTTTTCTTTTAAAGTAGCCAATAATTCTGCCGCACCAGCATAGGTTTGCCCTTGATTTTGGAGGTGAGCCTGGTATCTTTCCGCCATGTAAATGCCATCGACAGTTTTCCCAAAATGATCAAACAACTTAGCAAAACGGGTATTAACCAGCTCTTTTTTGGTCACCAACTTGAGCTCCAAATCCTTCCACATAGCCTGATTCATGGGTTTGTAATAGTCTTTGTAGGCCTGAACATCGGTGACCTTGCACTCAATTAAAAGTTCAGACAAAGCCACTTCTTCTGCTTTATCAAAATCCAGTAAGGTGTGGTCAAGATCGAATAATAAATATTTGTATGACAATTTAAGGATTCCTTTCTAGTAGGGCAAATTGAGCAAGGGATAATGTGGTCTGCAAAATTCTAAAATTTCCAGACCATTTCATGAGTCCAATTATACCATAGTTCGGAACTATAGAGGATTTATCGGAATAACATTTTCAATTTAGCGGAACAATACAATTAATAGCCAATAATTTTTTTAGCTATTTTTAGGAAGCTTATCTAATTGATCTTGTTCAAACTTACTTGGAATACCAAAAATAAATTTTTCAACATCAAAAGCAAAATAGCCGTTTACTAATTGAAATTCCAACCTCTTCCCATCAAATAGAACTTCATATATCCACCACTTAGATTGGCCATCCATACTATCCATTCTAAATGAAGATATACCTTGACATTCCAAATTCCATATTAATGAGGGAGAATTTCAAATATCCTCCTTGGTGAAATCCTCCTCAATTGTCAATTTGATGAAATCTTTTGACTATTATAAGTAAAGAAACCTATCAAAAAGTCGTGAAAACATCCTTCCTTACTCAAAAACTCAATCAAATCTTGCGATTCTGTAATATAATGACTCCTTGGTGTCCACATAACAAACTCCTATAAAATATTAATAATACAAACAAAATTTTAGTTCTTGAAATCACTTTCAGTTTTATTATATCAAACTAGACTAGATAAACTGGCTATTTTTCACTATTATTTTTCTATTAGAGATTTTAGGAGTTCATCATTTTGTTCCATTGCTTTTTCAAGTTCTAAGTCGAATGCCCAATTTTCATCGGAATCATTTGAACACCTATTTTTAGTTAATTCTTTCATGAGCACCCCCTTCTGTTAACGACAGTCTACGAATTTTAACAATATGAGTCAATAACATTCTTGTCTTTCGGTGATAATATTAAATCCCCACCCAAAAAACAGCCCCCTTCCGTAGGGCTGCTTTTGTCTTTCTTCTTAAAGTGTCACATCTTTTAATTCTGGGATGTATTTGTAAAGGGCTTTGGCGATGCCGTCGTGGTCGTTGTCGTCTGTGACATCGTAAGCAACTTCTTTCAATTCATCGATGGCGTTGCCCATGGCGATGCCGTATTTGACGTATTTAAGCATGGCCACGTCATTTTGGGCGTCGCCGAAGGCCATCATTTCATCGCTTGAAATGCACATTTCTTCGAAGGCTTTTTCGATAGCCACATCTTTTTCCACGCCCTTAGCGTTGAATTCATAATAGAAAGGCACGGTCATTCCGGTACGGGCACGATCTTTAAATGGCGCACCCATTTTTTCTTCATTTTCGGCCATATAATCAGATGAAGCTGCTACCAAAATTTTTGGTACTTCGAAATCCACGAAGTCAGCCAAATCAGCTTTTTCGCAGATCAAAAATTCATTAGAACGTGTCTCATATTGAATAATGTCCATATCACCATTTGGCGTATGAATCATTCCCTTAAAGGCATCATTCAAATACATGTATTCATCCTTGTTAACCATGGGAATACAATCGAATTGTTTCAAGTGTTCCAAAATTTCCTTAGCTAATTCTGTCGGCATAGCCTTCTCGTAATAGACTTCATTGGTCTGACTATTGATAATCAACCCACCATTGTAACAAATGAAAATGCCGTTATTGTGCTCAAAATCTAACCAGCGACCAAAGCGGCGTAGCCCATTTTCACTACGAGCTGACGCAATCGCTAAGCGGATACCCATTTCCTGAGCTTTTAATAAAGCTTCCTTGGTATCAGCAGTAATCTCTTTTTGCGAGTTGGTCAAAGTACCGTCAATGTCTAAAATAATGGCTTTAATCATGGTAAATGAGTCTCCTTTTTCTCTACTAAGCCTATTATAAGCCTAAATGAGAAGTTTCGACTCTCTAAGAATCCATTCGGAAAAAATTCTCACAATTAGAAAATGTCTGGACCATTTTATGAGACAATTGTCTCAATCTCTCTTAATCATCTTCTGATAAGTTGACGTTTTGTAATCTTTATTGGCATCATAGTCTTCTTTAAAAATAGTTGTGTAAAGCAAATCGAGAATAAATAAGAGGGAAAGACGAGTTGAAAAGGATGAGATTTTCTGATAATGATTTTCTTTTGGAGACATGTAAAGTATATGGTCGGCATAATCAAAAAGACTCTCCGCTTCAGGTGAACAAATTAATAAAATCTTAGTCTGATTCTCCTTAAGCAATTTACAGATGTGCCCCATTTGATGGGAGCGACCACCAAAAGAAATCACAATAGCAAAGTCCTCTTCTCTACTGGAGGCAGCTGTCCAGGACATATAATAGTCTTCTTTAGGGACTTCAACCCGCTTTCCGATTTCAGCCAGCTGGAATTTAAAATTTTCTGCAAAAAAGATATTGCCGGCAGATGTAAAAAGTAAGGTGCGATCAGCCTGATTAATTTGTTTGGCAATGCGATTCAAGACTTGCAAGTCCATTAAATTGACAGTAGATTGAACAGTATCACCATAGACTTCATGCATATTGGTCAACATTTTTTCCAAACTATCTTGACTTTGGATAGGATAGTCAATGTTAAAATGAGATACCGTTTTTTGGTAATGCTCCAAATCGGCCTGAAGCCTTAATTTTAAGTCTGAAAAGCCAGTGACTCCCAATTTATCACAAAAGCGATAGAGAGTTGAGCGCGAAACGAATGCTTTCTTACAAATGGTATTGATGGACATCTTAATAAAAGACGGGCTGTCCGCAAAAATCAAATCTTTGATTGCTTTCTCATTGGCACTCAATTTAATCGTCAATAATTTTTCATAGATATTCATAGGCCTCCTCAAATAGACTCTCGTATCAATTCTTAATATCTCTAATATAACCTAAAATAAGACAAATTTCTCAAATTTAACTTTTTCATTTCTGGAAAATGTGAGATAAGTGTTTAAAAGGCTTAAAGAAACTTGAAAGTCTCACGTGCTTGTTCTAAACTGAGATTAAGCTATCTGGCGGCTTAAAAAACCTCCTATGTTTTGTGGTTACGCGGATAAAAATCCCTTGATTGTTCAAGGGATTTTCTTTTGTATTCTTCTATTTTTTCCAAGTTTTTCGTAGCTAAACCATTTATTGGCTGAATGATCAGCTAGACGAGAAAATGGATAAACTTCTTTACCTTCTTTGATTAGCATCTCTTCCAAATAGTCTCGCATCATCCAAACATGACCTAGATTAGAATGATTCATAGTCAAGACATCTTTAACTTGCTTCTCGTTCAGATGCAAGTCACTGGCTACTTTTTCACTTAAGTAACCTAAACGATTGTAATTTTCTAAGAGTTCTTTTGCGGTATCTAGGGTTTCTTGACGATTTAACATGATTTTTCTCCTTAGTTTTCCTTACCTATCAACATTGGGTTCATAAAGAAAGCAATATCTGATCTTTCAAAGGGATACTTGTCCATTTTAATTTCTTGAAGGTGAAACTTACGGTATAAATGCAGGGCTTCAAGGCAACGTTTGTTAGACATGATATATAAATTTTCAACCTTATTTTCTTTTGCATAATCAATGCAAGCCTTTAGGACAGCACTGCCAGCACCTTGACCAGCAAATTTTTGGTCTGCCGCAAATTTCATGATTTCCCAATCCGTCTCATTTCGTTTGGCAATCATGCAAGTGTCCATGACTTGATAAGCATCATTAAGGGCAAAAAAGATTTGGGCACCATCTGCGATTGATTGCTCAATGCTATCAAATTCCCGATAATCTTCTTCTTCCATGACAAACATATCCGAAATCCAAGCAATATTTAAATCAATAAAAGCTTGTTTATATTCTTTTTTGATAAGAAACTACTTTCATATTTTCCCCTTTAATTTTTCATACTATAAAACAATTTAAGAATTTTCTTATTGTTAAACTATTTCATTTCAGAAAATAATCAAATAAAATTCCAATTTTCAGATAATCTCACTTGTCTTTTTTCCCTCTAAGCCTTTATAATAAGATATCACATGAGAAAGTTAAAAATATGTCAGAAGTTATCAAACACAAACGCGTTGAATTCACTGAACTTTTCTATGATTTGGTCTTGGTTTATGCCATCGCCAAATCTACTGGAATGATTTACCAAACCAGCCATGGAATTGTCGCACCAATAGCCTACCTAACCTTTCTAACCTGCCTCTTGGTTCTAGTCAACACCTGGATGATTCAGACCGTCTTTACCAACCGTTACGGGAAAAACTCCCTCTTCAACATGGTCATCATGTTTTTAAACATGGCCATCCTACTTTTGGCAGCCAATATGTTTACCACCCACTGGCAAGATCATTTCCATCTCTTCTCCTGGATGATCTGCCTGCAATCCCTCAGCCTCTTTTTACAATATTTGGTTCAGTACTACCACGAGGATAGTGACAACAATGACCGATATCTGATTTCTGGCTTCTTTTACATTCTTGGATCACGAACACTATTTGTTGGCATTGGTGCCCTTCTACCTTATCACATCGGTATCTGGGTCTACTTCTTCGGAATTGTCTTCTCTTACTTCTTACCAATTATTTTTGGCCATAAAATGCGCCAAGTCCCAATAAATTTCCCTCACCTAGTGGAAAGGATTTCCCTCTTAGTCATCATCACATTTGGGGAAATGATTATGAAAGTCGGCGAAAAATTCAGTCTCAGTCACTTTTCGGCCCAATCACTCCTTTACTTTGCTATCGTGGTCTTACTCTTTCTCTATTACTTTTGCGAGTTTGATCATTCCATCGATCAAACTCTCAATACCCTAGGTTTGACCATGATCTATAGCCACTACTTTATCTTTATAGGCATACTGATGCTGACCTCTGCACTAACCCTAGCAGAATCCGTCAACATCAACCACAACTTTTGGATTTGTTACTTATATACTGCCACAGTTTCCTATTTCTTCGGCATAGCCCTCAATAATGGTTACAATCAAAAACAATACCAGTGGCCAAAAACCTACCTCATTTTCCAAGCCTCAGCGATTATCATTGCATTCATCATGTCACTCTTTCTTGCAAAAGAACTAGGCTTGGTTATTGCTATTTACGCCCTCTTGTTACTAATAATAGAGGTTCAGTTTCTGCGCTTCTATTTACGCAAACACAAAGATTCCGGCGATGACCATCCCATTTTCTTAATCTAAGATGATTGAAGATGACTTTTTCTAAAAAGCTTAATCTCTGTATTAAAAAAATCCCAACTTAAATAGATTGGGATTTTTTATGTTCTCAAAGTGTCAGTCAATATCAACTGGCAACAAGAATTTATCTTAAAGACTCTTGTCTTTTTTACCGATAAGATTATCGATAGCTAAGGCACCACTTCCAGTGAAAGCAAATAGGAAGAGGACAAAAGCGTATAAGGCAGCTAATTCCCCTTTGTTGACATAGGGGAAGAAAATATTGCCACCTAGCCCATGAAACATGAAGTAGGCTACCGCCATTTCACCTGAAAGGACAAAGGCTGCTAAACGAGTTGCTAAACCAATCAAAACTAAAAAGCCAAGGACTAGTTCAAGGACGCCACCAATACCAAGAAGACTTGTTAGGGGAACTGGTTTGCCACTAAAGATTCCTAAGACCTTATCTAAGCCATGAAAGAGCATCATGTATCCTGTGACAATGCGTAGGAAGCCTAGGGCATAGGGACGAAAACGATCTATATGTTTTTCCATAAATTTCTCCTTTGTAAGTATTGGAATTTTCTACTAGTTAGTAATACTCACCAAAATAGTTTATCGAAGATGAAAAAAGCTTGCAAGTATTTTGTCTCATTTTCAAACAATTTCATTCAGTCTATTAAAATTACCCAAGATTATAATCTTGGGTAATTGTTTGATGATTCTGCTAGCGTCAGCCATTTTACCCTTGGTAAAAGAAGCCTAGCAACATGGCAGCGATGATAATGATTGGGGCGGGTACCTTTTTACTTAACAATAAAAGAGTAGTTACCAAAACCATGATCAAATCTAGTATATTGTCTTGTCGTGTCAGGGTTTGGCTAATTGCGGTGAGGGTTATTAAGGCTGCTACTGCGATGGTAACGCCTTTTAGGAAGTAGGATACTGCCTTAAATTTTCGAATTGTTTGCCAAAGAGGAGTCATGAAATAGACTAAAAGTGTGCCAGGAAGGAAGATGGTGAAGCCACCTACAATGCCGATCAGTAATGCAAAGATACTTTGTGAGAATGCACGTGATGCTACAAATGCTGCGAAACTAAATAGTGGACCTGGGACGGCTTGGTCAAAGGCATAGCCTGCTAAGAAATCGGATTGACTAATTACGGTCTGAAGTTTGACAAAATCTTCAATCATCATTGGGATAATCAACTGGCCACCGCCAATGACTGAATAGCCATAACGGTAAAATGAAGCAAGCAATGTCATTAAGGGTTGTCCATTGATAGCTGCTAACTCCAAGATGATGGCAATGGCGAATAACATCACTAAGTAAATCCATTGTGGCTTTTCATTCATCTGACCTAGGTAATGCCACTGTTCCTTGATTTGAGACCAATGAGGTAAGGAATTAATAAGCCCTGCCAGCATGAGGAAGATGAAAATCATCCAAACTGACCAGGAAAGGGTAAAGTAGGCTAGAATAGCTATTCCAATATAAAGGAACAAGTCCGGCAATCTTTTGACAGTCTTGCGAGTCATGTTGATGGCTGCATAAACAATGAAGCCAATGGCTACAGCTGGTAGAAAACGAACCAGGCTTTGCCAAAGCTGATTGTCCTTGAATAGTTGGAAGAATAGCCCCAAGGAAGACATCATAAGAATAGCTGGGCTGACCCAAATTAGAAAGGTTAAAAGGGCTAACTTTTTACCGCCTAGATGATAACCAACGGCAGTGATTGTTTGCGTACTTGATGGACCTGGTACGATTGAAAAGAGTCCTATCAATTCTGCTAATTCTTCTTCCGTTATATATGATTTTTTCTCAATCAACTGGTGTTGGAAGACACCGTAATGAGCTTCCGGACCGCCATAAGATGCCAAGGCACATAGAAAGACGTCTTTTAAAAATTGCTTCTTCGACAGAAGTTTAGCAGTCATCTCTAATCTCCATTTTGAATTTATTTTCGACTTACATTTAGTTTATCATAATCAGTTACTTTAATCTTCTTTCTAACTTTATCAGACTATTAAAATCAACTTTTACTTAAAAATGAGCAATTTAATCGTTAAAAAAATTAAATTAGCTTACACTAAATTGTCTTTTAGATATTCATACTATAAATGGAAATCGATCCTTATTTTTTGAAAAACTAACTAAGCTAATCCTTATTTTTTGATAACGCCATTTTGTCCTAAAATACAAGTTATCCGACATGCAAAAAAGCCTTACAAAGCAAGACTTCTTAATAGATACCTTTGATGATTTCTACTCGGGTAATCAAGTCCCCATGCATTTTATCAACGCGTAAGGCAACATTTTTTAAATAAACAACAGAGCCGACAGAGATCGTTTTATTATCTTCATTTAGTCGACGAGTCATATAACTACGGAGTGTATCTTCGTTTTCACCAGGAATAGTCACACCCGCCAAGACGTTAATCATTTTCAGCTTGTGGCTTCCTCTAACAATCATACGGGTATTGTTATCAAATTGAATAAAGAGGTAACGTCTAATGGCAAAGAGCACTGCTACTGCGATGATACCAAATAGAAAATCCAACATGTTTGGATGATCAACAATCAATTGACGTGTCAAGGCAAAAAGCAAGACTTCAATAACTGTCTTGGGACCAGGATTAGAAATCATTTTAATAAGCTCAATACCGACAGCTAAGGCCATGGCTCGTGCTAGCACGATTTCGAATAATTTCAAGTCATCGATACCGCTTGACATAAAGCCGGTCATATCCCTTACTAATGAATAGGCAAAAAAGGCCATGGCTATCATTAAAATAAAGGATAATATCATTTCCAAATAGTCTGAAAGTTCTTTTTCAAATTCCTGTAAATATTTTCTCACATAAGCTCCTTAACAATCTTAAATATTCTCTATTTCTATCTTACCATATTAAGTTTTGAGAAAATAGTTTGGTGCTTATGGCTTAACCGCCTTCTCCGGATAAGTTTTAAACCACTCTTTTGTCAAATGAAGATAAGCTTGACTGCCTAGGTTACCATCAATCCGGTCATAGGCATGGTTGGTATAAGGGAAAATAACCAGTTTGTTGGCAATCTTTTTCTTAGTTAAGATTTCTGCCAATTCATAAGTCGGTTCTTGAGGAACAAGACTATCCCGTTGACCCGCCATTAATAAGGTTGGTGGAGTCTGCGGTGAAATAGAATTCTTAGGCGTTAGACGAGCATATTTTTTAGGCAACTGATCGGGACGGCCTCCTAGGTAGGACAATACCATTAATTTTGCCAAATCCCCTTTGACCAGGTCACTATTCTCATAAAAATCCTTAGGACTAGCAACGGGATAAGAAACAGAAACTGCATCAATCTTTGGCAACTTTTCTCCATTGGCAGCTCGGAAATGACCACTATTAATTTTGTATGACAATTCTAAGGCTAGATTACCGCCAGCAGATACGCCGGTCGTATAAAGACGATCCGTGTTGCCACCATATTTATCAATATTATTATCAACCCAAGCGAACCCTTTAATCAACTGCTCTTCGGTCACGTCGGACAAGTGGCGATTTTTGTTGGAAAGATCATAATCGAGACTGACCACCACGAAATCGTCCTTAGCAAAGCTTCTCCAATAATAGTCATGGGAATAGCGAGTACCTGCTACCCAACCACCACCATGAATATAAACTAGAACTGGCTTATCTTTAACATTATCATCCTGATAATAAATATTGAGTTTCACAGGCCCCAACTTGGAATAACTATAGGTTTTGACTGCCAACTTAACTCCAGAAGTATCCTCAACTTGGTAGGATTTCAAGAAAGAAACATTGGCTCCCAGCTGATTAAGATTCGTTTCTATGGTCATAATCATATAGATGCCCATGGCTAAACTGAGGGAAGCAATTGTTGCATTAAAAATATGCCACTCACTCTTCTTGTTTTTAATGCCCAAATAGATACTTACCAGAAATAATACACAAAGCACAGGGAGCCAGACCCGAACATAAGGTACTGTATAGTGATTAGCAATAGAACCCAAATAAGGTAAGGGAAAGAGGGTAGCTAGATTAAAAATAAAAATAATAATAACAATCAATTCTAATAGGAAAAAGGCAAACTTTTTAAGAATAGTCAACACAGTCCTCCACTTCTTTTCATAAACATGTATTAACCTTTAGCCTATCAAAAGATTGAATGACTGGCAAGTTTTGACTACAAATTTAGAAAATTAAAAAGTCATTTCTCAATGAAATGACTGAAATTGTTTTAAAATACAAAATATTCAATAGTAAATATCATATTAATTACTGACATGACGTAACTCTTAAAATGTTTAATTACTTTTAGTTATGACGATGCCATTCAAAGTGAGTAATGTTAACACTATAAGCATCAAATCCTAATTTATTTAGATATGCAGAAGCTTGATTTGCATAGGGACAAAAACGACCTCTACAATATAAAATAATCGGCTGATTTTTTTGAAGCAAATCAATACTATTCTCTAGTTTATGATATGGAATATTCAAAGCATTTTCTATATGTTCTAATTCAAATTCTTTAGAAACTCGCAAATCAACCAATTGTACGTCTTGTTTTTCTTCTAAATCCATCGCTTTTTCGGCAGATAAAACTTTGATAAAAGGATCACTTTGATCAAACTGGTCTTCAATATACCTTAATTTTGGGGATTGTTCCTCACTTATGAGATGGATTTCATTTAATAAACTTTCAATTCTATTAGTAGAAATACGGTAATAGATATATTTTCCATCTTTATGATTTTCTACCAAGTTTGCTTCTTTAAGAACTTGCAAATGTCTAGAGGTATTAGCTATTGTCATATTAGAGATTTTAGCTAATTGTTCTACAGTCTTTTCACCGTGAGTCAAACGGTGCAAGAGTTCGATTCTTTTTTCGCTAGATAAGGCTTTTCCAATACGAACATATTCTGAAAAAACCTGATCCATATATTGCCTATCCTGATTCAATGATATCCTTACCTTACTCTCAGTTTTACTCAATTATATCACATATTACAAACATACTAAATCAAAAGATTTATACTATCTCATAAAAGAGGACTTGACATCAAATGTCCAGCCCTCTGAAAAAATATTTTTTTAACAATTAAAGTTTAACTTTTTTAGCAATTATATTTCCTAAAATACCACCTAAAACTAGAAAAACGAAGAAAATCCAACCAGATAAGGAAAAGTTAGCAATTGGAGTATATAAGGCTCCAACATTACATCCATTAGAAAGTCTGGTTCCAAATCCCATTAAGAACCCACCTAAAACAAAAAATCTTGCTTCTTTACTTGAAATTCTAAGTTCTGAAGTAAAGACTTTGATAAATGTTCCTGAGGTCAGTAAGAATAATAATGTTCCCATAATGATTCCAAAATTTTGAACACTGACAGGATGTTGGAAGAAAGGAGTTGAATAAGCTTCTACCGGCATTTTTGTAAAGCTTGCTAACTGATCAGCTGATACCCCAAATACCATCATCACTTTACCAAACCATAGTCCATATGGTGTTGAAGCTCCCCAACCAGCCTTAGTAATACCCATTAATAGCGTAAAGAGACTAGCTAAAATTACTGCAGCTTTTCTAAGTGACCATGCGTTGACAAAGAGACGCTTATACCAATCAGTTTCTGTTGTAACCTCTTCCTTAGTTTCTGCTACTTCGATATCTTGAATTTTCTCACCAAAATGACCTGTATAAGTTCCTGCTGCTTTTCGTTTACTTTCGTAATAATGCGCAAAGAGAATGACAACACCTGACAATAAGCCGGTAAAAATTAATGCACCTAGATAACCATTTAAACCATCCCATTTAAAGAGGTCTGGTAAATACACCCCTCCATAAAGTTTTTTACCAATAGGTGAGGTAAACCATGATTCTTTAACCCATGAACTAGAATTTTGAACTGGGAAGCCAATAAACACGCCAAAAGCAAAGAAAACTAGTGTAATTAAAGCTCTTGGTAAAGCTGTGACTAAGTCAGTCAAAACACCTGATGCACAACAAGATGAGAAAGTCATCCCAAATCCAAATAAGATACCACCAAGTAATAGGCCTAAATTAATTGGATTTACCCATAAATCATAGCTCGCTGGATCACTATTAAATAGAAACGCTGTACTTAACAAAGTTGTAATGAAAAACATCATCATCATCGTTCTCATTAATCGAGTCGAACCTGTCCGATAAGCACGATTGACACTACCAGCAAAACCAGTATAACCTCGACTTAAAGTATAACCGAGCGCAATTCCAATTATCAATCTAAAAAATAGCATATTAGAACTTAATAAGGTTTTTCCCAATATTAATAATAGTAACCCGAAGATGAATCCTATTAAGGTTTCTGTTTTTTTCATTTTTTCTCCTTATGAAAATGTGATTTATTATATTTATTTAGTTTTGTATAGTAAAAATACCCTAGTAGTATCCAAAGCAAAAGAATGATAAAAGACAAGGGTCTCAGTTGACTTGGGGAGCCTGGACTTATTAGCAACAACATAAATGATAAACCAACAAAAAAGCCGAGACAACAAAATATCTTTTCTTTCCTTGTTTCAGATAAAGAAATACTAATATAAGAAACATAGGCATAAGTTAAGCCGGCCATGAGACTTGACAAGTCCACAATATAAAGTATAATCATTCTCCCCAGCAAAGGCATTAAAATTGAAATTAATGTAATAAATTTTAATGCATTAACGGGTACATCTAGCTCATTTTCAATTTCAAAATACTTTGGCATCAGTTGATATGAAGCTAGTGATGCTATTACTCGACTACTTCCAACCATAAAACCATTAATTCCTCCTACAATTGCAGCAAATAAAGCAATGGCAAGTAACAAGAAACCTAACCAACCAAAGTGATTTAGAACTGCACTGCCACTTGCCCACGTTAAGTGCTGAGCTGCTTTGGGACTGTAAGTTAAGGCAGTTAGTAGATTAATAGCATTGTAGATTAAAACTCCGAAACCTGTAGCAATTACAGTCATTCGTGTTGCAAATTGTCTGTTGAAACCTAAATCCGTAATGACTTGCGGAACAATATCAAATCCAACAAAAAGAAAGGGAATAACTGCTAGAATCTGAAGCATTTGGCTAACATTAAATTGATAGTTACTAATATAATTTGTAATAAATTCGCTATTATTGTAATTTTTGATAAGTATGATACCAGTAAGTGAAGACACTATGACAACTAGGAGGAAGATTAATAGCTTTTGAAAAGTCATTGACAAAGAAATTCCATGTTTGTTGATTTGATAAAAACTATAAATAATCAAAGTGGAAATAATTAAATCAGATAAATAGACTTTATTTCCAACGATAGTGTATAAATATATATACGAAAAATTTGGAATTAGGGACTTAATAACTAAGGTTAAAGCACTAGCATTCAGTGGTATCAAGGTTAAATAACAAAACGATAATGACCATCCGACAATAAAGCCATGTTTTTTTCCCAAATAATTATAAACATAGGAAAATTCTCCCCCTTTGTCTTTGTGGTTTAACATCATGACATGGTAGGCAATTTGAACGAAGTAAATCATTATCCAGCCTATCAAAAATCCTAATGCTGTATTAATAAGACCAGATTGAGGTAAAAACTTTTGACCTGGTAGATAAAAGGCTCCCCAGCCAATGACCGAACCAACTACCAAAGCCAAAATATCTATTTTACTAAGTTTCTTTGTCATCATTAATTAAAATTATAGTCTGTTAGGATTGATTCACGATCTGTCGTTTTATCTTTAAAATACTCATGATAACTTAGTCCCAAAAAAGAACCTTGAATATTAATAATATTATTAAAGCCATAACCCTTTAATGCACAAATAGCATAATAGCTATTCCATGATGTACGACAATGAATATAAACTGTTCTATCTCTAGGAATTTCATTCAAACGTTGTCTTATTTCATCAAGAGGTATATTGACCGCACCTTTAATATGAGCTTTCTCAAAGGCAGATTTGCCACGGACATCCAAAATAAAAGCTTTGCTATTTACCAATTCTCGAACTTGTGACATAGGAACTTGTTGATAGACATTATGTAACTGATTCAAACCAACAATACCTGCAAAGTTAACAGGGTCTTTTGCTGTTGAAAATGCGGGGGCATAACATAATTCTAAATCTTTTAAATCTTCAAGACTTCCCCCCATACTAATCACAGTCGCGAGAACATTAATATTTTTTATTGGATTACCTTTACTGATTGCTTGTCCGCCAAGTATTTTGCCACTTGGATAATGGTAGATAACTTTAAGGTGCATAGGACATGCATCAGGCATAATCCCAACTCTGTCATTTGGAATCACATAAACAGTACGGTAATCTATTTTCCGCTTTTGACAATCTTTCTCATTGAAACCAGTTGATGCAGCATTCATTTCAAAAACACGAATACAAGATGAACCAATGACACCTTTGTTGCTAGACAGCTTTCCAAATAGAGCATCCGCAACTTTTCTAGCCTGTTTTTGTGCCTGTCCAGCTAAAGGAAGACGAGTTTTTTCACCTGTAATTAAATGTGATACTTCAATAGCATCACCGACAGCATAAACATCTTTTAGATTTGTTTCATAATTGTGATTAACAGCAATTGCTCCTGTTTCACCTAAAACTACTCCAGATTTTTCAGCAAAAGCAACATCTGGTTGAACTCCAATTGCCATAACTACAGCTTGAGCTGATAATCGTTTACCACTGCTCAAAAGAACATCTTTGTCAGAAATCTCATTAACTGCATCTTCAAGAATTAAATCGACTCCGTTGTCAAATAATTCTTTGTGTAACATCTGAACCATATCATTATCAAACGGCATCATTATCTGGCTACTTGCTTCAACCAAAGTTACATTTTTGCCAGAAGTCTTTAAGCATTCAGCAATTTCAACTCCAATAAAACCACCACCTACTACAACAATATCTTCAACATTATTGATGGTAAGGTATGAATCAATAAATCTTACATCACTCACATTTTTTAAAGTAAAAACATGCTCACTATCAATTCCTTTGATTGATTTTGGTTTTATGGCTTTAGCCCCTGGAGACAAGATAAGGTAATCATAACTATCTTCAAATTCTGTGCCATTTTTTATATCAAAAACTTTTATTTTATGATTTAAAGAATCAATTTCTGTAACCTCACACAAGGTTTTAGCATCCAAGTTATAAGTTGCTTTAAAACTTTCAGAATTATAGAAAATTAAATTTTCAATTTCATCAACTTCACCGCTAAAATAGTTTGGTAAACAACAATTAGAAAATGAAATATCTGACCCCTTATCATAAATAGTAATTGATGCATTCTCATCAAGACGACGGATTCTTGCAGCAACAGAAGCTCCTCCTGCTACACCACCGACAACAATAAATCTTTTCGTCATAATCGCTCCTTATATTGTGTTTTATTTCACAAAGATATTCTATCATTCAATTGAATGTTTGTCAATAAAAAATTAAACCTTTTCAATGAATTTGCCATTTAATGAGTATAAAGCTAAAATAAAAAGCATGATTGCTCATGCTTTGCTTATAAATACTTTACCAAGTCCCTAATAGAGCTTGCATCAGAAGGCTGACACAGGTAATGGCTAGCCAACAAATAGCACCTAAGGTTATAGCTTGTCCCCCTGTTTTAACCAATTTAACGAGATTCGTGTTAAGTCCAATAGCTACCATAGCCATGACAATAAAGAATTTAGATAAGACTTTAAGATTTTCAAATAGTAACATATTTAAACCAAGGGCTGATGCTACTGTGGTAACTAGAGAGGCTATTAAAAAGAATAAAACAAATGCTGGAAAAGCTTTTTCCAAACTAAATCCTTTTGTGGACTCAGACTGCTCCTCTTTCTTAGCCTTATAATATGACAGACCTAATGTTATTGGAATGATGGCTAAGGTTCTAGTTAACTTGACAATAGTTGCTCCATCCAAAGTATTAGAATGATGGATAGCATCCCAGCTAGCCGCTGTGGCAGTTACCGAAGAGGTATCATTTACAGCAGTACCAGCAAAAATGGCAAATCCATGATTGGATAATCCAAGTAGCTGACCGAGTGTTGGAAAAAGTAAAGCTGCTAAAATATTAAAAAGAAAAATAACAGAAATAGCCTTAGCGATTTCATCATCTTTTGCCCCTACTACTGGTGCTGTAGCGGCAATAGCTGAACCACCACAAATTGAGGAACCGACACCGACCAGTGTTGCCGTATTGACATCAAGATTAAGTTTCTTTTGGAGGAAATAGGCAACTATCAAAGCAGTTGCGATGGTTGAAATAATAATGGGAAGCGACTCCAGACCCACTTTTAATACCTGAGTTAAATTAAGGCCAAACCCTAATAAAACGACAGCAGTTTGCAAGATATACTTGGAAGTAAATGCTATACCTAGTTGCGTTTTGTCACATTTCTGATAAAAAAGGGCTATAAGCATTCCCAGTAATATACCGAAAACCGGTCCTCCAATTATGGGTAAGGCTTGACCTAAAAACCATGCCGGTAAGGCTAAAGCTAGACAAATGAGAATACCAGGAAGTTTTTTTTGAATACTGATCATAGAGACTCCTTTACTGTCATCTATTATAGAACTTTCAGAAAAAATTGCAAACCAAGGAAAAAAGCCTTGCCATAAAGCAAAGCTTTTCATTTTCCAATGTTTTATATTTTTAGTTTTTGAAATGAGATATTTAGAATTTTATAAATCATAAATGTAAATATCATAATGCCGACATACTCATCCCCAAAAATGAGTTTGTCAAAGACTTTAATGTAACTTCTTAAAGCGCACCGACAATTTTATGTGGTAAATAATTAGCTTCTAAGATTGCCATCTCCTTATCTGTCAGTTCCAAACCGAAGGCTCCCATAAAGTCATCCAAATACTTCTCTTTGGTCACACCAACAATTGGTGAGTGAATGCCTTTTTGCCAGAGCCATGCAAGGGCAACCTGAGCTCGACTAACTCCACGCGCATCAGCCACTTGAGCAACTGCTTTAACAATTTCTTTATCTTGATCTTCAGTCGAATCGTATTTAGAAATGGCCACTTGGTCAGTCTTACTACGTGCAGTATCGGCATCCCAATCACGCACCACACGACCAGCAGCAAGCGGACTATATGGCACCAAGGCCACACCAGCATCCTGACAATAAGGAATCATCTCACGCTCGTCCTCACGGTAAAGCATATTATAGTGATTTTGCATAACAGAAAACTTAGTCCAACCATTTTTCTCAGCCACGTTTTGGGCTTTTTGGAATTGCCAAGCATACATAGCTGATGCCCCAAGGTAATGAACTTTACCAGCCTTAACCAAGTCGTTCAAGGCCGACATGGTCTCCTCAATTGGTGTATTGTAATCCCAACGGTGGATGTAGAGCAAATCAATATAGTCTGTTCCCAAACGTTCTAAACTGGCATTGACCTGATTGAAGATGGCTTTACGAGACAAGCCTTTGGTGTTACGACCTTCATGTTGGCCGTCACCGAAAAAGAGTTTTGTAGCAATGACAATTTCTTCCCGGTCGGCGAAATCTTTAATGGCCCGTCCTAAAAATTCCTCGCTTGTACCGGCAGCATAGGTATTAGCGGTGTCAAAGAAATTAATTCCCATATCCAGTGCTTTTTTGATGATTTTGCGGCTAGCTTCTTCATCCAAAAGCCAACCAGAATGGAAACCTTTACTAGCATCCCCAAAACTCATACATCCTAAACATAATTTTGAAACTTCTAAACCAGTATTGCCTAATTTAATATATTCCACTAGAAAATCCTCCTCTAATTCTTTTCAGTTAACTTAATCCGCCCAAATTTCTTTAGCACGATTGAAAGCAGACCAAGCTTTTGGCCAACCTACATAAAAAGCAATATGAGTGATTATTTCAGAAATTTCTGTTTTTGTTACTCCGTTTTCTTTAGCTTTTTGTAAATGATGTTCCAATTGTTCTAAATTACCACCAGAAATGAGTGCTGAGACGGTCACGATTGAGCGGATTTTAGCGGGGAGTTCTTCTTCCCGCGACCAGATTTGACCAAATAAAACATCGTCATTACACTCGGCAAATTTAGGGGCAAATTCCCCTAAAATATCACGACCTGCTGTTACTTTTTCTGCCATATGCAACCTACTTTCTATTGGTGAACAGCTTGATACTGCTCATCTGTCACTTCTTCATAAAACTCACTAGCACCTGAGGTAATAGCCAGATGTGAGAACCAAGAATCCTGACTAGCCCCATGCCAGTGACGGACACCCTTATCCGTAACTACTACATCACCAGGTTTCAAAGCACGCGCTTCCTTGCCTTCTTCCTGATACCAACCTTGACCAGCAGTGACCAAAAGAATTTGGAAACCATCTAAATGAACATGCCAATTATTACGGCAGCCCGGTTCAAAAGTCACATTACCAACGCTTAAAGATTGATCAGGTGACTTTGCTAAACCATTGAGATAAGATTGGCCAATGAAAAACTGACCAAAGGGATTTTCTTCACCAATTGCAAAAATACCATTTTTTACTTCTTCTTCATGCATACTTATTCCTCGTTTTCCTTATCAAACAACTCATGTTCTCGGGGAACCACCTTGTTGCGGTAGTTGTCAATCTTGTGATTCAAGCGATCCAAAGCCTTCTGCAAACCATCGATGCGGGCTTGCAAGTCCTCTTTTTCGTTTTGGAGAATAGCTAAACGGGCTTCAATGGTTTGATCACCCTGGACTACAAGGCCAATATAGTCAATCAAACTTTCAACTGAGACACCAGCTCCGCGGAAAAAGCGGATAAATTCCAAAACATTGACATCTTGCTCCGAGAAATTACGAATGCCAGATTCATTTCTGCTGACAGGTGGAATCAAGCCAATTCGTTCGTAATAACGAATGGTATCAGCTGATACCCCTGTTATTTCAGAGACTTTTTTAATATTCATAAAAACTCACTTATTATATTTTTTCAATCCTTCATTTTTTCTATTAAAATGAAGGAGCATTTTATAAACTACTCAAACACATCAAGCGTGTCTAATCGAGAAGTTGAAAATGGTCTTAATGTCTTACTTATTGACTAACAATAACTAAAGATTTAATGGCTTCACGTTTATCCATTGCTTCATAAGCAGCTTGGATATCATCCAAGGCAAAAGATTTGGTGAAGACTTTACCAGGATTGATTTTGTCGTTCAAGACTGCTTCTAAGAGCACTTCTTTGTCAAATGTAGTAACTGAAGCGATACCTCCTCGTAAGCCAATATTCTTCCAGAAGAGATTATTGGTATTCATTTCAGCTTTTTGTGGGACGCCGACACGGCCAACAATTGCGCCTGGACGACCAAGTTGAACGGCTGTTTCAACCGATTGTTCAGTGCCAACACATTCCAAAATAGCATCTGCCCCATCGCCATTGGTTAAAGCCATCAGTTTTTCAACGGCTTCTTCACCACGTTCAGCGATAATGTCAGTGGCACCAAATTCTAGCGCCAATTCTTGACGATCTTTATGACGACTCATAGCGATAATGCGTTTTGCTCCTAAAAGTTTTGCTGCAATAACACCGCAGAGACCTACAGCTCCGTCACCCATAACAACGACAGTATCGCCTTCTTTAACTTCCGCAGTTTTAGCAGCGTGGTAACCAGTTGCCATAACATCTGATAAGGTTAAGAGGGAGTTGAGTTTTTCTTCTGAATAATCTGATGGTTGTCCTGGAATTTTTACTAAAGCCCAGTCCGCATTTGTGTAACGGAGATATTCTGCTTGGTAACCAATGTTTTTACCAGGGACATGATTTGTACAGTTTCCATCAAATCCAGCTTTGCAAGCTACACAATGGCCACAACCATGGGTAAATGGGACAACAACAAAATCACCAACGACTACATTCGTCACATCTGAACCAACTTCTTCGATAATACCGATAGCTTCATGTCCAGCATAAGAACCTGAAGGGCGATCTGCAATCCCACGATACCACCACAAGTCAGAATCGCAGACACATGCTCTAACAATTTTGATAATCGCGTCACTTTCTGCTTCAATAACCGGTTTGTCACGTTCTGTAATCACCATTTTACCTGGTTCCATAAATGTTGCTACTTTCATATGAGTACCTCTTTTCTATACTTTCATTATAATCCTTGGAGTCTACTCCAAGTCAAGAAAAAAACATTAATATAAAACAATATTTCAGAAAATTTCATTATCTTTGTCAAAATTGGAACCAAATTCCAGAATTTCTAATTAATCCTGATATGGAATTCCAAATCTTTAAGTTAATTTATAGTCGGATTCTAACTCTCAATGGTTCTTGAAAATTGACTGTCACTTTAATTCTAATTATTAAAATTAGTGATTTTTTACTTCTGCTCTGGCTGCAAGGGACCATAGAAATAAGATGCCGTTGCACCACCATCAATTAACATAGTTGAACCAGTGATGTAAGCTCCTCGATCACTCATTAAGAGTTCAGCAAGATTAGCCACTTCATCTGCTGTACCAGGACGGCCTGCAGGTGATTTGGCAAGCATATTTTTATAAAAGTCACCACTTGGGCCATTAAATTCATCCAAAGCTAGAGGGGTTACAATAATGCCTGGTGCAATCGCATTTAAGCGAGCTCCATTTTGAGACCACTTAACAGCCTCTGCCATGACGCGTTTTTCATTTGCCCGTTTTGCTAATTGATAAGCATGGAGACTGTCTGAAATCTGGTCAGATTGTAAGAAATCTAAGGCTAATAATTCTTCTGTGTCAACAGTGGCGAGGAAACGGTCTTGGTCAGCAGTTAAAGCCGGCATGCGGAAACCTGACTGGCTAGAGATAGTGACACCAGAGCCACCTTTGGCAATGACTTTGCCGACTTCTTCTAATAAGATTGCTGTGCCATACAAATCAACTTTTAGAACGGTTTCTATTGATGCTTGTGAAGGAGAGATCCCAGCTCCATTAACCAAATAGTGAATCGGTCCGTAAGATTGCCCCAAGGCAATCTTATTTTGAATGGATTGTCTGTCTGATAAATCCATTTTCAGTGCTTCAACATCAAAACCTGCTTCTCGCAATGTTTTAGCAATTACTTCGGCATTAGCTAGATTTTTATCGCCTAAAATGATTTTGCAACCTGCACCAATTCGTCTAGCAATGGCCATGGAAATTTGTCCCGCACCTGTTACTAACATTACTTTTGTCATTTATTGAACCTCACTATCTATTATCTTGACTCTATACTATTCCTTGGAGTTGACTCCAAGTCAAGAGAAAAAATTATTTTAATGACATTTTTTTGAGATATATCATTTTTGGTCTCTCTTCATTCTCAATTTGCTATATAGAATTCAAAAGAAAAAAGCAATGAAGTTCAAATCTTCATTGCGATAGTTTTATTTACCTGAAAAGACTGGGAATTTACTATATTCCCCATAATCGGTGAATCTTATCTTGTTAAGTGTTTCCATATCTTCACGAGAAATGGTGAAGTCCACTTGCATGTTACTGTGCATGTGTTCTGGATTTTCGGTTTTTGGTAATGCAATCATATCGAGTTGTAAGACATATTTGATGCATAATTGGGCGATGGTTACCCCATATTTATCAGCCATAGCTTTGATTGTTTCATTACCTAAAGCTTGACCATGGGCAATTGGGGAATAGGCTTCAATTAAGATATCTTGACTCTCACAGTATTCAACCAAATCAAAGGGGATATTCCCAATATGGGCAAGTATTTGGTTGACCGCCGGTCTGATAGTACCGTGGCTTAGGATATTCTCAATATCTTCTCTTTGGAAGTTTGATACTCCAATGGATTTAATTTTGCCGGCTTTGTGAGCATCTTCTAAAGCTCGCCAAGCTTCTAAGTTGCCCTGATCAAAATTCTTGTCGCTTGCTCGCCATTCTTGCCAAGGCTGAGGACTATGGATAATCATCAGGTCAATATAATTCAGTCCCAACTTGTCTAAGGATTCTTGGATTGATGCTGCGGCAGCTTCATAAGTTTTGTGCTCTGCTCCAACTTTTGTCGTCACAAAGATTTCTTCTCTAGGGATGCCCGACATAAAAATTCCTTTGCCGACACCAACCTCGTTGCCGTAAGCCTGAGCAGTATCCAGATGGCGGTAACCTAGTTTTAAGGCTTGTACGACCACGTCTGCTGCTTTTTCATCTGGTATCATCCAAGTACCAAGTCCTAAGTCCGGAATCCGATTACCGTCATTCATTTTGACCATTTCTATCATCTTCTGTCCTCCATTCTTTCCTCTATTATATCATTGACCATAGGAGGCAGGTCAAGCAGAAACCTTAAGAGCCAAAAAGCCTCCGCTTAACGTTGCAGAAACTTTGGATTTGGTCTCTTTTTTAAGATACTGCTGATGCGTTCTTGAATTTTATCTGATACATCCCGTTTACGATAGCCAGTGTAGTCATGTATTAACTGTCTAACTGATTTAAACATAATGGCTTTTTTGGTTTGGTCAATGGAATTGAATGAGGAAATTACCTTAAATAGTGCCATAAAAGATTTTTCATCAAAGGTAAAGGCATTGAGACTGGTAATGCCACTAGCAATTAAGGCATCAAAGAAGCAATCACAGACTAATTTTAAATCCTGTTTGGATAATTGTCTAGTCCAGTCTCTAAAGGTTTTTTCTAGGCTAAGACTGAGCTCTGTCTGACTTGGAACAGTGACTAATTTTCCTTCTAAATGAACCTGCCAATTACAGGTTTTATGCTGAAGGACGCCATAAGCTAAACTCTTAACGACCTTAGGTTTAACATCACAATAAAGCATAACACCGACTACCGATTCTTGTGGTCTGACAAGGACTAATTTATCACGAATAGCCTTGTAAGATTCTCTTTGTAGTAGCTCTTCTGCTATCCCTGGCGAATCTAATAAATAAACTTTTTTAAGTTGCTTTTGAACTGCTGGGATTGAGAAACTTGAGGAATAGAGGGCTAAATTACCACCTTTAGAGTGTCCTGACAAGTAGATGTCTTGGTCCGGGTGAATCTTAATATAGTTACTTAAATAGTTGATAGCTGAGCGGTGTGCGGGAATTTCAGACATATATGTTAATTTAAAATCTTCTTTCCAGCCAATTAAAGAATCATCGGTACCGCGAAAAACGATTTGAACATGCTTGATACTTGGAATAGTAAAAACCATAGCTGCAAATTGCTTTTCAAACTCTTTATTGATTTCATTGACGTAATGGGAAAGAGTCAACTCCTCGAAGCGTTGCGAAGCCTGAATGGCCTCAAATAATGCTAACCGTTCTTGTGTAATTAAATAGTTGTATATCGTTTTCCGACGATCCTCAGGATAATTTTTGTCAATATCTTTTATCTTGATTTTGGTTGTCTCATCGATGGTCGCTACACCTAAATCATCAAAAGAAAGATAACCAATCTCATTAATAGCTATAATGTCCAGTTCATTGAGAGGCAGGTCGGCAAAAGATGTCTTAGCCTGTTTCTCAATGTAGTCTTTTAATATGGGCAATCTATCACCATCCTTCTTTCACTTATTCCATTCTATCCAAGAAAGCAGTCATGGTCAAGTTTGCATCCATTACCAACAATCTTAGAGTATCTTTTCCATTTGCGTTTGTTGTGGTTTGAAATCTGCTTTTTCATAAAAAGCACGAGCCGACTGATTGGCTTCCCAAACATTTAGGGTCAAGTTAAATGCACCTTGTTGGCGAGCCAAGTCTTCCGCAAAAGCCATCAGAGCTTGACCAACTCCCTGATGTCGAGCTGCTTGAGCCACACACAAATCCTCAATGTAGAGAGATTTATGAGGGTAGCGAACTCCATTGTTTGGTTGTTTCCACTCTATAAAGAGATGGCCCAAAACCTGTCCAGTATCTTCATAAACATAAATCGGTTTTTGAGGATTGCCAAGCATTGCCTCCAAATCCTCCTGGCCAAACTTGGAAGATGCTGGCATGAACAAATCCGGCCGTAAGTCGTGGTGCAAGTCCGCAATCTCAAGTAGAAGCCCCTGCAGGGCCTGAAGGTCTTTTCTCTCTGCTAAACGTATCATCTTTTCCCTTTCTTGAATGGCTAGCGCAGCCCATCCCATTCCGCATAAAACTGATCTAAGTAAGTTTCTAGGAAGTTATGTCTTTGCTGAGCTAATTGACGGCCGTAGTCCGTATTCATATGGTCTTTGAGCAGTAATAATTTTTCATAGAAATGCATGATGGCCGTATCCTGGCCATTGCGGTACTCCTCCTGAGTCATGTTTTCTCTTGGTTTCATGTTAGGGTCATGAATCAGACGACCCTTGTGGCCAGAATAGGCCATACAACGGGCAATTCCAATGGCGCCGATGGCATCCAATCTATCCGCATCTTGGACAATTCTTGCTGATAGGGACTGGAGTTGCTCCCCTTTGCCGCCTTTGAAGGAAATATGTCGCGTAATGTATAAAATCTCCGCAACCTCTTCTTCTGACAATTCTTTTGACAGCAGAAAATCCACTACTTGCTGGTCAGCTGCTTGAGGGTCCGCATTAAGTTTCTCATCTGCCATGTCGTGCAAAAGCGCAGCCATTTGACAAATGAAAAGGTCCGCCCCTTCGGCCTGGGCAATGGTTTTAGTAGTGTTAGTCACCCGGACAATGTGCCACCAGTCATGACCACTGGCTTCGCCTGCAAGTTTAGCTTTCACCCATTCTTCCGTTTGAGAAAGGATGCTCTTTTGCATATCATTCATCTGTTTAATCTTCCTCGATTCTAAAGAGATCTAAGTACTGGGCGTAGCCTTCATTTTCCATGTCTTGATAGGGAATAAAGCGGAGAGCTGCTGAATTAATGCAGTAACGCAAGCCTCCTGCTTCTTTGGGGCCATCATTAAAGACATGGCCTAAGTGGGACTGGGCTTGACGACTGCGCACCTCAACCCGATGCATACCAAAGGAGGGATCCTCATGGTTGGTCACCAGGCGGTTATCAATTGGCTTGGTAAAGGCTGGCCAGCCACAGCCAGACTGGTACTTGTCCAGTGATGAAAAGAGGACTTCACCACTGACCACATCCACATAGATCCCTTTGTCAAAGAAATTGTCATATTGCCCTGTATAGGCTCTTTCAGTTGCCGCGTTTTGCGTCACTTCATAGGCCAAGTCTCCAATCCGGTGGCGCAAGCTTTCTTTATCTTCCATAAGTCCCTCCTACGTGAAAAATAAACTTTCTTTTTATTGTAACAAATTCTTGCAAGAATGACTTCTTGTAAGGATTTTACTGTTTCCATTTTTTGATACTTTCCTATCCATTTTCTTATATCTTTTGTTGACACTTTACTTAAGCAGCACGGATGGGTTCAACAGTTAGGGAAGTGACTGTTGAAGAAAAAAGAGAAACTTCCTGCAGTTTCTTCCTACATAATTCATTACTTTTCTTTTTGATACTTTCCTGTAGTAGTGCGGACGCAAGCGACTCACTGCGTGATTCCATTGCTAATTTTTTAGCCTAGGTCTAAAAAATTCCGGTAACTGAAATTTCTTTTCAGTTACTTCCACTACGGAGGAAAGTATCTGGGGGGGCGAACTTCGTTCGCTCGTGGCTGTGACAGGAACTGGGTTTTAACTTTCTAAATTTATCATTCTACTTGTTAATTTGTCGCAATTTCTCGTTTAATTTATGAGATTGTTTGTCATTATCATAATCAAAAAAACTGGCATCAAAAAAAGCAAAGACAATTCCTTTGTCTTCACTTTCATTACTTTTATTTTTTAGTGTCTTCATCCATTGAGAGAACGCTTAGGAAAGCTTCTTGTGGGACTTCGACGGAACCGATGGCTTTCATCCGTTTCTTACCGGCTTTTTGTTTTTCTAAGAGTTTGCGTTTACGGGAAACGTCACCACCATAACATTTGGCCAAGACGTTTTTACGTAAGGCTTTGATGTCGGAACGGGCAACGATTTTTTGGCCGATGGCTGCTTGGATTGGCACTTCAAATTGTTGGCGTGGGATGATTTTCTTTAATTTTTCAACAATAAGTTTTCCACGTTCGTAGGCAAATTCGCGGTGGACAATAAAGCTGAGGGCATCAACTTTTTCAGCATTGAGAAGGATATCCATTTTAACCAATTGGGATTTGCGGTATTCGGAAATCTCGTAATCAAAGCTGGCGTAGCCGCGGGTTGATGATTTAAGCTTGTCAAAGAAGTCAAAAACAATTTCTGCCAGAGGAATCTGATAGATAACATTGACGCGGTTATCATCAATATAATCCATGGTTACGAAATCGCCGCGCTTCCTTTGGGCTAATTCCATAACAGCCCCTACGAACTCCTGAGGCACCATGATTTGCGCTTTAACGTAAGGTTCCTCGATGGACTCGACCTTAGTTGGATCTGGGAACTCGGACGGGTTTGACACGCGAACCATTTCGCCATCTGTGGTGTTGATTTGGTATACTACCGATGGCGCTGTCATAATTAAGTCAATATTGAATTCACGCTCCAGACGCTCTTGAATAACATCCATATGCAAGAGACCCAAGAAACCACAACGGAAACCAAAACCAAGCGCTTGCGAGGTCTCAGGCTCAAATTGCAAGCTGGCATCGTTAAGCTGCAACTTCTCCAAGGCTTCCCGTAAGTCGTTGTACTTGTTGGACTCAATCGGGTAAAGGCCGGCAAAGACCATTGGATTCATTTGTTTATAGCCGTGCAGAGGTTCAGCAGCAGGATTGGTTGCAAGCGTGACAGTATCACCTACACGTGTATCAGCCACCGTCTTAATAGATGCTGCGATGTAACCAACGTCTCCGGTTGCTAAGAATTGACGACCCACTGTTTTCGGGGTGAAAATACCAACTTCAGTAACGTCAAAGGTTTTACCATTTGACATCATTTGAATCTTGTCACCTGGTTTAACAATACCATTGATAATCCGAACCTGAAGAATAACGCCACGGTAGGCATCATAAGCTGAGTCAAAAATCAAGGCTTGTAATGGGGCATCCACATCACCTGTTGGTGCTGGGACCTTTTCAACAATTTGTTCCAAGATTTCTTCTATCCCAATACCTGCTTTGGCTGAAGCTAAAACTGCTTCAGAGGCATCAAGTCCAATAACATCTTCGACTTCCTGACGAACCCTTTCTGGATCAGCAGCGGGCAAATCAATTTTATTGATAACTGGAAGAATTTCCAAGTCATTGTCTAAGGCTAAATAAACATTAGCAAGGGTCTGAGCTTCAATCCCTTGAGCCGCATCGACAACTAGTACTGCGCCTTCACAGGCAGCAAGGGAACGAGATACCTCATAAGTAAAGTCCACGTGTCCTGGGGTGTCAATCAGGTGAAGAATATAAGTTTCTCCATCTTTGGCTGTATAATTAAGCTCAATAGCATTGAGTTTAATGGTAATCCCACGTTCTCTTTCCAAATCCATCGAATCCAAAAGTTGGGCTTGCATCTCACGAGAAGAAACCGTTTCTGTTTTTTCTAAAATTCTATCTGCCAAAGTCGATTTGCCATGGTCAATATGGGCAATAATCGAAAAATTTCTGATTTTTTCTTGTCTTTGTTTCAATTCTTGACTATTCATTCACGTTTTATTCCTATACAATTTTTCGTTACCCTTAATTATAACAAAAGACAGGTTAAAGCGCTATAAGAATAATCCTGTAAAAAGTGGTTTGGTCAGGTTAAGCTATCTGATAATGTTATTATTTATCATGAAAATGCTACCTTTTTGTAAGCAAATTGTCATTGTTTTCTTCTTATTTAATTAGTATTCTGTGTTATAATTAACCTTATGAAAAGATTAAATCTCACTGGAGAGAGATTCGGTAGGCTGAAAGTCATCAAAAGAACTGATAAAAGAGCCGGTAATAATGAGGTGGTCTACATCTGCCGCTGTGATTGTGGGAAAATCATAGAGGCTTACACCTCTTTACTGAGACGAGGAAAGACAAGGTCTTGTGGTTGTCTCCACCGAGATACAAGAATGAAAGATTTATGTGCATTGAACGCTAAAAAGACCATCATTGACGGGGTCGTCATTGATATGTTTGAAAATCGTCAAAACAAAAACAACACCTCTGGTTTCAAAGGGGTTTACAGCCATGGACAGGGCTTCATTGCTCGTATCTGTGTCAAAGGTCAACATTATCACGGACCTACGAGACGAACAAAAGAGGAAGCTTACTTAGATCGCCTAGCCTTTGAAGAAAAACTTCTTCCAGAGGTAGCTCGACAAGAGAAAGACAAAAAAGAATAGCTCTATTACTGAGTCAGACAAGAGGAAATTCCAAGTACTGACTTAAGTATAGCTATTCTTTTTTTATTATTTAACTTCTTCAGCTGCTTCTTTACCAAACCAAAGTTCAATTTCACGTTTAGCTGAATCACGAGAATCAGAACCATGAACAACGTTCATCATTTCACCCTTATCATTTGGTGCTTGGGCAAAATCGCTACGGATTGTTCCTGGAGCTGCTTCTTTAGGATTTGTTTTCCCCATCATGGTACGCCATGACTCAATGACTTCATATCCCGAAATAATACCAATCAGGATTGGACCACTCATCATGTAGTCCATCATTCCAGGGTAAAATGGTTTATCAACCAATTGATAGTAATGTTGATCAAATTGTTCTTTAGTCGGTGTTACCAATTGAAGTTGGTCAAAAGTGAAGCCACGTTTTTCCATGCGAGCAAGAACGTCGCCAACTAAGCCACGTTTAACACCATCCGGTTTTATCATAAAAAATGTTTTTTCCATTAGAAGTTCTCCTCTTATTTTTTCTCATTATAACACATATGTAAGGGCTTGCAAACAGAAAATCAATAAATTGATAAAAACATCTAAAAAGCCTTTATTTACACTGTTTTTACAGAAATATTCCATGGAAAATTTATGAAAACGACAAATTCAATATGCATTTTTTGTCTATTTTTCGTAATAAATATTCATTATCAAAATAAGCTTGGATAAAATTTAGTAATAACTTTAATGAAATACAAAAATACCCTTTTCATGAGAAAAGGGAAAAAAGTAATTCTGTTTTCTTTCGTTCTTTTTGATACTTTCCAATTGTGGTTCAAAGAAAGTAGACAGTTTTCATAAATTTTATTTCAAAACAAACAAGCTCTTTATTGAACTTGTTTTCATTATTTCCTTCTTCTGCTTATGCCAAATAGTCCGATGAAAATGGCTTCATAAAGAATGAAAAATAGGATGAAGCAATGCATGAAAAAGGTTTCGGGTAGGATCCAAATGACGGGATCCGTTAAGGGGTCAAAGGACCAGTTGTCCTTACCGACAAAGAGGATATGGTGGAAAAGGACAAAGAAGTTGTCGAAACCTATGAGTAGCGCCATGGCCGCAATGGCTAGGGGCAAGATAACAGCCAGGCCAAGAAAGTGGCTGTAGAGTCCTAATGTTTTTGCTTCGATGTTCTTATAGAGAAATGGCAGAGCTGGTAGGGAGCTGAGGACAAACAAAGCTTGGGTTAAGTGAAAAAGTCCTTTGACGTCTGCGAAGTGGGCTAAGCCTGCTTTTGAGGCTGTGAAGCTGGCAAACTTTAGGGACTTGACTAAGGGATTGGTCAAGTAGTTCATGAGGCCGTTGAAGTTATAAAGAATGGATTTTTTTGTCATAAAAACCACTTTTGTAATCTTCAGTAGATCCACTTCGATGGGATAGAAAAGCCAGGCCAAATAAATGGTTAAAAGGACAGATAATGAGAGGACCCAGATGAAAGTTGATAGCATTTGCAATTTCTCTTTCATCACAGCTCCCACTCATCTAAGCTAGCCATCACATAATCCGGTTGAACCGGGAGACTTGGTACTTCTTCTGGCTTGGTAAAACCGGTTGTCACAAGTAGTGTTGCCACATCATTTTGGATGCCTGCCATGATATCAGTTAGGTAATTATCGCCAACCATAATAGCTTCCGACCGTTTAACACCTAAGATCTCTAGGGCCTTGTTCATGATGATAGCATTGGGTTTGCCGATGAAGACCGGTTTGACACGGGTAGCTGATTCTAATAGTGCAACTAAGGAACCTGCACCCGGCATAAGCCCTCTTTCTGTTGGAATATTTAAGTCTGGGTTAGTTCCGATGAAAAGGGCACCTTTTGCGATAGCTAAGGTCGCTACCGAGAGCATTTCGTAGGTCAACTGGGTATCAAGGCCTACCACGACATAAGCAGGATTTTCAGTATCTTCCTGGTAGCCGGCTTGGGCGATGGCACTTTTGAGGCCTGTTTCGCCGATAACGTAGGCGGTTTTGCCCCGATTCATATCATTCATGTAATCCACGGTGGCCATGGTTGCCGTGTAAATGGTCGCAAGTGGTGTCTCAATGTCAAACTGGCTCGACAGCATGTCCTGCACCATTTCAGGTGTCCGCGTGGTATTATTGGTTACCAAAAGATAGGGAACGTTTTGCTCCTGCAGTCTTTGGATAAAACGCTGACCTGCGGGGATGCGCTCTTTTCCTTTGTAAATTGTTCCATCTAAGTCAATTAAATAGCCTTTATAGGTCACAGCTAACTCCTTTTAGTCGATTCTCATCCATTCAATGATGGCTTGCGCGTTTACCTGCCCTTCGGATTTGATCTCATGGCGGGTGGTTAAATCATCTTGGACAAAGCTGGATGTGATCTGACCGCCTGGCGCAACTTCTTTGACATATTTGAGGCGCAGGCTGACAGGGTTATGGTGTCTGAGGAAATCATAGCCTAGACTATCATACATCCAATCCAAGTACTTGCTGTTGTTGACATGGCCGTTCATATCGATATCAAAATAACGGACATGATAGGTTTTTTCTTCTGGATTTTCCAAAGCTTCCGGTTTAAAGGCCCGGCGCATTTTTTTCACAAATTCAGATTCATAAGGTTGGACTAATTCTTCTGGAATGGTTGAAACCTTACGGGTTTCTGGATTCATAAGGGCAAAGAAGGTTAGGATATCTGCTAATTCATTACCTTCTTGGTCGTAAATATTAAACTGGCGATAACAGAATAATTTATTGTATGAGACAGCTTCTGTTTTGATGGTAATGGTCTCATTGAAAACGGGGAGGCGTTTGATATTGACTTCATAGTCAGTGATAATCCAAATGAGATTGAAGTGTTCTAAAACGTAGGCATCACTGCGATTTAAGCCGTTGGATTGACGGGCAGAGACGGTTAGACAGTAGGCCAATAATAAAGGTAATTTGGCATCGTGTTTGACATCACACAAGTCAAAGGGCATGGTGAAGCTTTCTTGATATTGTAATCCCATGTTAATTCTCCTATTGTAAAATAAATTTCTCTGCTACGGAGTCCCCTAAGAAGAGGCCTCGTTTGGTCATGCGCACGATTTGGGGGTCATCGACTAGGAGCCCATCTGCTACCAGTTCTTTCACAATTTGGCCGTACCTTTCTTCAAAAGAATAAGGAAACTTGGCTTCAAATTGAGGGATGGAAACACCTGTCTTTTTCCGCAAGCCCAGGAAGAGCTCTTCTTCCATCATCTCTTCCATGGTCAGAACCTCTTCTGTCAGGCGGGCATTGCCCTCGGCCACGGCCTTGAGGTAGTGTTGGATGGGAACCCGATTGCGGTAACGGACGCCGTCCAAGTAACCCGAGGCACCGGCACCACAGCCGTAATACTCGTCGTTATCCCAGTACATGAGATTATGCTGGCTGAAAAAGCCTGGTTTGCCGAAGTTGGAAATTTCGTAATGTTCGAAGCCATTGGCCTCCATTTCGGTGATGATGTACTCAAACATTTCAGCTTCTAAGTCTTCTGTTGGTAGGTTGAGTTTGCCACGGCGCATCTTATTCATAAAGACGGTATGATGCTCCAGAATCAGGCTGTAAAGGCTGAGATGGGGAATATCTAAGGCTAGGGCCTTGGCTACATTTTCTTTGACCTGATCCAAGGTTTGTCCTGGGAGAGCGTAGATTAAATCGATCGAAATATTATGGAAACCGGCTGCTTTAAGGCTATCAATAGTTTCATAGATTTGCGCTTCATTATGGCTGCGGCCAATTTGTTTTAAATGCTTATCATTAAAGGTTTGCACCCCTAGCGAGATGCGGTTGACGGCTGAATTCTTGAGGACTGCCACTTTTTCTGCGTCTAGATCTCCTGGGTTGGCTTCGATTGTGAATTCTTCTAAGACAGAGAGGTCTAGGCCTCTTGTTAATTCTGTCAGCAGGTAGTCTAATTGCTGGGCGGTAATGGCTGTCGGGGTACCACCACCGATGTAAAGGGTCTTCAATTGCTTGATGTCATAAGAACGAAATTCAGCAATAAGAGCCTGAAGATAGGCATCGACAGGCTGATTTTTGATAAAGACTTTGGAAAAGTCACAATAATAACAAATTTGTGTACAAAAGGGGATGTGCACGTAAGCTGAACTTGGTTTTTTCTTCATAGTATTATTATACCACTTTTGTTTTAAAGGTCAGCCTAACAAGATTAATTCTTACTGCTGGGGCCTTGCTCTACTGCCTTAGTCATTTTGACAAAGTCATAGACGCTGCCATTTGTAGCTTGTTTGAAAATGGTCTCAGCTTGGTATCCTAGATTTTTATAACATTTAATGGCTCGGCTATTAAAGGTCGCAACATTAAGAACAAAAGTTTGAGCTTGATAATTGGATTGGGCGTAGTCTTCAATGGCTTTTAGGAAGGCTGCACCATGGGATTGCCCAGTCCACTTGGGAGCCATGCCAAGACCGATTTCCAGTTCTGAGCCCTGCTCTTGAAATGAGGCAAAGCCAAAGAGAATCCCATTGCGGATGACCTGAAAGTAGCTGTTTTGACGAAGCTCGGTATCCATCATCTCCGCATAGTCTTCAGGGTCTGCGGCTAGGTTGTAGAAATCATAGGGTTCTGGATATTGCCAGTCCTTGGCAATGATTTCAGCAGAATGCTGGGTCATGGGCATGATGTAATACCAAGGCTTCTTCTGCCAGATCTGAAAAAGCTTAGACATGTATTTGAGGCGGCGCTTCTGAACCGAACAGATATCCGATTGATAGATATAATCGATATAACCCTTTTGGTATTCAGGAATGATTTCTTTAAAATAGGCAGAGGCCTGGGGATCCAAACGTTTCAGAATTTCTTGGATTTTCGCTTCCATTTAGGTCTCCTTTTTTATAAAATGAATTTTTAATTTTCAAGATGAGAAATTGAGAAAATGAGTTTCTATCGGTTTAAGGATCCTTTTTAGCATCTCATCTTCACTATTTTTTATTAAGAGCGTTTGTTGATAGCAGATAATTAAAATAGCTGAAGCTAGAACAGACTTGTTCTAGCTTCAATAGTATATTAAATCGAATTTTGTTTTTTCTAACCACTATCGATCAGAAAAAGTATTGAAATAGTATTTGAAATATCTGTTTTTAGTCAATTCCAATTTCTTGGCGGACAACATCGGCGATGGTATCAACATAGTAGTCGACTTCTTCATGGGTTGGTGCTTCTGCCATGACACGGAGGAGGGGCTCTGTTCCACTTGGTCTTACCAGGATGCGGCCGTTGCCTTGCATCTCAGCTTCCATTTTTTCAATGATAGCTGCGATAGCTGGGACTTCCATAGCTTTGTCTTTCATGCTATTTTCAACACGAATGTTAACTAATTTTTGTGGGTAGATGGTTACTTCACTAGCTAATTCTGACAGGGTTTTGCCAGTTTCTTTCATGACCTTGGTCAATTGAATAGCTGTTAGTTGGCCGTCACCAGTTGTGTTGTAATCCATGATGATGACGTGTCCAGATTGTTCACCACCGAGGTTATAATTGTTTTTACGCATTTCTTCGACAACGTAGCGGTCGCCGACTGCGGTGATGGCTTTATTAATGCCGTGTTCATCTAGAGCTTTGTGAAAACCGAGGTTAGACATCACTGTAGTAACGATGGTGTTTTGCGCAAGGAGTCCTTTTTCTGATAGATACTTCCCAATGATAAACATGACTTTATCACCGTCAACAATTTGGCCCTCTTCATCAACCGCAATTAAACGGTCACTATCCCCATCAAAAGCCAAACCAAGATCTGAACCATTTTCAAGGACAAGTTCTTGTAATTTTTCTGGATGAGTTGAACCGATGCCATCATTGATGTTGAGACCATTTGCTTTTTCACCAATGACAGTGATGTCAGCGTTTAAGTCTAAGAAGATATCACGCGCTGATACTGATGCTGCCCCGTTGGCAGTGTCAAGGGCAACTTTCATGCCTTCTAAGTCAAGACCAGTTGAGACTAAGAATTTTTCGTATTTTCGTAGGCCTTCTGGATAATCAACAAGTGTTCCTAAGCCTTCAGCACTTGGGCGAGGTAGGGTATCTTCACTAGCATCTAAAAGAGCTTCTATTTCTAATTCTTGATCGTCAGCTAATTTAAAGCCGTCGCTACCAAAGAATTTGATGCCGTTATCCAAGGCTGGATTGTGGCTGGCTGATATCATAACACCAGCGCTAGCATTTTCGGTTCTTACTAAGTAAGAAACACCCGGTGTTGCTAGGACACCTAATTTGTATACTTCAATCCCAACAGATAGCAAACCTGCAACAAGAGCTGATTCTAACATTTCTCCTGAAATGCGGGTATCTCTTGCTACAAAAACTTTTGGTCGTTCTGTTTCATGTTGGCTTAAGACGTAGCCTCCAAAGCGACCTAATTTAAATGCTAATTCCGGTGTTAACTCAATGTTTGCTTCACCACGCACACCGTCTGTTCCAAAATATTTCCCCATAATTTATCCTTCAGCGCCTAAGCGCTTCCTCCGTTTCCAAATTTCCTTTGATATTATGTATTATTTCTTTTTCGTTGTCAACTGAACCACAACTGAAGTTGGTTCAATCGAAACCCCATCAGCCTTTAAGCTTACAGTTTTATTGGTATTTTTTGTGACATCTGAAATGTCAAATTCAGCCACCACTTCATAAGTATTATCCAAGACCTCTTTAGGTCCTGAAATAATCGCCGTTTGTCGAGATAATTTTGGCGTAATAGACGCAAGACCACCATTAACAGTACCAAGCATAGACATGCGAATTGGCACTTCTTTTGTGATTTTCTTAATAGATACTTTGAGGTTGGTTCTGGCAGGACTGATAGAGCTGGCCAGTACGGTACCGTCCGCAGAAACGGCTTGTAAAGTCACCTCGTCACTATAATCTTCTTTCAAATTGACATCATCAGGTAGTTTTGCCACAACATGGTCAATTAAATCAATTTTTGATTCATCAGAAGTCACTTCTACCTTACTAATGTCTGTTGAAATTTCAGCGATTTCGTAACCAGACGCAATCTGTTTAGAATCTGCGCTACCGCTAACAGAAAAAGTTTTGGTCTTTTTCTTACCGATGGTTACTGAAATTTTGCCCGGTGTCACCTTTGCCGCAACGCCAGATGGTAAATTATTGACCTTGAGAGGGACTGTTACTTTACCAGGCTTGCTGTGGGACAAATCTGCCACAATCTTAAAATTACGGGTGTCACTATTGACTTCAGAATCCAACTTGATCCGGTTGGTAGAGGTCAGATAGACTTGGGCTCCGTATGAATACTCACTGATAAAGTATTTATCACTATCGTACTTGAGATCGATAGGGACATCGGTTAAGCTGTGCGTATAGGTTTCTATTGGGCTGTAGAGTTGGCTATTTGAATTAGATACACTACTTGATGCAGCTGCTAAAAAGAGAACGATAGCTAGGAAAATAGAGACGAGACCTAACCAAAGGCGACTGTTAAAAAATGATTTCACGCTTATTTGCCTCCCATCCATTTTTTATACCAGGGAGTATTTGGTGTACCACCCTTGATTAAATAAGAGCGTAAGACTGACTCAAATTCTTCTTTAGACAAATCATGAAGGAATTGTCCTTTACGTGTGATAGAAATACCACCTGTTTCTTCAGAAACGACAATGGTAATGGCATCTGAATTCTCTGATAAGCCAATTGCCGCCCGGTGCCTTGTTCCAAACTCTTTGGAAATAGACATGGATTCTGACAGTGGCAAATAAGAACACGAAGATAAGACTTTGTTTTCTGAAATGATAACTGCCCCATCATGCAAAGGCGTGTTGGGGATAAAGATATTAATTAATAACTGACTAGAAATGTCCGCATGCAAAGGAATCCCTGTTAAAATATATTCTTGCAGGGTTTGTGCTTGTTCGATAGCAATCAAGGCACCAATTTTCCTGGGACTCATATAGGCTACTGATTTAACGATAGCATCTAAGAGTTTCTCTTCGTCACTCATTAATTCTTTAGGTCGAAATACCTGGGTCGAGCGCCCAAATTTTTCGAGACCTGCCCGAATTTCCGGTGCAAAGATAATAACACCCGCGATGACACCGTAAGTAATGACCTGGTTCATCAGATAGGTAATGGTAGTCAGTCCTACCCATTCCGCGACAAAGCGCAAAATGATAAATAGTAAGACCCCTTGAACCAAGGACATGATTTTGGTGCCGGCTAGTGCCTTGATAAAGCGATAGATGGCATAGGCTACAATCAGGATGTCTAGTAGGTGGATGGTGACCAGCCAAGGATCACTAAATAAACTTTGAATAAAGCGAACGTCGATATTACTAAGATTACTCATACTACTCTCTTTCTATGTGAAATAGATATCTGTAACATTATAACATTTTTCTTAAAGTTTTTCTGTATCTAAAATCATCAATTCTATGTTAAAATATAAACATGAAAATGAAGACATTAATGGGCATTACTGCCGGAAAAACAGCACAGACGGTACTAAAAAGTATGGGTCGTGGTTCAACCTATCCAGGAAAATTAGCCTTGCAATTTGACCAAGACATTCTAGATACCCTAGCTAAGGATTATGAAATTGTTGTTGTCACAGGGACCAATGGGAAAACCTTAACCACTGCTCTGACTGTTGGCATTTTAAAAGAAGCCTACGGAGAGGTTTTAACCAATCCAAGTGGAGCCAATATGATTACAGGGATTGTATCGACTTTCCTTTCGGCTAAGCCTGGTAAAAATGGTAAAAAAATTGCTGTTTTAGAGATTGATGAAGCCAGCTTGCCTAAGGTAACTCAATACATTACCCCAAGTCTTTTTGTTTTTACCAATATTTTCCGGGATCAAATGGACCGTTATGGGGAAATTTATACCACCTACCAAATGATTCTTGACGGGGCGAAAAATGCACCAAAGGCAACCATTTTGGCTAATGGCGACAGTCCGATTTTTGCTTCTAAAGAAGTCATTAATCCGATTAAATATTATGGTTTTAATACGGAATCACATGAGCCACAGTTGGCCCACTACAATACTGAGGGTATTCTCTGCCCTAAATGTGAGCATATTCTACAATACAAACAAAATACTTATGCTAATTTGGGCCACTACGTCTGCCTTAACTGCGACTTCCAGCGTCCAGGCTTAGACTACCAATTGACTGAACTAGCAGAATTAACCAATTCTTCTTCAGCTTTTGTTATTGACGAACAAGAATACAAGATTAATGTCGGTGGCCTTTATAACATTTATAATGCCTTGGCTGCTGTGGCTGTGGCTGAGTTCTTTGGCGTTGACCCGCAACAAATCAAGGCTGGTTTCAACAAGAGCCGGGCTGTCTTTGGCCGTCAGGAAACCTTCACTGTTGGGGATAAATCTTGTACCTTAGTCTTGATTAAAAACCCAGTTGGTGCTAGTCAGTCCTTAGAAATGATTAAATTAGCAGATTATCCATTTTCTTTATCAGTCTTGCTTAATGCCAACTATGCTGACGGTATCGATACCTCATGGATTTGGGATGCTAATTTTGAGCTGATCAATGACATGGACATCACCGAAGTTAATGCAGGAGGCGTCCGCCACTCGGAAATTGCTCGCAGACTTCGGGTCTCAGGCTACGAGGAAAACAAGATCACGGAGTTGGAAAAACTTGAGGATGTCATGGCTGCTATTCAGCAACAAGAAGCTAAACATGCTTATATCCTCGCTACCTATACTGCTATGCTTGAATTCCGCCAAATCCTGGCCAACCAACACCTTGTCGGAAAGGAGATGAACTAATGACTTATACTTCACTACAATCTCCAGACAACCGCGACTATAACTATGAGCTTAATATGGCTCATCTTTACGGCAATTTGATGAACACCTATGGCGATAACGGCAATGTCCTCATGCTCAAATATGTGGCTGAAAAGCTGGGCGCAAAGATGACTATAGATATCCTATCCATTGGTGACAACTTTGATACTGATCACTACGACTTGGTTTTCTTCGGCGGCGGTCAGGATTATGAGCAGTCTATTGTGGCAAAAGATTTACCTTCAAAACGAGAAGCCATCGCCAATTACATCAACCAGGATAAGGTCATTTTGGCCATCTGCGGGGGCTTTCAATTACTAGGCCAGTACTATGTCCAAGCTAACGGTGTTAGAATTGACGGCATCGGGGTCATGGACCACTACACTTTGAATCAGGAAAACAACCGCTTTATCGGCGACATCAAGATTCACAATGCTGAATTTAATGAAACCTATTACGGCTTTGAAAACCACCAAGGCCGGACGTTCTTATCGGACGATGAGAAACCACTGGGCAATGTGGTATACGGAAACGGCAATAATAAGGAAGATGGTAGTGAGGGGGTTCACTACAAGAATGTCTATGGCTCTTACTTCCACGGACCAATCCTCTCTAGGAATGTTAACTTGGCCTACCGTCTGGTAACAACTGCCTTAAAAAACAAGTACGGACAAGAGCTTAACTTGCCGGCCTACAAAGACATCCTGGCTAAGGAAGTTGCTGAAGAGTACGCAGACGTTAAAAGTAAGGCCGAATTTGAGAAATAAAAATGATGATTCAAAAAACCTCCGAGGAGCAATTCCTCAGAGGCTTTTTTTACTATCATGAATAGGTAGAATATTGCTTAATGTTTAGTCTTTTTTAGTTTTTACAGCAGATATCGTACCTGCACCAGCCATAACTGCTAAAGCAGCTGCCGTGAAGAATGGGGTAACTGATTCACCAGTTAAAGGCAAGCTTTCTCCAGCTTAAGCAATTATAGTTGATTTTGCTGCATTGTTAACTGCTAAGCATTTTTTTAAGAAGAGAGCATTGACTGATCAAAACCTAAGCGAGATCCGACAAGAATTATTGATGAATCTGATAAAACAATGCCATTACAAGGACTGAAAAGCCTTTGATTTTTCATTTCAACTCATAGGGTGCAATTTATTTTCTGTATATTTTTTTAGCTAAAATGATTAGTCAATCACCTAGGAAATTATTAGAGCTTTGGCATAAGTTTTAGTAGTAGATTTCTAAAAGGATCCGCTTCCGTCCCAAGCACTCAAAAAAGTATGTTTAATAAAACCCATGAAATCATCCGATTCCATGGGTTTCTCTTATTCATTAAGCAACAATTGCTTTGGCAATTTCTTCGACAGTCATGCCTGAGAAGTATTGTGCTGTATCGATGCCTTGAAGTTTTTCAAGAACATCTTTATATTCGTATTTAGAACCGATTAATAAGGCTTCAATGTCTTGAACATCTTTAATTCCGAAGAAGTCTCCGTAGATTTTGATGTTTTTGATGACAGAATTTTCAACGTTGGCAAAGGTATTGATTTTTCCTGCTGCATAACGAACATTGCGTTCGATGGTGTATTCAGGGGCTTTACCGTAAGTCCAGTTCCAGCTACCGAATTGTTCATCAGCTAATTTTTGGATTTTCGCCAATTCATCTTCAGAAAGCACGTACTCAGTCATGTCTGGATATGTTTCTTTCATTTTATCCAAGATTTTATCTGAGAATTCGTTAACCGTAATTTTTTCTGGTAACTCGTTAAGAATATTGGTCACGCGGGCACGCACTGATTTAATCCCTTTAGATTCGATTTTATCTTTGCTGACTTTAAGGGCATCGCCGAGCACTGTCATGTCAACATCGAAGAGGAGACAACCATGGTGCATCATCCGGCCTTTGTAATAGGCTTGAGCATTTCCACAGAACTTCTTACCATTGATTTCCAAGTCGTTACGACCAGTAAATTCAGCTTTAACACCTAAGTCAGCTAGAGTTTCAATAACAGGTTGAGAGAAAGTTTTAAAATCAAAGGCACCCTCAGTTGTTTTGTTAGAAATGATAGTGTAGTTAAGGTTATTGAGGTCATGGTAAACAGCTCCACCACCAGAAAGGCGACGAACCACGTGGATTCCGTGCTCATCAGTATATTCTTTATTAATTTCTTGAATAGTGTTTTGGTGTTTACCAATGATGATTGCTGGCTCATTGATCCATAAAATGAAGATTTCATCTTCTGAAAGTAATTCTCTAAAAGCGTAAGCTTCTAAGGCAATATTATAAGCTGGGTTGTTACTTTTGTTAACAATATATTTCATTTTTTTCTCCTATTTTTTTCGATTAATTACAGTCTCTATTTTAAGCCAAAAACCCTTAAAAAACAAGCCTTTGGCTCCTATGATAGGTCACCTAAAGGCTTGTTTTTCTCTGTCTGCTATAAGTTTTAGTAATAGGTCATTTATTTGCTAGCTTACAATTTTTGAATGCAGAATTTATTCATATGGCTTAATAATCTTGAGAATTTTTCGTTTCTAGTCTTAAAAATTTCTAAAAATGCTATATCTACAAGCTTCTCATTTCTTCTTCAACCTTAATCGAGTTTCTTCCATGGCCGTCATTAGGAATGGACATGTTAGTAGATAGAGCCAATGAATTGGTGCTAATGGGGCTGTGTTAAAGATACCTTGTAAAAATGGCAGATAGGTCAAGCAAAGGAAGAGGAAGATTTCCAAGATGATACCTAAATTGATTAACTTATTAGCAAAATACTTGAGAGTGAAAATGGATTGGCCATCTGCCCTGGCGTTCATGACCATGCCCATTTGGGCAAAAATGATAGCACCTAGAGTAATTGTTGTTGCTTGGTGGTATAGGAGACCGTGATTGACAAAATGATTGAGATGACCTTGTCCTAGATAATAAACGAAGAAGAATCCTATCATGGCAATCAGTGATTCAAGCATGCCATACCAACAAAAGGCTTTAACAATCAAGCTGCGATCGAGTAGGCGGTCTGTGATTAACCGAGGTGGTTTATCCATGACGCCTTCTACTGGTGGCTCGATACCAAGCCCCAATGCCGGTAACATATCTGTTCCTAAGTCAATGGTCAAGATTTGCATCACGGTTAATGGAAGGGGAATAAAACCTTTTGAGAAGAGGAAAAAGGCTGATGGGACTGCTTCTGGTCCATTGGACGTAATAATGTAGGACAAGAATTTTTGGATGTTGCGGTAAACAGCTCGACCTTCTTCCACCGCATGAACAATTGATGAAAAGTTATCATCGGTCAATATCATATCAGCAGATTCTTTGGCCACATCGGTACCGGTAATACCCATCGCAACCCCGATATCAGCTCTTTTCAAGGCTGGAGCATCGTTGATCCCATCACCTGTAACGGCCACTACTTCGCCCATTTCTTGCAAGTTCTTAACCACCCTGAATTTCTGTTCTGGTGCCACCCGAGCAAAGACCACTTCACCTTTCAAAGCTTTTTTAAGCTCTTGATCGGAGAGATGAACAAGTTCTGAACCTGAAATCACACGTGCTTGCTCACCTTTGACGATACCAATTTTTTTGGCAATACTCAAGGCGGTGATGCCGTAATCTCCAGTTACCATGATGATGCGGATAGAGGCCTTATGGCATTTTTCAATGGCCTCAATAACCCCCTGACGTGGTGGGTCACTCATGGAGATTAATCCGATAAAAATTAATTCCTCTTCCACATCCTGCAGGGTCAGTGAATTCTTATCAGTCTCTGCTGGCCAATCCCGGTAAGCAAGTGCTAAGACGCGGAGCCCTTCTTGAGCGAATTGGTCATTGGCAGCCAGACTGGCTTGGAAATAAGCTTCTGTCATGGGATGGACACCATATTCATCACAATAAAAGGCAGCTTTTTCTAAAATCTCTTTGGGAGCTCCTTTGGTGATGGTAAATAAGGTACCTTGCTCAGCTGATTGGTGAAGAGTGGTCATCCGCTTCCGAACGGAATCGAAAGGAAATTCTCTGAGTCTTGGGTAGGCTTTTTGAAGGTCAGCTAATTGGAAGCCAGCTTTTTCTGCAAGGACATTGAGGCAGGCTTCGGTAGGGTCGCCAAGAACAGTGTAATTAGGATTTTCGGCATTTGGCGCAAGGACTTTGGCGTTGGAGCAGAGAGGAGCGTATCTTATCAGTTTGGTGAGGAGTTGGTCCTGATCTGGCTTAATGGTTTCCCCCTCTTCTTGCAGCTCACCATGGCTATCATAACCGAGTCCGGTAACATCAATTTGGCGGCCAGATGTCCAAAGGGAATTGACGGTCATTGCATTTTGGGTCAATGTCCCTGTTTTATCAGAACAAATAACTGAGGTGGCTCCTAAGGTTTCAACTGAGGATAGTTTCTTAACCAGGGCATGTTCCTTTGCCATTCTTTGCACTGCCATGGCAAGGGATAAGGTTACTGTGGGTAAAAGACCCTCTGGTATAAAGGCAACAATCATTCCTAAAGCAAAGATAAAGGCTTGAGCAAAGGGTTGTCCTACTAAGAACATAGAAGAAACGAGGAAGAAAAGACCGATTGAAACAGCTATTAAGGAGATCTGCTTTGTCAAAAGGTCTAATTCTTTTTGCAAAGGACTCTTTTCTTCCTGCATTTCTTGTGTAAGGTGGGCAATTTGACCAAATTCAGTGGCCATTCCGATAGCTGTAACAATAAATTTGCCTGAACCAGCTGAAACACTGGTTCCAGCAAAAACCATGTTATCAAATTCTAGAGATGTTTTATTGCTGTCGCTATCAGGAAATTCTGTTTTTTCAATGGGATTGGATTCCCCGGTTAAAGCTGACTGGTTAACCTTTAAATCATTACTTTGGAGAAGGCGTCCATCGGCTGAGATTTTATCCCCTTCTTCAATTAAGACCAAGTCCCCAATCACCAAATCTTCGGCTAAAAGTTTGCATTCTTGTCCATCTCTTATGACACGGCAATAGGAAGGCAACATACGTTTGAGGGCTTCGGTCGCCTGACTAGCCCGATGTTCTTGGACAAAGCTAAAAAGTCCGTTTATGACATTAACCATCCAAATGGCTATGCCCAGTTCCGGACTATGGGAGAAAATGGCAATAGCCCCTGCAACCCATAAGAGGATTGCCATGAGGCCAGTAAAATTCTTAATAAAAGTGACAAAAAGAGATTCTTTCTTTTCGGCAGCTAAAATGTTCTTACCAATCATGGCTTGGCGGGCAAGTGCTTCTTGATTGCTCAAGCCCTCTTGGCATGTTTCTAGGAGGTCGTATAGGCCTTGTTCATCTGCTTGGTGGACTTGTTCTAAGTTCCCATTATTCCAATTATTCATGATCAAACCCTCGATTTCGAAAGCGTTTACATTTTATGATTATATTATACTCCTAATTGAAAAAAAAAGAACAAAAAAGTTTAGGAAATCCTAAACTTTTTTGATTATTTCATTTAAATAAGATATTTTTATTTGCGTTTTGGTGGGTTATGGATAGCTTCACCTAATACATCAGCGAATGCTTCGTACATAACTTCTGAGAATGTTGGGTGACCGTGGATTGAAAGTAACAATTCATCAACTGTTAATTCTGCTTCCATGATTGTTGCTGCTTCGTTGATCATTTCAGCGGCAGCAGGTCCAACGATGTGAACACCGAGGATTTCGTGGAATTTAGCATCAGCGATAACTTTTACGAAACCTTGGTCTTCGTTAGAAGCGATGGCACGTCCGTTACCTGTAAAGCTGTTTTTACCGATAAGAACATCACCGTATTTAGCACGAGCATCTTCTTCTGTCATACCAACCATTGCCACTTCAGGGTGAGTGTAAACTGCTGCTGGAGTGAATTCAAGGTTAGCTTTACGAACGTTTCCATGCATTGCATTTTCAGCTGCAACTTCACCCATACGGTAAGCAGCGTGGGCAAGCATTTTAGTTCCGTTAACATCACCAGGAGCGTAGATACCTGGGATTGAAGTTTCTTGGTATTCGTTAACTTTGATACGGTTACGATCCATTTCAAGGTTAAGGTTTTCAAGTCCGTTCATTTGTGGTACACGACCGATTGAAAGAAGAGCTTTTTCAGCAACAACTTCTTCACCATTGTTTAATTTCAATGTTAATTGGTTGTTTTCTTCAACGATTTCAGATACACCAACTGATGTTTTGATCTTCATGCCTTTTTTAGAAAGGATTTTTTGAAGTTCAGTTGAGATTTCTTTATCCATTGCTGGGATGATGCGGTCAGCCATTTCAATAACTGTTACGTCAACACCGTAAGATGCCCAAACAAGACCAAGCTCGATACCAACAACACCACCACCCATAACAGCAAGTGATTTAGGCATTTCACGTAAGTCTAAGATATCATCTGAAGTTAAAACTAATTTAGAATCAATACCTGGGATGTTGATGCGTGAAACTTTAGAACCAGTCGCAAGGATAACATTGCGTCCTTTGATTGTTTCTGAACCAATTGTAACTGTCTTGTCAGGGTTAACTTGACCAAGACCATTGTACATTTTAACTTTGTTTGCACGAAGAAGACCAGATACACCACTTGTCAATTTCTTAACAACAGTGTTTTTGAAGTCAACTGTTTTATCCATGTCGATAGTGTAGTTTGTTGAAGCAAGGTTGATACCACGACCTGCTGCATGTTTGATACCATCTAGGATTTCAGCATTTTTAAGGTAAGTTTTAGTTGGGATACAGCCGACATTTAGACATGTTCCTCCAAATTCAGATTTTTCAACGATAGCAACTTTTCCGCCAAGTTGTGCACCACGGATAGCAGCGTAGTAACCAGCAGGTCCACCACCTACAACGATAATATCATATTCGTCATCAGCAAGTGGCGCTTTGTCAGCTATTGGAGCTGCTGCTGCTTCTGGAGCTTTAGGAACTTCAAGACCAGCTGCTTCTAAGTCAGCAGTTGCTTTTTCAGCAGATGCAGGAGCTGCACCTTCTTCAACCACTTCACCTTCTGCACCTAAGTAACCAATAACTTCTGTTACAGGAACAACATCACCAGCTTGGCGAACGATTTTGATGAGGACACCAGCGTCTTCAGCTTCGATTTCCATGCTTGTTTTATCTGAATTGATTTCAAGAAGGATGTCACCAACGTTTACAGTTTCACCTTCTTGTTTTTTCCACTCGATGATTTCACCTTCTTGCATGTCAACACCAAGTTTAGGCATAATAATTTCAACAGCCATTATATTCTCCTTTTTAACTTTACCATAAGCAGATTTCTAACTTATGAACTAATTCTATTATAACTCTTATTTATAAAACTTACTGATTATTTGTTGCTCTAGATCAGATTAATAGACCAAATGGATTTTCCATTAAGTTCTTAAGATCAACCATGAATTTAGCACCATTCATACCATCAACAAGACGGTGGTCAATGGTTAAGCACATTGCCATGATTGGACGAGCCACAATTTCACCATTAACAACTGTTGGTGTTGGAATAGTTGCGCCGACACCTAAGATTGCTGAGTTTGGTTGGTTGATGATTGGGTTAAATGTTTTTGTTCCAAACATACCAAGGTTAGTGATTGAGAATGTTGAACCAGACATTTCAGCTGCTTTCAATTTACCAGCTTGTGTTTTCTTGATAACATCTTTAGATGCAACAACAAAGTCAGCAAGGGTCATTTGATCTGCATTGTGAACAACTGGTACGATAAGTCCATCGTCAAGACCAACGGCGATACCGATGTTAACGAATTTATGCAATTCGATTTCAGTTGCGTCGTTGATTAATGAAGCATTCATGTAACGGTGTTCTGGTTTCATCAATGTTTTAACAACAGCCATACCGATAAGGTCAGTAAAGGATACTTTAAGACCAGTTTTTTCCATGATTGGATCGATTAATTTCTTACGTAGAGCCATCATCTCAGTCATATCAATATCATAGTTAAGAGTGAATGATGGAGCTGTTAAGTATGAGTTCGTCATACCTTTAGAGATAGCTTTACGCATAGCTGACATCTTAATGATTTCAACACCTTCAGGTAATTCAGCTTTTGGTTTTTCAGCTTCAGCTGATTTGGCAGCAGGTGCTTGGGCAGGTTTGCTTTCTTCGATAGCCGCAAGAATGTCTTCTTTCATAACCTTGCCATTGAAGCCACTACCATTTACAGCAGCTAAATCAAGACCAGCATCTTCAGCCATTTTACGTGCCAATGGTGATGCTTTAGGTTGGGCATTCTTGAAGTTCTCAACGTCTTCTGCATGAACACGGCCTTTTGGACCCGTACCAGATACTTGTCCTAAGCTGACGCCCATTTCACGAGCCATTTTACGAGCAGCAGGTGTTGCGCGAACAGAAGAATCGTCTCCTTGAGGTGCAGCCGCTGTAGCTGGAACTGGTGTTGCAGGACGTTCAACATCTTCTTTTGGTGCTACTGTTGGAGCAGCATCTGCAGAATTTGGAGCAGGAATTTCGCTTGTTTTTTCGCTTGAAGCAATGTTATCAACATTTTCGCCTTCAGCTCCGATGTAACCAATAACTTCTGTTACTGGAACAACATCACCTTCTTGACGAATAATTTTTAAGAGAACACCAGCATCTTCTGCTTCGATTTCCATGTTTGTTTTGTCAGAATTGATTTCAAGAAGAATATCGCCTTCGTTGACGGTATCACCGACTTGTTTTTTCCACTCGATGATTTCGCCTTCTTGCATATCAACACCGAGTTTTGGCATAATGATTTCGACAGCCATAATTTTCCTTTCGATTTCACTTTTCTAAAAATAACATGGCCATAATGGTCAGATATTTTTATCACGGAATAGACGGAAGGAAGCCTCAGATTTGAGACTTCTTTCTTTGTCTATTAGTTACCATTTTTTGCCATTTTGATAATAGCAGCTTTGATTTTTTCAACATCTGGTAAGATAGCTTGTTCTAAGACACGTGCGTAAGGAACTGGCACATCTTCACTTGCTAAACGAACGATTGGATGATCAAGATAATCAAATGCTTCGCTTTCAGTAATCATTGTCGCGATTTCACCGATGTAACCACCAGTTTTGTATGCATCGTTGACAAGCATCACTTTACCAGTTTTCTTAACTGATTCGATGATTAACTCTTTATCAAGTGGAACCAATGTACGAGGGTCAACAACTTCAACGTTGATGCCTTCTTCAGCAACTTCTTCAGCAGCTTGAAGAACGCGCTCTAACATACGTCCGTAAGAAACGATTGTTAAGTCAGTACCTTCACGTTTGATTTCACCTTTACCAAGTGGAATGTAGAAATCAGGATCTTGGTTAACTTCTTCTTTTTTACCATAAAGCGCTTTTGGCTCCATGAAAAGAACGATATTGTTATCTTGGATAGAAGATTTCAAAAGTCCTTTAGCGTCGTTAGCGTTTCCTGGTGCAACAACTTTAATCCCTGGAATATGTGTTAACCATGCTTCAAGTGATTGTGAGTGTTGTGCTGCAGATCCGATACCTGAACCTGAAGCCACACGGAAAGTAACAGGTGTTTTAAGACCGCCCCCAAACATGTAGTTATTTTTAGCACCGTTGTTAACGATAGCATCCATCATGATTGTAAGGAAGTCCATGAAAGTTACGTCAACGATTGGACGTAAACCTGTGATGGCAGAACCGATAGCCGCACCAGAGATAGCAGCTTCAGAAATTGGAGTGTCTTTAACACGTTTTGGTCCAAATTCTTCAATCATTCCTACTGATGTACCAAAGTCACCACCATAGACACCAACATCTTCACCCATAAGGTAGATATTTTCATCCTTGCGCATTTCTTCAGTCATGGCAAGATTTACGGCTTCACGCAAAGCCATTAATTTTGTTTCACTCATTATTTACTCCTAGTTTTAATCGTATTTTTGTTAGTTTAAACGTTTACGGCTAAATCCGAACTTAGTCTACCCAAATGTCTTCAAAAGCAACTGAAAGCTCAGGGTCTGGACTATTTTGAGCATATTCATAAGCATCATCAATTTCTTTAACGACTTGTGCTTGAATAGCATCCAACTCTTCATCAGTGGCGATACCTTCTTTAGTAAGGTAGGCTCTGTACTTGATCATTGGATCTTTTTCTTTCCAAGAAGCAACTTCTTCTTTAGAACGGTATTTACCAGCATCTGCTGTTGAGTGACCAAACCAACGGTAAGATTCTACTTCAACGATTGCAGGTCCGTTTCCACCACGTACATGTTTAACAGCTTCGTCCATTGTTTCATAAACTGCCATTAAATCATTTCCGTCTTCACAATAGAAACCAGGGATTCCATAAGCTTCCGCACGAGTGTACAAGTGAGGAGTGTTTGTTGCATTGTTAATACTCATTGAAATACCGTAACGGTTGTTGATGATAAAGAAGATAACTGGTAATTTCCAAGTTGCTGCCATGTTAACAGACTCATGGAATGAACCTTCGTTAGTTGCACCGTCTCCAGAGAAGGCAACAACGATGTTGTTAGTTCCTTTATATTGTTGTGTTAAGGCTGCACCAACTGCAAGAGCATAACCACCACCAACGATACCGTTAGTTCCGTAGTTACCTTTTTCAAAGTCGGCTAAGTGCATTGAACCACCACGACCTTTTGAGACACCAGTAGCTTTACCAGCTAACTCAGCCATCATTTTGTTAAGATCCATGTCTTTTGCGATTGATTGTCCATGTCCACGGTGGTTTGAGAAAATAATATCATCATAAGTTAAGTGTGCTACTGCACCAACATTGGCCGCTTCTTCACCTACTGAGAAGTGAGTCATCCCTTGTACAAATCCACGACGTACAAGTTTGTTAATACGTGAATCAAATTCACGGATACGTTCCATTTTTAAAAACATATCCAAATGTTGTTCTTTAGAAACTGTTACCATTTTGGCCTCCATTTTTTCATTTTACTCATCCATATTAACCTATTTTGTGATAAGATGCAAGTTTTTAAATCGCTTTCTAAGCTTAAAAATAAGCATTTGTCGCCAATTTATAGTTTGTGAAACGACTAACAATATCTGTTATACTTTTACCCTTTATAATATATAACAGTTTAAAAAAGAGGATTGCTTTCGCAACCCAATTTCTGAGACTTTATGACAATTAGATGTCAAGTTGTGTACCAATTTCCTCCCATTCTTCCATGAGCAGCATTTGCTCTTCTTCAAGTTGATCCAATTCTTTTTGACTATCAATCAATTGACCAGGATCATTAATTTGAAACATTTTTTCATTAATAGCTGCCTGTGATGCTTCGATTTCCTCTAAGCGTGCTTCTACTTCTTGCAAACGGCGTGTCAACTTGCGGACTTCTTTTTGGTTTTCTTTTTGCTTTTGGTAATCGTTAGCACTTTCAAGCTGGTCTTCTTGGCTCTCTTCTTCAGGTTGCGTTAGGGCAGCTAATTCTGCCAGCTCAGCTTTTTTCTCAACATAATAATCATAGTCGCCCAAGAAAAGGCTAGACCCAGTTTCTGTAATTTCTAATACCTTAGAAGCTACGCGATTGATAAAATAACGGTCATGACTAACGAAGACTAAGGTCCCGTCATAATCAATAAGGGCATTTTCTAAAACTTCTTTACTGTCGATGTCCAAGTGGTTGGTCGGCTCATCCAGAATCAAGAAGTTATTATTTTCCATTGAGAGTTTGGCCAAAAGCAAACGGGCCCGCTCACCACCTGAGAGCATTCCAACTGTCTTTTTGACATCCTCGCCAGAAAAGAGAAAGGCTCCTAGTCGGTTTCTGATATCCAATTCAGGCGTAGTCGGAAAGTCATTCCACAATTCATCCAAAACGGTATTGCTTGGTGTTAACCGTGATTGGGTTTGGTCATAATAACCCATGGTTACATTGGCACCATATTTGACTTTACCTTTGATAAAAGGAATTTGTTGAATGATGGATTTGATTAGCGTTGATTTTCCAATTCCATTTGGCCCTACGATAGCGATGGCATCATATTTTTTGACTTCTATTTCAATGGGTTCTGATAGCACCTCATTGTCGTAACCAATGGCCGCTTCTTCAACCATTAATACCTGGTTGCCGGAAGGCTTTTCAGAATGGAAGGTCATATTAGCTGATTTTTTAGCGGCAGTCGGTTTATCCAGTCGCTCAATTTTAGCCAACTGTTTGCGTCTTGCTTGGGCCCGTTTAGTAGTTGAGGCTCTGACAATATTTTTTTGGACAAAATCTTCCAACTTAGCAATTTCTTTTTGTTGCTTTTCATAGTTCTTTTCTTCACTAGCAATTTTGGCTGCCTTTAAGTCAACAAACTGTGAATAGTTGCCAACATAACGGTCAATACCATTAGGGCGTAAATCAAAAGTTACAGTGGCTACTTTATCTAAGAAATAACGGTCATGGCTGACAATTAAAAGGGCGCCTTGATAATTGGTCAGGTAATTTTCTAACCAGGCTATGGTTTCAATATCCAAGTGGTTGGTCGGTTCATCCAACACCAACAAATCAGGTCTCTCTAAGAGCATTTTAGCCAAGGCTAAACGGGTATTTTGTCCGCCTGATAAGGATTCAATAGGCATGGACCACATGCTTTCATCAAACTTAAAGCCGTTGAGAATAGCCTTAATATCAGACTCATAAGAAAAACCATTACGAAGACGGAAAGATTCCGTTAATTGGTCATAAGTTTTCATGACCTTTTCTAAGTCTTGACCGGTAAGCTGTCCCATTTCAATTTCCATTTGACGCAACTTAGCTTCATCCTGACGTAAATCAGTAAAAACAGCCAGCATTTCCTCATAAATAGTTTTTGAAGACTCAAAACGGCTATCCTGAGATAAATAAGAGAGACTCATGTCTTTTTTCTTATTGATTTCACCACTGGTTGGCACTTCTTCACCGACTAAGATTTTTAAGAGTGTAGACTTTCCTGCCCCATTTGGTCCAACTAAGGCAATCCGATCTCTTTGATCAACTTGAAGATTAATATTTTGAAAGAGGACCTGCCCCGAAAAAGAGCGTTCAATTTTATTAGCTTGTAAAATAATCATATTGTCATTGTAGCAAAAAAATGCCCCTGATAGGAACATTTTTTCCATATTTATTTCGTCTTAGTTTTGATACAAGTCTTTTAATTCTTTAACATCAGTAACTGTAATGCCATAGAAAGAACCTGCTGACTGCATGACCGATTCCTCGTTATCATTGTGGTCTAAGCCCACAGCATGTCCTAACTCATGTTCAGCCGTATGGACAATGCGGTCTGTACCATAACCATATTGTTTATCCAAGAGATAATAGCTATTTAAATAGACTTTTACACTGGTAATCTTTTTGGTTAAAGTTTGGCTCTCAACATTAGCTAAACCTGCTGCACTAACACTTTTGTCATTGGATTCATCAGCGATGATATCTGCTTTACTGCTGTCATTGACTACTGTAAAGTGAAAGGCACCGGTCTGATTCCAATTATTAATTGCTGCTTGATAGGCATTTAGAAAAATAAGATTAGTGGTTTTGATAAAGACAGTTGCTTCATTCTTTGACCATTTAATACCATGGTTATGCTGGTAATTATCCGAAGCTAAAGCCTGACTGTTCTTTTCAGAATGTGATTCTGAATTTTTCCAAAGATTATAAATGGTCACAATCTGGTTGCTAACATTAGAAATCTGATTGGCAAAGGCTGAATTACTATGATTAGAATAATATATCAAACCAAAAAAGATAATAGCCAAAACCAAGATGGTTTGGACAAAACCCCAAATAATGCGCCATATCAATTCTAAGATTTTGGTGGGCAGCCAGAGTAAGGCTTTAAAAAATTTTTTCATTCTTAACTCCTTGACTAGGAAAGTCTTTCTTCTTTAACGTAATTGATTGGCAACCAGTCTAGCAGCACTTCCAATTGTTGATTCCAATAATACCATTCGTGAGTTCCATGATCTTTCTTATAGATGATATCCATGCCCAAATCCTTGAACTCTGCCACTGCTGTTTCATTAGCCTCAAAAAGAAAATCTTCAAAACCACACCAAGCATAAAATTTAGTCTGACCATCAGCTTCAGGAACCATTGACCGTAATTGATGTTGCTCAATATCAGTTGTCTGGAAATCACCAAAGATACCCTGCCAATATCTCAAGGTATTAGGATCCATGTCATCAAAACCAGTACTTGGCGTGGTTAAAGCACCTGAAAATGAAGCGGCATATGAAAAGCGATTAGTCTTAAGCGCCAACTTAAAGGCACCATAGCCACCCATCGAAAGGCCAGCAATAAATGTTTTTTCACGTTTCTGGGTCATATTTGGGAAAAAGCTTCTCAACACCTCAGGCAATTCCACAGCTAGTGCTTGGTAATAAGGAAGCCCAGAAGCTGTATCTGTGTACCATCCTAAATCTGTTGAAGGCATAACAACAATCAGATTAGTATGTCTGATCAGACGTTCAATATTCGTCCTTTTTTGCCAAGAATTCTCATTACCACCCATACCATGCAATAAATACAAGACAGGAATATCAGTATCGCCTTGCTCATCCTTAGCCAAGGATGACTGGTCGGGATAAATGACATTAACTTGACGCTCCATGCCCAAGGCTTCTGAACGGTATTCAATATTTAAAGTTGCCATAAAACTTCCTTCTCTTTCTAGTGGTTAAAAAGAGCGAGAAGAGCGATTTTAAAGAATCGCAGCCTTCCCGCTGCCTATTTGTCAATTACTTTAATAGTTCTACTATTTAATAGTAAAACAAGCCTCTTAAATGAAACTTAACGTACTTCCATGACTACTGGAAGAATCGCAGGGCGACGTTTGGTTTGTTCGAACAAGAATTTTGAAAGTTCATCGCGGACAGAACCTTTTAGTTCCCCCCAATCAAAATTATCTTGAAGCAGGTAGTTGCCAACTGTCTCATTCACTAACTCAGCGCTTTCGCGTAAAATATCACGGCTCTTCTTAACATAGACAAAACCACGGGTATTGACTTTAGCTTTCGAAACAATTTTCTTCTCACGTTTATTAACAGTAATAACAACGATGAAAATACCATCTTCAGATAAAACTTTACGGTCACGAAGAACAATATTACCGACATCACCAATAGCATTACCATCAATCATAACATCAGAGGCAGGAACTCCACCTTCATGTAAGAAGCCTTCTGGATTGAGGTTCATAATGTCGCCACGTTTCATGATATAGATATTTTCTGGGTAATGACCTACTTCTTCCGCTAAATCAGCATGAGCTGCTAAGTCACGGTATTCCCCTTGAACTGGGAAGAGGTACTTAGGCTTGATGAGATTTAACATCAATTGCAAATCACGACCATTCGCATGACCTGAAACGCGAAGGTTTTGGGTAATCAATTTAACGCTTGCGCCTGCCTTGTAAATCAAGTTTTCCACACGTGCTACCATAGCTTCTTTCGAAACATTTGGTGTGGTTACAATATAGACCAAGTCACCTTTTTTGATTTCCACATAACGGTGACGACCGTTAGCCATTTTTTGCAAGCTGTTAATAGGTTCACCCATCTTACCAGCTTCTAAAATGATCAACTCATGGTCTTCATACTTAGCCATATCTTTTGGTTTGATTAATAATTTTTCATCAATAATCATTAATTTTTTCAAACGAATAGCTGTACGAACAACATTTTCAACATCACTACCTGTTAAGACAACACGACGACCAAAAGCCGCTGCTGAATCAAAGACTTGCTGAATCCGAACTAAGTTGGAAGCAACGGCTGCCACGATAACGCGACCTTCTGCATCCCCAATGACTTGGTTCATCTCTTCGCCAACTTCTGACTCAGAAGCTGTTTGAACGACTGAAGTGGCATTAGCTGAAGCGGAAAGCAAGGCTAAAGTACCTTCTTTACCAATTTCTGCTAAACGAGCTAGATCTGTTTGGTAGCCTGGACGAGCTGCCTGGTCAAATTTGAAATCACCAGTATAGACAATATTACCTTGGTCAGTGCCAATCACAATTCCTAAGCTTTCAGGAATAGAGTGGGTTGTTTTAAAAAAGGAAACAAGACCATCTTTAAATTCAATTTCGGTTTCACTATCAACCACATGGAAGTTATTAAATTTCTTAGTGGCATTGTTCATTTTGACATACAATTTAGCCAATTCAATGGTCAATTCTGACCCAAAGACTGGTACAGGTACTTCTGCCAAGAGATAAGATAAGGCACCAATGGCATCGGCGTGTCCATGACTAAGGAAAACTCCTTGAACTTTCTCTTTATTTTCAATCACATAATCCAAGTTGGGGATGACTAAATCGACCCCTAATTGTTCATTTTCAGGGTATTTTAATCCTGCATCCAAAATAAATATTGATTCGTTGACTTCGACCAAGTAGAAGTTCTTACCATATTCACGAACTCCTCCCAAGGCGATAATTTTTATATCACTCATGTTACTCCTTTAAATTAATTTATTACAAACGGTCCTTACTTTGTAAGTCGAATTACTGCTTTGTAGCTCTGCTACACTCCATATTAGTATAGCATATTTTTGTCTGTTCGTCTTATCTCTCAACCTATTAGGGCCACAATTTTCCAAAAAAAGGCTGAAAAAATTCAGACCTTTTCCTTCTATTCAAATAAGAGGTAATAATCAGCAATGCTAAGTTGCGATTTGCTTACCCCATCCAAGTCTTTGACGATTTTGCCGTCCTTCATCACAATCAGGCGATTGCCGTAGGTTAAGGCGTCTTCCATATGGTGGGTAATCATCAAGGCTGTCAGTTGGTCATCACGAACGAAAGTGTCCGTTAACGTCATTAGTGACTGAGAGGTCTTAGGATCCAGAGCTGCCGTGTGCTCGTCCAAAAGTAAGAGGTCTGGACGTTTGAGGGTTGCCATCAATAGACTTAGGGCCTGTCTCTGTCCGCCAGACAAGAGGCCAGTTGGCGTTTCCATATGTTTTTCCAAGCCATTGCCCGTTTTTGCTAAAAGTTCCGTGAAATGTTGCTGGCGTTCATTAAGAGAGCGGCGCTTCAGCTGACGTTTGTCCCCCCGTTTTTCCGCAATCAAGAGGTTTTCAGCAACTGTCATCCGAGGGGCTGTCCCCATTTTGGGATCCTGGAAAACCCGAGCCAAATACTTGGCCCGACGCTCAGCACCCATTTTAGTCACATCGATACCAAGAATCTTAATCTGACCACTGCTTAGGAGTAAGGTTCCAGCAATGACATTGAAAAGGGTTGATTTTCCAGCACCGTTCCCCCCCAAAATAGTAATGAAGTCATGTTCATAAATCGTGAGAGAAACATCATCTAATATCGTTTTATGATCATCAAAACCATTGTTAACGACTACTGAGGCATTGATTAATTCAATTATTTTAGTCATCGTGATAACCTCACTTCCTTAAAGAATCGCTTGCGCAGAACAGGCAAGACTAAGCACATGGCAAGGACAAGTGCACTGAATAGTTTCAAGTAGTTGGTATTGAAGCCTAAAGCAATAACGGCAGCAATCAGAAATTGGTACAAGATAGAACCCACGACGATGGCCACTAGCCGCTCAAAAAGAGTTAAATTGATAGAATATAAGACTTCACCAATAATAATTGAAGCAAGTCCAATAACAATGACACCAATTCCTTTAGAAACATCGGCATAGCCATCTTGTTGACTAACTAATGCCCCAGATAGACCAATAAGTCCATTGGAAACGACCAGACCCATTAACTCCATGCGATCAGTATTAATGCCAAAACTTTTAGCCATATCCCGATTATCACCAGTCGCAATGTAAGCCTGACCTAAATCGGTATAGAGGAAGTAAATTAAGAGACTAATAATAATAGTCACAGCCAGGAAACCTAGAAAGAGGTTATTGACATGTGGTGCAAAAGGAAGGTAGTCTTGCAGTCTTTTTAAATCCTGCAAGCCAAGATTAGCCCGCCCCATAACCATTAACATAATGGAATTACAAGAGGTCATAACCAGAATACCTGCTAAGATAGTTGGAATCTTCCCCTTTGTATAGAGAAGACCTGTCGCTAGCCCAGCTAGAGCTCCCGCTAACATCCCTAAAAAAGTAGCAAGAAAGGGATTAAGCCCCAAATTGATAGCCGTCACGGCAACAGCCCCACCAAGTGGGAAAGAACCTTCCGTAGTCATATCGGGGAAATTTAAAATTCTGAAGGTCAAATAGATTCCTAAACCTAGGATAGCCCACATAATACCTTGTGAAACAGATGAAATAATCATAATGACCTCCTACTTCTTACCAACAATTGTTGCTGACCTTTGATATTTTTCTGGGATGCTAATTCCTAAAGCTTTGGCAGCTTCTTTATTAATCAACGGCTTACCAGTATCAACAATCTTAACCGGCACCTGACTAACCGAACGACCGGCAATCAATGCTTGGACTTGCTTAGCCGTCTCAACACCCAAATCATACTGACTTTGCGAAATTGACCCTAAACTGCCTTGCTCCACCATAGTATCCACACTTGAGTAGACAGGTATTTTGGCAGAATTGCTGGCGCTTATAACTGACGAAAAGGCTGAGGCAATAGTATTATCTTGGGGTACAAAGATAGCATCAACTTTGCCGGTCATAATTGACATAGTTGAGGGAACCTCATTGGTCGATGGTACCGCATATGGAATGACCTGATATCCTTGTTTCTTAGCTAATTTCGTGAAATCTCTAACCTGAGAAACTGAATTATCTTCATTGCTAGCATAGAGAATCCCAATCTTTTTAACGTAAGGTGTTAGGTCTTTAATCATGGTCAATGTTTGTTTTAAAGGCACATGATTGGACAAGCCTGTGACATTGGCTTCAGGTTGCTCTAAGTTTTTAACCAACTTGGCACCAACAGGATCAGTAATGGCTGACATCACAACTGGTGTGTCTTTAGTGGCTGCTGCTAAGCCTTGCGCAGCAGGTGTCGCAATCCCGACAACAATATCATTGCCACCAGCCGTTAATTGGCGGCTCATGGTTTGAATTTTACTTTGGTCACCTTCTGCGTTCATAAGAGTGATTTCAATTCTTTTGCCAGAAACTGATTCTTTCTTCAGTTGGTCCTCAATCCCTTTTTCAATTTGGTCTAAAGCCTCATGGGTTACTAACTGTAAGATTCCAACCTTTATGACTGGCTTCTGCGCTAAATTATTTTGCTGCTTGCTTTTTTCCATAAATAAGGAAAAGAAAACCAAACAGAAGATGAGGGCGATGGTCGCCATTAAGGGTTTATTTTTCATATTTATTCCTCTTCATTTTCATTCTTTGCCAAAAGAAAAAGCACTCATTCGGGTATCCCTGAGCGCTTTAATTTTTAAAATTTTAGCGCATAGATAGCTTTTTAGAAGTACTCTAAAAGTCGTATCTATGCCAATCCATAAACACAACTTACCTATGCCAGCTTTGCCATTTAGTCATTACTTGAGTGTGAGTCATTTTATGGATTTCCTTTCGTGTTTTTTTATATTATAGCTTATCTTCTGAAAAATGCAAGAAGAATTTGCTCATTTCTGGACTTTGGGGAGAGAAATTATCCTGTGGATGATTTCTGCCTGAGCCTACAAATAAAAAAGCGAAGGAGGATTACAAGTTCTAAAGAGTGTCGTTAAAAGTTGGAGAACTACACTGCAGTTCATTATCTACAACCTTCAATCGTCAAACTCCTGACTGTTAAAGTCATCCGTAACCACCTTTGAAAAGTATAAAATAGAATTAATGTCTACCTTGAAAACAGAAAATTGATTCAACTTATATTATTCATCAAAACGACAAGCTAAATAGAACTTTTTTTCCTATTGCTTGTCTGCTATGATATAATGGTTTAATCAAGCAGACAGAAAGGAGAAACCATGTCTTTTGATGGCTTTTTCTTACATCATCTCACTCAAGAATTATCTGATAAATTAGTCAATGGTCGCATTCAGAAAGTTAATCAACCTTTTGAACGGGAACTGGTTTTGACCATTCGTAATCATCGCCAAAATTTCAAACTACTACTTTCAGCTCATCCTGTTTTTGGGAGATTACAAGTTACAAAGGCAGATTTTCAAAACCCGCAATTTCCAAATACCTTTACCATGATTATGCGTAAATATTTGCAAGGGGCATTGATTGAATCTTTTAAACAGATTGAAAATGACCGAATTATTGAAATTGGGGTTTCCAATAAAAATGAAATCGGAGATGCCATACAGGCGACTCTAATCATAGAAATTATGGGTAAACACTCCAATATTATTTTGGTTGACCGAGCTCAGGATAAGATTATTGAATCCATTAAGCATGTTGGTTTTTCACAGAATTCCTATCGAACCATTCTACCGGGTTCAACATACATTGCTCCACCGAAAAACACTGGCGCAAATCCTTATACCGTCAATGATGAAAAATTGTTTGAAATCTTGCAAACCAATGAGCTGACACCTAAACAGTTACAGGGCTTGTTCCAAGGTTTAGGTCGTGATAGTGCCCAAGAATTAGCTAAACAATTAGAAAATGGTCAAAAGTTACCTACTTTCCGTCAATTCTTCGCAGTCCCTACTTGTCCGACTTTGACTGAGAAAGCTTTCGCAGCGGTAGTCTTTTCTGATAGTCAGGAGCAAGTCTTCACAGACCTTTCAAGTTTACTGGACTTCTATTACCAGGACAAGGCTGAACGCGATCGGGTTACTCAACAAGCTAGTGATCTCATCCATCGGGTTCAAAATGAGCTGGATAAAAATATCAAAAAATTAGCTAAGCAAGAGGCTGAATTGGTGGCTACTGACAATGCGGAAGATTTCCGACAAAAAGGGGAGCTGCTAACGACCTATTTGAACTCAGTTCCTAATAATAAAGAATCAGTCGTCCTAGACAACTATTATACCGGTGAAAAAATTGAAATAGCTTTGGACTTGGCCTTAACTCCCAATCAAAATGCCCAGCGCTATTTTAAAAAATACCAAAAATTAAAAGAAGCCGTTAAACATCTTTCTGGTTTGATTGCCGAAACAAAGCAGAGCATTGCCTACTTTGAGAGTGTTGAATACAATCTGTCGCAAGCCAACCGAGACGAAATTGAGGATATCCGAGAAGAATTAATTGAAGCTGGCTTTATGAAGCGTCGTTCAACGGACAAGCGCCATAAACGCAAAAAGCCAGAGCAGTATCTGGCAAGCGATGGTAAAACCATTATTATGGTGGGCCGCAACAATCTCCAAAATGAAGAATTGTCCTTCAAGTTGGCCAAAAAAGGTGAACTCTGGTTCCATGCTAAGGATATTCCAGGAAGCCATGTCATTATTAAGGACAATCTTGATCCTAGTGATGAGGTTAAGACTGACGCAGCCGAATTAGCAGCCTATTACTCTAAAGGTCGCCTGTCGAACTTGGTTCAAGTGGACATGATTGAGGCTAAAAAGCTTCATAAACCAAGCGCTGCTAAACCTGGTTTTGTCACCTATACTGGACAGCGGACCTTGCGGGTCACTCCTGAAAAAGACAAGATTGAGGCTATGAAAATCAAGTAGAAAAAACTGAGCTTAATGCTCTCCACTGGCTAAGGATTAGCTGCGGTGGGGTTATGCATTATACTCAGTCTTTTTTTATTCCGATGTTGCTATATCTTGACGTAATTGGTCAACATCAAAGTTTGCTTCTTTAAAGGCTTGGCTATTCTTTGGAAAATCCTGAACCAGGGCATCAATTTGAGCGATCTCAACTTGTCCTTTTTGGATTTGGAAGTCCATGACGTGGCCACCAAATTGCTTGTCATCGGAAAGAAAATGCAGGTGGTAGCCAGCAACACTGACGCCGTGGAAAAGTTCTGGTGTCCAGAATCCAACCAAGGTTCCATCTACCTCTTCTTCTGTATATTCAGGTTGGTTTTTGGCAACTTCCGCGAAGGCAGGACCAATATCCGATTTTTGAATCATGCGGACGTGCATCTTTTTGAAGCGGCCTGTGATTTTAAGTGATTGAAAGAGATTAGCTGTGCCAAAATGAGCTTCTAATTTTTCTTTCAAGTCTAAATCAGACATTTCCTGATTTATGGCAAAGCTTTGGTCAGCGACATGTTTAACAACTGCGGCATAGGGTACGGTTTGACTGCCGTCCAATTGAATGACTTGTGCTTTATCACCTGTACCAATAGCTTGGTAGGCTTTTCCGTCTAGAATAATCAATTCGCCATCGATATAATCGAGAGTACCAATACCCAAATCCCCATGCTCCAACAATTGGCTGAGTGGCATGGTCCCTCGATACAAACCTGCCATCAATGAGGCAAGGGTATTATGTTGAAAAAGAACTTTTTCTACCATTTGGTCACCTGCTTAATAGAATTCGTCTGGTAAAATGTTTTCACCTAATTGTCCATTATCTTTGTAATCGATTGGAATATCAATCAGAACTGGACCATTTTTAGAGTCTTTAATGGCTTGTGCTAGGGTTTCTTTAAAGCTTTCTTTACTGTTAACACGGTATCCTTTAGCTCCAAAAGCTTCTGCATATTTAACAAAATCAACTTCGCCTAATTGAACCCCTGATGAACGACCATATTTCATTTCTTCTTGGAACTCAACCATATTATAACGGCCGTCATTCCAAATCATATGAACGATTGGTAAATTAAGACGTACTGCCACTTCTAATTCTTGAGCTGAGAAGAGGAATCCACCGTCACCAGAAACAGACATCACAGTTTTATTAGGACGTACTAATGCTGCCGATATTGCCCAAGGTAAAGCAACACCTAGAGTCTGCATCCCATTTGAGAAGAGCAAATGACGCGCTTCATAAGATTTGAAGTAGCGGGCCATCCAGATATAGTGGCTACCAACGTCAACCGTTACAGTCATATCATCTTCTGTTTGTTCTTGCAAGACATCCATTACATCTAATGGATGAACCAAACCTTCTGCAGACTGACGATCAAATTTAAGGTCACCATCTAGGTTTTTCTTAAGGTTTTGCAAGTATTCCACTGAACCTTGAGGAAGTGCATAGCCATTAACCGCTGGTAAAAGTAAATCAATGGTGTTAGAAATACTGCCAATCAATTCACGTTCTGGTTGGAAATAAGTATCGATTTCAGCTTGAGCCACATCAATTACAATGACGCGCGCCGAAATTTCCGCATTCCAGTTACGGGCTTCGTATTCAATTGGGTCATAACCAATAGCAATCACTAAGTCTGATTTCTTCAAAAGCATATCGCCTGGTTGGTTACGGAAAAGACCGACACGACCAAAGAAAGTTTCTTCTTCCAATTCACGCGAAACAATTCCAGCCCCTTGGAAAGTCTCAACAACTGGCAATTTCACCGATTCAAGCAAGCGACGAATTGAAGCCGTTACTTTTTCATCTGATGCGCCATTGCCTAATAGTAGAACCGGTAAAACAGCGTTACGAATGGCTTGCGCTAAATAATTAATATCTTCCACCGAAGCAGATCCAAGTTTTGGAGCAGTCAATGGCTTAATCGCATTGACCTTAACAGGACTGTCAGTGACATCTTGAGGAATAGAAATGAAACTTGCACCTGGCTTACCAGATTTAGCTTTACGGTAAGCATTAGCAATCGTTTCTGACAGTGTATCAGCATCATGGACTTCAGCTGAGTATTTGGTGATTGGCTCTAACATTGCCACATTGTTCATGGATTGGTGAGCTCTTTTTAAAAGGTCACTTCTTTTAACCTGACCACCAATTGCTAATACTGGGTCGCCTTCAGCCGTAGCAGTAACAAGACCAGTCGCAAGGTTAGAAATACCAGGACCACTTGTCGCGATGACAACACCTGGTTTTCCTGTAATCCGGCCAATCCCTTGAGCCATAAAAGTAGCATTTTGCTCATGGCGAGAAATGATAAGTTGTGGCCCTTTGTCTTCTAAAGTATCAAAAACACGGTCAATCTTAGCTCCCGGAATCCCAAATACATACTTTACGTCATGATTAATGAGGCTGTCAATTACTAAATCAGCCCCATACATTTGTTTTGAATCTGTCATTTTTTACTCCTCATTCACAATATGACTTTATTATAGCACTTCAATTTTCAAATTTCTTGAAATCAATTTGTAAATTTTATATGTTTTCTGAAAAAACGTTTGCAAAATCATTGGAGTTCTTCTAAGAATTCTTGCATATTAAGATCATCTGGTACGAGATTTAAATAAAGCTGACACATTTGTCCTGCCTTATCGCTTTGACCAAAATCTCTTAAAATATAGGCATAATCCTGCAAGAATTCAGGATTTTCTTTTAGTTCTGCTTCTAGTTCTTGGTAAATGGCCATTGCTTTTTCATCCTCTTCTAAAGCTTGATAACCTTTAGCAATATTCCACTTACTAAGAAGATTGTCTAATTGGTCATTATCCAAGGCAACTAATTCACAATAGCGTTGGCTGTCCAGGTAAAGGCTTGATAAACGCATAATAACTTCTTCGGTATCTTCAGCCATCACTTTTGCTTCTAACAAGTATTGCTCTGATAAGTCAGCATCATGTTCTTCAAAGGCCAATTGCGAAGCTAAAAGGAGAAGTTGACTGTCATAAGCATTTTTCCGAATAGCTTGTTGGGTTAAGCGTAGCGCTTCTGCTGTTTTATGTTCTTCATGAAGGCTTTGGGCATAGGCATATTCATAGCCTTCATAATCTGGATTCATGGCTTCTAGCTGTTTGAAATATAGATTAGCTTTTTGATACTCTTCTTGGTCATATAAGATGGTTGCTAACTCATAGACAGTGTCATCGTCATAAGAAATCTCAACAGCTTTTTCTAAAAACTCGAGAGCAGCTTCAAATTTACCCAAGCTAGCATAGGCACGTCCAATCCGTTGATAGGTTGAGACACCAGTGCTTTCTAGAAAATCTCGATTATCCAATTGGGCGTAATGGTTTATGGCTTCCTGGAATTGACCTAAATCCATTTCTAATTCTGCTAAACCATAAATGATGAGCGGATCATCACTTAAATTTTCCGCTTCTAATAACTTTTCGTGGGCAACATCGGTCAAGCCCTCCATATCATATAGATCAGCCATAATAATTAAGGTATGGAGATAATCCGGACTATCTGTTGGAATCTTATCTAAATAGAGGAAGGCCTCTTCAATTAGGCCATCTTCTGCTACTATCTGTGCTAGGTTTAAATTGACTTCTGGATAGTCTGATTCTATTTGAGAATAGAGGCGTTTGGCATGGGGTAAAAAACCTATTCCTTCTAGGTATTGACCAAGAGCCAAGAGACTTTCCGAATCATCATATTTCAAAGCTTTTTCAAAATACTTTTCCGCATGCTCTAAATCGCCTTGATCAATAGAGGCTATCATTTTTTCACTATTTAACACGGTCTTTTTTCTCCTTCACAATAATTTTGTTATCAACATAAAGATTACTTACAGATTTGTACCAATCAAAGAGTTCTTTAACGATAACTTTCAAGGAAGCATAAATAGGAATGATTAAGAAGACTCCCCAAACGCCAAACATAGCGCCTGATGTTAATAAGAGGAACATGATGGTTATTGGATGAATACTTAATTTATTACCTAATACTAATGGGGTGACAAAACGCCCTTCAATGGTTTGCTCGACAGTAAAGACCAGTAATACCTTAACTAACATCAGAGGACCTTGAACCATGGCCATGATGACAACTGGCACCATCGCTAAGAAAGAGCCTAAATAAGGTACCATATTCAAGAATCCTGCTACGATGGCGAAAGTAACAGAATATTTCAGTCCAACCATGCTAAACAAGATGGCGAACATAAAACCAACGATGATGGCAACTGTTACTTGTCCTTGGACATATCCTGATAATTGTTTATTTATATCACCAAGGACACGCGAAATAGGAATTCTTAGGCGTGTTGGTAACACATTAACTAGACCATCTTTCATCTTGCCACTATCTCGGAGGAAGTAGAAGACAATGAAAGGTGAGATGATAATGGAAACAGCAATTCTTGCGATGGCACTAGCAAATGTACCAGCCCAATCAAGAGCATTTTTAGAAAAGCTTTCCGCATAATCTAAAGCTTTCTTGCTAACATTGCTTAACATGCTCTGCAATTCTGATCGGTAGCTAACCAACCAATCATTTTCCAAAAGTTTATTAGCCTCTTTATTGACCGTTTCAACATATTTAGGAAGGTCCGAAATAAATGTCGTTGTTTGATGACTAATCATTGGAATTAAACCGGAAAAGGCCCAAATAAGCATCAATAAGATAAATGAGAAGACAATAAAGATGGAAACTGTTCGGTTAGGTCCCAGGGCTTCAATACGGTCAACCAATGGTTTGGTCAAATAATAAAGAAGTGTCGAGATGACCAAGGGTAACATTAAGATTGTCAAAAAAGCAGCAACTGAAGTAAATAAGAAGGAAATTTTCGTAAAGACAAAAATAATACAAAAAACCAGCAAGATAATAAGTAAGCTTACAACGGCCTTATTGTTGAGAATCCATTTGTAAAACCAACTTTCTTCTAACTGATGATCAATTTTTTTATTCATTAATATTTTGTCCTCCCTTTTCTATTCCAGTTCCCTTTTCTGAGCCATAAAAGGTCACTTCTTTCTCTAATAATTGATGATTTGGTCCGTAACTGAATTTAGCTGAGAAAAATGGGCGGTCTTCCAAAATCCATTTGAAGATGTCGTAATCGCCTTCCCAAGTCGGTTTAGTCAGAACTTGGTCATAAGGTACCCATTCGAGAGTTCCTTCTCGCGATTCTTCATCTGAAATTAATTGACCACTAAAGGCTGTCACCTTAAAGACATAAGTGTACCAGTCATGGCCTGGCGTAAATTCAGGGAAAGTAATAACCCCTTTGAAGTCCATTTTTTCAACTTTGAGATGAGTTTCCTCATAAATTTCTCTGATAGCACATTGGTCAGGGCTTTCACCTGCTTCCAATTTACCACCAACCGATATCCATTTTCCTTCATGGACATCATTGTCTTTTTTATTGCGATGGAGAAGTAATAAGGATTCTCCATTATCTATATAACAGATTGTTGCCAATTTTGTCATTATTGTATCCTTTATTTTCTTTGTATCTATTATACCAAGAACCGTAAAATATGCTATCATTAAATCAGCAGGAGGCAAAGAAAGCATGAAAAAAGACATTTATTTTGGTACCTATACCAAAGGCCTTTCAAAAGGCATCTATAAAGCACAATTTAATCAAAGCAATGGTCACTTATCTGACCTCAAAAATATTATTGAAACAGATTCCCCTACATATTTAGTAACCTCTCAAAAAGGCAATCTCTATGCCATTCGCAAAGAGGGCAATCAAGGGGGAATTGCTGCTTTCGACGCTGAGGGAAAACTTATTAATTGCGTCCTCCTTGAAGGGGCGCCCCTCTGCCATCTAGCCATTGATGAAAAGCGTCAATTACTTTATGGAGCAAACTACCACAAGGGAGAAATCACCGCCTACCAGATTGAAGAAAATGATGGTATAAAACTCGCTGATTTGGTCCCACTTAAAGGCACTGGTCCACACCAAAATCAAAAATCTGCCCATGCTCATTTTGTTGGCCTCAGCCCAGATAGATACTTGATTACCTGCGACTTAGGCAGTGACAAAGTGAGAAGCTTTGCGATTTCTGAGCAAGGAAAATTGGAATTGATTACTGAATATCAATCAATTTCTGGTGCAGGTCCTCGCCACTTGGTCTTCCACCCCAACCAGAAAATCGCCTACCTTCTATGTGAGCTCAATTCAACTGTGGAAGTCTTAATTTATAATGGCTGCGGATACTTTGAGCGACTTCAAACCATCTCGACTTTGCCAGAGGATTTTAAGGACTTCAACGCTACAGCTGCTATCCGGATTAGTCAAGACGGCAAGTTCCTCTATGCCAGCAATCGTGGTCATGATTCTATTGCTGTTTTTGCGGTGAATAAGGATGCCCAGTTAAGTTTGCGTGAGATTGTTCCCTGCCATGGCAAGAATCCGCGAGATTTCAATCTCAGTCCTGACCAGAATTATCTGATTGTGGGACACCAAGATAGCACAAATGCTACCATCTTTAAGAGGGATTCAGAAACAGGCAAACTAAGCCTAGTTTCAAAGGATTTTTACCTACCAGAAGCTGTTTGTATTTATTTCCCAGAATAATATCAAATTGTTTGCTATTTAGGAATCCGTGTGATTAAATAAGATTATAAAATAGAAGAGGTATTTCACATGAACCCACAAGAACTATTTGATCAAGTCAAAGAACTTATCGCCAACAAAGATTTAGCCGGTGCTAAAGACTTCATCGAAACCAATAAAGATGATCTAGGAACATACTTTGAAGAAGCTAAAGGCTTACTAGACGGTACAGAAGGACTTTCTGGAGTCCTTGATCAAGTTAAAGGCCTATTTGGTAAATAATCAAGAAAAAAGAGCCCTTAGGCTCTTTTTATTATTTAATCACTTCTTGGGTTTGTGCATATTTTGCTTCGACTGCTTCTTTTTCGGATTTCCACCAGTCTTGGTTTTCTGTGTACCAATTGATGGTTTCTTCTAAGCCTGATTCGAAATTAGTGAATTCTGGTGTCCAACCTAATTCGTCACGTAATTTGCTTGAATCGATGGCATAACGAAGGTCGTGGCCGGCACGGTCAGTGACATGGTCATAAGCATCTTTTGGTTGACCCATTTTTTCAAGAATTAATTCTAGCACTTCTTTATTGTTTTTCTCACCGTCAGCCCCAATTAAGTAAGTTTCACCGATGCGGCCTTTTGTTAGGATAGCCCAAACACCTGTTGAATGGTCGTTGGTGTGGATCCAGTCTCTGACATTTTTCCCTTCACCATAAAGCTTAGGTTTGATACCAGCTAAAATATTGGTGATTTGGCGGGGAATAAATTTCTCTATGTGTTGGTATGGTCCATAGTTGTTTGAGCAATTTGAAAGGGTTGCTTTAACACCAAATGAACGCACCCATGCCTTAACGATCAGGTCTGATGCTGCTTTGGTTGAAGAATATGGTGATGATGGGTTGTATTTGGTTTCAGCGGTGAATTTTTCCCCTTCGCCTTCGCCATGCCCTGGTAAATCTTCCCGTAAAGGAAGGTCTCCGTATACTTCATCAGTCGACACGTGGTGGAAACGAATGTCGTACTTACGCGCTGCTTCCAATAAAGTGTAGGTTCCGATAAAGTTAGTATGGATGAATGGACTTGGGTCATTGAGGGAATTATCGTTATGACTTTCTGCCGCATAGTGAACAATAGCATCTGCTTTTGCTGCTAATAGATCAACTAGGGCTGCATCAGCGATATCACCAACCACTAATTCAACACGGTCTCCGAGTAGTTCTTCAATATTTGCTTTATTACCAGCATAGGTTAATTTATCTAAGACAGTAACATGAACCTCAGGATGATTGTTATAGACATAATGCACAAAGTTAGAACCGATAAAGCCTGCTCCACCTGTGACAATAATATTTTTGTATTCTGACATGAATCTTTTTTCTCCTCATTTTAGAACAAAGTCTAAAATTAACTCTTATAAATCTTCTTTTTTAAGGGGTTTAACATCTTTTAGGAAAGGATGGTTCTTATCTGCTTCAGAAACTTCTGCTTGCTCTAAGTTTTCCCACTTGATAGCAAGGCTTGGATCAGCATAGTTAACAAAGGCATATTTAGGTTTTAATTCTAAAGCCCAATAGTCATTAACTAAGTAGCTGTATGATACTTTTTCCGATAAAACTTGGAAACCATTTGCAACGCCACGAGGAACAAAAATGCCTTTTGAAGCATCAATGACTGTTTGGTAGACATTACCAAAGCTATCCCCTTCACGTAAGTCAACCCACGACCCTAACACTTTTCCTTCATCAGCAACTGAGATGTATTTATCCCAAGGTTCTGCATGAAGTCCACGCAGAACGTGTTGACGTGAGAAAGACACGTTATTTTGTAATTTACCTTCCGCAAAGAAAGATTCAGGGAAACCTAATGGTACCATTTTGGCTTTTTGGAAGTTTTCTTTAAACCAACCACGGTTATCCCCATGAACAGGAATATCAAATTCCAATAATCCTGGAATAGCTTCAATTGGACGACAGGCTAATTCTTTTTCAAAAAATTGTTCAGACATTAAGCTTCTCCAATCAAACGTAGAAGGTATTGACCATATTCATTTTTCTTCAATGATTGAGCAAGATTATGGACGTCTTCTTTAGTGATGTAACCCATGCGGTAGGCAATTTCTTCTAAGTTAGCAACTTGAGCATTTTGGAGACGTTGAACAGTTTCAATATACTGTGCTGCTTCAAGAAGACTTTCATGTGTTCCAGTATCAAGCCATGCAAAGCCACGGCCCATTAATTCAACAGAGAGGTCACCACGGTCTAGATAAGCTTTGTTAACATCGGTAATTTCCAATTCACCACGGTCACTTGGTTTAATGTTTTTAGCAATTTCAACGACATCATTGTCATAAAAATATAAACCTGTTACGGCGTAGTTAGATTTTGGTACAGCAGGTTTTTCTTCGATGGAGATGGCATTCATATCTTGGTCAAACTCAACCACACCAAAGCGTTCTGGGTCCTTAACTTGGTAACCAAAAACAGTTGCCCCTTTTTCTTTAGCAGCAGCCTTTTGAAGCATTTTTGTCAGACCATTGCCATGATAAATATTGTCTCCTAAAATAAGGGCAACGCGATCATCTCCGATAAAGTCTTCACCAATGATGAAGGCTTGAGCCAATCCATCTGGACTTGGTTGTTCTTTGTAAGAGAGTTTAATCCCAAATTCTGAACCGTCTCCTAATAAGTCTTCAAAACGGGGTAGATCTTGAGGTGTTGAGATAATGAGGATGTCTTTAATCCCAGCCAACATTAATGTTGATAGAGGGTAGTAAATCATGGGTTTGTCATAAATTGGCATCAACTGTTTTGATGCTGCTCTAGTTAATGGATAAAGGCGAGTGCCTGAACCTCCGGCAAGAATAATACCTTTCATGTATAATCTCCTATTCTTTAATCCTTTTTATTCTATCACTTTTTTAAGTCAATGTCACTTCAGGCCTTGCCAGACATAGTTTTCGATTGGGTAATCTGATGTCTTTAAGATGGTCTCTTGTCCCAAAAAGAGATTGACCAATTCATAGGCAATAAGTGGTCCAATTGTCAATCCTGATGACCCTAAACCACTAGCTGCATAAAGGCCTTTTTGCCCAGGTACTTGTCCAAAAAAGGGTGAAAAGTCACTGGTGTAGGCTCGTGTTCCGATTCTAACGGATGAAGGCTTGCTGTCAGCTATGGCTGGATAATAGGTCTGGGCTGATTCTGCCAGAGTCCTCAAGACCCGCTCATCTTCTGTCAGGTCAAAACCTTTGTCATTTTCATGGCTGGCTCCAATGGATAATTTTCCAGCAAAAAAAGGAATCAAATCGATTTCACCTTCTGGCATAACGACAGGGAGTTGATCTGTATTTAAATATTGCAGCTGATAATCAAGGAGTTGTCCTTTTTGGGGACGGATATCGACCTGATAACCTAAAGGCTTCAGAATTTGTCCTAGCCAAGCACCACTGGTTAAGAATACCTGGTCGTAGCTCTGTCCTTTTATCTGGTACTTGCCTTCACTTAGCTTAAGAGACACTTTTTCCTTGAGAATCGGGTAAGGTGTTGCGGCAAGGAGACTTTGACAGAGATCAGAACCATCGACCCGTGCAGCGCCTGAAGCATATAGTACCCTCTCAAAACCTTCTAAGCCTGGAAAAATTTCTAGAACTTCTGTTTTTTCAAAGATTCTCAATTCTCCAATAATCGGAGAGCTTTCCAAGCGAGCTTGAGCTATCTCAAAGAGCTCTTCTAATTTACTGTCATTTTTCTTGAGTAAATAAACACCGTTTTGCTGGTAAAAATCCGTCGACTGTCCTTGCGCTTTAAAATCTGACACTAATTTTTGGTAAAAATCAGCTCCTTTATTGGCCATTTGATACCAGGCCTGATTGCGTCTTTTGGAAAACCATGGACAAATGATACCAGCCGCTGCTTTTGTAGCTTGGCCTTGCCCATAGTCATAGATTGTCACATCTTCAAGACCATTCTGATGCAGGTAAAAAGCCAGCGTTGAGCCGACAATTCCTGCTCCGATAATAGCAATTTTCATTTTTTTCTCCTTAGCCTAAGGCAACATCCATAATCATCATAATCACGAAGCCTAGCATCAAGCCCATAGTGGCAATGTCGGTATTACCATTTGTCTGCGACTCGGGAATTAATTCTTCCACCACAACAAAGAGCATTGCTCCAGCAGCAAAAGACAAAGCGTAAGGTAAAACAGGCATCATAATCAAAACAAGTGCTGCTCCAACCACTGCACCAATTGGTTCAACTATGGCTGACATAGACCCCCAGTAAAAGGCTTTAAGACGACTATTGCCATCTGCTCGAATAGGAATGGACAAAGCTGCCCCTTCAGGGATATTTTGGAGACCAATCCCTATTGCTAAGCTAAGGGCACCAAATAAAGCCAAATTTGAAAAACCAGAATGCCCAAGTGCTCCAAAGGTGACACCCACCGCCAAACCTTCAGGGATATTATGAATGGTAATGGCTAAAAATAAAAGAGCTGTTTTAGATAATTTCTTTTCGGGCTGAATCCCTTCCATATCAACCATTTCCTTGTCTAAGTGCAAGTGAGGGACAATGGCATCAATACTTCGAATAAAGAAGGCACCTACCATGAAACCAATAGCAGCAGGAATCCAGGCCCATTGGCCATAGGATTTTTCTGCATAAGAAATGGAGGGTGCTAAGAGGGACCAAAAACTGGCCGCAATCATAACACCAGCAGCAAATCCCATCATGACATCCAATAACTTACGACTGATTGTTTTAAAAAAGAAGACAATGGCTGCCCCAATAATGGTACAACCCCAAGTAAAAAGTCCTGCCAAAAAGGCTAAGAAGACTGGACTTTGATGACTCAACCAATTCATTTCTCTTTCCCCTCTTACAAGTGACTAAAAGGATTACTTGAGGCTTGGCTACGCAAAATAGAAATTGGCCAACCTTCAAATTCTTTCCAGCCTTCAATCAGTTGTGCTACTTTATCAATAAAGAGCACTTCAATATGATGACCAGGATCTAGTGCGTATAACCCCTCCGTCAGCATTTCTTGCGCCGTATGATAATAGATATCGCCGGTAATATAAAGATCAGCTTTTTCTTTTAAGGCAGCTTTATAGAAATCATCGCCCGAACCACCACAAATAGCAACACGTTTAATCAACGGATTTTCATCATTATAACGTACTAGACGGATAGCGTCCAAATTAAAAGTAGTTTTAACTTTAAAAGCAAAGTTTTCAAGTGTCGTTGGCTCAATTGTTCCTACCCTACCGATTCCAAAGCCAGGTTGAGTCTCAGAAAGGTATTTAGTCTCTTTAATATCTAAATGTTGGCAGAACCAGTCATTCAAGCCATTTGGCACGATATCAATATTGGTATGACTGACATAAACGGCAATATCATGTTTAACCAAATCCAAAAGTATATTGCGTTGCGGACTTTCAACCAAATCTTTTATGCCCTTAAAAATAGGTGCGTGCTTGGTAATAATCAAATCAACTTGGCCAGCAATGGCTTCTGCAACTGTTCCTTCGCGAACATCCAAGGTCACCATGACCCGCTTGATTTCCTTATCTAAAGAGCCAATTTGCAGGCCGACCACATCGCCAGCCATTGACAATTCCGGTGGGCAGAAGGCTTCATATTTTGCAATTAAGTCACGAGCTTTCATGAAATCATCTCCTCAATAGTCTTGATTTTTTGGGAAATGGCTGAGCGGTCCAGTTGATTATCCTCCGGGACACAAGACAAGGCATACTGCAGTTTGTCTAACTCTCTTTGCCATTTGGCGATAAAAATTGGTGATTTTTCTTTCAGCAAAAATGGACCAAAACGACAGTCTAAGGCACTTAAAAAGGCAGAGCCGTGAACAGCCTGAATAATTTCGTAGTATTTACCGTTTTCCTCGAGAATTTGCTCAGCTTGGATCCTAAAGTCATTGTCTCGAAGCCAACGACGCAGATCATCTTCGCGATTGTTGGGTTGCAGAGTTAACGTTTCTACCGCTTCTAATTTATCCTTGCCAGCCTCCAAAATCTCCGCAATCAGACGACCGCCCATTCCACAAATGGAAATAGCTGTGATGCCGTCTTCTAAGGTCGTGGCAGCTAAGCCACTAGCTAAACGGGCTTCAATTTGTTGATCAAGACCAGAAGCCGCAATGTTTTTTTGAGCCGATTCAAAAGGTCCCTTGACCACTTCACCGGCAATTGCCGCATCAATATGACCAGCCTCAACCAAGGCAATCGGCAAATAAGCATGATCACTTCCAACATCTAATAATTTACTTTTTTTAGGAATAAAGTCCGCAACCATCTGCAGACGTTTTGATAAAATTGTATCCATTATCTCATCTTTCTAGTCTTACTTGCTCTATTATAACAAATTCAAGACTTAAACAAAAGAAAGCCCATTAGGCTTTCTTAGACAGAAAAAATTAGTTTTTATGATACTTTACTTAAGTAGCTCGGACGGTAGCGACTTCCTTCAGAATTCCATACCTAAATCTTAAGCCTAAGGTCTTAAGATTTCCGAATGTCAGAAACACAAAGTTTCTGACATTTTTGCTACGGTGTAAAGTATCCGTTTGACTCGTTTCACTCGTAAGCTTTGCAATATAATGATTTAAGACTTATAAAATAATGATACTTACTTTGTTAGTTCTTATTAAAAACTGCTTTAGAATAAATTTATTTTGAGACTTCTATTCGATTAGATTATTAAATAGATAAAATAAAAAATTAGACCCAATCTAAATATGAAAGTACTCAATTATTATTTTTGAATTAACTATTAGAATATAAAATTTTTAAGAATATTATATCAAAAAGAAAGCCCTTTAGGCTTTCTTTTTGATGTTTTCTTTGTAGTAGAGGCAGGAATCTTGCAAGGGGCAGGTAGCACATTTAGGATTCTTAGCCAAGCAATGGTAGCGACCGAAGAATATCAAACGATGGTGGGTAATCACCCAATCCTTTTTTGGAATTTTAGCCATCAAGTCAGCTTCGATTTGTGTAACATCAGCATCAGGTGCTGAAATATTGAGGCGTTTAGCCACGCGCGACACATGGGTATCTACTGCAATGGAAGGAATGCCATAAATTTCACCTAAGACGACATTTGCTGTCTTACGTCCAACGCCCGGTAAAGTTTCCAATTCCGCATGGGTTTTAGGAACCTGTCCATCAAAATCACTTAAAATTATTTGAGCCGTTTTGATGATATTTTTAGCCTTGTTTTTATAGAGACCAATTGTCCTTAAGGCATCTTCAACATCGCTTAATTGAGCATTGGCCAAATCTTCAATCCTAGGGTATTTGAGCCAAAGTTGCGGGGTAATTTTATTAACGGCCTTATCAGTCGTTTGAGCCGACAAAATGACAGCAATCAGCAATTGAAATGGGTGCTCCCAATCCAATTCTCCCTTGGCTTCCGGAAACATGACCGCAATTGTTTCAAGGATTTGCTTTAATTTTTTGCGTCCAACTCTCATTAGTCACTCCATAAATTCATAGCTGAAAGAAAATCATCCGAAACTTGGACATTGGCAGGATTGTTTTGCTCACGCGCATGCTTTCTTTCCTCTACTTGATAGAGATTAGTGATGCCTTCTTTGCGCCAATTTCTCAGAATAGCTTGAATATATTTCCAGTTAGTCTTGCCATTAAAGACAGCTTCTTTCAGAGCTTCGCGGACCAAATCCAGGTCCATCTTATCTTCCGAAATTGTTTTTTCCAAGTCTTCCAATTCAAAGGGACTAAGAAAACGACCTAATTCCCGTTCAAAATCAGAAACCAAGGCTTTAAATCGGTTCTCATTTTCTGGAGCTTTTTGGTCTTTTTGATTCTCTTTTGCGACTAAAAGATCCAATTTATGCAAGACTGGAGTGGCATCAATCAAGGTTTCAATCTCATCAGCAACCGTAATGGTTTTCATATCCAAAAGTTCTTGATTGCTAAGGTTAGAAATCGACCGGTTAATTTCAGCTACAGTTTTTCCTAAGGCATTAGCAATTTGACTTGGAGCCAAACTATCATGCCCAGTTGTGTTTTGTAGATAAAAAAATTGCCATACTAAATAGTCATCAGTACTGGTAAAAATATCTTTATAATGAAAAAGTAAGGCACTTGGTAAGACCAAATTGCCTGACTTGTAATGATCCAAATAAGTCATAAAACCTCTATCAAGACTTGATTGTAAGTCTTTTCTGTTAGTGATTACTCTTGCTTAACCTGGGAAATTCATAAGAACTTTATAGTCGATATCTTTTAATGCTTCACGACCATTTAAGCCATCTAATTCAATCAGGAATGCACAACCTGCAACTACACCACCAAGTTTTTCAACCATTTCAATAGTGGCTTTAACAGTACCGCCAGTTGCTAATAAGTCATCAACAATCATGACGCGTTGACCAGGTTTGATGGCATCTGCATGCATGGTTAAAGTATCTAAGCCATACTCTTTTTCATAATCAGCTGATACAACTTCACGTGGTAATTTTCCTGGTTTACGGACAGGTGCAAAACCAATTCCTAGCTCAACTGCAACTGGACAACCAATGATAAATCCACGAGCTTCTGGACCAACAATCATGTCAATCTCTTTATCGGCTGCATATTGGCAGATTTCTCTAATAGCGTAGCTGTAAGCTTTACCATCAGCCATTAAAGGTGAGATATCACGGAAAGTAATCCCTTCTTTAGGGTAGTTTTCAATAGATGCGATGTAAGGTGTTAAGTTCATAATACTTTATTTTCTTTCTAGTTTAACTTTCTGTATCGATGTCAATACGCTTTATTATAGCATGAAATCGCATTTTCGTAAATGAAAGGGTTAAGGTATTAGCCATTAGCTAATACCTCTAAAATCTCAGTTTCCTTGACCTTTCAAGTAGGCATAAATCTCTTCTGGCTTAGCAAGAGCCATGATTTCCTGAAACTTAACTAATTCTTTTAGGTCCTGGTAAATCATGCTATCTGAAATAGCACGTTTCTCTGCCTCTTTATTAACTGTCATGAGGCCATTCTCAATGGAAACAAAACCTAACTCTTCAAAAATTTGAATCATCTTCACTAATAAAATTTTCTCAATTTTTAAATAGGTGCTCAGCTCTTGTAGCTTGAAGCGGATATCAAATTCCGGAAACTGATAGATGGTTTTGTAGAGGCGGGCAAATTGGTCCTTATTGCCATAACCCGTTAGATAATATGGTTTTTCAATGCTATTTTTAAAGTAAACAGCCTGGTAATCATTTTTTGAGAAGGCTTCTTTAAATGCTTGAATCTCTTCTGGAATCTTATCAAGAACCACAATCTGGTTATTTGGATCTTCTGAAAAGAGGGAAATCTGATCTGGTATTTTTGCCGTTTTAGAACGGATATCAATCAATTGGACACCATCTACTCTGGCGTCAACTAACATCAGTTGCAAGCTGGTATTGCCATTCCAGACATTTACAGATAAGCTTACTGCTAATTCCAAGCCTTTTGCTTGTTGAAATTCAAGGGCCAAATGCCCCTGATTAAAGGCCAGGAGATCGGTTTCCAAATTACCTTTTTTAAGCCTCAATTTTAGATGAACATTATTGGCGCCCAAGGTTCTGGCCTGGCTAATCTGAAAATCAGTCACTCTATAAATGGGTTTTCGATTGTACATGCCGAATGGTGCTAATTTCTGAACACTTTTTATGAGGTCTAAAGAGAGATCCTGCAAATCCAAATCTTGGTCAATACTTAAGTGATTTTTTTGAGTGATATCAATATTCTGTTCAGTGATATAATCGCAGAGAACTTGAGATAAGGCCTCCAAGTTATCAACTGGTAAAGTCATCCCAGCAGCACCAGCATGACCTCCAAAGGCCGTCATAATTTCCCGATGTGGATTAATGGCCTGGAAGATATCGACCGCATCAATACTTCGAGCCGAACCTTTAGCAAAGCCATTGTCAATATTTAAAACAACCACCGTTTGGCTAATTTTCTCCATTATCCGGCCGGCAACTATGCCAAGAACCCCAGGATGCCAACCCGCTTTAGCCAAAACTTGCACTGGTTTTTCTGAGTCAACCATTTGCAAAGCTTCTTGGAAAATGGATTCCACTAATTCCTTACGTTCTTCATTTTTTTGATAAATCATCTGGGCAATTTCTTGAGCTTCCTCATCATCAAAACCAGTCAAAAGCTCAATAGCTGGATTAGGATCATCCAAACGACCTAGTGCATTGAGTTGAGGGGCAATTTTAAAACCGATGACATCTTCGTCAAACTGATCAAAATCAACCTTGGAAAGAGCCATCAATTCTTGCAAACCAACCCTTTCACTGGATCGGAGAATTTGCAGCCCATTCTTGACAAAAATCCGATTTTCATCGCGTAAACTTACCATATCAGCCACAGTTCCAATAGCTACTAAATCTAAAAATTCCGTCGGAACTGATTCTAAAAGGGCAGTCGCTAGCTTAAAAGCAACCCCACAACCAGCCAACTTTTTAAAAGGATAGTCAGCTCCTGGATGTTCTGGATGGATAATGGCAAAAGCTTCTGGCAGGGTGTCCGGCAGACCATGGTGGTCGGTAACGATAACATCAACACCCTTGGCTTGCGCGAAAGCAATAGCCTCATGACCAGAAACTCCATTGTCAACAGTAATAATTAAAGTGATAGCTTCCTGCTCAATAAAATATTTATAAACGCTGAGATTTGGGCCATAACCATCGGTAAAGCGATTGGGTAGATATACCCGCACCTCTGCTCCCATCATTTCTAACGTTTCCTTCATGATAGAAGCTGACGTCATGCCATCAGCATCATAATCCCCATAAATGAGGATGTTTTCGGCATTTTCAATGGCTTGTCTAATTCTCGGAACTGCTTTTTCCATATCATGTAAAAGATAGGGATCATGTAAGGCTGATAAATCTGCATTCAAAAAGGCCAGCATTTCTTCCTCACTTCGAATGCCACGTTGAAAAAGGAGTTGAGCTGACTGTTTAGATAAGCCTTGAGCTTTAGCAAGCTTAAAAAAGCCAGTATCTGGCTCTTCTTGTTTGATCTCCCATTGATAATTAGCTTTAATCATTTATAATTAAAAACCTTTCTTGCAAGATAATCGGATAAACCTGGGCAGAGGGTATAAAAAAGATGAGTTAGAGATAAGGTCCAAGGCAGATTAATCTCCCTTTTTTGCTTACCAAAAACTGCTACCACTTTTTTAGCTACTTGGTCTGGTTCCAAGGCAAAAGCTGATACTTTTTCCAAATAAGTTCCTGTTGGGTCAGCCTCTTTGAAGAAAGCTGTTTTAATGGGACCAGGATTGATGCTAGTAACAATAACACCTTTTTCTGCTAATTCTAAACGTAAAGCATTAGAATAGCCAATCATGGCAAATTTGCTGGCCGCATATAAACTGGATTTGCTAGAAGCAACTAAACCAGCCATTGAAACAATATTAATAATATGACCCTTACCATGCGCAGCCATTCTAGCACCAATCAAGCGACAAAAATCCATGGAAGCAAAGGTATTAACTTTAAACATCCTTTCAACATCCTGATGATCATAGTCATCAAAGGCCTTAAAGGCACCAAAGCCAGCATTGTTAATTAGAATATCAATGTGTCCAAATTCTAAATAAAGTTCTGCCACTAAATGTTCAATAGCATCAGCATTCGTAATATCAATTTGAATACATTTCTTTTGCTTACGATTACCATAGATTTCTTCGAGTTGTGCCTTATTACGACCAAGCAAGATAAGAAAATCTGATTCTTTTATGTGTTTAACCATGGCTTGGGCTAAACCACCAGATGCACCCGTTATGACAATGATTTTTTCAGTCATTAAATCGTCACTTCCTCAAAGTCTTTAACCATTTTGACAGCCCCAAATACTTGAGCTGCGTCTATTTCCATTTGGCGACAATCACGCCCTAAAAAGCGGGCTGAAACATGGTTCAATAATAAGCGTTTAACGCCAGCTGCCTTAGCAATTTCCGCCGCTTGCATATTCGTTGAGTGACCATGATTTTTAGCGATTCGGTCATCACCTTTGCCATAAGTTGACTCATGGACTAAGACATCCGCATCCTTGGCTAGAGTAATGCTGGCATCCGTTTTTCGTGTATCACCAAGAATCGTAATGACTTTACCCTTTTTAGGTGCTGAAATAAAGTCTTTGGCAAAAAGAACACTACCATCTTCCAAGGTCACGTCTTGTCCATTCTTAATTTTCCCAAATAGGGGACCGAAAGGAAGACCTGCTGCTTTTAAAGCTTCAGCGTCTAAAGTACCTTCTAGGTCTTTTTGGACAACCCGATAACCCATACAAAAAACTGTATGCGCCAGCTTTTCCGCATAGACGATAAACTTATCAGTTTCCAAAATCTTGCCCAAGTTCTTTTCTGAAAATTCATGGTATGAAATCTTATAAGGCAAGCGACTACCAGAAACAGCTAAACTCCCTTGAACAAAGTTTTTAATGCCAACTGGCCCGTAAATCTCAATATCCGTTTGTTCTTCACTGGCTTGGAAGGCGCGACTTGATAAGAAACCAGGGAGACCAAAAATATGGTCGCCATGAAGATGGGTAATAAAAATTTTCTGAATTTTGCGAGGTTTGATGGTTGTTTCTAAAATTTGTCTTTGGGTACCTTCACCACAATCAAACATCCAAACCTCATTAATTTCATCTAGAAGCTTTAATACTAAACTGGAAACATTACGCTGTTTGGCTGGTTGGCCCGCGCCCGTCCCTAAAAATTGTAATTCCATATATCCTATACTTTCTCTTCGATAATGTAAACTTGGCATTCTCGCTGTTGGAAGCCATAGTATTTTTGCCCTGAGAAGGACTGACTAAGATTAAAGACTTCGTCAGCATTGTAACCTGATAAAAGAACAATCTGACCTGATTGGAAGGCCTTAGTCAGTAAAGCACCTTCAAGTTCAATGGCCTGAGGGTTGTCTAAGTTAAAGTCTTTCTTGCCCATTTTGACCATTCCCTCTTCCTGATAAATCAGATAGTTGGGGAAAATTTGGGCCAGTTCAAAGAAAAGTCCTTCTCCAGCTTTCACTTCTTCTTCAGCAAAAACAATAGCAATTTCCTGATGATCTTGATATGTGAAACCATAGGCCTTACCAGATAAATTTAAACGGACAAATGGCTTCTGCTCAGTAAATGTTGGTTGCTTTTGAAATAAATCAAGGGCCTTACACAAGTCAAAATAGTAGTCACAAGCTGCTTGTGGAGATTGCTTTTGATAAATTTCTGCAAAGTAAGCATTAATAACACTTGGTGGCGGTGTGATAAAGGCCATCTTCTGCTCATGACTTAACCCTTGCAAACTTTCTTTCAGATAATTTAAATCAAGTGTGGTGTAGCCACCATGATTTGTTGCTAGAGCAAGATAATCAGTCATATAATTCTTCTAATCTCCATTTTTGTTTAGGGGAAATATAACCCGAAATTTCTTCCACTTCATCTTCAAAACTGTAAGCATCCAATAGTGCCACTTTATTTAAATCATAAAGTTTATAAGCCTTATCCTGATGAACTTTTATTGAGAAAGGCAGGTATAAATCCCGAATATGATCAATAATGATGCGTCTCAAAAGACTACGGCTTTCAGGATTTTTGGCCGATAGTCTGACGTTGGGAAAAGCTGTTGCAGTTAAGCTAGTGGCTTGATCCATTTTATTGTAGATAGCTAAACGAGGGATGTCTAGCATCTCTAAATCCTTCAAAATATCGAGGACCACTTTTTCTTGTTCAGAATGATTGGGGTCACTGGCATCAATAACATGCAGTAGCAAGTCAACATGACGACTTTCTTCTAAGGTTGATTTAAAGGCCGCCACTAACTCGGTTGGTAAATCCTGAATAAAACCAACCGTATCGGTTAAGGTCGCCTTAAATTGATTTTGCAAATAAATCTGTTTGGTCGTTGCATCAAGTGTCGCAAAAAGTTCATTAGCTTCATATTGACCATCATCAGTTAAGACATTCATGATGGTAGACTTACCAGCGTTGGTATAACCAATCAAACCAATTTTAAAGGTTTCTGACTGAATACGACGATCCCTAATGGTTTGACGATTTTTCTCCACTACAGCTAGTTGGCGTTCAATATCCGAAATTTGATGACGAATTGACCTCCGGTTTAATTCCAACTGACTCTCACCAGGACCACGACTACCAATCCCACCAGCTTGACGACTAAGCATAATCCCTTGGCCAACCAAACGTGGTAACATGTATTTGAGTTGAGCTAAATGAACTTGTAACTTTCCCTCATGACTCCGTGCACGCATGGCAAAAATATCCAAAATCAACTGCATCCGGTCAATGACTTTTACCTCTAAAGCAGTTTCTAAGTTAGAATTCTGTCTAGGGGTCAGTCGATTATTGACCACCACCGTATCAATTTCTTCAGCATCAATGATGGCTTTTATTTCTTCTAATTTACCAGATCCAATAAAGGTTTTACTATCATATTTATCACGTTTTTGTACATATGAATCGATGACCATAGCCCCAGCTGTTTTTGCTAAACTCGCTAGTTCTTCCATCGACATGTCAAAATTCTCGCTGGTCTGCAAGGCAACGCCTAACAGGATCACCCGTTCTTGTTCCGTCTTTGTTTCTGTCATTGCCATAGCTTTTCCTCCGAATTCCGTAACCTCTATTATACCATAAAAACCCATCTTTCTAAAGAATAGGACTCCCTTTTTGAGGCTACTTATCTGCTAAAAACCTTGTCACTTCTTCCATAACGGCTTGGGGATAGTTATCTGCCGTGATGGGGTAAAATGGAACGGCCATGCGATTTCTAAACCAAGTTAATTGGCGTTTGGCAAAGCGACGACTATTTTGCTTCAATTGGTCACTTGCTTCTTCCAAACTTGCTTCACCTTTGAAATATGGAAAGAGTTCTTTATAGCCGATTGCTCTTGCTGCTTGAACATTAGGATAATTATCATAAAGCCACTTAGCCTCATCCAATAAACCTTCTTCCATCATCCGGTCGACTCGTTGATTGATACGGTCATAAATGACCTGACGGTCATCATTTAAGCCAATCAACAAATAGTCATAAGGAAAGTCCTGATTGCTTAAATCTTTCCCAAATCGATCTAACTCTAAGGCTCTGATTGCCCTACGACGGTTAAGTTCTGGTATCTCAATTTGTTTATCAGCAATCATCTTATATAAGTCTTCTGTCTCTAAACTTTCCAACTCTGCCCGATAAGTGAGTAAGGCTTCTTGATCAAGCTGACCGCCAAGATGATAGCCCTCAAGCAAACTTTGCAAGTAGAGGCCGGTGCCACCGACCAAAATGGGAAGTTTACCCTTTGCTAGAATTTCCTGGATAGCTTGATTAGCGTCGGTCACAAAATCAAAGGCTGAATAATTTTCAGTAACCTCACGGATATCGATTAAGTGGTGGGGGGCTGCTGCTTGTTCTTCCTTTGTCGCTTTAGCAGTTCCAATGTCTAACTGACGATAAACTTGCTGACTATCTCCAGAAATGATTTCGCCATTGAAGGCCTGGCCTAAGCGAATACCTAAGTCTGTCTTACCAACAGCGGTTGGACCGACAATAACTACTATCTTGTCTTTTTTTATCATGACTTTTCTTTTCTTCTTCATCTTTCAAAAAACATCTTTTTCTTGATTATTATTGTAAATTTAGTTACCATATATTATAACATAAGAGCAGGGTGAACTAGAGTCACTTGTTATAGAAACGGAGAAAAGTTATGTCAAAGAAATATCTATTTGCTAAAGGTTTAGCAACTGGTGTTGTTGCAACTGCAGCTACTGTTGCTGGTGCTGTTTTCGCAGTTAAGAAAACAATCATCGACCCAGAAGAAGAAAAAGAAGCATTTATCGAAGAAAATCGTAAAAAAGCAGCTCGACGTCGCGTAGCTCGCTAAAAGTAAAAAGGTTCAAGGACTTATCCTTGAACCTTTTTCTTTGCTAAAAAAATCAGATAATTGATAAAAACATAAGTCACTAGGGCAGTGGCAATAAGTATTTCAGTCAAAATAACGATGTGAAACTTTTGTTCTCGACCTAAGTAAATCAGTGAAGCCCGACAAGCTGTAGCACTAATAACAAAAGGGAACGTAAAGGCTGCAAAACCTGGATTAAAGGCTCTCTTTATTAAGACTGGCAATTGGGCCAAGACAAAAAAGTAAACCACTTGTGAGGAAATCAATAAAAAGATGACCATTCCGTTATCTGGCTGCGGAAATGTTGCCAGATAGGCCGCTGCAAGCAAGGACAAAGGGGCACAAAAAGTAGAAATATTTGGTTTTGTCGCCCCTTCTAAACCAATTTTATAGGTTTTGTAAGTCATAAAAGGCAGTACTAAAAAAGTTAGAAGGAGACCTAGCCAAAAAATAACTTGTCCTAGTCTAAAATGTTGGCTGAATGGAGCTGTTAAGGCTGCCATTGCTATTCCCACAAACAAAACAGACCAAGAGGGGAAGACACTGGACCATTTAAAATGAATGACAAAGGTCCAAATATAGTAAAGCATCAGGCTGATATTGCCAACTAGGAATAGGCACCAAAGACTGTGTCCTAAGCTAAAATTGCCGATTTTGATGATTAATGATGAAAATAATAGCCCTGTCATAAAAAATGTTGGAAAAACTGAGGCTATTAAGGGAGACCTGAGTTCCTCTAGTGCTCTTTTAGGTTCTTTAATAATTGAAAATATTAAATAAAGGTAAAGAATCGCTGCTGGGATTTGAAAGAGAATCCTCAAACTTTGGCTAAAGTTTCCTAGTAAGTTGCCTAAGGCAGTCATGCCTAAGATTAAGCCTGATAGGACTAAGGGTGGTTGATGAAAATGTCGCATATTGTCACTTTTTCTAACGGGATAATGAGATTATTTTGAAAGCTCCTCTGACGACCAAAACGAAAATGGCGAAACCTATGATTAAATCCGGAATTGGCGATTGGAAGATTGCTACCAAAAGACTGGTCAACATCAGTCCTAAATTGATCAGAATGTCATTGGAAGTAAAGATTTTACTAGCTTTCATATGGAGACCTTGATTTTTGGACTTGGCAATTAAAAAATAGGCCAAACTATTGGCCAGCAAAGCCATAAGCGAAACCAAAAACATACCGGTCACATTAGGGAGATAATGGGGCTGAGTCACCCTTATAAAAACATTGATAAAACCAATGAGGGCTAAAAAGAGTTGGAAATAACCAGCAAGACTTGAAACCATCTTTTGTCTGGCCAGACTAGATCCGACAGCGTATAAAGCCATAGCATAGACCAAACTATCAGCCAGCATATCTAAACCATCAGCTGCGATGCCCAAAGATTGGAAAAGTAGGGAAGCTACTTCTTCAATCACGAAAAAACCAGCATTAATGGCTAAGACCTGCCATAAAATCCGGCGGTCCAAACCTGATTCTTCTTGAAGCCCTTGTCCTTCTTCTAAGGCTTTGGTGAATAGCAGTTGCGTTCCAAGTTTAAGTGGTATTAAAGCTTGTAAAATAGCCTGTTCGCTTTCTTGGTGAATCAGCTCTGCTTCTCTCTTGTCTAGGTCAATCTGAATCGATTCAATGGTCTCGAATGATCCAAGAGCCATGCGGACCATTTGTTCCTCACTAGCACAATCCATTTTAGGAATAGCTAATCGAGTTAGCTGTTTTTGCATCATTATTACTCCTTACAAGCCTATATTATAGCATAATACAAGGAAAAAAAGGACTCCACTTGGAATCCTTTTTTCAAAATTATACAGTTTCTAATGTTGGCAATGTTTCACCAATTCCTTCTAAGCGACTAGCCCATTCTTGGCGGCTTAGCCCGTGCTCAGCAACATAGCGATTGCGTTCGTGGGCGCGACATTCTGGCGAGCAACCACGAACATATTTAGCCTCATTCTCCTCAGAAGCAAAGATTTGCTTGTTACAGAATGGATTAGCACAATTAACGTAACGTTCACAAGGTTGACCATCGAAGTAATCTTTGGCTACTACTGTTGGGTCTACATGGTTAATTGGCACAGCAATACGTTCGTCAAAGACATACATAGCACCATCCCAAAGTTCGCCTTGAACCTCTGGGTCTTTACCGTAAGTGGCAATCCCACCGTGTAATTGGCCAACATCTTTAAAGCCTTCACGGACCATCCAACCTGAGAATTTTTCACAACGAACGCCACCAGTACAGTAAACTACGACACGTTTTTCCATGAATTTTTCTTTGTTATCACGAACCCATTGAGGTAGGTCACGGAAATTACGGATATCTGGGCGAATCGCACCACGGAAATGACCTAAATCATATTCATAGTCATTACGCGTATCAAGGACTACCGTGTCCTCATCTAAAAGGGCTTCCTTAAATTGTTTAGGGTTAAGGTACTCACCAGTTACTTCTAATGGATTAATATCGTTATCAAAATCATTATCCTCTAAACCAAGGTGAACGATTTCTTTTTTATAACGGACAAACATTTTTTTGAAAGCTTGCTCATCTTCTTCGTCCATTTTGAACCAAAGGTCAGCAAAGCGTTCATCACTATGAACCCAATCCATATATTTTTGTGTTGTTTCATAATCACCAGAAACAGTACCATTAATACCTTCGTCGGCGATTAAAATACGGCCTTTAAGACCAATTGATTTACAAAATGCTAAATGTTCTGCTGCATATTCTTGGGCATTTTCAATAGCCACATATTTATAGTAGAGAAGAACTCTAATTTTTTCTGACATGATATCTCCTATGTTATCAAAAGTTTTACATATTATTATACCGTCTCTTAAGAAAGCAACGCAATCAATTAGCTTGCTCAAAAAATCACAAAATACCAAATAATTGACTGAAAGTCTTAAATATGAAAGAATGAAAGTGGTAACAATCTTATTGACGATAAAGGAGAAAAAAATGTCTTACGAACTATGTCTTGAATATGGTACTTACCCTCTTACAGTGGTTGATGCACAACTTGGGGAAGATAATGAGATTCCTGAGTTTATTCAGAATGATAAAGCACTCCTGGAAAAATTGGAAAAGTTAAACACCCTTTTCCACGAGCTCTTCTTAACGATTGAGTGCCAGTTCCACTACATTGGCCATGAATACCCAGAGAAAAGACAAGCCATTAAAGACTTATACCAAGAAGTCGTCAATGATTTAAAGGAAAACTATGCCGATCAAGAAATCAAAATTCATCATTTGTTGATTTCATAATAATACTTAAGATAATAAAAGCATTCAGTTCAAATGAACTGAATGCTTTTTTGTTTAGGAGCTTTGTTGTAATGATTTTGTTTTTGGAATTTAGCTTGAATGTATTTTTAGAAGATTAGTTTGAATGCCAGATTTCTTGGTTGTACTGTTCAATGGTCCGGTCTGAAGAGAAGAATCCAGCTTTAGCAATATTGTTAACAACTTTTGTCATCCACAAGTCTTGATCTTCATAATCAGCAAACATTTTTTCTTTAACCTCAATGTATTCAGCTAAATCAATCAATGTCATGAACCAGTCTTTATTAATTAATTCTTTGTAAAGACGTTCAAGTCGTGCAACATTACCTAAGTCTAACATTTCTGGACTGATGATAAAGTTAACAGCTGCTTTGATGTCTGGATGAATATCATAATAATGTTTAGCCACATAGCCACCATCAGCATAAAGATTGATAATGGTATCTGAATCTTTACCAAAGGTATAAATGTTATCCATTCCTGCTAATTCTGCAATCTCAACATTGGCACCATCCATAGTACCAAGTGTTAAAGCACCATTGAGCATGAATTTCATATTGCCTGTTCCAGATGCTTCTTTAGAAGCAAGTGAAATTTGTTCAGAAATATCAGTGGCTGGAATTAAGTGTTCTGCAACTGTTACATTATAGTTTTCGACTAAATGAACATTTAAATATGGGCTTACTTCTGGATCATTGTTAATGAGTTCAGATAAGCAAAGAATTAAATGAATAATATCTTGAGCAATAATGTAGGCTGGAGCTGCTTTACCACCAAAAATTACTGTAATTTTACGTTTTGGTAAGTTTCCTTTTTTGATGTCCAAGTACTTATGAATAACATATAGGGCATTCATTTGCTGACGCTTGTACTCATGGAATCGTTTGATTTGAGTGTCAACGATTGAGTTCTCATCAAGTTCGATTCCCTTGTTATCTTTAAGGTAACGTTTCAAGGCTAATTTATTGTTATATTTAATCTCAGCCAATTTCGAATGCACTTCTTTATTATCAGCAAAGGCTAATAATTTTTCAAGTTTAGCAGCATCTGTTAAGTAGTCATCACCGATTAATTCTTTAATATAATCAGCTAAGTCTTGGTTAGCGAATTCTAACCAACGACGGAAGGTAATGCCGTTTGTTTTGTTATTAAATTTCTCTGGGTATAATTGATAGAATGCTTTAAGTTCACTGTTTTTAAGAATTTCAGTATGAAGGGCAGCAACACCATTAACACTTGTTGCAAAGTGGATATCCATATGAGCCATATGAACGCGACCAGATTCATCGATAATTTGAACGGCTTTGTCAGCCACTTCTGAAGCCACTAAAGCATGTAATTTTTCAATAATAACAACTAAATGTGGAACAACTTCATTCAAGTAGTCTAATGGCCATTTTTCAAGGGCTTCTGCCAAAATCGTATGGTTTGTATAACCAACCATTTGTCTAACAACTGAAACAGCTTCCTCAAAATCAAAACCATGTTTTTCAGTCAAAAGACGAATTAATTCTGGGATGACCATTGATGGATGGGTATCATTAATTTGAACATAGGCATAATCAGCTAAATCGTGAAGATTTGAACCACGTTCAATAGCTTCTTCAATCAATAATTGCGCTGCATTAGATACCATAAAGTATTGTTGATAAATACGTAATAATTCACCATTACGATCTGAGTCATCAGGGTAAAGGAAGAGGGTTAAGTTCTTTTTGATTTCAGTTTTATCAAAAGAAATACCATCCTTGATAAGACCATAATCAACACCTTCAATGTCAAATAAATTGAGGTAATTTTTTGTATCGCGTTTATAACCTAAGACATCAATGCGATCTAAACGTGATTTTAAAGTAAAGTTTTTAAAAGGAACATCATAAGAAATAGTTGTTGGAACCAACCAAGATTCATCTTCAATCCAATAGTTTGGCTCTGCTTCTTGTTCATTGTTTTTAAAGACTTGTTTAAAAAGACCACAATGGTAGTTAAGACCAACACCTTCCCCATTAATTCCTAAACTCGAAATGGAATCAACAAAACATGAAGCTAGGCGTCCAAGCCCACCATTACCTAATGATGGTTCTAACTCAACATCTTCTACTTCCGCAATTGATTTGCCAGCAGCTGCTAATTCGTCTTTGACTTCTTTATAAATACCTAAGTTGATTAAGTTATTTGATAATAATTTACCAATAAGAAATTCTGCAGAAATATAGTAAACTTTACGTTTAGCAGTATTTTTACTTTTTTCAGCAGCTGCTTCTTTAACATAACTTAACAATGATAAGTAGATTTCTTCATTTTGCGCTTGCGCTAATGATTTCCCTAGACGGTTCTCAGTGTAAGTTGTAAATGTTGACATGTTTTCCTCTTTTCAAAAAATTAATTATTGCTTCTAGCTCTACCATATAACTCTGTTAAATGAGTCAGATAAGCTTTATGTTCTACTGTTAAGTCTTCAGCAAGCATCCGCCATTGCCAGTTGCCACCAACTGTATTAGGCATGTTCATACGACTATCTGCAGGTTTATCCAATAAATCTTGCATACAGAGAATAGAATAGTCACAAACAGATGCAAAAATTGTTCGTAACATGGCTTTATTAATTGGTTCGTGATCTGCTTGTCCAAGGTATTCTTTAACAAAACGAGCTTGTTTAACCGTTAAGTTTTCATACCATCCATTAATCACTTCATTATCATGTGTTCCAGTGTATGCAATATTATTGGCACTATAATTATGTGGTAAGTCGAAACTTTTGCTCGTTTCGTCATAAAGACCAAATTCTAAAATTTTCATTCCTGGGAAACCAGTCTCAGACAATAATTTTTCTGCCCGAGCATCAATGTATCCCAAGTTCTCAGCTATGATTGGCAGGTCACCCAAGGCCTCTTTGACTGCTGTAAAGAGTTCAAAGCCAGGCGCTGAAGCCCAATGTCCATTCTTAGCTGTCTTATCACCGCCAGGGATTTCCCAAAAGTCAGAAAAGCCTTTAAAGTGGTCGATACGAACGTGGTCGTACATTTTGCAACTTTCTTGGATACGGAAAATCCACCATGCAAAGTCTGTAGACAAATGGTTATTCCAATCGTAAATCGGATTACCCCAAAGTTGGCCGTCTTCACTAAAGCCATCAGCAGGAACACCAGCGATATACATAGGTTTCTTGTCTTGATCAACCTTGAATAATTCAGGCATTGTCCAGACTTCAACACTATCAGCTGAAATGTAGATAGGCATATCACCAATAATTTCAATACCATTATCGTTAGCATAGGTCTTCAATTCAAACCATTGTTGGAAGAAGAAATATTGACAAACTTTATGGTAATTAATGACATCTTTAAGCTCTGAACGATATTTAGCTAAAGCTGCTTCTTCACGTTTAATGATGGCCACATCTGACCATTCTTGTAAAGCTCTGTTTCCAAAGTGCTCTTTTATAGCCATAAATTCAGCAAAGTCAGTAACCCATGTCGCAGATTGTTCAAAAACTGATAAAGCTTCTGGTCCCTCGGCTGACGCTAGAAAATTAGCTACTGCTGTTTCCAAAATAGGACGTCTAGCATGGAAAATTTTTGCATAATCAACGGCTTCAGGGTCAGTTCCAAAATCAACACCTGCAAAATCAGATACTTTTAGGTAGCCTGCTCTTACTAATAAAGTAAAATCGATAAAATGCGTATTACCTGCAATTGCTGAAAAAGATTGATAAGGTGAATCACCGAAACTAGTCGTTGATAGTGGCAAAATTTGCCAAAAAGTTTGTTTTGTTTCTTTCAAAAAATCGACAAAGTCATAAGCAGATTTGCCAAAGGTTCCAATTCCAAATTCTCCTGGTAGAGAACTAATATGCATTAGAACTCCACTTGCACGTTTTTCCATACGAATACCTCTCATAATAGTGACTATGATGAAATTATAACGCAACCGTTTGCGTAAGTCAACAAGAAAAAACAATATTTTTTTAAATACTGTTTTTACTTTTTGTTAAATTACGGACACTTTCACGTTTTTTTAGGGTAAAGGGAACCAGAATTTTTTGACTTAAACCGCTGCCTTTAGCATTGATAATTTCCATTAATTGTTTAAAAGAAGTAACTCCCAAATTCTCTACATTAATATCAAAAGTCGTTAAGTAAGGATGTACTAATTTACAATAAGTAGAATTATTAAAAGTAATCAATGAAATATCATCAGGAACTTTTAAACCATAAAAAGATAAAAGTTGAACCATGCGAACAGTAAGAACGTCACCGATAACAATTAGAGCTGTCGCTTTAAAGTCAAAAATGGTTTGAACTAATTCTTCAACATTTAAGGCATCACTACGATCGAACAAGACCATGGGTTTTGATTCTAACTTCAAACGAATACAACCTTTTAAATAGCCAATATAACGTTCTGATGCAACTTCAGACTCTAAATCATCCGTTATAAAAAGGATTTTCTCGTGGCCATTTTCATGTAAGTAATTGACTGCTGTCTTTGCCATCAATTGGTTGTCATTATCAATATAGGTAATACTATTTTCATCCCCTTCAGGGGCTCCGACAATTACAAAAGGAATATTATTGGCCATTAAATATTTTTTAACGGGATCATTGAGTTCACTATATAAGATAATAAAACCATCGACACGTTTTTGCAAATGCATCAATTTTACTTGTTCTTCCAATGCTTCAACTGACATACCTGTTGCTATGGATATGGTAAAATGATATTTTTTGGCTTCATTTGTAATTGTAGATAGAATTTGCATGAAAAAAGGCTCAGATAAACGGTCGCTAAATGTAATTGGTGGAAAAACCAAACCAATATTGTGAGTTAGTCCACTGGCCAAAATTTGAGCCGCCACATTTGGTACATAGCCTAATTCCTGCATAGCCTTGCGTACTTTGTCTTTTGTTTTTTCCGAAATGGATTTATTATCTTTTAATACGCGACTAACTGTTGAAGGATTGACACCAGCCTTTTGCGCAACATCTTTAATTGTTACCATTTAGAACCTCGTCCATGTGATTGTCTTGATATGAATTAAATTCATATGTTTAAACCATTATACAATTATATAGTGAAAAATCAAACAGTCTTTAAAGACTTCTAAAGACAATTATTAAGATTTTTTAAAATATTTTTCAAAAAACTATTGACATAATCTGCAAACGGTTGCATAATAGAGATATAAAATATTTCTTAGGAGGAAATAGCTATGAAATCATGGCAAAAAGTTATCGTCAGCGGAGCAAGTCTTACACTTGCTAGTACTCTTCTAGTTGGATGTTCACAAGGTTCAAACGCTAAAAGTGAATCTGCTTCATCAGACTCAAAAACAATTAAATTATGGGTCCCAACTGGATCTAAAAAATCATACGCAGATACAGTTGCAAAATTCGAAAAAGATTCTGGCTACAAAGTAAAAGTTGTTGAATCTGAAGATCCAAAAGCACAAGAAAAAATCAAAAAAGATGCAAGTACTGCTGCTGATGTCTTCTCACTTCCTCATGACCAATTAGGTCAATTAGTAGAATCAGGTACTATTCAAGAAGTTCCTGCTAAATACACTGAAGATATCGCTAAAAACGATACTGACCAAGCTATCGCTGGTGCACAATACAAAGGTAAAACTTACGGATTCCCATTTGGTATTGAATCACAAGTTCTTTTCTACAATAAAGAAAAATTAAGTGCTGAAGATGTTAAATCATACGAAACAATTACATCAAAAGCTACTTTCGGTGGTAACTTCAAACAAGCTAACGCTTATGCTACTGGTCCTTTATTCATGTCTGTTGGTAACACATTATTTGGTGCTAACGGTGAAGATGTTAAAGGTACAAACTGGGGCAATGAAAAAGGTGCAGCTGTTCTTAAATGGATTGCAGACCAAAAAAATAACAAAGGTTTCGTAAGCTTAGATGCTAACAACGGTATGTCTAAATTTGGCGACGGTTCAGTTGCTGCATTTGAATCAGGACCTTGGGATTATGCTGCTGCTCAAGATGCTATTGGTAAAGATAAACTTGCTGTAGCTGCTTATCCAAAAGTGACTATCGGTGGTCAAGAAGTTCAACAAAAAGCTTTCTTAGGTGTTAAACTTTATGCTGTTAACCAAGCACCAGCTAAAGGTGATGCTAAACGTATTGCTGCAAGCTACAAACTTGCTTCATACTTAACAAATGCAGAAAGCCAAGAAAACCAATTCAAAACTCGTAACATCGTTCCTTCAAACAAAACAGTTCAATCTTCTAAAGAAGTTCAATCAAACGAACTTGCTAAAACTGTTATCACAATGGGATCTTCATCAGATTACACTGTTGTAATGCCAAAACTTAGCCAAATGGGTACTTTCTGGACTGAAAGTGCAGCTATCCTTAGCGATGCCTTCAACGGTAAAATTAAAGAAGGCGATTTCTTAGCTAAATTACAACAATTTGACAAAGATATTGCAGCAACTAAATAATCATTAATGACATTGAACAAGTTTGGAGTTGCTAACTATTAGATTACTCTGTTATCTTCTCCGATAGGGAGTGGATCTAAGTCTCCATTAACATAGAGATTTAGACCACTCCTACTTGTTTTTTTCAATAGAAAGCTATATGCTACTTAAATTTTTAAATGTTCTTAAAAATTTAAGTAACATTTTAGCTACCAGGACATTTTTTCTGGTAAACTGTCCTAAAAGGAGAAATTTTTTATGACTGAAAAAAATTTGGCAAGGCAAGTTAGCCTTTCTGAAGCATTTAAAAAAGGTGGAATAGATATTAAACTTTCCGCATTGATTATGGGGTTTGCTAACCTTGCAAATAAACAAATTATCAAGGGACTTTTATTTCTAATCACTGAGGTTGTTTTCCTAATCGCCTTTATTAGCCAAATTATCCCAGCCTTTTCAGGTCTTATTACCTTAGGTACACAAACACAAGGTATGGTAACCAAAAACATCGATGGCATTAAAATGCAAGTTGCAGTCGCTGGCGATAATTCAATGCTCATGCTTATTTTTGGTTTAGCCGCTATTATTTTCTGTTTAGTTTTTGCATATATTTATTGGTGCAACCTTATGAGTGCCCACAATCTCTACATGCTAAAAAGCCAAGGTGAAAAAATCCCAACTTTTAAAGATGATTTCATGACCTTAGCAAATGGTCGTTTCCATATGACCTTGATGGCTATTCCATTAATTGGTATTTTACTCTTCACTATCTTGCCACTTATTTACATGATTTGTTTGGCCTTCACAAACTTTGACCATAATCATTTACCGCCAAAATCACTCTTTGATTGGGTTGGCTTAACAAACTTTGGTAGTATTTTGACTGGACGGATGGCTGGTACATTCTTCCCTGTCTTCTCTTGGACCTTGATTTGGGCAGTCTTTGCCACAGTAACAAACTTTTTCTTCGGTATTGTTCTTGCATTACTAATCAATACAAAAGGTTTGAAATTGAAAAAAATGTGGCGAACAATTTTTGTTATTACCATTGCTGTTCCACAATTCATCTCACTTCTTATCATGCGTAACTTGCTTAATGATGAAGGACCCGTCAATGCTCTTCTATACAAACTAGGCATTATCAAACACGCACTTCCATTCCTTTCAGATCCAATCTGGGCGAAATTCTCAATCATATTTGTCAATATGTGGATTGGTATTCCTTTTACTATGCTAGTTGCTACTGGTATTATCATGAATTTACCAAGTGAACAAATTGAAGCAGCGGAAATCGACGGTGCAAGTAAATTCCAAATTTTCCGTTCTATCACTTTCCCACAGATTCTTTTGATCATGACACCAAATTTGATTCAACAGTTTATTGGTAATATCAATAACTTTAACGTTATCTACCTCCTCACTGGTGGAGGACCGACAAACTCTGAATATTACCAAGCAGGTACAACTGATTTGCTTGTTACTTGGCTCTATAAATTAACAGTAACGGCTGCCGACTATAATTTAGCTTCCGTAATTGGAATCTTAATTTTCGCAGTTTCTGCAATTTTCAGCTTACTGGCCTATACACGTACCGCATCATACAAGGAAGGAACTGCTAAATAATGAAAAATAAACGTCGCTTCCAACTTGGATTAGTTTATACAACCCTTACAGTTTTAGCCATCATTTGGCTCTTCCCAATTATCTGGGTAGTCCTTACAAGTTTTCGTGGTGAAGGAACAGCCTATGTTAATTACTTCATGCCAAAAACCTTCACCCTCAAAAACTACATTATGTTATTTACCAATGAGTCCTTCCCATTCGGACGTTGGTTCTTAAACACTTTCATTGTTGCAACAGCAACATGCATCATCTCAACTTTTATCACCGTAGCCATGGCTTACTCACTCAGCCGGATCAAATTTAAGCATCGTAACGGATTTTTAAAATTAGCTTTAGTCTTGAATATGTTCCCAGGTTTCATGAGTATGATTGCCATCTATTATATTCTTAAAGCAATTGGCTTAACTCAGACGCTAACAGCATTAGTTTTGGTCTACTCAGCAGGTGCTGCGCTTGGTTTCTACATTGCTAAAGGATTCTTTGATACCATCCCATATTCACTTGATGAATCAGCTATGATTGATGGCGCAACTCGTATGGATATCTTCTTCAAGATTACCCTACCATTGTCAAAACCAATCATTGTCTACACTGCTCTTCTTGCCTTTATGGGACCTTGGATTGACTTTATCTTTGCCCAAGTTATTCTAGGTGACGCCACAAGCAAATATACGGTAGCTATCGGCCTATTCTCAATGCTTCAGCCAGATACCATTAACGAATGGTTCCGAGCATTTACAGCAGGTTCAATTCTCATCGCTATCCCAATCACCTTACTCTTCATCTTTATGCAAAAATATTATGTTGAAGGCATTACAGGTGGTTCTGTTAAATAGTAAAAAAAAGAAATTACTGATGTAATTTCTTTTTTGGCTCTATAATTTCTCTAGTGGGTAAATCCACAAAAGAGATTATAGGGACTTTTTTCATTTATGGAGTCACTTTGATTACTGGATTTTTAAACTCTTTGCCAGTCACATAATCTAATGTAGCCCATCTGTCTGAATAAAATTCAGGATTTATTTTGTAGTTATAGCTATTGTGTTCAAACTCTAAGAAGGGCTGGACAACTTTATCTACTGCTAACCAACCATTCCAACCAATGTGAATAGTATCTTCCATAAAGTAGGCTTCCCCACCATTATTAGAAAAGTCTGCAATATTATCAAAACCTTGAGATTTGAGTTGATACTTAATTTTAGAGACTGCCCTTAAATATTTCTCTTGATTAAGTCCGGTATACTTTGCCCATTGTTGATTTACAGGAGGAATGATGAAAAGTACATCAGTATTCTCTTTTGCAAATTCCGACAAGACTAATTGGAAATCATTGTATTCTGGTGAATTAATATAAACATTGTTACGTTGAATTGATTTATATTTTCTGATACTAGAACCAATGCGTTTTCTATAAAACGAATTTTTTATGCCAAATGGATTATTGGAAGTGGCAACTTCACCACGTTTAATTGCTAATTCTTCTAATCTATTGTAGGAGAATTTTTTCGGTAGGCCATTAACTCGTGGAATAATCCGATTTTCGAAATTATCCGAAGTAGCTAGGAATCTAAACATTGATTCTTCATGCAAAGCAATGTGATATTGCAACTTCAAGACTTGTTTGTCCCAAGAAGACAAAACGTTTCCAGAAGCAACTTTTTCTAAAAGTCTGGCCTTAGAGACACCTGGGTTCATGGTAAGCATTCTTTTCGCAGCAAATTGTGACTCCTTGTCCTGCTTAGCATGTAATAAAAATTCAAAAATTTGAGTTTTTGACAGATAGGTTTGAACGGCACCACTATCTGTTCCTTGTGGTGTAAACCATTGTGGCGAAATAACAAAGACTGCTTTTTTATTTTTTAAATTACCTTTAATTTGTTGCATACCATAATAATGAATTAGGGACTGTGATCCCCTATTACCAATTAAGAAAGGACGGTACGAACGATTATATTTTTCTGCAATGACCGAAGGATGCATTGAATCCATCCGACTCCACTCACTAGATCCAAAAAAAGGAACAAAACGATGTTTAGAATCTTCAAGTGCCTGTTTTTTTATTAGACTGTTTTTAAAACTAGCAATACTAATAGTGACAGCTGTTTTCTTTTCCGCAAGATAATCATTTTTTAAATGATTAGGAAATGCGAAAATTGTTGCTGCGACTAATATTAAGGCTAGTGTAACAGGCCCTAATACATATGCTAATTTTTTAAGCATTTTGCAGTTCCTTTACACCTTCTACGATTTTAGTAACAGTATTCCAATCTTCCCGTCCAAATTCTGATATGGGCACCTTGATGTCAAAAAGTGATTCCAATTCAACGATTAATTCAACAGTTCCAAGACTGTCTAGCACGCCAGCATCAAACAAATCCTCGTCCAACATATCGGAAACATCTTCCATAAATAGGCGGTCAAAAGCGTCAATAATTTTTTCTTCAATAGTCATGATAATTTTCCTTCTTTAGAAATGAGTAGGATGGATCCAAAAATGGTCCAAGAATCCTGAGAATAATAGTAATGAGACCATTACGACATGGAATGTGAATACAATCGAGACATAATGATAGGTTTTACTGGTAAATAGGGGAGCTAGGCCTCTTTGCTTTCTTTGGCAATTGATGGTTTTCTTCCGTCTAATCCAAGCATCTGTCAAAATTAGGCCCAACCCATGAAAAATGCCATAAGCAATATAATACCATGTGATGCCATGCCAGAATCCCATAATGGTCATATTTACCAAATAAGCAAATCCTGAAGTCACATTGCGGTTTTTAAAAACTTTATGCTTAATGAGAAAATGGACTAAACGCATAAAGACAAAATCTCTAAACCAGAAAGATAAGGTCATATGCCATCTATTCCAAAATTCTTTTAGGTTTGGTGCCAAGAAAGGTAAATGGAAATTTTCTGGAGTTTTAATGCCTAGTAGGTTCGAAATAGCTATCGTAAACATGGAGTAGCCTGCAAAGTCAAAAAAGAGGTTAAGTCCATAAAGGTACATGACTAATATCAAATAAACATTGAAATAGCCACCAGTCGCAATTGTTTTTGCTTCGACTATTGGGAGAAAAACACTGCCGAGATAATAAGAAATAATAAATTTGTAAAGGAAACCAATCATGATGTACTTGATTGCTTTATTAAGCATTTCAAGGTAGCTATCCCGATCAGGCAAGGTCTCATAATCTTCTTGAAAGCGTCTGTAGCGGTCAATAGGACCACTGGAAAAAGTTGGTAAGAAGAGCATAAACCTTAAGAAGGTAAAGAGACTAAAATCTTTCAAAAGACCATCTCGCATTTCCATAACCATTCCTATTGTCTTAAAAGTTAAATAAGAAATCCCTAAAAATGAGAAGAGTGATTGGTTTGGATGAACTGGGTTGATAGGACTGATTTTTACGATAAACAATGGTGCAATAACTAAAATAAGAGTTAAGGCGAAAACGAAAAAATTATCATATTTTTGTCGGTACCATTTATAGAAGAAGATCGAACAGGTTTGCCAAATAATATAAAGTAAAAAGGCTTTTAGTTGGTCGGTGTGACCTTGACCAAACATCATGGCGACAAAAACTAAAGTCACTATCAACTCATAAATGTGAAACCTTTTTTGATAAAAGAGTCCAAGGATGACTGGTAAAAGGGCAATAATTAAATAAATAAAATAGCTAGGATTTGAATAGGGATCTAAATAGGGAATCTGACTGAGCATTCCAATCATCGATTATTCACCTCATTTATTAAAGCTTTAATGTCGGTTTTGCCATTTGGTGTCATCGGAAGCTGATCACGATAGATGAACTTAGAAGGCATCATATAAGTCATCATCGTATCTTTGAGTGATTCTTTGATAGCCTTAGTCACGTCAATGTCTCGCTCAAATCCTTGACGAATTCCATCTTTTAAAACAACATAAGCTAAAAGATTTTGTACCTTATGTTCCACATTATATCGAGGAACAGCTACTGCTGTATCTACCAGTGGTGATTGTTTCAATTGTTGTGAAACATCTTCCAATTCAATGCGATAACCACCATATTTAATTTGGAAATCTAAACGTCCACCGTAGGTTAAGACATGGTTTTCATTAAAGGCACCTAAATCTCCAGTATGGTAAGCTGGTTGACCTTTAAAAGTAAAGAATGCTTCCTTGGTTTTTTCTGGGTTATTAATATACCCTTTCGACACTGCTGGACCGGTAACGATAATTTCACCACTCTGACCGTCAACTACTTCATTTAAATCTTCATCAAGAATGAAAGTTGGTGAATCTGGTTTTGGATAACCAATCGGTAAGCGTTCACCTTTTTCAACCATTTCTTGCGTAATCCGAATTGCTGAAAGGGCTACTGTTGCTTCAGTTGGTCCATAAGCATTGACGATAATTGCATCGGGAAAGCGAGCCATCAATTTCTTGGCTGTTGATACTGTTAATTCTTCCCCATCAAAGTAAAAATGCGTTAAATTTGGCATTTTTTCTTGGCAAAAATCATCGCTTAGCATGGCCATGTCAACAAATGAAGGTGTCGATGTCCAAATACCAACCGGCAGGCTTGTAATAGCTGAAAAGAGTTGTTTGAAATCTGAGACTAATTCCTTAGGTAGAGCATACATTGTCCCCCCTAGAGCTAAAGTTGGCGCCCAATACATGACAGATAAGTCAAATGAATATGGTGGTTGCGCCAACATTTGTGGTTGGTCTGGTGTAGCAAACTCTTGATCACTAATCATCCAGTTGGTAAAACTGAGTAAGTTATCATGGGAAATTTGAACTCCTTTGGGTTTACCAGTGGTACCAGAGGTGAAGATAATATAATAGTTGTCTTCACCCTTAACTGGGGTTGTCATCTGATAAGGGCTGGCTGCCGCTTTAGCTTTTTCAATGTCATCAAAACTAATGATAGGTAAGTCTTCAACCTCAACAATCAAAGGTTCGATAGCAATAACAGCACTTGGTTGTCCAATTTCAATAATGTCTAAAATTCTTTCAGGAGCGGAATGAACATCTACTGGAATAAATGCATGTCCAGATTTACTTAAGGCTACAAAACTTGCCATCATATCATAGGATTGAGCACCAAATACTAATATTGGTGACTTTTCTTCAAGATTAAGACTATCTATATAGTTGGCTATACTATCAGAATCCTCTTTCAATTGGCCATAGGTGTGAATTTCCCTCAAACAGTTATAAACCGGGAAATCCTTTTGACTTATGGCAAGCCCTTCTATTCTTTCAATCATATCTGTAATCATTGTACATTCTCCTTAAAACTCATTATAAATAAAGGCACTTTGACCATGTCCAAGATAATCAAAGATGTAGATTAATAGAATAAAAATGAGATAGAACAAAACTGTTTTACCAATAAATAACATCAATATTTTTCGTTTTTCGTTCATTTTCTACCTATTCCAGTCGTTTTTTTTAATAATTCATACAAAATTTTACCCTATTTTAACTTTATGAGCAAGTTAAATCTAAGACTATTAAAAATGTTATCGAATTATAAAAAAATGAGCCATTTATTTTATTTGATTAGAACCCACTAAAAAAGTCCTAATATTTCATAGGACTTAATTTACTCGACATTACTTAAAGCTAACTTAAAATGTCATCTATTCGCAAAATATTGTTACTTACTTGTCACACAAACTATGATTGACTCTTCAAATCTAGAAGCAAGTCACGAATTTCTGCTGCCAGTTCAAAATCAAGCATTTCTGCTGCTTCTTGCATTTGTTTTTGTAATTTCTTAATGGCTTCTTTCCGTTCAACTGGTGTCATCGTAGTGTAATCAAGTCCCTCTTCTGCAATCTCGCTGTCACTTCCTTTCGTAATAGAAATAAGGTCGCGGATTTCTTTTTTGATGGTTTGTGGCACAATGCCATGCTTTTCGTTGTATTCCATCTGAATTTGACGACGTCGAGCGGTTTCATCAATAGCCTTTTTCATAGACTCAGTCATCTTATCAGCATACATAATCACGCGCCCTTCCGAGTTTCGGGCGGCACGACCAATGGTCTGAATCAAACCACGCTCATTGCGCAAGAAACCTTCCTTGTCAGCATCCAAGATAGCAACAAGAGAAACTTCTGGTACGTCGATCCCCTCACGTAAGAGGTTAATTCCAATTAAGACATCGAAAACACCCAAGCGCAGGTCACGGATAATTTCTGTCCGTTCAAGCGTCTTAATATCACTATGCATATATTTAACCTTTACCCCCATTTCCTTAAGGTAGTCGGTCAAATCTTCAGCCATTTTCTTGGTCAGGGTTGTAATAAAGGTCCGTTCGCCCCTCTCTGTACGAAGGGTAATTTCTCCCAAGAGATCATCCATTTGTCCCATACTAGGACGCACTTCAACAATGGGATCTAGCAAACCGGTCGGACGAATAATCTGTTCGATAATGGTATCAGTTTGTTCCATTTCATAGTCACCTGGAGTAGCAGAAACATAAACAATTTGATGCACATGGCTCTCAAATTCTTCCCGTCTCAGAGGGCGATTATCCATGGCCGAAGGCAACCTAAAGCCGTAATCGACCAGCATTTTTTTTCGTGCCTGGTCACCATTATACATGCCCTTAATCTGCCCCATAGTCATGTGACTCTCATCAATCATAATGAGGAAATCTTCTGGGAAGAAATCCAGCAGGGTATAAGGAGGTTCACCAGCGGCACGACCATCCATATGACGCGAGTAGTTCTCAACCCCATTTGTGTAGCCCATTTCTCGAAGCATTTCGATATCATATTCGGTTCTTTGTTTTAATCGCTGCGCTTCCAAAAGTTTTCCTTCAGATTCAAACAATTTCAACTGCTCTTCCAGTTCCGCCTGAATTTTAGTAATGGAGGCTTCCATATGCTCATCATTGGTCACAAAGTGGGTCGCAGGAAAGAGAACCAAATGTTCAGCTTCGCCTAAGACCTTACCCGTTAAGGATTCGATTTCACGAATCCTATCAATCTCGTCCCCGAAGAATTCAATCCGGAAAGCATGCTCATCCCGAGAAGCAGGGAAAACTTCGACCACATCTCCACGGACTCGGAAACGCCCCCGTTGAAAATCAATATCGTTACGTTCGAATTGAATGTCAACCAATTGGTTAAGCAATTGATCCCGTGAAATTTCTTGACCGGGACGCAAACTAACTGCTGAATCTGCATATTCCTTTGGGGAACCCAAACCGTAAATACATGAGACAGAGGCCACGACAATGACATCGTTACGTTCTAATAAAGAAGAAGTTGCTGAGTGGCGTAATTTATCAATCTCATCATTGACCGAGGAATCTTTTTCAATATAGGTATCACTAGAAGGAACATAGGCTTCCGGCTGATAATAATCATAGTAGGAAACGAAGTATTCCACCGCATTATCAGGGAAAAACTCCTTAAATTCACCATAAAGCTGACCAGCCAAGGTCTTGTTATGAGCAATTACCAAAGTTGGCTTGTTGACACGACTTATCACCTGACTCATGGTAAAGGTTTTCCCAGTACCAGTTGCTCCCAGTAAAATTTGGGCTTTCTCGCCACCCTCAATATTATCAACTAATTCTTCGATGGCCTGAGGCTGGTCTCCTGCTGCTTGGTATTTTGAGACCAAATGAAAACTATTATGTTCACGTTTATCTATCATTTTTTTATCCTTATCGATACGCTTTTATCCTATTTTAACATAGTATTTCCCAATACTGTTTTTTGTAATACTCTTATTTGATGTTAGGTTTTCTGACATAGAAATCAAAAAAGGTTGCTATTGTCTGAAGTTTCTGATATAATTAGGAATATTTTTTCGAAGGAGATATACATGAAGAATAAAATTAAGGTCTTAATGCTTGCTCTTATATCACTTGGATTCATTTTCAGTGCCCAAGCAAGTGCTGAAACCATCACAGTGGTCTCAGATACAGCCTACGCTCCCTTTGAGTATAAAGATTCAGATCAAATCTACAAAGGTATTGATGTTGATATCATCAAGGAAGTTGCTAAACGCTCAAACTGGGATTACAAAATGACTTACCCAGGCTTCGATGCCGCTGTCAATGCCGTTCAATCAGGTCAAGCTAAAGCTTTGATGGCAGGAACTACGATTACCGATGCCCGCAAAAAAGTCTTTAACTTCTCTGACCCTTATTATGATACAAAAATTGTTATTGCCACACAAAAAGCTAAACCTATTAAAGATTATAGTGAATTAAAAGGCAAAACAGTTGGTGTAAAAAATGGTACTGCATCCCAAAGCTTTTTAGATGAGAACAAAGATAAATATGGTTTTTCTGTTAAAACCTTTGATACCGGCGATCTTATGTACAACAGTCTTGCATCAGGTTCTATTGAAGCCGTAATGGATGATGAGCCTGTTATTCAATTTGCTATCAAACAAAATCAAGATGTTGCTATCAACATGCCTGGTGAAGCCATTGGTTCCTTTGGTTTTGCCGTTAAAAAAGGTGCAGGCCATGATAAATTAGTTAAAGATTTCAATAAATCTTTGAAAGCTATGAAAACTGATGGCACATACCAAAAAATCATGACAAAATGGTTAGGAGATGAGGCCCAAACAAGCTCGAAAGCAACTGGAGATGTTGCTAAAAAAGCCATTCCACAGAAAAAATCATATAAAATTGTTGCTGACTCTTCTTTCGCTCCTTTTGAATTCCAAAACGATAAAGGCAAATATGTCGGCATCGATATGGAATTGATTAAAGCTATCGCTAAAGAACAAGGTTTTACCATTGAAATTGCCAACCCAGGCTTCGATGCAGCCTTAAATGCTGTTCAATCAGGACAAGCTGACGCCGTTATTGCTGGTATGTCTATTACTGATGAACGTCAAAAAATCTTTGATTTCTCTGACAGTTACTACACATCTAATATCTTGCTTGGTGTTAAATCAGGTTCATCTATTAAAGATTACAAAGATTTAAAAGGCAAAACCGTCGGTGCTAAAAAAGGAACTGCTTCTTATGATTTCCTTGACAAAAACAAAGATAAATATGGCTATAACCTTAAAGCTTTTGATGAAGCGTCCTCGATGTATGACAGTCTCAACTCTGGTTCCATCGTTGCTTTAATGGATGATGAAGCTATCTTAAAATATTCCATCCAGCAAGGTCGAAAATTTGACACACCTATCAAAGGTGAACCTTCTGGGGAATATGGCTTTGCCGTTAAAAAAGGAACAAATCCAGAATTAATCGAGATGTTTAATAATGGATTAGCATCTCTAAAAGAATCTGGCAAATACAAAGCAATCCTCAATAAGTACTTAGCATCTGAAAAAGAAACTAAGTCAGCTAATGCTATTGATGAAACCAGCATGTTTGGACTTATTTCAAATAACTACAAACAATTACTTGCAGGTCTTGGAACTACTTTAAGTTTAACCCTCATTTCCTTTGCTATTGCTCTCCTTATTGGGGTAATCTTTGGGATGATGGCCGTTTCGCCAAGTAAAGCCCTCAGAATAACATCATCAGTCTTTGTCGATGTTGTCCGTGGAATTCCATTGATGATCGTCGCAGCTTTCATCTTCTGGGGTATCCCAAACTTGATTGAAAGCATGACGGGTCATCAATCACCAATCAATGACTTTGTTGCAGCTACTATTGCACTCTCACTTAATGGTGGAGCCTATATTGCTGAAATTGTTCGTGGTGGTATTGAAGCCGTTCCATCAGGTCAAATGGAGGCCAGCCGAAGCTTAGGTATTCCATATAAAATTACCATGCGAAAAGTTATCTTACCGCAAGCTATTAAAGTCATGTTACCAAACTTTATCAACCAATTCGTTATTTCCTTAAAAGATACAACTATCGTATCAGCAATTGGTTTAGTGGAACTTTTCCAAACAGGTAAAATTATTATTGCGCGTAACTACCAATCCTTTAGAATGTATGCAATCCTTGCAATCATCTATTTAGTTATGATTACGCTATTAACCCGCTTAGCTAAACGCTTAGAAAAGAGGCATAACTAATGGCAGAATTAAAAATTGATGTCCAAGATTTACATAAATATTATGGCAAAAATGAAGTTTTAAAAGGTATTGACGCCAAATTCTATGAAGGAGATGTTGTTTGTATCATCGGACCTTCAGGATCAGGAAAATCAACCTTCCTTAGAACTCTAAATCTACTTGAGTCTATTACCATGGGTAAAGTTGTCGTTGACGGATTTGAATTATCAGATCCCAAAACCAATATTGACCGTGCCCGTGAAAATATTGGTATGGTTTTCCAACATTTTAACCTCTTCCCTCATATGACTGTTATCGAAAACATCATGTTTGGTCCAGTGGAATTGGGTAAAGAAAGTAAAGAATCAGCTAAAACCCACGCCATGGAATTGTTGGAAAAAGTTGGTCTTGCTGATAAGGCAGACGCTTATCCTGCAAGCCTCTCAGGTGGACAAAAACAACGTGTGGCAATTGCTCGAAGCTTAGCCATGAATCCTGATATCATGCTCTTTGACGAACCGACTTCAGCACTTGACCCTGAAATGGTTGGAGACGTATTAAACGTTATGCGTGACTTAGCACAACAGGGAATGACCATGTTGATTGTTACCCATGAAATGGGCTTTGCAAGACAGGTTGCTAACCGTGTCATTTTTACAGATGGCGGACAGTTCTTAGAAGACGGAACACCTGAAGAAATTTTCGACCATCCAAAACACCCACGTTTAATTGAATTCCTAGATAAAGTATTAAACGTCTAATAAAGACACTAAAAACCCAGTAAAGGAATTGCCTTTACTGGGTTTTTTGACTTCTAATCACTTTGATTTTCTAGCAAGTGTATTGCTATAATCAGTTATTCTTTTTAATAAGTGACCAAATTGCTTGAAAAAGACCCCCTACAAGCATAGCCATTCCGACTATTGTCAAGGGATTTTGGCTTTCAGCTGTGACTGGTAAATAGTCTTTTTTCATCTCTATCAGAGAAGTATTCTCCTCTGATATCATTGTTTTGGCAGGGTTAAACTCTTGTCTTTTTACTTTTTCAATCAAGTTGTCTTTGCTTACTTTAACTTCTATTTTTGGAAGGATTTCCTTGTTTGAATCTTAGGTGATTTTTTTCTCAAAGATTGGTTTTGACATTGGCATAAGCGGTTGGCTTACCTGATCTTCTTCTTGAGTCTTCACTTCAAGAATTGACTGGTCTTCTTTATCTGGTTTTACAATTAATTCATTATTTTTCTCTGGTTTTTGCTTTAATAATTACGATAATCTAATCACACTAAAATTACCAGCCCAGTCTTCACTGATAAAATAAAAATGATCTTCTTTTCAAGATTGATAAGGATCTTCTCACTTGTTGATAAAACTGCCATAGCCAGTAAAGTCATTTGTAAGACTTTAGCTTTATTATTAGAAATTCTTTTATTCATCTATTTACCTCACTAATATATATGTGCAACATGATATGACATAATAAAATAGATTTGAGGTTGATGAGTAGGTTAAAATAGTGAAGTTCTTTAAAATCTTGGCCTTTTTTCAAAAGAATTTTCTCAGATTGAAGCTTTGTCTATCTTACTCAATTACTGCAAATCTTGCAGTAATTGAGTGATTTTGCTACAATAAACTTAATAATATTCGGAGGTATAGGAGCCATGAACAACTAAAAAACTTTTTTGAGAGATGCATCTTTTCAAGTTAAGTTTTTTAGTCTGCTCTTATTTAAGCAAGTATTTTTTATACTGCCTATTTTTTGTCGCAAACTTTCTACTTTTCTTGTTAAGGTAGAAAGTTTTTTTGATCTCTCAAATAGAAAGCTTACAATTCTTGAGTCAAAATTATTAAAGGAGATCCTATGCTACAAATTAAAAACTTATCATTTACCCATCTGAAAGACCTTTCCCAACTTCTCAATCAATTGAGCATAACCATTCATTCAGGTGATAAAGTTGCCATCATCGGTGAAGAAGGAACAGGCAAATCGAATTTATTAAAATATTTATATAACCCCAATTGCCTTGAGGATTATCTCCAAGTATCAGGTCAAGTACATTCTGATTACAATAAAGTCCTCTATTTGCCACAAGAGTTAGAAAGCGAAACTGCTGCTAAAAGATTAACAGATTACATCTACAATGAAGAGGATTTGGCCCATCTTGATTTAAATTCTTTCTTCCAATTAGCTCAAGCCTGTCATTTCAATTTGGACTTATTGGATAAAGAAGATATCAGTCTTGTAGATCTATCTGGCGGAGAAAGGATTAAACTACAGGTCATTAAAGCCTTAGCAATGAATCCTGATTGTCTACTTTTAGATGAACCCTCTAGTGATTTGGATTTAGATACTCTGATTTGGCTAGAAAAAATTATTAGAGAGACAGACCAAACAGTCATCTTTATCTCTCATGATGAGTCCTTTTTGTCCTCTTGTGCCACTGCAGTATTACATCTTGAATTAACCCAAAAACGTCGGAAACCTAAGTGGACTTTCTTCAAAGGTTCTTACCCAGAATACAAAAATCATAGACAAGAAGAATATGATAAACAGTTACAAATCGCCACTAAAGAGCGCGACGATTTTCAAAAAAAAGAAGCCAAGCAGAAACGCATCCAATCAAGTCTTCACCACCAATTGAATGCAACTAAAGACTCTACTGCTGGTAGACTTTTAGCTAAAAAAATGAAAAATATCAAATCTCAAGAACGTAAATTGAGCATTGCTGAAGAAGAATTGACTGAAATCCCAGATCAATTAGAAAGTATTTCTATATTTTTCTCCAATATTGAGCAATTAGCCTCAAACAAAACACTTCTGCACTGGGAAAATCGCCAACTGGAAACGGGTCAAAAAATCAATCTTTCTATTAGGGCGCAAGATAAAATTGTCATTACAGGTGATAATGGGATTGGTAAAAGCCTATTATTAAAGGAAATTGTTGCTGAATTAAGTCAAAATGCCAGCTTTTCATGGTCCTATATGCCTCAAAATTATGATGACCTAATGTCTACAGATGAAAAGATTCTGGATTTCCTAGCCTTTGATGATTTGGAAAAGGCGCGCAGTCTCTTAGCTAGTTTACAATTTACTCGGGAAGAAATTAACCATGGAACGAGCAAGCTCTCTGGGGGGCAGAAGGCAAAATTATTTTTAGCCAAAATGGTTCTCCATAAGTCGCAACTCTTAATTTTAGATGAACCAACGCGTCATTTTTCGCCGACAAGTCAACCTTTAGTAAGGGACTTATTTGCTAATTTTCCAGGGGCAATTATTAGCGTGTCGCATGACCGTGCATTCATTGAACAAGATTATCTGAAAAAGTACCATTTAAATACAAGTAACCTCCTTTAAAGACTATTGACATAAGCTTTCTGCTGTGTTTGAATATTCTTATGGCAAAGTTTAACTATTTTACAACATTTGAGTGGTCACTTTGGTTTTTTTCCATCGCAACCATATTATCCTCTTACCTCTTTTTTCACCAATCAAATCTTTTAGCTTTATCTGCTTCTTTAATTGGAGCTTCGGCATTGATCTTTTTAGCAAAGGCAAATCCTTTAGGACAAGGACTTTTTCTCATCTTTTCTGTTCTTTATGCCTATATCTCATTAAAAAACCAATACTTTGGTGAAGTCTTGGTATACTTTACAATGACGCTTCCCATGGCAATTTTGGCATTGTCCTCATGGCTAAGCCACCCATTTATGGGGAGGAAATCACAAGTGCTTATTAGTCACCTAAGCATCAAAGATATTTATCTGATTAGTTTTCTAAGCTTTCTAGTAACGATAATCTTTTATTTTGTCTTAGGGATTTTTCACACCTCCTTCCTTTTGATTTCAACTTTGTCCATCACAACAACTTTTGCTGCGACCTTTTTATCCTATAAAAGAAGTCCCTACTTTGCTTTAATATTTGCGATCAATGATATTGTCTTAATCATTCTTTGGCTATTAGAAGCCGCTACAATTAGTAGTCATTTTTCAGTTGCTATTTGTTATGCTGTTTTTCTGATGAATGATATCTACACATTTTTTAACTGGCTACGGCTACACTCTCACCAGGAAAACATTATTAAAAAGGATAGGGTATAATAATCCCTATCCTTCTTTCTTTTCTAATTTTTCACGTTCCAGACGCAAGCGACGATTGGGATTTAAAAGATTAAAGAGCTCCTCTAATTTTTCTGCATTCCAAACATCCGCGGCCGAAACAAAATTGCCATCTTTATCCTTGAAGGATATTGGTTTATCACCCATAAAAAACCTCCATAAAAAGATACTATTCCTTACTTACGATTATATCATTTTATTATTAACGAAATAGCGAAAGCCGTCTTAACGATAGGTGCTTTAGCACCATTGCTAAGTAGCAAGTTAATCAATAAACTCAAACTCAAAGTTACCAATTCGTACCAAATCACCATCTTTAGCCCCACGTTCACGAAGGGCTTCATCAACACCCATACCACGAAGTTGACGGGCGAATTTCATGATGGATTCATCTCGTTCCATATTAGTCATCACAAAGAGACGTTCCAGTTTTTCACCTGTTAGAATCCAAGAAGCATCATCATCACGGCTGATTTCAAAGTCTTTTTCCTCACCATCAAAGCCATAGTAAACTTCTTCATCTTGGAAATCGCTATCTTCGTAAAGTAAGAACTCATCAGTATTTGCTAGCATTTCTGCCGTAGCATCCATTAGACTATCTAATCCTTGTTTAGCCAAGGTTGATACTGGAAAGACTAAAGGAAGTTCGTCAAATTCATCGTAATTTTCAGCCAGTTTTGCTTTGAATACTTTTAAGTTTTCGTCTGCTTCTGGCATATCCATTTTATTAGCAACGATGATTTGTGGACGTTCTAAAAGTCGTAAATTATAGGTTTCTAACTCATTATTGATAGAAACATAGTCATCATAAGGATCACGTCCTTCGGATGCTGACATATCGATAATGTGTAAGATAACACGGGTTCTTTCAATATGACGGAGGAACTGTGTTCCAAGACCAACTCCTTGACTGGCACCTTCAATTAAACCTGGTAAATCAGCCATGGCAAAACTTTCACCTGACTTGGTTTGAACCATACCTAGATTAGGAACAATTGTAGTGAAATGGTAAGCACCAACTTTTGGTCTGGCAGCTGAAACAACACTTAAAAGAGTTGATTTCCCTACAGATGGGAAGCCAACTAAACCAACATCAGCTAAAATTTTAAGTTCAAGTTCTAACTCACGTTCTTCACCAGGTTCACCATTTTCAGCAATTTCTGGTGCTGGGTTTCTTGGTGTTGCGAAGCGGATATTCCCACGACCACCACGACCACCTTGAGCAACCACAAATTCTTGTCCATTTTCGACAAGGTCCGTAATGACTTTGCCTGTAATGGCGTCTTTTACAGTAGTTCCTGGTGGAACTGGGACAATCAAATCTTCAGAGCCACGACCGTGCATCCCTTTTGTCATCCCTTTTTCACCAGCTTTTGCTCGGAATTTACGGTTATAACGGAAATCCATAAGGGTTCTTAATCCTTCATCAACTTTAAAGACGACAGAGCCACCTTTACCACCATCACCACCCCAAGGTCCACCATTAGGGACATATTTTTCACGTCTAAAAGCGACCATTCCATCACCGCCTCGACCAGCATGAACGCTGATTTTAGCAGTATCTAAAAACATACTCATATTCTTCTCTTTACTTTCATTTACTTTAAAAAAACGCCTATTGGCGTTTTTTTTACATCAATACTGATAGTGCACCTGCAATAAGGCCACCTACAGTTACGAGAACCATTAAGATAACAACAAACATTGTAATTTTTTCAAATGCTGTTTTCTTACGTGGTCCATTTTCACCAAATGCCAATTTGCCACCTCAATTATAGATTTTCTTTTTTATATAGTAACACGAAACAGTATTTTAAGCAAATCACAAACAAGGAAAACCTCTATAAAATGCTATAAATCTTGAGGTTTTGGCACTTTTATGCTACATTAGATTTACTATATCTTTAAGAAGGAGCTTTTCATGGTTTTACCTGATTTTCAAAAAAATTTAGAAAAATATGCTGATCTTTTAATTACAAAAGGTGTTAATGTTCAAAAAGGACACACACTGATTATTGCTATTTCTGTAGAGCATCACAAATTGGCTTCCATCCTAACTGAAAAAGCTTACCAAGCTGGCGCTGCTGAAGTTGTTGTTGAATACATTGATGACAAAATTGCTCGGCTACGTTTAATGCATGCTGACTACGATCGTTTGGTTAACGTTCCGGATTACTTGGTTGAAAAATCAAACTATTTCTTAGACAAAAATGCTAGCCGTTTATTCGTTCGTTCATCAGACCCTAACGCATTTGCTGGTGTCGATTCTGAACGCTTATCTGAATCAACTAAAGCGACTGCTGTTGCTCTTGAAAAACAAAGAGCTGCTTCTCAAGCTAACAAATTCTCTTGGAATTTAGTTGCGGCTTCAAGTCCAGAATGGGCTGCAATGGTCTTCCCTGATCTTGCTACTGAAGAAGAACAAGTTGATGCTTTGTGGGATGCTATCTTTAAAATGAATCGTATTTATGAAGAAGACCCAATCAAAGCTTGGGATGAGCATCAAGCACGCCTTGAATCAAAAGCTGATTTATTAAATGACTATCAATTTGATGCCCTTCACTACATGGCTCCAGGTACTGATTTAACTTTAGGTATGCCTGAAAACCATCTTTGGGAAGCTGCAGGAAGCACAAATGCACAAGGCGAAGAATTCATTGCCAATATGCCTACCGAAGAGGTCTTTACGGCTCCGGATTATCGCCGTGCTGATGGCTATGTTTCTTCTACAAAACCTTTGAGTTATGCTGGTGTCGTTATAGAAGGCATGAAATTCACCTTCAAAGACGGTCAAATTACAGAAGTAACAGCCGAAAAAGGGGAAGAAACCATTAAACGTCTTGTTGAAGAAAATGATGGGGCACGAGCCCTTGGTGAAGTGGCTCTAGTTCCTCATAAAACACCAATTTCATTATCTGGTTTAACTTTCTTCAATACACTTTTTGACGAAAATGCTTCAAACCACTTAGCTATCGGTCAAGCATATGCCTTCAGCTTAAAAGGTGGAACTGAAATGACTCAAGAAGAGTTAAAAGCAGCTGGTTTGAACCGTTCAACTGCCCATGTTGATTTCATGATTGGTTCTGAAAAAATGGATATTGATGGTATTACTAAAGATGGTCAAGTGGTCCCAATCTTCCGTGGTGGCGAGTGGGCTATCTAATCGCATCGATAACTAAAAAATAATGAATTTTAAAGAAAACTCATACCTCTAAAAAAAGCTAGTTTCAACTAGCTTTTTTTGCTTTTTGCGCTTATAATAAGCATATGTATTATCAAATTTTAGAAAAATTAAAACCAACCACTTTTGAAACCTGCCAAGAAGAACAAATCCCTTTTGTTGCTGTCATCAAACCAAATGAATGGCCTAGTATTCAAGATGCCTTAAAAATGGGTATTGATATGGAATTTGACTTCACTAATGCTCGTTCGACCAAGGCAGAAGTCAACTTAGACTCCTTAACCGGGACTTTCAAAATTCCTAATCATGAGGATTTACTCAACCAAGCTATTGATTTCTCCTTTGCACTTGATGAACGAGGTATTGTCTTCATCGATAGTCATGATCATGTTGAGCATTTAATCAAAAAAATCCAAAAAAGTAAAAAATGGAAAAAACCAAGTTTGGAACGCTTTATCTATGATTTTTTGGAAAATATTATCAAAGGGGATTCAGAATTATTAGAATCCTTCGATAAATTTTTAGACAATTTAGAAGAATCGATTCTAGACGGCAAGCAACTATACAAAGAACAAGAACTTAATGCATTGAGACGGAAATTGACCAAGTTAAATAGTCATTATATTCAATTGATTGATCTGGCTCAAGAATTGTCGGAAAATGAGAACAACTTCTTCCAAGAAGAAAATCTTCGTTTCTTCCACCTTTTCTCAGCCAGAGTCACTCGTCTGCAAACGACCGTTCTCACCTTGCGTGAAACCATCATTCAAATTCGTGAATTAGCTAAATCACAATTAGAAATGCGTCAAAATAAGAATATGGCTGTCCTAACTACCGTTACCACTTGCTGTATGCCACTTACCATTTTAGTTGGTTGGTATGGGATGAACTTTAAACATATGCCTGAATTGGACAATCCCATGGCCTATCCTTTAGTTATTGCTTTTGCCATTACTATTTTTATTTCAGCAATTCTCTATTCTAAATTTAAAAAATGGCTCTAGAAAACCGTTACCTGAAAAGGTAACGGCTTTTTTATACTTTAAGCTTCAACAATGATTGAAGTTCGTCCTCATTTAAACGTCTAAAGTCTCCTAAGGCTAATTGAGGGTCCAAGTGTAATGGTCCCATTGAAAGACGTTGCAAGTCTGTCACTTCCTTACCACAAGCTAGGACCATCCGTTTGACCTGATGGAATTTCCCTTCTTTGATGGTAATACGAACGCGACAGGTATTTGCTTCCGTATTAATAGCCAGAATCTCTAATTTTGCCGGCTGACATTGATGGTCTGATAGACTAATTCCCTGAGCGAAAGCTTCTATATCTTGCTCCATCATGATGCCATCAACCTCCGCCTCGTAGACCTTATTCACATGTTTTTTGGGCGATAAGAGCCGATGAGCCAAATCCCCATCATTGGTCAGTAATAAAAGACCATGCGTGTCTTTATCCAAGCGTCCCACCGGGAAGACCGATTTACGCCTAGCCGTCTCATCCAATAAATCCAAGACCGTTTGATGAAGCTGATCCTCAGTCGCCGAAACCACTCCTTGAGGCTTATTCAAAAGATAATAAAGAAACTCCTCATAAACCAACTCTTGCCCTTGGTAGGTCACCTGATCCTTATTAGGATCAATCTGCAGCTTGGCCTGACTTTCCGGCTTACCATTAACCATAACCAGCTTCTTCTTCAGGAGTGCCTTAACTTCCGTCCGACTGCCTAGTCCAGCTTCCACTAAAAATTTATCCAGTCTCACGACAACCTCCTATTGGCCATATGTTTCATAGAGCCAGTTCAGCATAGCTTTAATTTCTTCTTGGGGTAATAGCTCTTCATAAGTCAACTTAAAGCCCCTTTTACTGTATTTCAAGTCGGGATAGATATCAGTGAAATGAGCTACCGCATCCGGACCAATATAGACATTTAAATGATTACTGTAAGCCTGAAAATGAATGAGATAGGTCTTCTGCCAATAAGAGGGCATAGACCAAGCAATGCCTTCTATCACAGAATCAGGCAATTGGCTGACAATGACATTTCTTAAACTTGCTAATTGTCGCTGCTGATCCACAGGTCGCTCAGCAATATAAGCTGTAACAGCTTCTTTATTTTCCTTCATAAGTCCATCCAATCACTTTTTTTATAGTATAACATATTCACAGTTTCTATAAGACTGAAAGCTACTAAAGTATTATAATAAAGGAAAAAAGGAGAAAATTCATGACCATTTATTCTCAAGTTTTTGAAAGCAAAAATGAGCATTCCGCAAAGCGAATGGGCTCTGGTGGTTTGGATGTCTTATCTACACCTTCCTTAGTTGCATTCATGGAAAATGCCTGTTTCCAATTTACAGAAGAATCCCTTAATGACAGTCAACTATCCACCGTTGGTACCGAAATCTCTATCCAACATCTTAAAGCCAGTAAGATTACGGAACCAGTAACTGTGACCATTACCGCTCTTAAAGAAGAAGGCCGACGCTATGACTTCCGATTAGAAGCCTTTGTCAATGAGCAATTAATTGCTAAAGCTTGTCATACCAGAGTTCGCATCGAAATGGACAAATTCCTTAGTAAGCTTTAGGTGTCCAGCTAACACTCTAATAAATAGGTAAAAACTAGCTTTCCAATGACCACATCAGTTCAATATTAATAAAAAGGTCCTTAGCTATGCTAAGGACCTTTTCTATGGTCATTTGTGTGACCTACTATTTTATTTTCTCACAATTTTAAAATAATTTAGTTTGATAAATTGCTATAGATTGATGATTTAAGGTTCTTGATTGATAGCATGGCAATAAATGAGATGATGTATAGCGATGCTAGGAAAATCATAACCATTGGAACACCTGAGGCGTCTAAGATTTTACCAATAATAACGGATGAGAAACCACCAACTGCACGCCCAACGTTTAGAATCACGTTGTTAGCTGTTGAACGAATGTGGTGTGGATAAAGTCTTGTAATCATTGCCCCGTACCCTGCAAACATACCGTTGACGAAGAAACCTACAATTGCGCCACCAATAATCATTGTCGGCATTGAGTTGGCAAATTGGAAGAGGTAAACGCAGACTGATGAAGCAATCAGGAAGGCTGAGTAAACCATTCTTGGTCCAAAGCGGTCAAGGATTTGACCAAAGGTTAGCATCCCTAAACACATTCCCAAGATAGTGGCTACCATCCATAGAGATGAGTCTTTTACTGAGATATTTAAGCTGGTTTGGATAATGGTTGGTAGCCAGTTCATCATGCCGAAGTAGCCAGCAATTTGAACGGTTGTCATAACCATTAAAGCTAGTGTTTGGGCTGTTAATTGTGGTGTTTTGAAGAGTTGGTTAATTTTAACGGGTTGGCTAGTTTCTTCTGACTCATCACCACCATTGTCCCAAATCTTGTCATCGTCGATAGCAAGCTTCATCCAAAGGACTAATAAGATAGGTGCTAAACCGAATAAGAAGAGTCCTCTCCATCCTAAGGCTGGTGCTAACCACCCGGCTAGTAATGCTGATGTGATTGAGCCGACCTGCCCAGCGATTCCGTTAAGGGAAGAAATACGTCCCATTTTTTCTGGTGGAACAATTCCGGCCATGATGGCAATGGCAACGCCGTACTCACCACCAACCCCGATACCAGCGATAAAGCGCATGATGTAGAGGTATTCAATACTTTTAGTGAAGTAAATCAAGCCTGTTGCGATTGAGAAGACCAAAATCGTCCATTTGAAAACCTTGAATTTATGATGGCGGTCAGCTAGTAGGCCGAATAACAACCCTCCAACCAACATTCCTAAGTTTGTAATGGTCGCAATCCACCCACCTTGAGCTCCTGTTATGCCAAGTTCGGTGATGATTGAGGACATTGAGAAAGCCAGGAACATAACGTTTAAGTCATCTGTACCTGATGCTACAATGGCTGCCGCTAGGGCCCGCTTGTTGTTCTTGTCTAAAGACATTTGTGACATGTTCTTCTCCTTTTAATAGTAGCTCTCTGACTACCTTAATTAATTGAACACTCCTTTAGGCCCAAAAAAGGACTCGCAGCAAGGCCGTGAGTCCACAAAAAGTCTACAGAAAATAAGAGGGTAGGGATTACCAACTCTTCTTTGCACTTTCATGTCTCACGGAACATGCTTAAAGCAGTATTTAATTGTCTATAAGTATAACCAAGTAAATGAGAATTGTCAACCACTTTTTTATTTTTTAAGAATTGCCAAGCTGCCTAACTAGGCAAACAACAAAAATGACAGATAGCAAGAAAGAAGGCACCGACATGGGCTGCGCCCTATATTTCATGCAATACTAAAAGCCATTCCTCGGGTCAGAATTAACTCAATTTAATGTTCGGAAATTCTACTGATAATTCTTAAAAGATCTAAAAAATAAGAGAAATTCAGGAAATCCTTTTCTTTCTTTCTGCTTCTTTGTTATAATGCTAAACAGAGGTGTAAAACATGAAAAAAATTGCTTTTGATTCCGAAAAATATTTAAATCTGCAAAGAGACCACATTCTTGAACGCATTAGCCAATTTGATGGCAAACTCTACATGGAATTTGGGGGCAAGATGTTGGAAGATTTCCACGCTGCCCGTGTCTTACCAGGATATGAACCTGATAATAAGATTAAACTTTTAAAAGAACTAAAAGACCAAGTTGAAATTGTAATTGCTATCAATGCTAATAACATTGAGCATTCTAAAGTGCGCGGTGACTTGGGTATTTCTTATGACCAAGAAGTCTTCCGTTTAATTGACAAATTCAATACCCTTGATATTTATGTCGGCTCTGTTGTCATTACCCAGTATAATAACCAGTCTGCCGCTGATGCTTTCCGCAAAGCTCTTGACAAAAACGGGATTTCTTCCTATTTACATTACACCATTAAGGGCTACCCAACTGATATTGACCACATTATTTCCCCAGAAGGGATGGGTAAAAATGACTATATCGAGACTAGCCGTAACCTCGTCGTTGTAACGGCTCCTGGTCCAGGTTCTGGAAAATTGGCCACTTGTATGTCACAGATGTATCATGATCAAATGCGTGGCGTGACTTCTGGTTATGCTAAATTTGAGACTTTCCCTGTTTGGAATCTACCGCTTCATCATCCGGTTAACTTAGCCTATGAGGCTGCTACAGCTGACCTTGATGACGTTAATATGATTGACCCCTTTCATTTGGAAAATTATGGTAAGACTACCGTCAATTACAACCGCGATATTGAAGTTTTCCCAGTCTTAAATCGGACCTTTGAAAGGATTTTAAATAAATCACCTTATGCTTCCCCAACTGATATGGGTGTTAATATGGTTGGCTTCTCTATTGTTGATGAAGAGGCTGCCATTGAAGCTTCTAAACAAGAGATTATCCGTCGCTATTACCAAACCTTGGTTGACTTTAAAGCGGAACGGGTTAGTGAAGCAGCCATTAAAAAGATTGAACTCTTAATGAATGACATTGGGGTAAGCCCTGAAGACCGTCAGGTAACTGGTTTGGCGCGTGAAAAAGCTGAAACTACTCATGCTCCTGCCCTTGCCTTAGAACTTCCTGATGGTCGTTTCGTGACTGGTAAGACATCTGAATTATTCGGACCGACTGCTGCAGTAGTGATTAATGCGATTAAGAAATTAGCCAACATAGCTAAAGAAACACCATTGATTGAACCTGAATACGTTAAACCAATTCAAGGGCTTAAAGTAAATCACTTGGGTAGTCAAAACCCTCGCTTACATTCCAATGAAATTCTGATAGCGTTAGCCATTACTGCTATGACTAATAAGGATGCCGACCTTGCTATGAAAGAACTTGGCAACTTGAAAGGTAGCGAAGCCCATTCTACTGTAACCCTAACCGAAGAGGACAAAAACGTCCTTCGTAAATTGGGCGTTAATGTGACATTCGATCCCGTCTACCAACAAGACAAACTCTATCGTAAATAAAAAGATTGGAAAATTTTCCAATCTTTTTTAATTTTTCTTGACTTGTAATTGTTTCTTTTTGTTGAAAAATCCCTTATAAGCTAGATATGAAGCGACAAAAGAAGCAATGGATGTTGTCGAGAGTAACATAAAGGTAACCATCATTTGGTATTTGACAGCTTGAATCGGAGAAGTTCCTGCTAGAATTAGCCCCGTCATCATTCCTGGTAAGGAAACGATTCCTAAAGTTTTAGCGGAATCGATGGTTGGCACCATTCCCGTCCGAATAACATCACGAATAATGTCAATAGAAGCTGGTAAAATATCTGCGCCAAGTGCCAATTTGGTTTCTACTTCTTCTTGTTTATCACGGAAAGAAGCTAACAGTTGTTTATAACAAAGCCCAATGGCCACCATTGAGTTACTAATAATCATTCCTCCGACAGGAATCATTTGATTTGGAACGAACTGTAAAATGCCTGAGAAAATGAGAACTGACAAGGTAATACTTGCCCCTAAAGTGATGGCAATAAAGGAAATTTTAAACCCATTGCTGATACCCTTTCCACGATTGGCAGCATTATGAGAGGCATTGAGAATCATGAAAAGTAAAAGTAAGGCTGTAAAGATGGGGTTCTTATAGCCAAAAATATAATCGAGTATAAAGCCAACAATTAAGAGTTGAACAACAGCTCTGACAGCACTAATGATAATTTCTTTCTCAAGTTTCAGTTTTTGCCAATAAGAAAAGAAGAGAGTAATCAGAACTAAAGACGATGCTAAAAGCAAAGATGTTACGGAAATATTATCTGCACCACTCATTTAATGACCTCCATACTTTCTAATTGACCTTGAACAATGGTCATGACCTTATTGGCATATTTACGAGATTGGCTAGAATCATGGGTAATCCAGAGAATAGTCATCCCTTCTGCTTGTAAATTAGCAATCACTTCTTCAACGATCTCTTTGTTTTGCGTATCCAATGCTGAGGTCACTTCGTCAAGGAGAAGTACTTTTGGAGTAAATAGAAGCTGTCTAATCAAAGCAATTCTTTGTTTTTCTCCACCTGATAATTTTTTGACATCTTGCTCTAGATAAGAAAGATCCATTTTGAAGAGGTCAAACAAATTTTTAACACGGTCTTGGTCCATTGGCAAATGGCGAATATCAAAAGGAAATTGGATGTTATCCTTAACGATTTCACCAAACAAATAAGGTGTTTGGAAACAGTAAGACACTTGCTGTCTTAATTGCGTTGGTTCATAATCTTCTAGTTTTTTCCCCTCAAAGGTAATATGACCACTTGTCGGGCTTTGTAATGATGAAGCCAATTTTAAAAGGGTACTTTTACCACCCCCTGATGGACCAACAATGGAAACAAAATCTCCTTGCTCAATCGCAAAACTAATATCACTTAGAATCGTTTTACCGTCGGCAACAAAGGAGACATCTGTAAAATCTAATAATGCCATTTCTTTCTCCTGTTGTTTCTTAATTATAATCATTCTTAATAACTAGTTTACCACTTCTTTCGATAAAAGTCCTTATTTGTGATTAAAAAATGAGAAGATAAGAGATTAGCATAAAAAAACTAGGACTATTGTCCTAGCTAAATGAATGATTCAGATATTAATTTTCTTCAATCTTACCAGTGATGTAAAGGGTTAGGCTCACTTTTGTTAAAACTTTACCATCCTTGTTTTTCACTTCTACGTCAACAACTTGAGTTGTGCGACCACTATGCACAGCTTTTCCTTCAACCCAAAGCGTCTCACCTAAGCGACTGGCTTTAAGGTAGTTAATATTAGCTTGCAAGGTTACAGCATTAACGCCTAAGGACTTAGCAACTAGACCACCAACTTGGTCACAAAGGGTAAAAAGATAACCACCATGCGAAATATTGTAATAATTTAAAGAATGTTCAACAACTTCTGTTGTCATCACAGCATGACCAGCTTCTAAAGTTTCAATCTTATAATTTTCAAAAACGCGAATTTCAGCTAATTCAATATCTTCTTTTTTCATTTTTCTACCTCGTATATAGTCATTACAGTTCTTAATTATACTATAAAATAGACATCTGAGCTAAAAAAATATTTGTGAAATAGTTTACTTGGTTTGCGAACTAGCAAAAGTTTCACGCATCTTAATAAAGCGTTTTTGAGTCTTCCATCCATCATAGCCCATCCTTTGGTAAAATGCATGCGCCTCAAGCCTTTGAGAGCCAGAATTCAAGCGGATAAAGGCAAACTGTCTATCCATGGCCCATGCTTCAAAACAAGTCAACAAGGCTTTGCCAATCCCTTTTCCTTGGCTAGAATGAGCCACTGCTAAGCCTAAAATATTGAGACCAGGATCACTGTAAATCGTTTCATAAACCTCTGCTTCTAAAAACCCAAGAACCTGTTGACTCTCATCATCCTCAAAAACAAAAATAGGATGGTCTTGATTGTGATGAAAGCGAGCAAGTTGTTTTGTCACAGATTCAAGTGGTTGGTCATAACCCAAATCTTCCTTACAAATCACTTGTAAACTTGGGGCATCTTCTACACTAGCAAAACGAATCATTGGATTTTCCTCCATATAGCTTTCTCTTTTTTACGTGATCAGTCATTTATAATCAAAAACTGATTTATCTCTAGCAAATAAATCAGTTCAATTGTCTCTCATTTTAAAAACAACTTTGATTATTTCAATCTAAAAATAATTTAGCTGTTTATTTTGACCTAAAAATGATTTAGTTGTTATCGAAGTCAGCAATGGCATCCAAGAGTTCCTGGCTTGAGCTAACCACTTTACCATTTAATTTGATAAGTCCTACAGTATACAAATTCACATAACCAAATTGTGATTCTCCAACGGTTTGGAGAGCATCTAATTTTTGTTGGTTATCCGCTCCTAATTGACGGGAATCTGTATAAAGTCCCAAGACAGGAATACCTGCTTGATAGGCAATTCCAATTTCTGACGCAACGCCAGGATCAATCACCTGACCATCCAAGACCGCAATCACAAAATCACTCTCTAGAACGGCTTGCGTATCTAACATAGCAATCATTTTAGAATCAGCATAGGCATTTTTATCATTAATCTCACCTTGTTCTTGTGGCAAGAAAACCGTAGCTTCAGGGTAAGCCTTACGAATTTTCTCCACCAAAACTTGGTTAAAGGTAAATTCCATCTCAGTAAATAAGGGACTTGCAAAATAAATCTTCATGGGAAACTCCTCTATTTTTAGTACTACTATTATAACACGACCGCAAGAAAAAACTGCCTCTTAATGAGGCAGCTATCTAATCTTCAGCTTTTATGACTATTTTAGTTATGGTCATCACGATAACAAAAAGAATTCCAGCGATTGGCCAAATAATCCAGGTCATTCCCCAGCTATTAGTGATAAAGGACCATCCTAAATAAATAACGGTTGCTGATAACCAGTAGATACTTGCCACCCGTGAGATAAGGATTGAACTTTTCTTTTTGGCCAAACTAAAGTCCCCTTCTTCCAGTAATTTTTGATAACTACTGGCAATCATTGAATTCTTGACAAACAGGTTGACAGCAATAGAGACAATTGAAAGGAGCAAGCAAACCATTAAGATAATAATAAGGTCATCTTGGGTTAAGAAGGAAGACATGACTAATGGGATGACACCTAGTATGCATAAGATAACGCCTATGACAATCTGTCTCTGATGACGACTGTCAAATTCATTTTGAAGCTTTCTAACAAGGCCTTCTACCCCATATTCCGTATCGATGGCTTCTTTTTCTAAGTAATCAAATTTCTTAAGATGATTATCACTTGAAATAAAAATGGAGACAGCAATTGCGACAAATATAAGAAGCACGCCAATACCAATTGCTCCAGCAATTCCTTCTGAGAGACCCATTAATTTATTTTCAGCCATCCCAGATAAGGCAAGTAATGCTATGGGGGATAAAACACTGAGACTTGAAGCTAATGCTACCTTAGGGCTGTCTATTTGCACCTGATTTAAATAATCTTGAGCTTCCGAAAGTGTAACAAATCGTTTTGGTCCCTGTTCGTCATGACTTTCTACAAGCTTTCCGCTTTCTTCTTTTGGATAGTCATCCTTTAATAAGTAATCCGTTGAAACTCCAAAAATGGCTGCCATCTGAATAATTCTGTTGATATCCGGAATTGACTGTGCACTTTCCCATTTTGAGACTGATTGTCTCGAAACTTCCAATTTTTCTGCCAATTGCTCCTGGCTCCATGCATTACGTTTTCTTTCCTCAATAATCTTATCTGCTAAAATCATTGTTCTTACCTCCAGATATTTGATAGCTTTAGCATACTTAAAAATGGAGTTGCAAGCTATAAAGTTAGCACGTCAATTTGTCAACCGTTAGTTGCAAGCCTGATTTAATGCTATTTATTACATCATTTCTTAAGTTAATTATATCATGAAAAAATGAACAAAAACTCTCACCTTAAAGCCAATCCCCTAAAAAAAGTCATCCTTAGAGATGACTTTCATAAAGTATTATTTGAGAATGTCTTTCCAAACACCATCTTCCTGGAAGAAAAAGTGTTCGCTGATATCATCACGTAAGAAAACTTCAAGCATAATGTCCATTGATGAAGCTAATTTCAAGTGTTTGAGTTCTTCTAAATCAACCCAGTAAACTTCACCTTCATCTGATGATTGCAATTGACCTGAGAATTTATTGGTTTTATAAAGAAAGACAACATAGCGAGAGCCATCGGAATTGGTCCAATCTTTGATGCCACATATTTCCAAATCGCTGATATCTAAGCCAGTCTCTTCTTTGATTTCTCTTATGGTCGAGTCGACAACTGACTCTTCATAGTGAACGTGTCCACCTGGGAAAGTTATTCCCCACCAGTCATTGCTGACCTTATCCTGAACTAAAACACGCCCTTGATCATCATAAATCATACACATATTGGTCAGGGTTGTTGCAATTTCTCGCGACATTTTAAGACTCCTTATTCCTAAAGATTTGTATTCTGATATCTTAACTTTTACTATTAAAGTATCTGATTTTTCCTCAAATTTGTCAAGTCAATAGGCAATTTAACTAAGGTTTAAGCCATTTTCATTAAGTATTGACTTTATAAACCAGGTAAATAAGGCCTACAATAATGACTAGCGTCCATAACTTTAATATTGGAATAAGACATAAAGCAGCTGTAATGCCAAGCCCTGCAAAAATATCCAAACCATCTACCGTTTTAGCTTGATGACCATTTTCAGACAAATATTCTAGAAAAGCATTACCATCTTGTTCTGATTGAGTCTTCGGAAAGCCCTCTAATCCGGCCATTTCCAAAGCTTTCGGACCATATGATTTAAGAAATTCTTCACGGTCAGAAGTAGATACTAAGATATTTAATGCTGCTTGTTTTGCAATCTTTATGGTAGCACTCCCTTGGCCGTCCTTAATCTTTTTGATATCTGACAAGTTAAAATGTCTAAGTGCTTGACCAGTCTCTGATAGTACTGAAATTTCTTGATTCTGATCAATCACAATTTTAGCGGAAACCGGATCTTTCAATAATTTACCAGGGAAATAGCCAACTTGAAAAACTAATGTGTTTTCTCTTTTATTTTTAGTCATTTATCTGCTCCTTGACCACTATATACTCCTATTTTATCAAAATAACCGCCTTTCAAGCTAAAAATAAATAGAATCTTTTGGCACTCTAAATATATTTTTTCAGTCACATCAATTTACTTTATCTTGCTAAAACAGTATACTATCTAAGTTACTTTAAAAATTAGAAAGTCTGAAAAATGAGAGATATTGTTTTGTTTTTACACATGTCACTAGATGGCATTGTCGAAGGTCCAAAAGGAGCCATGGATATTGGCTTTGTTGCCTATAATCAAGAACTTGAAGCCTTTGCTCAAAAAAACTTATCCACCGTTGAAACCATTCTTTGGGGTAAAGCAACTTATGAAATGATGTCCAGTTACTGGCCTGACATGCTTGATAATCCTGAAGTCACTGATTATGAACGCAGACATGCCAAATGGATAACTGATGTTGAGAAGGTCGTTGCATCTACAAGTCTTAAATCCGCTGACTGGAACAATTCTACCATAGTGTCTGAAAATTTAAGCCAATACCTTAAAGAATTGAAAAATAAGGACGGCCAAGATATTTTAATTTTAGGAAGCCCCCGCCTCGGACGCTCCTTACTTTCAGAAAATCTCATTGACAAGATTAAATTGTCAGTCTCTCCCACTGTTGTTGGGAATGGCTTGCGCCTCTTTGAAGATATCAGCACAGACTTAGAACTGATCAGCTCACAAAGCTTTAGCACAGGTGCCCTGGGACTTGAGTACAAGGTTAAACATTAATTCGCAACACCAAGTATTCACATTAGGAGAAAAAAATGACACTTATTATCGCAATCGTTACTGGCATTATTAACTTTATGATTGGTGGCCTCTGGTATGGCCTCCTCTTCCAAAAACCTTGGATTGAAGCAATGGGAATTAACCCTGAAGACATTGGTAAAAATGGCGATGGCAAAAAAGAAATGATTATGACAGTTATCGTTGAAGTTATCATCAGTATTGTTACCATCTTATTCTTATCAGCTATCAATGCAGCGACGCCACTTAATGCTATCATTATCGGCATTATTACAATCCTTTCAGGACTTAAGAACTACTTCTTTGAACAACGTCCGGTTAAATTAATACTTATCAACGAAAGTTATAAAATTGTTGCTTTCGTGGTAATCGGTTTAGCGCTACTTTTAATTAAATAAACAAAATCCCCTTAGGTCATAAACTTAAGGGGATTATTTTTGATCTGTCTGTTATTTGGTAGAGGTAATGACCTTAATTTCTAGTGGGCTTGGGTCTTGATGTTTGCGTACGAATAAAATGGCAAAGGTGACACCAAATGAAATGGCAATGGTAATTAAGGTATTTATAAAGTTGATCCAATTGCCATCTGGTGAGATATAGGCTGGTAATGCTGCTAGTCCTGGATCAGATAAGGCAAAGCCTTTAACTCCAACCAAGCCAGAATATAGACCACCTAAAAATCCTCCTGCTATTATGGCTCCCATGGCTTTTTTAAGAGGAATAGCAACACCATAAAGGGCAGGTTGTGAAACGCCTAATAAGGCCGTCACCCCTGATGAAATGGCATATTGTTTATAGGCTTTGTCGCTACTTTTAAGGGCTACTGCTAGGGCTGCTCCTGCCATTGCCATATTACCTGGTAAGAGACCGGTCATCATCAGATTATCAAAGCCAACTTTTGCTAAATTTTGAGTCGAAATAGGAATGAGCGCATAATGGCCACCTGCCATAATAATAAACATACCGAAGCCACCAAGTATAGCTGATACCAACCAACCTGCAAACTGGTTAAGCCATGTAATACCTATCCCTAAGATATTTCCAAAAATAGTACCAATAGGTCCAATTAAGAGAACACCAAGTACGCCTGTCAACATTAAAATGAGTACTGGTGAAAAAACACCTTTAATCATTTTGGGAAGAATTCCATTAACACATCGCTCAATATAGGATTGGGCCAAGACAATTAAGATGATGGGAATTACTGATGACGTGTAGGTAATATGAGTCAGTGGAATCCCAAAAAAGTCCCCACTCTTTGTTGTCACAGCTTGACTAAATTCTGGATGGACTAAGAATAAGGCCACCGAGGTCGCCAATACTGGATTAGTTTTAAAAACTCTGGCTGATGAATGCGCTAACAAAACAGGTAAAAAATAAAAGACTGCATCTGCGATATGATATAAAATAAATTGCTCTGCTGTCTCTGGTTTAATTATTTTAAAGGTGAGCAATAAGATAATGATTCCTTTTAAGATTCCTGCACCTGTTAAGGCAACTAAATTGGGGGCAAATATTTCTTTTAAGCCATTTAGAATCTTATCCATGACTGATAATTTTAGACTATCGGTTTTCTTATCCATAAGCAACTCCTCTGACCATTTATTGATTTTATACCTCTATTTTACCATAAAATTGGATAAAATAAAGCGTTTCAGTCAAAAATAGCTAAAAATCATCAGATGAATTTTAGCTATTTTACATACTTATTGTAAGATAGGAAATGTGAGTCATTTTATTTATTCATTGCTAGATAGAAATTTTAGCTAAGCAGATATTAATAAATTCTTATCGCTTTAGCTCTCGTGTAAATAGATGGCTATTTCAATCTTGGTCCACTGACCTTTTTTCTCTTTACGGGTAATTTTACCAAAAAGCACTTTACCCGCATCCATGAGGCGAGAAAAAATCAGGTTGTCTTTTTGCGGAATATATCCGATTTTATCACCCTTCAGGGTCACAATTTTGATAGCCTGGGGATCAAAGCGATTATCCGGTTCGCGATAGAAGACCAGCTTATCGTCAAGGTCTAGTTGGGCTTCAATGTCAGCAATATTCTCAATGTGACTGGTACCTGCAACGATAGTTTCAAATAAATAGATATCTCTTTCGAAGGGAGTTGGCAAAACAAGACCCAATTCCTGATTTTGTAGATACTTAATCAAACCTAAATTGTCATTTGTCATTAATTCATTTATGCTTATTACCTAATAATTCTTTTAATGCTTCTTTTTGCGTCTTAATGGCTTCCTGATAAGCTACTAATTGCTTTTGCAGACTATCTTTTCTTTTACGAATGATATCGTCACTAGCGATATATTCATTTAAAGTATAGGGAACATTTGCCTTAATTTCCTCTATCTCATTTTGAATGTTTTTTCTTATCGTTTCCAATTTTTTTTGCTCTTGCTCAAGGGAATCATTAACCGTCGACAAACCAGTTTCACTGTCACTACTGCCCTCATGTAAAAGTAAATCGATTAGTCTTAAGGTCTTTAAATCGCAAGCTTTAAAAGCTGAGACGACCGATTTGAAAAACTCTGCATCCTGCACACTTTGATCAGGGTGCAAATCTGGGTGTAATTTTTTGACCAATAATTTATAGAGTTGCTTCAACTCTATACTTTCATCCTTAGTTAATGGTGTGCCATTGACTCTTTCAACCGCTTTACTTATTTCTTCTAACTTAGAATTTAAGGTTTCTTGGAAGTGTTGAAACTCTTTGTCTAAAAGGGTCTCGATTTCGTCAAGATTAATTTCCTCTTGACGATTTATCCTAGCTTGGATAAAGTCTTTTTTCCGTCTCAATCTCATAAAAACTGTGTAGGCTTGATAAATGCGATATTCTAAATCACCGTACTCACGGATATAAGAAGCTTTAATATTTTCACAAACCGTGAACTTAAGCTGATCTCGCTCAAATACAAAATCAACAATTTCTTTGCGTAAAGCATCAACAGCATTTTTGATAGGACTAAGTCCTGGAAGTAAATGATTATTTTCCATTTTATTATTTTTTAAAAAGCAAGTTTCTAATTAGTTTTAGAACATTATGGCAAGAGAATGACAATCAATAAATCTATAATGAGTAAGCAGATGGCTGTAACAAAGGTTAGATAAAAAGCCCATTTCTTCTGACAATATCTTTCAACATATGCCAATTGTGGTTTATCTGCAGCATAAAAAACCTTAACTTGACTGCCAATCGGGTAAATCTCCTCAAGAGGATTTTTAATCAAGCCAAAATGACTATTCAAACTCCGGTCGATATAAAGTACTTGATTTTTTTCATAAGATGTCTTAATAGTATTAGCAGCAATTGGCGACCTGTGAGAGTAGGTTTTATAAGCCTTATATTCTGGCCCAACGACCTTATAGTGTTGACCATTTACAGTATAAGAGACAATGGGTAAATGAATACCCGAATCTTCAAAGCCTTTGCTTGTTCTAGTATAGGAAATAACTTCTCCACTGGTCTCTTCCGTACATCGAGACTCTTGTAACAAATATTTGTAAAAGAATTTAAAAGCAATGACAAATAGAATTAAAGCCCCTAGGGCAAGGAAAATCCCGAAAATCAATTTAATAACTAACATCTCCCAACTCCCTCTTTATTTTTTAAGAAATAAGTACCTTTTTGTTGTTTTTTTCTAGAATTTTTCAATTAACCACTGAATGAAAAATCCAATCAAAACCACAATAGCGCCACCACCACCTAAGGCTGCCATCTGAAGAGCATATTTAGTTTCCGCATCAAAGGCTTCTTTCCAGTGATCTTCCTTCTTAGATAGTTTTAATATATCTCCTATGTGTTGAGGATTTGAAAGACTTTTATTGACTTGTATGTTTCCATTTTTAGGATCTGCTTCCGCCCTATAAGAAAATGAGATAGAGCGACCACCGACTAGTCTGGTTTTTTGATGATAGATACCAGATTCCTTTGTCAGAGCCGTTTCAAAATTTAAGCATCTAAATTTATTCTTCTGCAAAGTTTTTAAAAGAACAGTTCCTTCATTGTATAGGATTTCGCCTGAGGTCAGTTTAGCCTCTTCCTCAGGACTTAAAAGTCTTGAAATTCGGATGCCATCCTCATTGGTTTCAACCAGACAATTCAATGCTGAAAGACGATTCTGCAATTTATTAGCCAATTCCAAGACATGACTTGCACCAAGGCCTTCATTTAAAGGGAAAAATTCCTTATTAACAACTTTGCGTTCACGGAGAATACCCAAAAAGCAAAGTAGGCCAGGAATACCAACCGCAAAGGTCACTGCTGCACCAAAAAGTTCCCAGTCACTACGATAAAAAGAGGTCAAATAATGATAAAGCAAGACAATTGCAAAAGAATTAAAAATGATACTCAAAAGGAATGACGAGGTGGCTGGACCCAAAGTCCATGTTTTAACTGTAAATTTCATACAGAGCCTCCGAAGTTAGACGAAATAGATAAAAAAATGTTTTACTATTTGAATCTCAAATAGTTTCTATTTCAATTATACAATAATTTAAAGTTGGAAAATGAGAAAATTAAGTTTAAAAATAAAATTTTAATTTAAGTTGAAACTATTTTTTGAAGACAGCAAAATAACCACTCGGTTGTGAGTGGTTATTTTTGATTTAATATGTTAGTTATTTAAGTAAGTCACGCTCATTTTTTTAATAAATGGAACAAATTAAAAATCACTTTTAGAATAAAATTTGTTTGATAACTTCACGGACAGGATCATTCCCATTACTATTATAGCAAGGAGTATACTGACACTAAATATCTTGTTCATAAGCAAAAAGGCCGTTACAACTTTCAACTGATTCGCGAAAAAGGTAGATGCAAGCACAATAACTGCTAATAATAGAAAAGGAATTGTCACCAGTGTTTTTCCTTTTTTATATCCATATTTAAAATAAATGGGGTATTCCATAAAAATAATAAATAAGGTCACTAAACCTACTATGGGGGCTGTTACTAAAATAGTTAGCGCACCATTATTAATTTGGAAGATTAGAGAAATAATGAATGCTAAGACAATACCGATAAGTATCATAGCTCCTACAAATAAAGTGGCTAGTAAATATCTACCCTTAACAACATTTTTGGGAGAGATACCAAACAACTTATAAAGAGGATCAATTCCTGACTCTTCACCCACCATGAAAGGGTACCCAGAAAAGAGAATAGCAAACATTTGTGCTGTAGCTAGTGCTGTTACAGGATTTTTTGATAAGGCACCATAACCAATTCCCATTCCAAATAAGATAATGAAATTTTTAATTGTAAAATAAGGTTTAACTGATAATATGTCTAGCTTTAATACTTTCATTAAGTCCATTAGACACCCTTTCTAAAAAGAATCATAATGCGATCAATAGAAATATGATCTTCGAGATACCCTTCTGGTATTTCATCCACTTCACTACGCTTCACCAAGTATTCAATCTGATATTTTGTCTTCTTCCTTCCTAAAACAAGAGATTCATTTAATGAGAATTGATTTTGTATATCACATTTCAATATCATAAAATAATTCATGAAGTCATCTTTTTCTAGAGAGAGGACAATTTTCCCATCATCTATAAATACAATATAATCTGCTATTGCTTCTAGGTCCTGTGTAATATGAGTAGAAAAGAGTACTGAATGGTTTTCATCTTGCATATAGTCAGAAATGATTTCCATTAACTCTTCACGCATACTTGGATCTAAGCCACTTGTAGGTTCATCAAGAATCAAGACATCTGCATGATGCGACAAAGCAATGGCCAACATCAGTTTAATTTTCATGCCGCGAGATAATTCTTTAACCTTAAGTTTTCTGTCAATAGAGAAGTCAGATAAATATTTTTGGAATAGTGTCTCATCCCATTCATCATATCCAACCTTCATGGCATTATTGACTAAATCCATATTCCAATCTTTTGCAAGAAAAGAATCATCCATAATGACACCAATTTTTTGGTTATCAATTTTTATACCGAGTTCAGAATCTCCAAACTCAATATCGCCATCATAATGAATCAATGAGAGAATTGATTTAATCGTTGTGGTTTTACCCATACCATTTTTACCAATAAAGCCAGTAACAAAGCCTTTAGGTACAGTAAAATTGACGTCTTTTAAGGCAAAACTAGAATACTTTTTATTCAAATGTTTTATTTCAATTTTATTCTTCATACACATCTCCTATATATATATAGTGTATAAGGTCTATTAATTCAGATTCGCTGAGGTTAATTGCCTTAGCAATTTGACACGATTTGGTTAAATAGTTTTCAATCTCTTTTTGCTTTTCATCTTTCAATATATCTGGATTCATGGCAGCAACAAAGGTTCCTAAGCCCTGACGAATAAGAATAAAGCCTTCTTTTTCCAACTCATCATAAGCTTTTTTGACGGTCAAAATACTCACGTTCAACTCTTTAGATAATTGTCTTACCGATGGTAATTGTTCCTCAGATGACAACGTAGAATCAACGATATTTTCTTTTATTGCATTTTTAATCTGTTCATATAATGGTGTACTACTGCCATTAATAAGTATTATCTTCATTATCATCTCCTCTATAACAGTATATAACACCACTTAACTCTTGTCAATCCAAAAAAACACTTGATTAGAAATCAAGTGTTTTGAAAATAGTATTCAGTTACTATGAAACTTGCTTAAAGTAGACCTAAAAGAATCATCAGGAAGCCAATAAAATTGGTTAAGGAATGGATGAAAAAGAAAAAGTTATAATAAATTGTCCACTTACTGAAATGTGTATTTATATAAAAGCTTGGTCCTTGATAGTTCCTTCAAATTTATCTAAATCGAGTAAGTGATACAACATGAACCTGTTGTGACTTAAAATTCAATCAAGTATGTTCTAATGAAAATACAAAAGGAGCTGAGCTTCCAACTCAACTCCAGATTAGAACCGTTAAAAAGACGGTTACTCGTTATTAATAGACCATAACTCGTCCAACAACTCGGTCAAAAGAGGGGACGGGTTATTTTTTGTCCTTTTCTTTGAAGATTTTAGAACATGGCGCCTTGAAACCAGGGAGGGCTATGAATTACTTGCGTTTTTCTAACAGACTTACGCACTCAATATGATGTGTATGTGGAAGTAAAAAGGTCCTGTGGACCTTTTTAGCATGGCGCCTTGAAACCAGGAAGCGCCATGAATTACTTGCGTTTTTCTAACAAGCTTACACACTCAACATGCTCATCATTGTCCAAACCTATATTTAAATCTTCATCGATGATAGGAAGTTTAAAAGTAATTGATTTTAGCCATTGCCCATTCGGTTGCTTTTCTTCGTAAATTTGAATTTCAGAAATCAAAGCTGTAATTAACTGTCTACGCTCTACATCATTCATTACCTTGTAAAGTTTATCAAAATAGATCAAAATCTTATATATGTTATCTCCTGTAAGTTTCTCAGCTTCAATAGTTTGTTTCTTTGCTTTCGCATCAATTAACAATGATTCTAAGTCTTCAATCTTATCATACATATGATAAAGTCTATCGTCTAAGTCCTGTTTTCTTCGTTTGTAGTGCTTATCATCAGCATCTAAATTATCTATTTCCTCAATTAGCTTAAATTTCGTAGAATGGCTCTTCCTCAATTCTTTCTGGTAATTATCTATCTCTTTTTCTATTTCAGAGGTATCTACCTTCATGTTAATTTTTTCTTGCATCATAGAAGCAAATTTGGGATTGCTTACTATCTTTATAATTACCTCAGCAACTGCATCATCTAACAATTCTTCTCTGATTTGTTTATTGTAAGTACATTTATGACCTCTTATCATATGCCTATGTTTACAGCCATAGTAATAAAAATCTTTATACTTTGTACCATCTTTCTTTTTCTTAATACACTTGTTTCCAAACATTCCCACTCCACATATTGGACATTTCACAATTCCTGAAAGCAGATGTGTGCGTGTATCTTTCCCTTTATTCACATGCTCATATTTCTTTGCTTGAGATTTTAACTTAACTTGAGCTGCTTGCCATAGCTCATCAGAAATTATAGCTTCATGAATACCTTCAGCTATTAAATATTCATCTTGTTCAACTTGCTTATATTCATTTCTTGTTCCATGAACTTTTTCTAAAGTTCTTCTTCCAAAGGCTATTTTCCCGTTATATACAGGGTTTTTTAATATCTTTCTTATAAGACCTGCGTCGAACAATGGATTTTTCCCATTTTGTCTTGGAATTTTTCTTATACCATGATTTTCTAAGTATTTAGAAAGTCCATTGGCTCCAATGGTTGTATTTACATACTGATCAAAAATAGTTCGTATCGCAATTGCTTCTTCCTCATTGATTATCAATTTTCCATCAATAAGTTGATAACCATAAGGAGCAAAACCTCCATTCCATTTGCCCTCTCTTGCCTTTTGAATACGCCCTTCCATTGTTTGAACACGAATATTTTCTCTTTCAATTTCAGCCACAGCTGATAAAACTGAAATCATCAATTTACCTGCATCTTTGGATGAATCAATCCCATCCTCAACACAAATCAAATTGACTCCAAAATCTTGCATTGTTTGTAGAGTTGATAAAACATCAGCAGCATTTCTTGCAAATCTTGACAGCTTAAACACAAGAACAAAAGATACTCCATCCTTTCCGGATTTTATATCTTCCATCATGCGAGTAAACTGTATTCTTCCCTCAATAGATTTTCCAGACTTGCCCGCATCTTCATATTCTCCTACAATTTCATAATCATTATAAAGGGCGAACGCCTTCATTCTTGATTTTTGTGCCTCTAAAGAATAGCCATCTATCTGTATTGATGTAGATACTCTTGTGTAGAGGTATACTTTTGTTTTTTCTTTTGACATAGCATTAACCTCAATATATTTTTCTATATCTTAATATTTTTACCACTTATGGTTTGGACTAATATATCAAGTATATTATAGCACTTTTATCACTTGTTCTCAATCTGAGTTTTTGCCATGTCAAATTTATTTTTATCTTCAATATTTTTTACTGGAGTTGGATTTGGAAGATTATCTAAATCTAAAACTCCAGCATACTTTGTAATCAGATTTGCTATCAAATCAGCCAGTCCATTCCAGTCATTATCCACCAATACACCCCCCTCCCGCTTTAAATTCTTTATAATCAAGTATTATTTTTCTTACTAAGTTTTATGACATTGGTAGGTGCATTGGCTGCTACATAGGAATCTCACCTCCGCCCCTTGTTTCAGACGAGGCAGCTTAAACTATTGAAGTATCATTATCACCACTTACATCATCGAAATAAGCCGCCACGCTTATCTTTTATGTATTCCTATCTATCGCTCGTTTTCTTCTAACCTCGACAATATGCCGGTATTCATTTGAACCGATTTTCATCAGCAGAAAAGTCTTGGCGTAGGTCATAACTCTCAGTAAATGGATAAAGTCCTACCTTGGTCTATTCACTTGTCAAAGAGCAATATTTGAAAGGGATTATTTTCTTTACATTTTCCTATTTGCCATAAGCAGGCTATCTCTTATTCAAGAAAGTAAAGGAGGTCAAACTCCCCTTCACTTTACATAAGGAAAATTTGACCCCTTTGGTTACCGAAGTTTTAAAGTTCTTCAATAAATTTTTTCAGCTTTTCAAGAATTTTATTTCTTCTTTTGATTAAAGCCGGATGTGTAATACTTTTGAGCTTTGCCACCGAACGAACCGTTTCATCATTGAAATACAAGCGTTCAATAATATCTCTTTCTTCTGCATTGAGCCTTGATATAGCATTTCTGACTGCTTCAATCATCATCTGTGTTTCAACAATCTTTTCTACATCAACACTTTCATCAACAATATTATCTACAAAGTGTCCGTCATGATCCAATGATGAAAAAAAGAGCAAGTGGTTTTTCTTGTCCACCTGCTCTAAATACTTTTCGTGTTCTTTTTCTCGCCAGTAGACTTTATATATCTGCTCGCTGACTTTAACCTTTTGTCCATAGACATAAAGGTAATATTCTTTTGGCATATATGCTTCCTCCATTTCTTTTTTGTCTGCGTTTTAAGACAAAAAAGGAGGACTCCTGCACATAGGCATAAGAAGTCCTCGAAAACGAAAGAAACTTGATCTTCCTTTAATTCTATTTAATTGGTTAGTTAAATGTTTAAGAAGGCATAAAGGTATTAAGAACGCAGGAAAAAGGAGAATGTATTATATCTTGATCTATTTTTAAAGTATATAAATATATCGACATTCTTCTCCACATCCTTTTAACTAAATATATAGTTTAATTTTTATACTTTTTGCCACTTACACAATTGGGGTACTATATATGCAATCAGCAAAAATAATGGTATGGCTACTAATACTGGCCAAATAATAAACTGATATTTAAACATTATCATTTGTCCAGCAATCATATTTACTATAGAATGGTTTAATCCTATTCCAACTGTGAGTACCACAACGAATGTAAATAATATTCTCATCACGCCTTCAGCAGCAAGCATATTTTTTATCTGCTTATTAGTCATTCCTACCGCATGAAGTGTTTTAAGTTCACCACTCCTTTCGTTTATGGATGTGTAAGTTAAGTTTATGAAATTTAAAACTCCTATCAATGCAAGAATTAAACTCATTGCGCTTCCAATCAATAGAAATGTTCTTTTCATTTCATTAAAACTCTCTTTATATTTATTTCTTGATTCAAAATCAAGAAGTGGTTTTGTCTTTTCGCTGTATTCAATTAACGATGCCTCTGCAACATTTATATGCGAATCATCAACATTTACGAAAAGCTTCATCGCTTTATTACTCTGTGAATAAGATAAATATTCTGTTGATGGGAGCATAATATTAACATCTATTATTTGTGAATATCCCGGTCCCATAGAGTAAGGAACATTTCCAATTCCCATTACCTCATATGACTTTACGGAACCATCAGGCATTTTCACGCTGATTTTTTCTCCCATTTTATAAAATGCTAAAGCTGCATCATCTCCGGAACCTTTGATTGGAGCAGAAACAACTGCATAGTTCCCTGATTTGAATTTTTCCCAATCCAAATTCCCGGCATCCATTTCAAGATTCTCGTAAACCATTTGATCCAATCCGTATACTTTGCTGTATATCTCTTGATTAGCAAAAATACGACTCTCTAGTTCTTTTGCCTCATAAGGATTAATTTCACTTTTAATAGATTCATAAAATTTTTTCACTCTATTCAAAACTGTATCATCTACTTTATGAAGTCCTGCCGACATGTAAATCGCACCTATTTTCTCTATTCCTGCAAGTTTTTTACAATATTCAATATCATCCTGACTCACCCCTTCATAATCTGCTGCTAAAGAATTTTTGTTAAAAACAGAAGCGTCCGCTACGGTAAAATCAGAGCTAGAAAAACTACTTATATATTTATCTTCATCAAAGCTCGCCACAAGAGATATGCTTATATTCAGCATAATTACACTCAATGCCATAGAAAGAATGACAAAAAATGTTTTCTTTTTATTACGTCCAATATTTTGCCAAGCCATAGTTACAGGTGTAACCTTATGAGTTTTTTTATTTTTTTTATTAATCGAATTTGAATAATCTACATATCTTACAGCTTCAACAGGTGATACTTTTTTAACAATTTTACATGCTCTTACACAGCTTATTCTGATAGTTACCCACGAAAAGATGCCACTTATTAGAAAAAAACTAATGTTAAATCCTATATTTATAGGAATATTAATCATATTACTAACAATTTGCGGAATAATTACCATCGAAGCAAAATAGCCAATTACAAGACCGATAGGTATCGCAATAGCACTAATCATAATTGCCTGTCTGATTATAATTTTTTTAAGTTGCTTGTTAGTTGTTCCAATGGTCTTAAGCAAACCATAGTGATGAATATCTGCGGTTACCGAGATACTAAAAATATTGCTTATTATTAGATAGCCTGAAATCATAATTATGAATAGTAAAAAAATCATAATAGCAGCACTTGTCGGATCTATTGAAGATGTCGAATATGCCCAGTTAACTCCATCGTTTATTTCTTTTCCAAAATCAAGTCTTGTTTTTAAATCCTCCATCTTCCCGCTAATATTAAAAGAATTATTAAAATTAAATGCCGGATTAATTGAGCCGGAGTATGAGTTAACATTCAAAAAATTCTTCATATCAGCTTCATTTTTCCAAACAGGAGAAAATTTTTCTTGGAATTCTTTCGATACAAAAATTTGGTTAGTAAGTGTTTCTGCTGGTTTTTTCCAAATCCCGCTGATAACAAAGTCGCCTTCATAGGTATCAATCCCGTTATCTATTTTCAGATGAATCTTTTGTCCTATCTCATGCGGTAATCCAAAATCATCCAGTACATTTACACAAGTTGCAATCTCATTTTCCTTTTGGGGAAGCACTCCAATTTCAGGGGATGAAAATGAATGCTTTGCATTTATTTCATCTGTATACCTAATTTCAGTATAATCTTCTCGCAGTTCTTCATTAGTTGATTTCCCTACTATAATGTTGTAACAGAGTTTGTTTATTTTATTATCTTGAGATAGCTTATCAAATTGCTCTTGCGTTAAATATTTAAACCCTGCATGTAAATCTGTCCCCACCTGATACATCGTAGATTTTTCCATACCGTTTATCATACTGCCTGCAATAGTAAACACTGCAGTCATCATAAAGGCGGTAAGTGAAATGGCAACTATTAATATTAAATTTCTTTTCCTATTAGCTTTCATACTTTTTTTACTAATATTTGAAATCCATTTTCGATTACTTATTTTACGCATTAAGACCACCGCCCTTTGAAACTATATGACCATCTTCTATTCTTATAATGCGATCCGCCGCCTGTGCAATTTCCTCATTGTGAGTAATTATCACTATTGTTTGATTAAATTTTTCTCCTGTAACTTTCAAAAGTCCAATAACATCTTGGCTTGTTTTTGAATCTAAATTCCCTGTTGGTTCGTCAGCAAGTATAATAGATGGTTTAGTAGCAAGTGCTCTAGCAATTGCTACCCTTTGTTGCTGCCCACCTGATAGTTGATTAGGCATACTATTTATTTTTTCTTTTAGTCCTAAAGAAGTAATAATTGAATCCACATATCCTTTATCAACTTCATTACCATCAAGTTCTATAGGAAGCACGATATTTTCATATACATTAAGCATTGGTACAAGATTGTACGCCTGAAAAACAAATCCTATTTTTCTTCGTCTAAAAATAGTTAGCTCTTCATCCTTAAATGTAAATATATCTTTTCCATCAACCAATACAGTTCCCTCTGTTGGTCTATCCAATCCACCAAGCATATTGAGCAATGTTGATTTGCCACTACCGCTAGAACCAACTATAGCAACAAATTCTCCATGAGATACTGAAATATCAACTCCATCAATAGCCTTTACAATCACTTTAGATTGGTTATAGTATTTTTTTAATGATTCTGTTTTTAGAACATCCATATTTATTCCTCCATGTATAAAAGAAAATGCTAAGCATATCTATCTATGCTTAGCATAACACTGCATACTTTCCAGAAAATTTCTTTAATCTTTCACTTTTGAAAGAATTGGGAAGTAGATCCCAAAAGTACTACCAGCTCCTACTTTTGATTTAACTTTGATATATCCACCATGTCCTTCGATAATATTTCGTGCAAGAAATAATCCCACGCCAATTCCTTCTGTATTTTCTGCAAGAGTCCCTCTATAGAATCTAGAAAAAATCTTTGGAATTTCATGTTCTGGTATTCCTAAACCTTGATCTATAATATTTATTCCGCAAAACATTTCATAACAAAATGTATTAATCTTTATTCTGCTATTCTCTTCAGAATACTTAATCGCATTATCTAAAATATTAAATACGGCTTCTACCACCCATTTTTCGTCAACTTTTACTATGGTATCCACATTAGTTTCAATATCTATTTTTATATTCTTGGCAGAAGCTTTTAGTGAAGCTTGATTAACCACATTCGCAATTATCCGATCAAGTAGAATTTCGCTTTCCTTAAATTGCAATATTCCACCTTCAAGTCTTGACATTTTTGTCAAAGCATTTATACGTTCTTCTAATTTTCTACTGTGTATACTAATTTCACTTGCATAATCCTTTATTTGAGGTTCATCCGCAATTTCGCAAAGCAACTCAGAATACATGACAATATTAGTTAACGGTGTCTTTGTTTGATGTGATATATCTGTAATTAGTTGCTTTAGTTTATTCTTTTCCTCTGTAATTTTCTTTTCAGACATAGAGGAATTCGTAAGATAACGCATGAACTTAGTTTGAAATTTTGACAACTCTGTCTCATCAAAAAATTTTTCCTCAAACTCACCATTTATTGCTAAATCAAGCATTTCATTTAGAGCTGTAAATTCATTTTTTCTAAACATCATCTACTCCAATCTGAAAACATATCCTATTCCATAAATAGTGTGTATAAGTTTTACTTCCCCATTTTCGATCTTATCACGAAGCCTTTTTACTGTTACAGAAAGAGCATTTTCATCAACATACATCTGATTCTGCCACACATAATCAATCAACTTTTCCCTAGATAAGATAACACCTTCATTTTCAACCAAATATTTCAGTAATCTAATCTCAGTTTTACTCAGTTCAAATTCAACACCATTGTTTTTAAAAACAAAAGCATCGAAATTTAAATCTAATCCATGTTTATTATATGTAGCGTTTTCTGTGTTTCTCGACAAAAGTTTTTCTATTCTTAACCTTAATACCATTAGGGAAAATGGCTTAGTTACATAATCATCTGCGCCGAACTGAAGACCTTCTACTTCTGCAATTTCCGTGTCATTTGCAGTCAAGATTAGCACTGGTTTTTGTGAATGTTTTCTAATTACTTTAAGAAAATCCAATCCATTTCCATCCGGAAGATTTATATCTAAAATAAAAAGATCCGCATCATTTATATCCTTAACATCCGATAAATTGTAAAAATTTCTAAACTCATATTTTTCTTTTCCGAGCGTGAGTTCTATCCCTCGATTTATTGATTTATCATCTTCGATAATATATATTATGCTTTTCATAGTAATCATCTCCACAATCATCATTTACTGTAATCACATTCACTGCGCCTTACATACCTTATCTCGATATCGTAGCCCAAAGCTTCCATCATTTTTACAAATGTGTTGTTAACAATAGATTCTTTGTTACGAATAACTCGATTTACATACGGTGCAGATGTTTTAATTTGCTGAGCTAACTTTACCTGTGTTATTCCTACTTCAATACATTTTGTCTTTACGTCAAGTTCTATATTATTCTTTAGCACAATAAGCTCCTTTTATTATTTTCATTTAACAAATAGGATAATTTATTATACTATAAATTTAGCTGTTCTATCAAGCTTAATTCCAATAGATGTGGTATAATATAATTATAAATTCAAAACTTGCTTAACGCTTGCTATATAATTCATTCTTTTGTAGCAAGCACAGTCTTTGGATATCCAAAGACGGAAAAATCGATGAAGCAGACCTATATGGTGCTGCTTCTTTTTTATCAATTTTTAGCTTGTTAGGGAGAACCCTAAGACCCCGAAATACACCGAAAGGAGACGAAATTATGGAAAACAGAGAAAGAAATATTCAACTAATCGTAAGAGTTAATGAAAAAGAAAAGGCACTTTTTGAAGAGAAACGAAAACTTGCTAAGTGCAAAAATATGAACCTTTTTATTAGAAAATGCGTTCTTGAAAAGGAGATTTATCAGGTTGATTTACAGCCATTTGCAGATTTGCAGGGACTTCTTTATAACGCTACAAGCAACATCAATCAGATTGCAAAACGAGTGAATTCTACAGGAATTATCTATAGCGATGACATCAATGATATGAAAAACCAGATAGACCACATTTCAAAAGAGATATGGCAAATTCACTCTCTTCTGCTTGGAAGAACTGCCGAAACTGGAGATGATAAGTAATGGCAATAACAAAAATTCACCCTATAAAATCTACGCTTAATTTGGCGATTGACTATATAACCAATGCCGAAAAGACGGATGAAAAAATCCTAATCAGCACCAATAAATGCCACACAGCTTCCGCTCACACACAATTTTTAAGGCGAAGAGAAGAAAATAATATAAGAGGTTCTGTACTTGCAAGACATCTTATTCAATCGTTCTTGCCGGGCGAAGCTACGCCTGAAATGGCACACCAAATTGGTCTGGAACTTTGCAACAGAATACTTAAAGATGAGTATGAATTTATCCTCTCTACCCACATTGACAAAGGACATATACACAACCATATCATCTTTAATAATGTAAATATGGTAACGGGGAAATGCTACCAGTCCAACAAAAGAAGCTATCATCAAATCCGTTATCAAAGCGATAAACTATGTAAAGAAAATAGCCTATCAGTTATTGACGAATACTACGAAAGATTTAAGAAAAAGTATAAGACGAACGCTAAATCCTGGTATGAAAATGAACAAGCCAAGAATGGAACTTCTTGGAAAAGCAAGCTTCAGTTTGATATTGACAGAATGATAAAACAGTCAAAGGACTGGGACGAATTCTTGAAAAAGATAGCGGATCTCGGCTATGAAATCAAGTGCGGCAAGCACATCGCTTTCAAGCACAAAGACAAGGAAAGATTTACAAGAGCAAAAACTATCGGGGAAGATTATACGGAAGAAAGACTCAAAGAAAGAATTTTAGAAAACGCTAATCAAAAGACATTCTCCGTTAAAAAGCGTGTCGGAAATATTATCGACATTGCTAACAATGAAAAGGCACAATCAAGCAAGGAATATGAATTCTGGGCTACCAAACACAACCTGCAAGTAGCATCAGATACTGTTATCTTAATGCGTGAAAAAGGCTTTAAGTCTCTTGCTCAGCTTGATGATTTTATCAAAAAAAGTGCGGATAAAAGACAAAACCTACAGGACGAAATCAAGTTGCTTGACGAAAAAATAGCTACCCTTTCCACTACTATGGAGCAAGTCCATACTGTAACAAAATACCGCCAAATTTATCAGGCATATAAGAAAGGCCCTACTGACAAAGCCTTTGCCGGTGAGCATAAAGCGGAAATTCTCTTGTACGAAAAATCCCTTGCCGAATTAAAGAAATCCTATTCCAAAATGCCGAATTCCAAGCAGATTTTTGAGGAACTTGAAAAACTGAACGAAAAAAAGAATACCCTTATGCAAGAGTATTCTTCATCGAAATCCGAGATGACCGAACTGTATCAAATCAGGAAAAACTACGAAAAATATATGGGGAAAGAGATAGAGAGATAATTAAATATTTTCGATTTTTACTTTTAGCAACAGCGAAAAAATATATTCATTTATTACTCTTTCGATTTCTCTTGCATTTTTCATCACCTTCGCAAATCTCAAAATATTATTTAATGCTTCATCCTTGTTTAGCAACATTTTATCAGTTTCAGTTAAGCCATCATATATTTTTAAGAATTTTATCTGTATTAGTTTCTTAGAAATTTCTTCTGACAACTCCTTATACTCTATAAAAGCATCAAATCTACTATAAATCGGATCCCCTAGAGTTTTTCTGACATCAGTTAAATTTATAAAATTCGAAGTACAAATAATAATACTATTTTTTAAATTTAATGTGTAATTTTTATCAACAAAAATACCTTCATCAAACATCTGATAAAATGCACTATAAAATATGCTATTAGGTTTATCAAACTCATCGAATAATATAACATTACTTTGTCTCTCTACTAAGTCTCTTGCAAGTGAAGAAGCTGTATGATTTGCACCAAAGACATAATCTGCAAAAGAATTATTTTGATACATAGAAAATTGTTTCCTGAACACTTTTTCTTCCATTAGGCTGGCAATATATTTTGCTGTTTCAGTTTTTCCTACTCCTGCTGGTCCATAAAATAATACTACTAAAGGCTTATCTTTATTATAGTTCTGAGACATTTTATAAAGATTTGTCGCTAACTTATTTTTTGAATCATCTTGTCCCAGTATATATTTACCAAAGTCTCTATAGAATTTTCTTACCATATCTACAGAAATTCTTTTGTATCTGTGTTCAGTTATCGATATATTTCCATAAACTCCTTTTAGTTGTTGTACAATTGTATCTGGCGGATTTTGAAAATACATATTACTAATATTTACTTCCGCTATCAAGGATAGAAAACCATTTATACCTGAATCACTAAGTCTAGAATATTCTTCAGTTGTAGCAACCAAATTTTTTATATTTGTTTTTTTTCTTTTTATTTTCTTATCTTGAGGAACTACTATGTCAAATTTTCTATTTTGAGCATCCAATTCAGTAATTAATTTTGTTAAAGTTTTTGGTCTAATGCCATTGGGAAGGAATTTTTCAAATTCGACTGCTGGTCCATAAAAAATCTTAATCATTTTTCACTCCTGCCAACAATACATCAAATACATCTATATCATCTTCAGATATTGATTCAATCTCGTTAGCGATTTTATATCCATCTATCTCTTTATCAATATTTTCATATGCGAACTCCTTCGAGGCATCAAGATTAATTAACTTAGTTTTACCAACACGCACCGCATGATAAGTTAATTCCATTTTCACTAAGTCTGATAAAGAATATGAATTTTTAAATGATTTTAAATTAAATCGTAATATTGACTTTGTCCCTTCATCTTCTAATACCATTTCAAAATAGCCTTTACCTTTATTCAACGCCTCATCCATCATTTGAATATTTAACTTAATATCCCCTGCATCCATCTTACCTTCAGTCATTACCATATATGGAGTAATTAATTTAAAGTATGCAAGTGAATTAGGAAAAGGATAAACAGAAGCTTTATCAAATTTTTTCACAAGATTATTTTCTTTTGTTAAGTCTAAGTAGTCCGTTAATACAGTATTCGTAATTGCTTGATTAATTAATTGTTGTGAACCGTACCCAACAGAAACATCGGTTCCAATTTTAAACTTTGCTCCCAACAAAGAAAGCAAACTAGTTTTAGCTCCAATACCAGCTTCAACACTTGTCTTTGTATCCAATTTGTTATTTTCAGTATCTACAATTGACTCTACTATCTTCCCTTTATTTTCCATGTAAATCAAATCTGTCGCTGCTTCTTCATCAAAATACACTATTTTCAAAAACGATATATTTTTGTTCTCTTTTTTCAAAATTTCACTTACCTCCTTACCTTATATTGATTTCGAATAATAATCCAACACTAAATTTAAGTTAATGTAATGTTCTACTATTTTAACTCCATCTAAATCAGTCCTATCCACATGAATTTTTGTATAGTAGTTTTTTTCTGTAGGTAAAAGCAATCCATTATATATAAGAAATTCAGGGTACTTCTGCTTTAAATTATAATGATAGAATAATTGTTTATAATTCAATTGATCCACTTCCGCGTTAAAATACTTTGAATCAAAAAGAACAATTTTTCTATTATCATCATCAATAAATATATGATCGTACTGTATTTTATATGGACTTCTGCCTCTATATTGCAATCTTTTTTCTACGCTTTCCACATATTCCATTTCTGGCTTGGAGAATTTATTTTGTTTGTTTTCTCCCCAAATAATTTGATCTTCTTCTATTCCGCAAAAACCATCGTTGAGATATTCATTTATCATTACTTCCCAATAATTTTCAAATTTCAATGTTATAAGTCTGACATTATCTCTAGTTGTGCTTTTCCACTCTATATATTCAATCAAATTGTTAATAAGCCTTTTTTCTATATCTTTAAAATATAGATTTCTAATCCTTTTTAATTCATTAAGTACATACCTTAAGTTGTTGAATATATTGTTTTTATTAATATATTCATACGGCATAATTGTATTTATAAACTTCTTATATCTGCTTGCATCTGATAAAACGTAATTCATACATTCGCTAATAAATACACTTTTATCCCTAGTCCTCTTAATAGTGAATGGGAAAAATATTACACCTTTTTTCTGAATGATTTTGTTTGATTTATTTACTGTTCTATTCCAATCTATGTTTCCAGCATATCCATTTTCATAATATTGTTCATTAGATAAATATAAACCATATTTCTTATAATGCATCAAAATGCCTAAATATGCTTTTATCGGAAATTCTCCTTTTATTCCTTTATCAAAACTACCATAACTTGCTTTTGATTTCGATAAAATATAAAGTATTTGTTTCATACAAGAAACTTGATTGTGTTCATCATCATCGACTTTATAATGTTTTGGAAATGAAAATAAAATTTTATCATTTTTTATAATTGCTCCGACAAAAGATATTGTAAGACTTCCATTGTATTGATCACAATAATCAAATATCTCCCAAGAGTTTACGAAGTCTTTATCAACAGTTTGACCATCATTTACCACCCGAATTTCCTGTTGACTCATTTCGCACCTCTACAATTATTGTTTATCATATAAATCAATTAGTTCTTCACTAAATACATTGACTTTCTCACCAAAATCTTTATAAAGAGAAGAGAATGTTTTGTATTCTTTATTAAATATCCTATACTCATCAGAAATAACTGCCCCTTGTACATCATCCCATAAGTAATGTAATAGTTTATTTTGTATTGCAGCAAATTTTTGTTCATCATTACTATAATTATTAAATTTAATGAAGAACTGTCCAATTTGCTTATCTTCACTAAGCTCTAATTTTGTAGTTATAAGCTCGTTTAATGACATATACAATTTATTCCATTCAAATTCTTTGTCTACAAGAGTAAACACATACTCATTCATAATTGTTCCATCTGTATGAACGGGACTTACATCAACATATACAAACTCAAACCTTCTTTTAAACGCTGTATCTATTACGTTTACATTTTGATCACTTGTATTAACTGTTCCTATAATATGAAAATTCCTTGGTAAGAATATTTTTTTACCAATATTAATGCCTTTTTCATCAAAATGTTGAATTATCAAATCATTATTAATTGAGTATTCGCTAACTCCGTTCTCGTCTCTATCTAATAATTGAAAAATATCACCGAATATACTTGCAATGTTACCTCTTGACATTTCTTCAACAATTAAAAAGATTTCCTTGTCACTATATTCAAATGCCATTGCGAGTGCTTGTGAAAAAATACCCGCCTTAAAGTCATATCTGATTTCACCATTTTTTGATGTCGGCATAATATTTCCTATAAAGTTGTAATATGAATAGTCTGAATAAATGGTTGTTTTAAAAACAAATGGATTATCTTTATTCTCAATGTCCGGATAGCAGTTTCTTATTAACTTATCCACTCCATAACTTTTTCCTGTTCCAGGTGCTCCAAAGTATATATTTTGAATATTTCTGTTTAGCTTGTTACATTGAATGTCATTGTAATTCTCAAATTCAATATTTTCGACGCTTATCTGCTCATCACAATATTCAAAATAACTAGATTTTAAATCTGAAATATTGTCTTGATCATTGAAATCCCAAAACTCATCAAACATGATAATATCCAATAGTTCAGACTTATACTTACTATCATCTTTTGTGGGTACTATAAAAAATACCTTGTCAGACTTAACCTCAATAAATTTTGACCATTCAATAACGCTCAATAATTCATTAATTTGCCTATCCTGATACTTCCAAATTCTTTCACTAGTTGGAGCAATATTTGAAGGCAAATTTTTAGTCGTCCTATACTCCTCAATTTGTTTTATCAGTTGAATCCTATCAGCATCAGTTTGCAAAGCTATATTTTCATTGTAAAAAATAAAGTTTACTATTTCATCTTTTGTTAAATAAACTTCTCCAGAGTTCATTTGATAGTAAATAAAAAGTATTTTAATAATTTCACGCATCGGAGCTAATTTAATGCCATCATTAACTGCATTTTCAAAACTTTCTTTTGTCCTTGGATTTGGAAATTGAAATGTTTTAATAAAATTAAGTACAACACTTCTAACATCACCCTTAGCTGCTAGTTTTGCACTATTGCCTTTATTGATAAGGTTTAAATAAAATCCAATTGTATTAGCATTATTATTTGTAGATTTATCTTCACTAGCTGATGGAACTGAATCTGTTAAGAACATTTTTGCAAATGATGTAACTTTTTCTTCTAAATTAGATACCCTCATATCATTTGTATATAAATAATGGAACATGTTAATCTCCTCTCTATAGATTATCTAAAAACTCTTTTACAGCTTTACCTATTGCTAAAGCTAATTTGGGCGGTACAGCATTACCAATCATTTGATATACACTTCCTTGCGATCCAATAAAGTTAAAATCATCGTCAAATGATTGAAGTCGTGCTGCTTCACGTGGTGTAATACTTCTAGCTTGGGATGAATCGTAGTGGATAAATCTATTACCATCCTTATATAAATGAGCAATGATTGTCGTACTAGGCTCATCCTTTCTCAAAACATGGTATCGATGTATCGGTGATTTAGATCCAACTTTTTGTTCATATATTTTAGTAATAGCCGCAGCGTTAGTATATTTCTTTTCACCAGTCTCAATATCTTCAGCCAACATTTTGTAAATATCCATATCTCTCAAATTATGATAACGAGGTATATGCCAATTTATCCCTTCTTGATAAGTATATGCTTTTTTATTTGTTCTTTTTTCATCATCCCAGATAGGACTGATTTTAGGCAAATCATCTATTGCTTCTCCCACCGTTACCTCTTTCTGTTGATATTTAGGTAGCATAACATTATAAAAATCATCAATCTTATCATATATAGAGTCTAAAGAATCCAAATCTTTTCTAACGCCAAGTAAAATCACTCTTTTTCGCCTTTGAGGCACTCCATATTTTGAAGCATCAACAACCCCATACTTCTGTATCTTATTGCTGATTACATATCCGCTTTTTTTGAACTCTTCTTCAATTATTTCAATTATTTTTTTATCATTTGGCTTTGCACTTAATATTCCAGGGACATTTTCAAATACAAATACTTTTGGCTTATATCTTTTTACAACGGATAGATAATGTTCGAAAAGATAATTTCTATAATCGTTTCGCATTCCATTTTCGTCCCTGACTCTACCTGCAATTGAATAGGCTTGACAAGGCGGTCCACCTATAATTAGGTCTACACCATTTGATTTTTTAACATAATGATCTAGTCCCAGAGATGAGCCAAAGTTCTCATCGTTATTCCAACCGTTAAATAGTTCATCTTCTCTCTGTATATCAAAGTGTAGTACAGATTCATCCGCATTTAATATATTATATTTATTTTTTAATCTATGCCTTAGCGTATCTACTTGTGGTTTCAACCATTCAACTGACGATATGCACTCATAATCACCAGTTTGCATAAATCCATCTTCCAGTCCACCACAACCAGCGAATAAGTCTATAAATTTATATTTTCGCATACTATCATTAGCCTTTCTCTATAAATAATCCTTGAGTTTTTTGGCAATAGCATACCCCAATTTAGGTGGTACTGCATTTCCAACTTGCTTATATTGTTCGGATTTATTCCCATAAAAAATAAAATCGTCTGGGAAAGACTGTAGCCTCGCACTCTCTCTTACCGTCGGTATTCTATTATATTTGTAGTGAAAATGTGATCTATGCCCAGTATTTATAGTTAATGAAGGTTTCTTGCTATGATATCGTGTTAGTGCTTCATTATATTTATACATATTTCTATATTCTTCTGGTAAAGCTTTATAATTTTTCCCTTCTGGCACAAGAGAAATCATCTTCACTGTTTTTGCCGAATGTAGTGTTCCTATATTGTTATATAATTTAGTTGAATTTTTTCTCATCTCAGCTTGATATTTTGTTTGTGGACTACATTCATATTCCTGTATCTCATCGCCATAAATACCTTCTAAAGATGGTAAGTCTCCTATTGCATCTTCACAAGTAATAAAATTTTCTGAGGAAAGAATAGGCTCTGGAAAGGTAAACTCTTCCTTAGAATTCAATAATCCTACAAAAAAAGCTCTTTTACGTATTTGTGGAACACCATATTCAGGTGCATACAAAACTTTCACTGACATTTTATAACCAAGCTTTTCAAAATCATTAAATATTCTTTTTTTGCCAGCACCATCATAAAGTGTTAGCATTCCAGGAACATTTTCTAATACAACAGCTCTTGGCTTCATTCTTTCCGCCAATTTAACCATCGCTTTATATAACATATTTCTTTTATCATCTTCTTCTCTTTTACCAGCTAAAGAAAAGCCTTGACATGGCGGCCCACCAACTAATACATCAAGTGTATTATGTTCCCTACCAAACTCTGAAATTATGTAATTAATATTATCAAGATTAAATAAATCCAATTTTAATGCTTTAGCTTTGCCATGATTATTTTCAAAAGTTTTCAATGCACTATCGTCAAAATCAATTCCTAAAATAACATCAAAACCAGCGTCTAAAAATCCTTTGGATAGCCCACCAGCGCCTGAAAATAAATCTATAACTGTAAACTTAGACACCCGTTTTTCCTCCATCTTCAATACTTACACACTCTACAATTTCCGAAATATCACATTCCAATACATCACATATCCTTAGCAATACATCAGTAGTAACATTTTCACCGTTTTTTATTTTATAGAATGTACTTTTACTTACTTTCGCTTTTTCCATAAGCTCTGTATTTTTCATTTCTATATCAATTAACATTTTAAATAATTTTTTATAACTTAGTTTTGACATGACTAACCTCCAGTTTTGTCTTTTCACACCTCATCATATCTATTCTATTATAGCACAAAAACAGAACTAATAACAATACTTTATTCTGTTTTCTCGAACCTTTTTCTATAAAAAATAATCGGTGCAGTCCGAAGACCACACCGACAAATTCTTATCTTTCTACTTCTTGGGAAGCTTCTTTCTTTTCAGTAGGCTTTGCTTTTTCTTCCGCCTTAAATTTCTTGATTGCTCCAAGAACAGATTCTTTCTTTTCTTCCTTACTTTTCATCTGCTCTTTAGCTTTTAAGAGTTTAGATGAGAGTATTCTCACATTCGTATGCTCTTTACCATTATCATCAATGGATTTTCTCTCCTGACCGAACAGCTTTACAAAATCTCCTTGCTTAAAGTCTTTTGGAACATCACCCTTTTCTCCATAAGCCGAGCAATTCGTATAATGCTTATTACCCTCTTCGTCCTTTGACACAATGGAGAAATTAACTACCTTAAAGGCTTCTCCGTTCTTGTTTTCTCGTTCTACTACCTCGACTTCGCCTACCACATTGCCGACAATATTTACCAGATCGTTATCCTCTTTCTCAATGCTCGAATTTTCCTTAATCTGACCGCTTTCACGAAGCTCATCAATCATATAGTCAAATTCATCGTTTAATAAGCTCATGGAGTCATTCTCCATATACTCCGCATAAAGATTATCAAGTGCTTCCTTGTCGTTAATGCCTTTCTCAAAGCTGATTAGAGCCTTTGTAAAGTCCTCGTAGTTCTCGTTTGCCATCTGCTCGATGGTATTTCTCATTTCCTTGTAATTCATTATTCATACCTCCATATTTGTTGTTAAAAGTGAATAAGGGACTTAAACAAGCCCCTTATCGTTCATCGTGTTCTTTTGATTTTGTATCTTTTACTTCTTTTTCTCTTTGTTCCGACTGGAATGACTTAATCTGCCCTAAGATAGATGGCTTTTCTTCCTTTGCGTGGAGATTATCTTCCACATCGTAGGTAGTCTCAAAGTAGTCGCTGTCCCTAAAGTCATTATCATACCTGTCAGGCACTCCATCATTATCCAAATCCTTTGCAAGCGGATCATAGAAATTACCTTCATCATCAATTTCAAGTCCTAACGCCTGTCTTAATTCTTCCTCATCAACAGAAACAAATGCACTAAATTCACCGTTTTCCATTTCAAACTTCATGCAATCAAGAGCCATTTCTTCACTGCTGTTTTCTTTTACATAATCGTAATGACTTATCTCTTTGCCGTTTACAAGCTGCGTAGCCGTAAAGTCCTCAAGATTAAGTTCAAACTGTATCTCATGCTTTTCATCAGGTGTATTCGTATAGGCAATGCCTATATGCTTTAAATCAGGATATAGCGTATTAAATTCATCATATCTATGATTTTCTTCATACTCTCTGTTGCAAAAGTCAATAATAGCTCTTTTCACATCTTCCACTAATGGATTTGGATTTTCTTTTTCTTCCACCTCTCCCATATCAAGCAGCTTATTTAACTCTGCAAGTCTTAATACCTTAGTTTTCAGTTCATCCGCCTTTTCAAAAGGCTTTTTTAATTCCTCTTTTGCATTTTCAAGCTGCTCTTTGGTACTGATGAGTTTTTCTTCAAACCTCTTTACTTTTTCAGGCATTTTTTCAATGGCGTTATCAAGTCTTGTAATATTACCGTCTGCACTTGTTCCAAGCTCTCCTACCGTTTTAGAAGCACCGTTTAAGCTAAAATTATGCTCATTTGTAAAAAAGTTGTAGCTCACTTCCAAATCCATATTTCGGTACTTACCGATGCCCCTCCTCTCATTTACTTTTACTGTCTTTATGACTTCAAGCAGCTTTTCGCCTGCTTCTTTTTTATCCGTTATCTTCGCTCCGTTAATGGTTATGGATGTAAACTTGTTTTCGCCATCTCCTAATGGCTCTATGCTTGATATATCTTTTTTAACGGCTTCAATAAGTTTCTCAAGCTTTACGATTTCATCAGGATAGGTTTTTGCAACCTTATCTTCCAAGCGATAGCGATTTGACTTGTAATTGGCTTCAAGCATTTTAAGCTTCGTAACCTCATTATCCAAATCCATCTTTTCTTTGATTTTCGGATCACCTGTTGCAAGGGCTTTAATCTCCGCATAGTTAAGTGAACTTTCGTCCACATCTTCCGCAACTCTTACAGGTGTCTTACTTGTCATAATTTGAGAAATGAATTTTTGCTTGTTCTCAATGGTCTGCCAAAGGTAGGCATCAAAGGTGTTCTCGGTAATGTAACGATAGATATTAACTTCTTTATTTTCATTTCCCTGACGGACAATTCTGCCCGCACGCTGCTCAAGGTCTGCTGGTCTCCACGGCACATCCAAATCATGTATAGCAATCAGCTTGTTTTGCACATTAGTACCTGCTCCCATTTTCTGAGTCGAACCCATTAAGATACGGATTTCTCCTTTTCTTACCTTTGCAAAGAGTTCATCTTTTTGCTTATCGGAATTAGCTTCATGGATAAAGGCGATTTCTTCTTTTGGTATTCCCATTGCCACAAGCTTATCCCTCATATCATCATAGATATTAAATTCTCCGTCTCCCTTTGGTGTAGACATATCCGAGAAAAGAAGCTGTGTAGATTTTTTCTCTTTTGTCTTATCCCATATTGAAAATACATTCTTAACACAGACATTGACCTTGCTATCAGGATTATCAGGTAACAAAGGATTGATCAAACGCTGGTCTAAAGCAAGTTTCTTACCGTCATTGGTAATTTTAAGCATATTATCTTCTTCTGGCTCAACTTCCCTATTTCTGACCTTATCCGCTCTTTCAGACAAACCTTTTAATATTTCTTTCTGTTCATCACTCGGCATTGTCTTAACAACTTCATAGTGTGCTTCAGGTGTAGGAAGATTTAACATATCTGCCGTCTGAATATCTGCCACTTCCTTAAACATACTCATAAGCTCTGGAAGATTATAGAACTTGGAAAATCTTGTCTTTACTCTATATCCGGTTCCCTCAGGCGATAATTCAAATGCTGATTGTGTTTCACCAAATGTAGAAGCCCAAGAGTCGAAATGCTCCAAGCCATTTTTCTTTAAAGCATCATACTGCAAATATCTCTGCATGGTATAAAGCTCTGTCATCGAGTTACTTACAGGCGTTCCTGTGGCAAATACGATACCTTTTCCGTTTGTCACCTCGTCCATATAGCGACACTTCATAAACATATCGGAAGACTTAAAGGCTTCAGACTGCCCGATACCTGCTACATTTCTCATTTTTGTATAAAGATAAAGGTTTTTGTAGTTATGAGCTTCGTCAACTATCAGTTTATCCACGCCAAGCTCTTCAAAGGTAATGACATCATCTTTCTTGAAATCATCATTTAGTTTTTCAAGCCTTGCTTCTAACTTCTTTCTTGTTTTTTGCAGCTCTTTAACTGTGAAATTCTGATTTCTATCGTGCTTGTACTCTTCAACATAATTGATAATCTCATCAATCTGATCCTGAATGTGTTTTTGCTGATACTCCTTACTCATCGGGATTTTCTCAAACTGACTATGCCCGATTATTACCGCATCGTACTCGCCTGTTGCAATTTTTCCGATAAATCTCTTTCTATTTTTCGGCTCAAAATCTTTCTTGTCGGCCACCATGATGTTGGCTGACGGATAAAGCTGCATAAACTCTCTTCCGATTTGTCCGGTCAAATGATTAGGAACTACAAACAAGGACTTCGTACACATTCCAAGCCTTTTTGCTTCCATAGAACTTGCCACCATTTCAAAAGTTTTGCCGGCACCTACTACATGAGCAAGAAGCGAGTTTCCACCATAAAGAATTCTTGCGATAGCGTTTCTTTGATGTTCATATAGGTCAATTCCCTCTCCCATACCCTCCAAGGTTAAATTACTGCCGTCATACTCACGGTTTCGGATTGAATTGAATTTATCGTTATATACCTTTACAAGCCTGTTTCTTCTCTCATGATCGTTAAATATCCAGTTCTTAAACTCTTCTTTTAGAAGCTCCTGTTTTTGTCCTGCAAGCATCGTTTCTTTTTTATTTAAGACCGATGTTTTTGAGCCTTCAGGATTTACTATCTGGTCAAATACCTTTGTTTCCTTTAAGTTTAGAGCATCTTCAATCAGCTTATAGGCACTAACTCTACTTGTACCGTAGGTCATTTCCGCAAGGTCATTTCCTCGGTCTTTGCTTTTCCCCTCAACATTCCATTCACTTGTAAGATGGGAGAATTTAACCTTTATATCCCATCTTGCCCAGCCCGGTGTCTTTAAGGTTTCAAAGACAAATCGTTCTATATCTTTTGTCGGTATCCAGGTAGCACCAAGCCTTACATTTATCTCGCTTGCTTCCAGTTCTTTCGGCATAACCTTTTGAAGCTCTGCCTTTTGAAATTCAAGGCGGTTTAATTCACTTGCAAGCATTTCTTGTTCATCTGTATTTTCATCCAGAAGCATTCTTTGTGCTTGGCTTAGTCTTGCAATATAGCTATCCACAATACCTATCTTTTCTCTGATATTTCCGCTTAAATACTCATCTTTTGTTACATAGGCATACTTAAAGGAACTGTTCTCATCACTACAGCTAAACGGCAAATCGCCGTCTTCAAGGTCAAAGGAAATCTTCTGATTAAACCTTGTATTCTCCTCTCGGATATTTAGGAAAATTTCTCCTCTAAGCTCCGAAATGATAGTGCTTCTATCCTTATCCGTCAAACCTTGCATATATTCAAAGTCCACATAACCCTTTTCCGAAATGGAAAGCATCAAGGCTTCAAGTGAAGTATCCACATGGTCAATTACTCTTGCCTTTGTGATAGTTCGCTTGGAGAAAATATCTCCCTTTGCCTTAAAGTTATCTTCCTCATCGAGTATTTCAATGGACGATATAAGAGGGAAATTGCTATCTTCTCTTAAAGCTCTTGTGTTTGAAAGGTTATTTACAAAGCCGTGCTTTTTAGAAAAGTTATCATAGACCTCATTTAATTTTTCCTGAGAAGCCTTTATCTCTTCATCGCTGAAATCTTCCTTTTGACTTTTGATAACATCTTTTAAGGCTTCATTCAGCTTGAGATAGTCCTTAATCTTTTCTTTGTTCTTATCCGATACCTCTTTTTTAATAAAAAGCGAGTTTTCCCTGTAATACACATCGTTATTAATTACGGTATATGAGAAATTTTTGACATCGTCTGTTGCCGGAATGGAAGTTATTTCATCATCAAGAAGTTCAATCTCTTCATATTTTGTATTTTCAGATATTTCCTTGCTCGCCTTTTCAAGACTCTCTCTTAAATCGGCATTTTCTTTTGGAATACAGGAAATAGTATTTCTAAATCTCCCTGATACCTCTTCCATAGAACCCAGTACCATTTCAGGATGCTCTACAAAGTATTTGTTGTAGGTTAGCCCCTTTTCATCTTCAGCTAAATGCACCCAAGCATCATCACGTTCAAGAACGCTGTCTCTTTTCTTTAAGAAGATAATATCGCTTGTTACTTCCGTTCCTGCGACTCCCTTAAAAGTGTCGTTTGGAAGCCTGATTGCTCCTAAAAACTCAGCTCTTGCATTTATATATTTTCTGATGCTTTCATCTTTCTTATCCATCGTTCCGCTTGATGTGATAAAGGCGATAACACCGCCATTTCTAACCTTGTCGATGGATTTTGCAAAGAAATAGTCATGGATTAAGAAGTTATTTCGGTTATACTCTCTGTCATTAACCTTAAATTCTCCGAAAGGTACATTCCCGATTGCTACATCAAAGAAATTGTTGGAAAAGCTTGTTTCTTCAAAGCCTTTTACCTGTATATCGCTATTGGGATAAAGAAGCTTTCCGATACGACCGCTGACAGAGTCAAGTTCAATTCCGTAAAACTTTGACTTACTCATTTCATCCGGAAGATTTCCGATAAAGTTTCCAACTCCCATACTCGGCTCTAAGATGTTGCCGCTGTTAAAGCCCATATCTGAAAGTGTCTTATATACGCCGTCAATAACTGTTTTAGGCGTAAAAAAGGCAGTTAAGGTTGACTCCTTAGCTGCTTCGTATTCTAAAGGTGATAGATTTTCTTTTAGGAATTTTCTTGCGGTCTCCCACTGACCGCCCTTTTCTTCATCGAATACTTCAGAAAGTCCGCCCCAGCCGACATATTTTGCTAATACTTCCTGTGCTGTACTGTCAAGCTCTCTCTCGCCCTTTTCAACTCTTTTTAGCATTGAGATGGCTTCCAGGTTATTATTTAACCTTTCACTTGGTGTGAGCTTTTCAGGTAAAATCTCCTCTGTAATTTTGAAATTGGAAGCTTTCTCTTTTGGTTTATCCTCAAGTCCGAATAGTCTTTCCAAATCACTTTCAAGCCTATACGGGATAACCTCTGAGCCGGTTATCATACCACCTAAATATTCCACATTATCCTTTATGGTAATGGTCTTTAATCCACCGCCCATATCGTCAAATCTTGTTATGGTAAAGTCTTTATCTTTGTAATGGACTTCATCTCCAACAATAAGTTTCGGTCTTTCAAAACTTATCTTTTCCAAAAGCTCTTTTTCATCCGCAAAGCTTACGATTGGCATTTGACGGTTGCCTTTCCTTACAGGATCAAGCCACAAATCATTTTTGCCGATAATTTCGTTCTTGCTTACCTCGTGAATGGTATAGGCTTCGTTCTTCATATAGACTGTTCTTCCAGGAGATAAATCCAATTTAGACTCTGTAATAGCTTCTTCCTTTTCTTCGCTTAGATATTCAAAAATATTTCCTTGAACGGCTTCTTGATTTTCTAATGCAATATCACTTTCTATCGCATAATCATTTATCTTAAAAGCTTCATATTTGCCACTATCTATTAGCTTATCTACTTTTTGACTTTCCTCGAAACTGCTTCCACGATTAAGAGAGTATTCTTTTCCCTCAATAGCAACTTTTCTTCCTGTATCTTCAAGACTAATAGCAAAGCCGTCTTTTTTACTTGCAAGAATAAATTCATTTCCGACTTTAATTGCCACTTTCTCAAATTCGTTATCTGAAGCTATTTCTTTTAGACTGTCCACAAACTCGCTCATCGTTACAAAGTCGATATTTTCCTTGAAGCTTTCAATCTGCTCTATGCTCACCTCATCATTTACAAGATAACCTTTAAGCACATTAAATTTCGCAATATCAATGTCAAGGTTTTTGAGATACTGTATCTTCTCAGATGTAACTTTTGTCTCTCCTTTGTTCCAGTCGTCAATCAGCCATTTTAACTGCTCCATTTTCCAAACTGGGAGATTAGGCTCAGCAATTTCAGTGATTTCATTACCATAAAAATCATATTCTTTAATGGCACTTAAAATCTCATCCAACTGCTCCTCACTAAAATCGCTAATAAAAATATTAGTGCCTTTAAGAGCTTCTTCAAGCTTGCTTGTTGCAAGTCTGCTTACGGCTTCTCCTCTTGTAACCTCATATTCTTCCATAATAGAGCTAACTTCTTCGGCAAAGTTAGGGCTTAATTCTTTTGCGTATTCATCCGGTAATTCTTTACCTGCTGTTTTATAAACCCTTTCATTTTCAAAACTAAGCTCACTGTTAAAGACCATCTGAAGCTCTTCCTCGCTCATCTGCTTTTTAAGCTCTGTGTCTTTAAGTTCCCTAAATGTTTTCGGGAAGTCTACTAAAATGAGTCTTTGTGCATTTAACTCCTTTAACTCCTCAAGATTGAAATATCCCCATTCAGGTTCAATCCCAAGTACAAGCCCAAAAGCATCGCCACTTTCTCTGTCATACTCCGTCATATACCAGGTCCAATTACTTCTAAACGGGATAATATATGCAGCGTGTACTTCCTTATCGGCAAGGGAGATACATTCCTGCTCATAGAGCTTCGGCACTCTTTCAAGCATTTCCTCGGTCATCAGCTCATTAGGAATATCCTTAGAATAGAAAAAGGGAGCATTTTCAGCTCCCTCTTTCATCTCTCCTATGCCGTTTTCTTCTACGCTTCGACTACTTCTTTGATTATCATCTCTTTCAGGGCTGAAATCATCGCCTGATACTTCGGATCTTCCTCGCTCTCTATGTTCCAAGACTTCATCAACTTTGATTTCTCGTCCCTCATAAAGTTGATTGCTCTCTTCTGAGTTTCCATTAAGTGAGATACCAGCTTCTTCTCTTTGTAAAGGTCGATTAGCATCTGATAGTTCTCCTCGTCCTTGCTCTCTGAAAGATACTCCAGTCTCATCACTGCGTAAGTCGGATTCGGAAATTCCTCCATAAAGATCTTCTCTTCTTCCAGGCTGCTTAGGGTCTTCTCCTTGATGATTGCTACTATCTCGTCCGTATTCCCCACTTCCGAAAATTCGGTTTCTTTGCTCATCATTTTTTTCGTCATCTGATCGAATAACATTATCATTTCCTCCTAATTCATTTACTTTATTTTCATTATAATCGGCACTAAGGTTCTTTGTCAGGTCTCTATTTTTAGAAAAATTTCTTGTTCTGCTTCTTGTCTCATCGATGATTTGGCTACAAGCATTTGAAATACAAGTGCCGACACTCATTAAAGATATGCTGTCGATAGACTTAAAATTTTCTCTTAAATTATCCATCGGAAACGGATAATCAATTTGAAATCTGTTTGAAACGGCATAAGCTACCGAGTTTCTCATAAAGTTTGCAAATGAGTTTCTGTCTTCATCTGCAATTCTTAAATTGTTTGCAAGCTCGTAAATGCTCTCATCGGCATATATTCGGCTTAAAGTATAAAGATTTTCAGTTAAGCTATCACTTGCCTCATATCCTTGCAAATCAATCATGTCTTTTAATGCTTTGCCATTATTTTCTTTATCAAAAGACCATAGCTTAACTTCATTGACATTCCTGTCCATTGAAATTGTCTGGCTAACATCGAAGATATATCCGACCTTTTGAAATGCGTTACTGTCATTTAAGATTGGTATGCCCTTTTGCCCTCTCATAACAGTACGGTTAAATCGTTCTCGCCATAAATCAAAGCTTGTGCAAGCTGTGGCATTCGGATTTTTATCATAGATACTTAGCTGACTTAAAAAGTTGTATTTCTGATTGTTTCCGACAACCTTTAAGAGTTTCAGATATTCGCTTTCGCTATCTAAAACATCTATTTTTACAAGCTCCATAATATTGTAAAAATCGTTCGTTCTCATTCTTACCTCCTGTATATTTCATTCAAAATCGCTTCAAGCACATTTACCACGATGCTGTTGCCGGCTTGCTTATAAAGAATAGATGATGTTTTGCCCGGTCTTTTCAGATAAATGGCTCTTATCTTATCAAAATCTTCATCATCAAAGCCCATAAGTCTTAAACACTCCCTTTCCGTAAGATACCTGTACTTGCCATTTCCTATATCTACAAGTCCTGAGTTTGGTACTCTGACTTGCTTTGTGGAAATAGTATAGGCGTACTTATCTATGATTTTTAAGCGGCCTTTGAAGTTCTTATTTTTAGGATTGCCCGACAAGTATCTGAGCATTGACTTCTGCCTTACTTCATAAAGGTCTGAAACATCTTTTTCGAGGAAATTATCAATGCTTCTTGTTTCTGCTTTTTTAAGAGTTTCAAAATCAAAATCATTCTGTCCGAGTATGCTCACAACAAAGATACGCTTTCTATTTTGCGGAATACCGAAATCCATAGCGTTTAATATCTTGTATTTGCTCTCATATCCGAGCCTTTCCATTTCTTTTAGGTAATGAAAAAAGGAAGCTCTCATATTCTTATCGAGAACTCCCTTTACATTTTCCCAAAGGACAACCTTGGGCTTTTCTTTCATTTCTTCAATTATCCGTATCGTTTCAAATAACAGGCTGCTCCTTGTTCCACTTCCTTTTTCTCCGCCTTTTTTAAGTCCGCTACGGCTAAAATCCTGACAAGGACTGCCGTGCATTACAAAGTCTATTCTTTCATCCGGTGGATGATACTTTACTATATCCTGTGGCTTAAAATCTTCTCCATAGAGTGCGTTATAGCTTTTAACACAGTTCTTATCGACTTCCACATAATCAACTATCCTATGTGAGATTTTTTGCCTTATAAATGCCTTTCTTATAGCACCGATGCCACCGAAAAGCTCCAACACATTTATCTCTTCTATCGTAATCACCTCCAATAAAATAAGGGAACAAGATAATCTCTCATTCCCTTAAAACTTACTTTCTATATTTTTCTATTGTCTTTTTAATCTCAGCTTCAATTTCTTTTAGAAACTCGTCCTTACTTGCCTTTCCCTGTGCAATATCCGATAGCTTCATTTCCCACTCAGCCGTTGTCTTTGCAGACTTAAATGTATCCTCAACAATGGTTACAAGGCTTATTCCTTTATGGGTAGCAACAAGATTTTTCTTATCTCTTTCGACAAATCCTTTAAGGATTAAGTTTTCAATAATCCCTGCTCTTGTTGCCGGAGTGCCAAGTCCTTTTCTTTCCACCTCTACACCTTTTTCTAAGGCATCATTTCCTGCAATCTCCATAGACTTTAAGAGCGTATCTTCCGTAAAGTGTTTCGGAGATTGGGTAAATTTTTCTTTAAACTCTTTATTTTCAATGCTTATAATATCGCTAAAGCTTACATCAGGAAGCTCCATGTCCTCATCTTTTTTCGCCTTATATTCTTTCAAATACTTAGTAAAGCCCTCGTCCTTAATTACCTTACCGGTACTCGTAAATTCAAAGCCGTCAAATTCAGCCACAATCTTTGTTGTGTTTTCCACTAAAGGATAGCCCACACTTGCGTGAAGCTTATTGGAAATAAGCCTATATACCTTTGCTTCACTCTCAGGAATGCCCGATAAATTTTCACTCAGCGAGCTTATTGTCGGGATAATCGCATGATGATCCGTAACCTTTTTAGAGTTAAATACCGTCTTGATACGCCCTGTGTCAAAGTCATTTTTGCCCAAAATGTTATTGACGGTACTTGTAATCATATCTTCGGTAAGGCATCTGCTGTCTGTTCTTGGATAGGTAATCAGTTTTTTCTCATACAGACTTTGGGCATAATCAAGTGTCTGCTTGGCACTATATCCGAAATACTTATTGCACTCTCTTTGAAGTGTTGTCAGGTCAAATGGCAACTCTGGCTTTGTTATCTTTTCTTTCTGTATGACATCAGTTATTTCAATCTTATCACCAACTAAATTTAAAAGCTGTTTAGCAGCAACCTTATCATCAATTCTGTCTGTTGATAGTGTAAAACCATTTGTAGAAAGCTCTACTGTATAGTATTTTTCTTTTTTAAAGTTTGCTATCTCGTCATCTCGTTTTACAATCATGGCAAGAGTAGGTGTTTGTACTCTTCCAACACTGTAATTTTGCTTGTATAGGCAAGAATAGAGCCTGCTGATGTTCATTCCGACAAGCCAGTCTGCAATGGCTCTTGCCTGTGCCGATTCAAAAAGATTGTCATAGTCCTTTCCGTCTTTTAGATTATCAAAGCCCTCTTTAATGGCACTATCTTCCATAGATGAAATCCATAAACGCTGCATTTTCTTTTTACAATTAGCTTCGTTATATACAAGTCTAAAAATGCTCTCTCCTTCACGACCTGCATCGCAAGCATTGATAACCATATCAATCTCTTTATCATTCATCAGCTTTTTAATGATGTTAAACTGCTTCTTAGTTGATTTAGCAACTTCATACTTGTAGTCGCTTGGGATAATCGGTAAATCAGCCATATTCCACTTCGCATACTTTTCATCATAGCTGTCCGGATTTGCCATCTGAATTAAGTGTCCAACGCACCAAGATACTTTGTATCCATTTCCCTCATAATATCCGTCCTTTTTATTTTTCGCTCCGATAACCTTCGCGATAGATATGGCTACGCTCGGTTTTTCTGCTATCACAAGTTTTTGTTCCATGTATATTTTCCCTCCTGTTTCAATAAAAAAGAGCGAAAGATTTTACTCTCTCGCCCTACACTTTGCACCAAATATTGTATTATTTTTGGTGCATTATTTAATTTTGTGAATTTCTTTTTCCAGTTCAAGCACTGAATTCATCAGCTCTTCAAAACTCGGATATTCGCCAAAGAACATCTCAGTCATATTTTTATAGTCTTCTTTAATTTCCTTTAGGCGATACTCATCAGGCATAAGCCTGATTGTTTCAGTTGTAGCTTCTTCATATTTTGCCCATTTCCTCGGATAGAATTTCTGCTTAAACTGAACAACTTTTTCAAGAAGCTCATAGCTCTTAAATGCCCTGTCTTTATATGGCGAATTTGCAATGCACACTAAATCATAATAGTGTCTTGCATATCTTTTAGGTATTGCAAGCTCTTCAGGTCTATTTGCTTCGTGATGAAGGATAGTCGCTTTCTCCCAGAATGTTCTTTCAGGAAGAACGGTTCTTACTTTTATAAAATCTCCATCAAAGAGCATAGGATATATTTTTTGTATATCAGGCACAATATGAACTGCTTCCGATGGTGTCCAAGCTGCAAGTGTTCCAATCTCAAGTCTTACTGCCTGCACCACATATGAAGACTTAAATGCTTTCGGATATTCAAACAATACTGTCTGCGGGTCGCTTTCATCTATTCTTATATGAAACTCCTCATCAAGCATATCTCTAAAATCACTTTCCAACTGAGGAACAAATTCATTTTTTAGAAAGTCTTCCGTCTTTTGATTGGACTCTTTATTAAATTTATCTTGCTTTGTGTTGGAGCGTTTTTGCCACGGTTCATCAAAGCTATATCCGATTACCCTCCAGTCAAGGATTAAATCAATATCTTCTGAAAATCTTTGAATTAAATTGAAGCATTTTGAAAGACTTGTACCACCCTTAAAGGTAAAAGCCTCTTTCCATTTACACTTAGAGAAAAGATAATTAAGGACAAAGCATACCCAGTAATCTTTTTCAAGAATTACCTCATTTACACCGATTTTCAAGGAAGCGTTTTTGATAACTTGCTCCAATTCATTTTTTGACATCTTTTTGTATTCAAACATTTCTACACCTCTGAGATTTTCTTAATAATGCCATATACCCAGGCACTTGTAGTTTTACTATCTGCAAGCAGTTCCGACTTTTCTTTTTCGGATAATTTTTCCCGTAGATAATCGATCTGCTTTGAAGTGATTTTGTCTTTTCCGATTGCCTTAATTGACTGTATCACCATTGAAGTCAAGGTTGACATTTTGGAAATGTCTCCATTATTTCTACGCTTAAATTCGATTGTTGCATTACCGAAACTGAAACTGGCATATCTTCCGTCTGATATATATGTCCACTTTGCCGGTACTTGCGTAGATAAACCTAATAAATTAAGAGCCGTATTGCCCGATGGAGCAATCGTCCAGTTATATTTTCTGGCAATGGCATTCGCAACTTCATTCACGGACGGTGCTTCATACTCTCCGATCAGTTCTATATATTTCGGCTTATAGTAGATGCCTTTCATAATGCGGATAATCTCTTTATCTTCTACCAGACGATTTAATGTACTGCGAACCGTTTCATATCCTGCAATATCAAAAAAATCATTTACGATAAAAACCTGATTGGACTCAAAACTTTCTATCCTGTCTAGTATTTTCTGCTTATAATTCACCTGATATGCCACCTCCTTTGCACCAAATATTATATAATATTTGGTGCAAATAGTCAATGGCAGCAAATCTCACAACACTTTATACATTAAATTTCTTCTGTTTCAGAAGCTTCACTTTCCTCATACTCTTCGGCTTCTGAGAAAAAATCGTCATCTTCTTCAAGATTTTCAAGTTCCTCTTTCTCTTTGTTCTTTACAACCTTGAAATAATATCCGCCACCTAAAGCACCTGCTACTACAAGAGCCAAAAGGATATATGTGCCTAAATCACTCTTTTCTTCTTTTTTCTCAGGCTTTACTTCTTCCTTAGTCGGCTCCTCTTTGGTAATCTCCTGTTTCGGTGTTTCTTTCTTTTCAACCATATTTAGAAGATCGTCTTCAGATACTTCCGTTAAAAGCATTACATTCTCACTATCCTCATCGTGGTTGATGATGAGATGAAAGGTCTTACCATTTTTCGTTTGAAATGTAATGAACTGCCTTGCATCGGCTGAATACATATCAACTTCCTTTTCATCTCCATGATGAATTGGATAGTCCTTATTTGCATTATCCTTATTTTCCGTAACACTCCCTCTTGCCTTTGAAGGTGCTGAAGCTACTCCCTTATTAGTATTTACAGTCTTGTTTGAACTATCCATATATGAGTTCTGACTGTTATTAGCAGGAGCCTTTGGTGTCAATTTATTCGGATAGCGAACTTCCTTTTCTTTCTCCTTTGCTTCTGTTTTACCTGTATCCTTTGTAGTATTCCCTGAGCTTACTGTATCAGATGAACCTTTACCTGAACTACTTATAGAGGTCTGTGGTGTTTGAGAAGAAATACCTGAATTTGTCTTAATACCGGAAATAGGACTAATAGGTGTAACTGACTGAGATGTTGCAGGAGCTTTATTTGTTTCTATAGCCTTTTTCTCAAGCTCTTTCACCTTTTCAGATAGCTTATCTATCTCCTTTTTCATATCTTCCGATAAGTCTTTATTCCACTTATCTTTTTTTGCTTTCTCTTTAAGACTTTCAATCTCAACTTCAAGGTCTTTGATTTTTTCTTTCTGCTTATCACTTAACTTGTCTTTGTCCTTGATTTCGCCATTTAATTTATCAAGTTTATCCTGAAGTTCTTTAGCCTCTTTTTCTATCTTGGAAATATCGTCTTTAGAAAGCTCCGTCTGTGTGCCTTTATTTTCAGTTTTTGGAGTTTCTGTTTGCGTACTTTCGTCCTGCTTTGGTTTCTCTTCTTCCGTCTGAGTTTCCTTATCCTTAACTTCTATCTTTGCTACCTTACGGATAATCTCATCCTTTCCATCGCCCTTTACTTCATAGAATAGAAATTCATCAATGAATTTCATATCATCAGGAAGCATTGGAAGATCTCCGCTATCAAGAAGCTGTCCTTTCTCTGCCTTAATCTTTTCTTCCTTAAATACCTTTTCATCTTCAAAAATATACTTTACATTTACTTCCACTTCCGTTTGGACAGCCTTATCACTTGTAGGCATATCCGATACCTTTTGTTCCTGAGCATACACCACTGTCCAAAGTCCTAAAATACAGCTAATACTTACAATTACTGCAAGTGCTGCTGTCCAAAATTTATTATTCTTTTTCAAACTGGTTTTCATTTGTCCTCTCCTTTTTCAGTTCTGCTTTTTCTCTGTTTACCTTTGCCATCAAATCACTGATTGTGATGTTGTTCTTTTTGCAAATTGCTATGATTTCCTCATTTTCAAGTTCTTCCTCACGAATAAATAAAGGCTCCAATTCTTCATCAATCAGAGCCTTTTTATCCTTTAACTTCCTTATTCTATTTTTAATTACTGTCAGTTCTTTTTTCACATTGTTCCCTCCTTATCTATTTACATTCGGCGGAAAACCGAAGCCTACCGGATGATGTTTACAAAAAGTCGCAATCCAATCGTCTACAGTGGTTACTCTTATATGACCGATATTATCAATTACCTTTCCGTCTCCGATGTAAATACCTACATGACCATAGGTAAGTCCTGCCGTGCTTCCGCTACTACTGCTTTCCACTGCAACAAGCATTCCCACTTTTAGCTTTGACCTGTCTGATGTAAAAGTATAGTTTCGATACATATCATTGGCATTTCCTCCGATATATCCAAGCCCCGCATTTTGATAGACCTGTGATACCCACATGGCACACCAGCCAGGACCAGGCGATGGAGTAATAAAGGCGGCATCTACAATTTTCTTTTGCACCTCGCTTGAAGCTTCGTATTCAGCACCATTACCTACACCTCCAAGAGAATTTAACAGGTCGGTATTACCGAAGATTTCCGCCATATTTCCTTGAGCAAGGAATAAGGCTTCATAGTGTTTCAGATTGTCGGGATACTCAGCAAAGACTTCCCTTATAATGCTGTCCATCTCTTTTTTATCGAGGGTTACAATAAGCTTTTTATACTCATAAGGCTCTTCATGACTTTCGGTATACTCATTTCCATCTTCATCGATATAAGTTTCCGTAACTGTCCTATATCTGATTTCAATCTCTTCATCGTAGGAAAGCTTATACATATCATTAAAAAGCCCATCCAAAATTCCTCGAACTTCCGAAAGATTTTTAACTTCCCCAAACCTTGCCGTGATATACGATAAAAGCTCATGGACATTGTGTCCGATAAAGCCGTTCTGATTGACGATGTATTCGTCATATCCGGGATAATCACTTTCGACATTTTCGATTTTGTCGTACAAATCATTTTCAAGACCTGAGAAATACTGATTTATCCCTTTTAGCTGTTCCTCACTTGACAAATAAGAAGTCGTTAAAACGCTACTTGTAGAGTTCACAACTCCCGACATTGCTCCGCCTGAAAACTGAATGACGAATGTTCCAAGAAAAATAATCCCAAACAGAATAAGCAAGACACCCTTCGCCTTTTTAACAATCATCTCCTTAGAGCCTTTCAGTGTATCAATCACGCCTTTTTTAATTCTGTCTCTGATTCTTGTCTGATTGTTGCCGTTTATGGCAGCTTTCATCTGCTTTCTCTTTTGGAATTTCTTATATGCCGAAGCCTTTTTATATTCATCATTCTTTTTAAGTTCCTCTTTGGCTTCCCGAAATTCAAGCTTTGACTTTTTCTTTCGTACACGAAGGCTGTTTTCAGATAAGTCGTAGGACTTTTTCATTCTTCTTTTATCCGAATAATTCTTAATTCCGTGAATGAGCTTAGATGATGTATCAAGCCCTTTTTCGGCAGCTTCTACACCTTTATTTTCATCACTTCCTGTAGATAAATAGCGACTTGCCACATCACTTGCCCTTGCAACGGATACAGCACTTGCTCCAAGCAAAGTTTCTTTATTATGGCGGTTATAGAATCTATTTTTCTTTGCTCTATCTTCTGCGACCTTTTTACAGCTTGAAGCCTTGGTGCTTTCTTCCGTCTTTGAAATGGTATCCTTTATGGTTTTATCTTCTGCTCCTTTTCTTGTAAAAATATCATCAGAATAATTCTTGCGTTTAATCGCTTTCTTCTGCATTTCATGAAGCTTAGACTTCTTGTTTGATAAAGGTTCATAGGATATTTCACTATCTCTAAAGTCGGTATCATATCTGTCTGCTACGCCATCTCCGTCCTGGTCTTTGGCAAGCGGATCGTAAATACGATTTTCTTTGACTTCCGTTTGATAATCCGATGTTGCCGATACTTTTTTACTGCCGGTTTCAGATTTTGCTTCAGCACTCTTAAGATTTCGCTTAATGGCGTTTTTGCTTTTATTACTTAGGCTTGTATCAGAGGCTTCAGTAATTCTCTTACTTTCCTTTTCATGAAGCTTCTCGTCAAATCTGTTCTCATCTTTAGTTAACTTATTCCTATAGTCATCCCCGACCTTTCGTTTACTGCCTAAACTGTCAAATAAAGAATCATTACCTGAAACACTCGCTTCTTCTTTTGCTTTTATCCTTTCATTCAAGTCTCGCTTTCTTTTTTTGCTCATAGACACTACCTCATTTCTTCAGGCTTCGTTGTCATTTTCTGATAGAGGATTGTGTCTTTCGGGAAGTTGTCTACAAAGGGAACAATGGTATTCCCAAAGAAAATAAGCCCCTCGCCTGCTCTTGAATTGGTAACGAATTTCTCCTGGTCTTTTGAGATTTTAAGCTTTACTACAAGCCAATCTCTATCGCCGGTTGCCTGATTCAGCATCAGGATAAAATCCGTATTGTCAAAGATATTTTCAATCTCTTTACTGGCAAGAAGATCCTTTACATTCTGCGTAATTCCTGTCGGGATACCACCCCATTTACGAAACCTCTTCCAGATTTCCACAGAATACTGCGAAGTCTGCTCATCTTTTAAAAGCAAGTGGAACTCATCAATGTAATATCTTGTGCTTTTTCCGGTATTTCTATTTCTTGAAACCTTGTTCCAGACCTGATCTTGAATGACAAGCATTCCTATCTTTTTAAGCTGCGTTCCAAGCTCCTTAATATCAAAACAGATAAGCTGTTTATCTAAGTCCACATTAGACTGATGATTAAAGACATTAAGAGAGCCTGATACATAGATTTCCATCTCCGTTGCAAGCTTTTTACCGACTTTTTCTTCCTGGTTTTTTAGCATATCGTATAGGTCTTGTAAAATAGGCATATTTTTTGGTTCGGGTTCATTAAAATACTTTTCATAGATTTTAGGTAAGCACCTATCTATAACGGACTTTTCTTCTGCTGTAAGTCCGCTTCCTCCAACTACAAGTTCAAGCATACTCATAATGAAGTTTGCCTTATCCTTGAGCGGTGCATCTCCATCTCCGTAGTTCATGTTTATATCAAGGGGATTGAGAAAGTCCTTACTCTTGGCACTGACCTTAATAACCTCGCCGTTAAACTGTTTAACGAGGTTTCCATACTCTCCCTCGGGATCACAGATAATAACATCATCGTCCGTTGTTAAAATGGCATTTGCCATTTCTCTTTTTGCCGCAAAAGATTTACCTGAGCCCGGTGTTCCAAGTATTAAGCCGTTTGGATTTTTAAGCTTTTTTCTATCTGCCATAATAAGGTTATGACTTAGAGCATTCAACCCATAATAAAGGCTGTTGCTTGAGTTAATGAAAAGCTCTTCTGTTGTAAACGGTAAGAATACGGCAGTAGATGATGAGGTAAGTCCTCTATCTATTTCAACTTTGTTTACTCCAAGCGGAAGTACACTCACAAATCCCTGCTCTTGACTATGGTCTAAGCGTTTCAGCTTGCAGTTGTGTCTGCTTGCAATTGATGAAATCTGTGAAAGTGTCGAGTCAAGCTTTTGCACTGTCCTTGCAAAATTCATAAAGACAATCGTAACGATAAACATACGCTCATCTCTTGTTTGTAAATCCTTTAGAAGCAGCTTGATATTATCCCCGTAAGTGATAAGGTCGCTTGGAAGTATATCCATATCATAGCCTGATCGAACCGCCTTTTTGTTCTCCTCGATTTTCATCTTGTCGATGTCGGTATTCTTCCTTTTAACCATCTTGATGGCTTCCGTCTGCTCAACCGCTTTGATATGAAAGGAAATATTGATGTTGTCATCTATATCTAAAAACTCTGCAAGCATTCTGTCCGAAAGCTCACTTGCAAGGATTTGAAGATGACTGACGGCTCCGATGAATTTACCGAACTTAAAGTGTTTACTTGGGATAAAGTTAAAGCTATCCGGTGTAATTACCGTCTTTGTGCTTTCCCTTGGCTTTAAGTCTTTGTAGGAAAAAGAAAAGAGCTTATCGGGATTTAATATATCGTGTAAGACTTTCAGTCTTTCTTCTCCCGTTAAGCCCTCGGCTCTAACTCCCATATTTTTTAGATTGGACAGAATATCAAGCTCCAGTCTTTCAAGCTTTACCGTAGCCTGTTCTAAATTATCCGCTTCTACCCCAAAAGTGATATATTTGGATTTTTTAAGTCCGTTATTACCCTTGGCAAGCTGACTTTTAAGCATTTCACGAAACTCAAGGCGAATATCGTCATATCCGTCATTTTTATCGGGAATTTGAATGGCAGCTTTCAGTTCATTATTTCTGCCAAGCTGATTGATATATGAAAACTCAATATCCACACTTGGATCAAATGAATTTAAGACATTAGCAAACTGGTTAAAGATAAGGTCTTTATCTTCCTCTAAGGCAAGCTGATAGTTAATATCCTGAAAGGCAATGCACTTATTAAAATGCTTTTCATCAAGCTGACAAATACCGCTTTTTAGCATTCTAAGATATGGAATGGTGTCTTCAACCGTAAATCTTTTTGCTTCTTTTTTTAGGATAAGGTCAAGAAAAAATTTATTTTTCTTAACCTTTCCCATCTTGTCGCTTCTTAGATTTTTCTTGTTTTGTGCCAAGATTTTTTGATTTTTGTCTAAGCTTATCTGCTGTATTTTTCTTTTCTTGTTCAAGGTAAACCTCCTTTCTCACTCTCTTACCTGGCTGATAAAATTTATGCAAATAGATGTACTTAAAGTATTTTTCAAATGTCAGTCCGTCCTTTTCAAACAGCGTTATAAAAAAGATTGGCAAGGTCGCTACAATCAGGAAAATAACCGCTATATCGTTCGGCACAAACTTTCTCATAAAAAGATAAGTAGGAATGCCTACAAGTGCCGCTACCGAAAATCCGATAAGCTGTCTTCTTGTTAAATTGAAAGCCACCTTTGTCTTAACTTTCTTTAAATCTTTTGGGATTGGTACATACGCCATAGCTTACCTCCCACAGTTTCTGATATTTTCTATTTCCTCAAAATGCTCATAGACAGTGCCGATTTCATCTATTATATCTTCAAGCTCCTCTGCCACTATTTTGCTGTGGCGATTTAGAAAGTCATTTTCCACGCTTTGAAACATTTTGATGTCGGAAATTTCTCTTTTAATCTTCTTTCTGAACCTCTTTTCGGAAACAGCAGCCGTTACAATTCCAATAAGTGAAACTGCCGCAATACCGTACATACAAATATTTTTTCTCATATATTTTTTCCTCCTTAATGTGCATTCATCACGCTTTTAGCAAGTGTTCCGCTCTTTAGAAGCATTAAGCCAAGCAACACCGAATAGCCAAGTACGGCAAAGATGCTTGCATGAATATCTGTAATTTCTATCGTTTTTATTAGAACGGCGTATATGCCGAAGCAAACCATTAAAAACAGTCCCTGTAATCCAAGTGCGAACAAACCTTTTATATAATTATTTCCAATTTGCCCCCACTCTTTATTTCCCATTGTGGCAAATGGTATTGCGGAAACTGATGCGTAGATATATATCTCAAACATTCTTCCGTAAACCACAAGCATAATGACGATTGAAACCGCCTGTATTGCCAGTTTTACCATTGATGTTTCAAGAAGTATGCCGAGCAGCTCTCCTAAGCCTTTTTCTTTTAAGCCATCTACCATCGCCACAATTTCATCTCCGGTAACAACAGCAGAAGTGTTAATCACTCCTGCTGCCTTGTTTACCAGATTTTGTGCGACATCAAATACCGCCATCGAAAAATCAAAGGCGTGAGATACAAGCCATACGGCAATCCACATCTTGATGATGTATTTAAAGAACTCGAAAGTATCCGTGTCGTGCATATTGTTCTTTTGCATAACCATATTGATGAGTTCAATGCAAAGCACTGCCGTAATAATCAACCCTGCAATCGGGATAATCACAGAGTCGTTTATGCTTTTGATAAAGCTAAATACTTCCGAGTTCCAGCCCATAGGCGTTTGTCCCACATCCGTTGCCATCTTTCCGACTTGATTGTTAATGTCAAGGAACATATCTTCCAAGTTTGCCTGGATTCCGCCGAGCAGAAGATCTTTGAAAAACTCTTCTATCTTGTCGAAAATCCCAAACATAGGCTATCTCCTTACTTTAAGACATTTGCAAGAAGTGGGATAAGCTTAAGTCCGATAAGGACAATACCTCCGCCCGCCATCAATTGCTTGATACCCTGAGACTTCGCTCCAGGATTGTCGTTACCATAACCTTCCATCAGGTTAATACCCCCCCATGCTCCAAGTCCTGCTCCTACTGCCATAACTAAAATCTTTAATACATTTACTGCCTGTGCGAAAAATTCCATGATTTATTCCTCCTCGTTCTCTTCTTTCTTTTCGATTTTGTTGCAAGACATTACAATGAAATTTTTATAAGTCTTGCCATTTTTAACTCTTTTACTGAAGTAGCCATAGATGTGAATGAAGTCATCCTCCTTAAACTCTTTGACTGCCTCTGCCTTATCGCCATAAGCGGCACAGTTGATATACTCTTTTCCTTTGCCATATCCTTTAGCAAGAGTAAAGTTTACAACCTGTACCTCTTTGTCATCTTTCATGAAGCTTCCAAAAGTCGGCTCCTTGATGAGATTGGCGTTAATATTAATCATTTCTTTATTCATTTTTTCCTCCAAAATTAAAAAAGCGACTGAAAAATTCTTCTCAATCGCAAAGTGTTTATTCTATAAAATTTTCTCTTAAAAGTGGGACTTCTTATCCTTATCATCTTATCCTCCTGATTTCTGATATGAAAAAAGCAGCAAATCTTTTTTTAGACTTACTGCATTCTGGTAATAACGGTTTCGCCGTTCATTTTTACTTTTCCTCTTCGCTTGATGTAATTTTCTATGTCAAACAAATTCTTCTTGTCATAGTCCTCAAGGAGCTTATAGTTCTTATGCTTTGTAATATCAAATTTATCTGAAAGAAAAGGTCTTACACCTCGAAGCTGAAAGATACATTTGCTTCCGTCCATTACGGTTATCTCATCTTGACTCATCAGCTCCTTACCTGTCTTTTGATAGTTAAGTCCAAAGCTCTTTTGATTGCTCCTTGTTTCTGATGTATTGTAAAGGTCTATCGTTTCTTTACCAAGCGTTTCGGAAAGCTCTTTAAGTGTAGTTTTCTCTTTTCCACCGAGAAACAAGGTACTATCACAGTTACCTGCAATAGTATCGGCATTATCCTTATAGATTGCCTTTAGCTGAGATTGTGCCTGTAAGATAATACTTGCTGAAATCTCTCTACTTCTGATTGTGGCTATGAGCTTCTCAAACTTTGGAATTAAGCCGATATTTGCAAACTCATCAAGTAGGCATCTCACATGAACAGGAAGTCTACCTCCGTACTCATCATCTGCCTTATCACATAAAAGATTAAATAGCTGTGAATACATAATAGACACTACAAAGTTAAAGGTATCATCGGTATCGGAGATAATAACAAAGAGTGCTGTTTTCCTATCTCCAAGTGTATCAAGCTCAAGTTCATCTTCACTCATCAAGTCCCTAAGTTCCTGAATATCAAAGGGAGCAAGCCTTGCACCACATGATATAAGAATAGACTTCGCCGTTTTTCCCGCAGCCAATTTGTATTTTTTATATTGCTTTACTGCAAAGTGTGTAGGTTCTTTCTTTTCAAGTGCTTCAAAGAGCCTATCTATCGGATTCATATAGGTTTCGTCATCTTCTCTGACTTCGGAAGCGTCTATCATATCAAGGAGTGTTGCAAAGTTCTTTTCTTCTCTTGGAGCTTCATAGAAGATGTATCCTATAAGGGCTGTGTAGTAGAGTTTTTCGGCTTTCACCCAAAAATCCTCACCTGCTTTTTCTCCCTCTCCTTTCGTATTTGCAATGATTGTCTGTACCAATTTCAGAATATCTTTCTCAGAACGAATATAGGCAAAAGGATTGTATTTCATACTCTTTTTGAAGTTAATGGTATTTAAGATTTTAATCTCATATCCATTGTCTTCAAGCATCTTGCCACATTCAAGGATTATCGTTCCTTTCGGATCGGTTACGCAATAGCTACTGTGCATCTGCATAAGGTTCGGTTTTACATAAAATCTTGTCTTACCACTTCCTGATCCACCGATTACAAGTACATTCTTGTTTCTTGCATATTTCGGATTAGCAGGTCTGCCATTCATGGTTAATCGCTCTGTTTGGGTAAGTAAGATATTGTTTTGAAACTTTTCATCCATGTATGGCTCAATATCTTTCTTATTTCCCCATCTTGCTGAACCATACTCTTTTCCCTGTCTAAACTTTTTAGCATTTTTACCCTTAGTATAGACAATACATTTGATTAAAGCAGCTATAGCAATTCCCGTTAATATATCCATTGGGTGGACACTTGGAAAAAAGCTTATTGTGTTAAGCTCTAATATCCCCTGAAAGATTTTGTCGATAATATCGCCACCTACATAAGCTCTTATATGATGAGAAAAGATGTTGCCTATATAGAAAAATGCAAGATAGGGAATGTTCTGCTTTAGAAACTTCGCCTTATCCTGCACTTTGAACAAGCCTTTTATATCTTTTAGTATCTTATCAATCACAAGTATCATCACCTCCAATCAAGAGCAATAGAAAGTGTCTTCCTTTAGGTGTTACAAAGGTTTGAATACCAACCGCATCATTATCGTTTCTACACCATTCTTTAATTTCAAAATATCCTTTGTTGTTTTTAGCATAAGGAAGAAGCCTGTTTTTCTTATCCCGATAAATAAGCCCCTTATCTATCAGAAATTGAATGAATACCTTTTGCGGTATATGAAGCTCCTTTGCCGTATTCCTGAAATTAGTAAGCAAGTTATTATCCACCAGTTCATCAAAATACTTGGCTTTCGGTTCTAAATCCTCAATCACTTTCTCCTTTTCGGCAATGAGATTATTAGCAAGAAGCACCGCATTGGCGAGTATCTCTTCTTTTGATAAATTCTCTTGATTTCTGATATATCCGCCGTTTTTGCGAATGCTCGGAAGCACATCTTTTGTAACCCAACGCTTAAACTCTTTTGCTTGTGGCAACTTGGAAGAAAGGATAAGAGAATATAATCCTGACTCATTAATTATTATTGTTTCCTGAACTCTACCAATTCTGTCGATGAGTCCCTGTTTTAGGGAGTCATCTTTTTCTACATGCCTTTCTACTGCATTTAATGGTTTTACATATCCTAATTTTTCAGCAACTTCTTTCCCAATAAAGAAAAACTCACCGTCTTTTTCGATTACAGTGAGTTTCCCGAATTTCATATTTTCAAATGTTATTAAATTACTCATAAGCTCTGCTCCTTTTGCTTATTCTTAACTTTGTCTTTAGTAATAGTGTCTTTTGCCATCTCCTTGAATTTCTCAATATTTTTATGAATGGACTCTTTGGTTTTCTCCTTTTTCTCAATACAGGAAAGTACATTTTGAAAAGCCTTATTCATGACCTTAGTGTCTTTCGCCTGAAAGAATACCGAATGTGTTCCGGTCTCCTTATCTTTCATAACCGAAAATTTAACGCCGTGCTTATTCAGTTCTTTCTTCAGCTCCTTTAGTTCTTCGTCTTTAACATTCAACTCCTCAAGCTGTCCTTTCTTAACCATATCTTTAAGTTTTACTTCACTTCCCTCAGCCTTGATGAACTTATCAAATCCACCGAGCTTTTCTGCTTGCTGAAGCAATTTTTTCAGTATCTTGAATAATTCTTTTGCCGTAGCTTTGGCAAGCCTTACTTCCAAGTTTATGGCTTTGCTTGAAACTTCTTCGTTAATCAAGTTCTTTCACCTCCCTTTAGCAGTCTTTCCTTGCTTTGCTTTAACTTTTCTTTTTGTAGCCTCTTTCTGAAATCTTCTCCCATTACCTTAACGGGAATACACATCTCGATAATTCTTGAATAAATCCTCTCATATTCAACACCGTCATCTGAATTTTGTATTTTTTCGTAGGGTAAGTTTGTCGTGAAGATTGTCGGCTTTTGCTTTAGATAGCGACTGTTTACGATGTTATATACCTGTTCTTTGGCATAGCTTGTATCACGCTCAATTCCAAGGTCATCTAAGATAAGCACGGAAACATTGGTTAAGCTTTCTATATATTCGTTCTTATCTAAGTCAAATCCGCTCTTTTGTAGATCGTTAATTATCTGAGCAAAGTTTCTGATTTTGACCCTTATCATATATTCTTCAATAAGAGCATTTGCGATACAGCAGGCAAGATAGGTCTTTCCGCTTCCGACTGTTCCACAAAAGAGTAAGCCGATATTTTCTTTTTTCATCTGCTCGTATTCTTTTACATAATTTTTCGCTATGATATAGCTTTTGTCTTTCTCGCCCTTGTAGTTATCAAAGGTATAAGCCCATTGGCTCATTGAAATAAAGCAGCTTCTTTTAAGCCGCTCAATCTCTTGTTCCTTTTCTCTTTGCTTCTGTTTTTCAAATCTTTCCCTATCGCATTTGCAGTTATTTTTAAAGATAAATTTCATATCCATAAGGCTTTTAACTTCGCCATCTTTTCTTTCGTGGCAAGTTTTACAATAGGCGTGTCCGTCTTTCATATACTCCGTTTCAGGATCGAAGCTGTATCTAACGCCCTCGATTAAAATCTCAGCCATTTCTTTCATCACAAATAATCTCCCATCTCATAATCTTCTAAGCTATATGACTTAGCTTTATTTGTTTGCTTAATGCTTCCCCGGTCTTTATAGAACCAGGAAAGAATAGTTGCTTTGTGGTCTTTGTAGGTCTTTCCTGTGCTTTGAATGTAGGTTGAAAGCCTTTCAATATAATTATCAAATAGACTTTGTAATATCTCTTTTAGGTCTGTTACTTCAGCCTCTGTTAAAAAGACATTTTGAAATGTTCCATAAGTAGCTTTCCCTAAACTCATATCAGGATTACTATATTCAGTATTATTTCTATTAGGATTACTTCCGTGTACATTCTTCATTTCTTGAGGTGTAGTTTCTACACTTCTTAAGTGTAAATTCTTCACTTCTGAAGTGTAATTTTTACACTCACAGCGAAATACACTCATAAAGTCTTTAACATAGATAATGTTGGGCTTTCCAAGACCTCGTTTCTTTCTTTCGATAAGCCCTATACCTCCCGAGGTGCTATCAAGCTCATTAAGGATTTTGACTGCGGTCTTATTAGATCTTCCTAAAATCTCCATAATCTCTTCCACAGTGAAGATGATATATACTCTGTTTTCTTCATCAAGCCATTTATTCCTTAAAGACAGACTTGTTCGCTCCAAGAGACAAGCATACAAAATCTTTGCATCCGATGATAAGTTCTTAAACCTTTCATCAGTTACTATGATTTTAGGTAGCATATAGTAGCTGAAACGGTCTCCGTCCCGGTTATAAAAATAATCAAATTCCACTTCTCACACCTCCTCTCTTTTTAATTTTTTGCATAAGAAAAAGCGACTAAGATTTCTATTTCTTAATCGCCTTGTATCTTCAGTATTTAATCTTATTCAGCTCGACAAATTGGTTTTTTAAGCTTTAGTTATTGGAATCCAAAGTTCCATTTTGTAGTCGTTGCTATCCATATCGCCCTCATAATAATATTCAAAGTCAGGTTTTCCTGAATGAACATAGCCATGCTCAGGGAAAAAGACTTCCATCGCATATTTCCACCCGTTATGAATGCAATCCGGAACACTTCCTGTTAACTCTACAACGGCATACTCCGCTTCTTCCACTTCCAAAACATCTAAGCCCATGCTTCTTGCTTTGTCCGCGTCTGTAACAATATATCCTGCCATATAGTTTATTGTGCTTGGATTTTCCACATCATGACAAACACCTACAATCTGACCGCTTCCCAAACTTGCAAGTTCATCGAGGCTATATTTTTCATATAGCTTACCCCAAACACTCGGACATAGCGATGAACTGATGTTTTGTTCATTTACCCCTCCAACTGTAAATGCTTTTTTCTTTTGAATTGTAATATTCATACTTCTTCCTCCTCTTACACTTAATGCTAATTGCACTCGTGATACTAATTTAAACGGTTTCCCATTTCTTACCTCAGAAGGAGTAAATCCATGAAAATTCTTAAACGCTGTCCCAAATGAATCCGACGACTCATATCCGAATTTGAAAGCAACATCAATAATCTTTTCGTCCGTATCTCTTAAGATAACGGCAGCTTCTGTTAATCTTCTGCTTCTTAAATATTCTGAGAGCGTTGTTTTGGTCAGAATGGAAAACAAGCGACTGAACATTGAATACGAATATCCGGATAACTGAGTTACTTTCTTTTCGTCAATTTCATCATCAAGAACTGTTTCAAGATAATCAATCGTATTGTTAAACGACTTGATAATATTCACTTCGATCCCCCTTTCTTTCGGTTTATTTTAGTATAGAGGAAGATTTCTTTTCCTACCCTACAATATCCGTACAAATTTTATAGGTTTCATCTCATAGAAACTTATAACTTGGGATTTGTTTACTTATGGTACGCCTCTATTTTATCCTCATATTTTTTCAAAAGTTCCCGTGAATATATTTTTTCGTTTTTTGAATCTCTAACTTCTTTCCAAAGGATAGCTGCAGCTTTTAACTTGTTAGAATAATATTCGCTAAATTCATCTGTACAAAAATCTTTTAAAAATTGGTTCCATTGGCAAACTGAATTATCATATTTGGCATAGTCTGATTCTCCATAGTATATTTTAATCATATCTTGGATTGTAAATTTTATATCGTTATCCCTTTTTACTTTTCGCCAAGCTGTTGCCATATCAGCATTAAATTTAAACGAATTAACGCCTGTTACCACTGAAAAATAATCTCTAAATTTTTGGTTAAAAGAAAATCCGCATTCAAGTAACGGTGTATCTAATGTTACAACTTTGGATTGATTTTTGTTTCCTTTGCTCAAAAATTTTTCTATTCTATTTCCCTTAAAATATTGTTCTATAATATGATTCAGCTCTTGTTTTGTACATCTATACTCCAATCCAAGGGATTTACAAATTTGTGAAAGTTCGTCTCGATACCAGTAGTATCTGTTAAATTCTTCAAATGATTTTATATCTCGAAAATCAGGTCTATTCTCTTTCAAATGCTTACCTCTACAAGTTCTAATTTTATTATTTCTTTTTCTTGGGTTTAGGTGTTGGAAGCTCATCATACATTGAATTGAATAAGCCAGTTAGAAATTCTTTGTTATCTACATCATCTACCAACAGCATTTCCTTTGCTCCATCATAGGGTAACTCATACTTTGCATTCGGCATATATTCTATTGCAGATTTAACAGGCTTCACTAAAAATCTATCATCATAAATTCCACCAACAATTTTTCCACGATAATAAATTATATATTCACCCATCATTGCACGATATGTTATTTCTTCCAAATCGGGTAATTGTTCTAAAATAAAATCTAAATATTCTTTACTTGAAGCCATACTCTGAACCTCCAAAAATTTGAATTTGTCTACACCTCTTTAATCTTATCATTTATCAATTCAATAAACGCTATCACAGTTGCTCCTATCATCGGAAGTCCATAAGGACTAAATAGAAATCCAATAACCAAGCCTGATATACCTATCCCAACTTCTCCTTGAATGAAAGAAGCTATCGCTCCAAATATACAGAACATCATAACGATATACAGTAACGCTGTTCCTATACCAAGTAAGAATGTCAGAAAAGCAGTCAAAATTGATAAGACAAGACTAATCGGAAATAATATAATTTTTAATATCCATCGCATACACTACCTCTTTTTCTCTTCGGCTTATGTGCTACTTACAACCATTATTTTAATGGATAATAGCTCTAAGAAGCACATAAACTATCAGTTTCTTCAGTTTCTAACTTTGGTAGAAGCTTCAAAACCTTTGATTTTACTGAACTATTTGCCTCTGTCATTATTATGACACGAGACCCCCTTGCAGCATCCGAAACTTTTGTTTTTATTACTTGATTATCCTCACCAATAAAGCGTTCATCAGCCTTTAATACTTTTTCTAATTCATCTAAAAATCTCATTAGTCTTCCTCCACATAACTTACAATATCTCCAACATCACATTTAAGACTTTCACAAATTCTCGCTATAACATCCATGCTTATAATTTCATTCTTACCTAACTTCGCTAATGTAGCAGAAGACATTCCTATGCTTTGTCTTAATTCTTCTTTATTCATTTTCTTTTTTTCGAGTAATTTCCAAAGATTACTATAATTAAATGCCATATTATTTTCTTTCACCCTTAACTAAGCAACCACTTATTCTATACTTGTATAGATTCGTTATACTGATTAATTTTTTTATTCAACTCATTACTAAAATACAATTTAGCATCTTCTTTTATTTCATAATCAAAATCTGCTTCTATTATTTCGTCACAATTAACGCAAAATAATTTTTCTTTTCCATAGGATATATGATTATGTTGTCTTTTAGTTGTTAACTCTGCTCCGCAATGGCAAATTGGTCTAAAGTTCTCTATTTTTATTCGATTATCGTATGTTTTAACTAATTCCCACTTATAATGAATCCCTTTATAAACACCATTAGTAAAGTCCATAAAAACTGGTCTAATAGTATTTACTTTAGATTTGCTTTTTATATCAAAATATAACTTATTAACAAAAACTAATATTAGTAAAAAAACTAATACTTGCCATAGTCGAAGCTCTATTGATAAAAGATTTACTAAAAATGTAATTAATATTTTCCATATGCTTTTTAAGGCAGTAAAAAAATCAACCTTTTCAATAATTGCATAAATAATTGATGAAATGACATTGATAGCTACTGCTGAAATAAAGACATATAGTCCACTTTTTTCTTTTTTATTCATATTTTCCTCTAGCTTTCAAACCTTTTACTTATTAAAGATTATTATATCAAATAAAGCATGATTTATCAGCCTGTTATAACTAGAAAGTTTTCTAGCATAGAAAAAAGTACTTCTGATTCTTAGATCAAAAGTGCTTTCAATATTTTCAAATTAAATCATTTTAAAATGCTCTAAAGCCTCTCTGATCGCTTCTTCCTTTTCAGGTGGGCAATTTGGAACAATTGGATTTTCTTTTTTAGATACATTATAGTTTTTGCCAACTTCCAAGCCACATTTTCTTTTAATCTGTGAAATATACAAATTAGAAACCTTCATATCGTTCTTCTTTAAAACATAGTCCTTAATTTCTTCATAGGTCGCTTTGCTTTCAGAAGCAGTAATATCTAGCTCGTCCATATCTAATTTTACTTTTATATGTTGGTCGACATCTAGTTTGGACAAAAGTGCAACCGTCTCAATGTGATGCGTATGTGGAAAAAGATCCACCGGCTGCACTTTCTTGAGGTCGTAGCCTAGTTCTTGGTAGAGTTTAATGTCACGCGCCATTGTGGCTGGGTTACAGGAAACATAGGTGATTTTCTTTGGTTCCATGGCGACACTGGCTTTGATAAAGCTTTCGGTTAGGCCTTTGCGTGGTGGGTCAACTAGGATGACACTTGGCTTGATGCCTTCTTTGCTCCATTTTTCCATTGCTGCTTCTGCTGTGTCCACTACAAATGTTGCATTGCGGATGCCATTTCGTTCCGCATTTTTCTGAGCATCTTTGACCGCAGCTTCGACCACTTCGACGCCGTAAACTTTTTTGACTTTTTTGGCAAAGGAAAGACCAATGGTTCCGATTCCTGAATAGGCATCAATAACCACGTCATCTTGGCTCAACTCTGAAAAATCCATAGCAGTTTGGTAGAGTTTTTCAGCCATAACAGTATTAACTTGATAGAAAGATTGGGCTGAAATCATGTAGTCGTTGCCCAACATGCTGTCAGAGATGTAGTCTTGGCCGTAAAGCACTTTAAAGTCCTTACCGAAAATAGCATTGCCATTTTGATCGTTAACATTTTGCATGATGGAAACGACTTGCGGAAAGGCTTCTGTAATCATTTGTACCATTTGATCCACGCGGAAAACTTTAGGACGGCTTGTGACAAAGACTAGCATCATTTGGCCAGAATAATGGCCACGGCGGACTACCAAATTTTTAATCAGGCCGGACTGGTCTGCTTCATTATAAGGGCTAACTTGGAAGCGGCGTAAGAGGTCACGAACGAAAAGAATTAATTTATCGATTTCTTTGTCTTGGATGTAAAAATCACTGATTGGCAATAAATCATGGGAATTTTTTCTAAAAAAGCCTGTTTCTAATTGACCATTAACACGCCTAACAGGGATTTGAGCCTTGTTTCGGTAAGCATAGGGTTGCTCCATACCAATGGTCGGCAAGACTTCTACGCTATCAATACCAGATGTTTTATGGAGATTATCTTTAACTTGTTTGGCTTTAAAAAGCAATTGTTGATCATATGCTAAATGACCAAAGTCTGCGATGCCTGTTCTTAAATAAGCCGCGTCTAGGTCTTCATTGCGATGTGGGGATTTTTCTAGGTATTCTTCAACTTTACCAAAACCAATCTTTTTATTGAGTTTTAATACGCGCATGGCAATTCGTTCACCTGGAAGAGCATTTTCCACAAAAAAGACGAAACCGTCAACTTTGGCTACACCTGATCCTTGGTGACTTAAATCTTCAATAACGACTTCAACAATTTCATTTTTCTTTAACATGTTTTTTCCTTTACTTTGGGAAAGGTTGGCACTAAAAAAGAGCAACCTTAGTTACTCTTCATTATAACATAATTAACGTAATCCCAATTTACTTAATTTTTTTTGATATTTGGAAAAATCGATGTAGAGGGCTTGCCCTCCATACATGTCAAATTCATCTACCCAATCTCCTTGAGTGGGAATGGTGATGTGGTCAACATTTGAGCCTTTTGGAAGGGTTGAGATGCCTTTTTGAACAAGAATTGGGAAAGGAATGTTAGAGGAAGTTAGGGCATAAAGTTTACCTAAGGCAGCTGAACCTGTGAACAACTTAGTAGGATTTTTCAATTGTGAGAGGACTGCTGCCATCACTTGTTGCTGACGAATGGTACGACCATAGTCACCATCATCATCCTTACGAAAACGGGCGTAATTGAGAAGTGTACGGCCATCCATTCGTTGTTTACCTACTTTGATGGTTTGCTCTGGAACAACGCCATCTTTCATTCTCAAATCATCCGGCACTTGAACGGAGTCAACAGCTTCCCCTGAAATCGTCGCAAATTTAGCATCAATTTCAACTCCATTCGGGTACAAGGTATCAATCGCTTCCGCAAAAGATTGAAAATCGACCATCATGTAATATTTACAATCAATATCGAAATTATGTTTCAAGGTTTTTCTGACCATCTCAGCCCCTTGATGATCATCTTGTTCTCCAAAACTGAAGGAAGAATTGAGTTTTAAATCATAGGAGTCACTGTCATTATAGCTATAACCAGGAATATTTACCAAGGTATCGCGCATGAAGCTAACAATCTTAATTTTATTATCTTTATTGCCAACATTGACCACCATAATAGTGTCCGTACGAGCTTCGCTGGTTGTTTGCGTCACCCTTTGATCTGATCCTAATACCAGAATATTTGTACCATCCTTACTATCAACACCATTAAAGGTTTCCGTAACAGCAGGTTTGTATTTATCTTTGTTAGCTGAAATATCTAAATACCCCTTAACAAACATAAAGATAGCACCTAGCAGAATAAGACAAAGGAGAATTCCTATAAGTTTAAGATATCTTTTCCAACGCCCTTTTTTCTTTGGCTTTTTATGATTTTGAGGTTTGGCATATTCTTCCTGTTCTTGATAAAAGTGATCTGCTCCTACTAGGTATTCTGGAAGGGGCTCCTCTTTTTTGACTTTTGCTTTTTTCTTTGCCCGACGCGATAGGGGTTCCTGAGTTGGGTAGAGTGGTAAACCATTAGGGAGTGTTTCGTCTTGCCAATGCTCCTCTTCTGGATAGTCTTCTAGGTAATGATTTTGACTAGCAGAAAAATCCTGAAAAACGTGATGGTTCTCAGCTTGGTATTCTTCTTGAACAGACCCTTTGCCTGCCTCCATTTTGGATTTTAAATAACGGTATTCTCTTTCCTCATTTTCACTGAGGTAACTCAAGTTCCTCAGCAGGTAAAAATACCTTAGTTCTTCATGGTGACTTAAACCATTATTTCCTTGTCTTGCCATATCATGTCCATTTACTTATCTGTATTTCTCTCTCAAATACTATCAATAACTTCTATTATAACGTAACTTCCCTGACTTGTCTGTGAAAAATCAAGATTTTAAGAAAACTTAAGAAAACCTTAAGCTTTTTGCTCAAGGTTCTTCCTTAAATTTTGGCACAATTTCCTAAATACTTTTAATAATTCGGACAATTTCTTCAGGAGTCCGATGGTCAACATTAATGATTAAATCCGATAAACCCTCATACAGGGTCATGCGCCGCTCAAAGATACCGTGAAAATCTTCTTTAGAATTATTCAAAAAAAGTGGTCTCTGAAAATTCTTGTCTTTTTTGATGCGGTCATAGAGAACTTCAAAGGATGCGGAGAGCAGAATATTATGTTTACGGTTTTGCCGTAATAGCTGACGGTTGGCTTCGCTGATCACCACTCCCCCTCCTGTTGAAACAATATAGGATTCGTCGAGAATCATTAATTCTGCTAGCAGAGCTGATTCCAATTCTCGAAAGGCAGCTTGGCCTTTATGGGCAAAGAAATCGGAAATGGACATGCCGATGCGTTCTTCAATAATCATATCCATATCTAAAAAATGGTCGTCTAAGAGGCAGCCGATTGTAGTCTTGCCGGCTCCCATGAAACCTAGTAATACTTTAGGCATTTTCTAACCTTTCTAAATCCTTAAAGAATTCTGGATAACTAGTTGCAATTGCTTCTGCTCCCTCTAATTGGACATTGCCTTCTTTTACCAGAAGGGCTGCAATGACTGTCATCATGGCAATGCGGTGATCTAATTGGGCATCAACTTGGCAGGCTTTTAAGGGCTGGCCACCTGTAATGATCATGCCATCAGGCAAGTCTTGGATTTGGACACCCATTTTTTTTAAGATATCCGTTACTACTGAAATGCGATCCGTTTCTTTGTAGCGCAATTCTTCAGCATCCTTAATCACGGTTTGCCCTTGGGCTTGGCTTGCTAGAAGGGCTATGATTGGGAGTTCATCAATCAATCTCGGTATTAGGTCACCTGAAATTTCCGTCCCTTTTAGTTGCGAGTATGAGACTTCTAGTGTTGCTGATTTGCTTTTGGCATCAACGGATAGATAATTTACTTGGCCACCCATGGCTTTGATGACATCTAAAATTCCAGTTCTTGTCTCATTAATCCCGACATTTTCCAGAATGATTTGCGATCCTGGAACGATTAGTCCTGCCACTAACCAAAAGGCGGCACTAGAAATATCTCCTGGAATTCTGAGCTTTTGACCTTTTAATTTTTGTGGACCTGTAATACTAATCTTCTTACCATTCTGTTCAATCCGCCCACCAAAGAGCCTGATCATATCTTCGGTGTGATTACGTGTAATGGCTTTTTCTTTTAGTTGAGTCTGGCCTGTAGTCTGTAAGCCAGCAAATAAGATAGCTGATTTAACTTGGGCAGAGGCAACTGGTAGGTCATAGGAAATGGCTTTAAGTTTAGAGCTACCTTTTAGGTTAAGCGGGGGTAAATGGCGCTGCCCCTGGCCTTGAATCTTGGCACCCATTAATTCTAGTGGGATGGCAATTCTGTCCATTGGGCGCTTGCTCAGGCTGGCGTCGCCCTTGAGGGTAACTGTCCAATCTTGACCTGCTAAGATTCCAGCTAAGAGTCGCATAGAAGTCCCTGAATTCCCCATATCAAGAGAAGATTGAGGCTCCTTAAGACCAGCAAAACCTTGCCCTTCAACTAGATAACGATTCTTATTTTGATAAATGCGGACGCCCATTTTTTGAAAAGCACTTATTGTAGCTAAGACATCCTGACTCTCTAGGAGCCCTTCAATTTCGGTCAGACCTTCAGCGATGGCACCAAAAATAATAGCACGGTGGCTAATGGATTTATCACCTGGAACTCTGATTGTCCCTTTTAAAGCTTTTACATTGGATTTTAGTAACATGATTTCTCCTTGTTCAATCCTTAACATTTTATCATAAGTCTGACAGAACTTCTAGATGAGAAAAAGCTAAGACAATGATGTCCTAGCTCTCATCTATATTTCGATTTTCTTTTGTTTCCGACTTTTTCTTTTTGCCAAAAAGGCGTTCAACAATGGAGGCTACATTTCCTCTTCGTCCGACCAATTTCCCTTGGTCTAATTCCTGATAAGTAGCATTACAAATAGCACCAAATATCAAGATTCGAGCTAGAAATATAAACCAAAGCATCATAATGAATATCATGATTGACCCAAACATTTTGATATCAACCATGCGTTCAACACTATGGACCACATAGTTAGCAACCATATTACTCATAAAGGTCATCACAAATGCTGTCAGGAAAGTTCCTGGTAAGATGTAACGAATCTTATGAATCTTGATATTTGGTAATAGGAAATAAAGAACCATGATACCAAGAAAGATAATGGTAATAGTAATGGGTTGGATTAATATTAAGAAGAGTGACGTGACATTATCACTCAGATGATAATGTTTATCCATGACTTGAATAGCAGCCTTTGAAAAGGTTGAAAAAATTAGGACAAAGGTTAATAAGAATAGGATGAAGACACTAATTAGTAAGCCAATAATATGTCCGACTAAAAAATCTCTGTGTTGTGATGCACCATAGGCTTTATTGATAGCTTTTTGCAAGGAGGTCAGTGATCTAGACATGGTCCAAAGACCGGCTACTGTCGCCATACCCAAAATACTACCCGCTGGTTTAGAGAAAATATTGGTCACAACTGAGGCTGCAGGTTTGTAGATATCTCTTGGCAAGTTTTGCTTCATTAAATTCAATAGGTCTGAGATGTCAATATTAAGATAGGGGAAAATATTAGCAGCAATAATGATGAGAGGAAAAACCGTTAATATCAGATAATAGGCCACAGCTATAGAAGACAGGTCCATTTCGGCACTGATAAAGTGTTTCATAAAGGCCTGAACAGGTTCATATTGCCATTTTTCTATTAATCTTGTCAAAAAGTTCTTCTTCTTTTCCATATTAATAAGTTCTTTCTTCTCCCTGACTGGTCAAGATTCTTGGACCATCTTTAGTAATCACAAACTGGTGTTCATACTGGCAAGATAGGCCACCATCTAAGGTTTTATGAGCCCATCCTGTTTTCATATCCGTATCAATTTCCCAAGTGCCAGTATTAATCATTGGTTCAATAGTTAAGACCATACCTTCTTTAAGGCGTAAGCCACGTCCAGCGACACCATAATTTGGTACCATCGGTTCTTCATGCATTGTTGGCCCAACACCGTGACCAACTAAATCACGAACGACACCATAGCCACGACTTTCAGCATAATCTTGAATGGCAGCACCAATATCACCAATACGATTGCCAACTTGAGCTTTTTCAATACCAATATACATGGCTTCTTTGGTAACATCCATTAAGTCTTTTACTTCTTGGCTAGGCTTACCAACAGCGTAAGCCCAACAAGAATCAGCCAAACCACCTTTATAAGGCTCAGTCAAAGCTTTCATTTGTTTAACATTATCAAAATCTAAAGCTGCTACATCCACAATAGATTTTTCAAGTGGCATACTTAAGACTGTGTCAACCTTTAACAAATCACCCTCTTTTAGGATGTAATGTCTTGGAAAGGCATGGGCCACTTCATCATTCAAAGAACAACAAGTAGCATATGGATAGTCCATCATATGACCGTCAACACCAATTTGCAAGGGAAGCACATTTTCTTCCTTACAGCGTTTCCGAACATATTCTTCAACTTCCCACATATCAACACCTGGTTTAATAATCTGGCGAAGGCCAATATGAATACTTGCTAAAAAATCCCCAGCAACATCCATTGCCTCAATTTCACGCGCAGATTTCAATGTAATCATTCTTTTTTATCTCCTCAAACTAACTTAATTTATTCGACTTGTAATAACTGCTTTTGCCACAATTTGATTATTGATATAGATTTCAAAGTCAACTATACCACTTCTTCTGGTTTCCGTAATGATTTTCGGGTAAATTTTTAACTGATCTTCAATCTGTGCAGCATGTAAAAAGTATATCATCATTTGCTCAATAATGATATTTTTTTGATATTTCCGAGTCAGCACTTTAACAGTGATTTCCTTCAGAACTTCCGAAATTATCCCTTGAGCTAAGTTACCAGTACTATCAATCATATTTGGTTCAACAATTAATTGGAAAAAGTGATTGTATTCTTCTAATTCCGAAACAATTTGTTCACTATAAGTATTGTGATTGATGGATGGGCTCTTTTTTAAATTATCCATAGCATGACGTCTAGTAATAACACCCATAACTCGGTTATCGTCGTCGACCACAGGTAACATGTTGAGATCTTCGAAAATCATCTTTTGCCCGACATTAGCTAGGCTCGTTTTCGGATAGACCACAATAGGATCCTGCGACATAATCTCACGAATAATGGTGCTTGGTTCACGGCCAACAATATCGCGCATGCTGACAACGCCGGAAATTCTATTCTCTTTATTAAGAACTGGAAAACGCACATTACTGGTTGCCTTAGCCAAGCGGTTAAAATTGGCAATAGAGTCAAGCTCATGAATGTAGCCATAATCATCTAGTGGAATTAAAGCACTCTCAACAGTCTTCAAATCCGTCTTAATTCGGAAATTAAGCAAGGCATGGTTAATCAAGGTTGCAACCGTAAAGGTATCGTAACGGGTCACCATGACAGGAATACCCAGCTGATTGGCAGTTGAGAGAACCCGATTTGAGATAGGGAAACCACCTGTAACCAAAATAGCGTTATGATTTTTCAATGCTAGAAGTTGAATTTCTTCACGGTCCCCAACAATGAGAAGGCCCCCTTTAACCAAGTAACGACCAATATTTTTTTCGGTCATGGCACCAATAGAGAATTTCGAAAACTCATGACTGAGACCCACATGACCAGCCAAAACCTCAGAATTAGAAATTCTAGCAATTTCAGTATAGGTTAATTTGTCAATGCGCATCCGGTTTTTCCGTTCAACCCGAACTGTCCCACTCCGTGGCTTAGTTTCAACAATACCACGATTTTCCGCCTCTTTAATGGCCCGATAAGCTGTCCCATCGCTAACCTTTAAGTGGTTAGAAATACTACGGACACTCACTCGCTTGCCAATAGCAAGTTTCTCAAGATACTCTAAAATTTCCTGATGTTTACTCATGATAATCACCTTTAGTTATTTGGTATTCACAATATTCACGCATTTTATGGGTATAACGGTCACTGCCCTTAAATGACTTTTTAAAGACAAAGGAAGTAGCTTTTGCAACAGCCTGACTAGCCAAATTCTCCCTGTGAGTCACAATATAAAGAGACTCTAAACCTAACTGTGACAGTGCCCGCGAAGCGACCAATCTGACTGCTTCTGTCATATAGCCCTTGCCACGATAATCTGACCGCAAAAAGTAGCCCAATTCCGATTTGCCATCGCTTAAAGTCACATTCTCGAATTTAATAAAGCCAATCATTTGATCCTGATTTTTTAGGCAAATGGCCCAGCATCCTAGCGGATTTTTCAAAAAAGCATGGGTCAAAAGGTAATCACTCTCGAACTTAGTTGCCACTGCTGGAAAAATAAACGAAAGCTCTTGGGCATCCGATACAATCTCAAAAAAGGCTGACGCATCCGCATAAGTCACTGGCCTTAAATACAAGCGATCACTCTCTAGAAAAGACAATTTCGCCAATTGCGTCCAAAAATCCATAAGCACCTTTTTCCTTGCCTAGTTTGAGATAATTATAACAGATTTTTAGCTAATTTACTATAACAGATTGATGAAAAGTCGAAACTGTATCAATCACAAAAAAAAAGACTCTGAAATCAGAGTCTTTAGCCCTATTAAAATGGCTTATTTAGGCTGTCTCCAAATATGTGTATCAATCAAGCCACAGAAAGCATCAACTGATGAGACACCTGTAAATTCAGATTCACCAGCTAATTTACGAACAAGGGCTTCCATAGTATTTGGTTTGCCATCGTAAGCATTGATATATGTCCCTGTTTGAGGCATATCAGCAAGAGCGAAAGCATGTTGAACAGAAACAACGATAGATGGAATTTCATGAACGTAGAAAGGTTGGTCTGGCGTACCTTTAGCAGCTGGCCAGACAATTCGTTGAACCGTTCCACCAGAGTTAACATCAACCAAGTTAATGATTAAATCATAATTGTCAGTCAAGTTAGAAATTGGTTGTTTTTGAGCGTAAACATTAGCAAAAGCTGCTGCCCGTTCACTTTCAGGTAACTTCATGATTCTTTCTTCCGTAGATTCCCAAACAGTCACCTGATGACCACGTGCCTCAAGCAATTCTTTAACATGATCAGAAGCTCGTTTTTTATTTCCGGCAATCATAGCACCGAAGCCACCCTTATGACCTTCAACGTTGACAATCAAGATACGTTTGTAACGGTCAGGAGTCACAGGGAAAATGTCTTTTTGTTTGTCTTTAACAAGGGTAATAGCCTTATCCGCAACTTGATCAGAAATAGCTTTCGCTTCATCAGTATTAATGAGAGCCATTGCTTCTTCTTTCGGTAAGAATAAGTCTTGACGGCGTCCTTCAAATTTATGAAGGCCTAATTTAGCACGGAGACCAAGGGAACGACGAAGGGCATCATGCAAGCGTTCATCTGAAAGAATACCATTTTCATAGCCTTCCTTCATCCATTGCAAGTCTTCTTCTGGGTCATTAAAGAACAAGAAGAGGTCACAACCAGCTTCAATAGCTGTTGGCAATAATTCACGACGTGGCATTGAAGCCGTCATGGCAACCATGTGTGAAGCATCGGTAACAATTGCCCCATTGTAACCTAATTCACCACGAAGTAATTCATCAAGCAATGTTTTGTTTAAAGATGCTGGTAACATCTCATCCAGGTTACGTTCAGGATGCATTTCTTTTTCAACATTTGGCAAGTGAATATGCCCTGACATAATTCCAGGTAACCCAGCTTCAATCAATTCACCATAAATGCGACCGAAAGTAGACATCCATTCTTCCTTGCCCATTGGGTTTGAAGCATAGGATAAATGGTGGTCACGCTCGTCAATACCATCGCCTGGGAAGTGTTTGGCAAATGGCATAATGTTGTGCTCCATAATCCCTTTCATATATTGTTTAGAAAGGTCAATAATTTGGTCAACATTTGAACCCCAAGTACGGTTAGCAATAATTGGATTACGCCAGTTGCGGGTAATATCAACGATTGGGGCAAAGGAAGCATTACAACCTACAGCTGATGCTTCAATACCAGCAATACGACCCATTTCATAAGCAAATTGAGAATCATTTGTTGCAGCAATCTTAATTTCATCACCAACCATAGTACCATCTGTAACGGCACCATCACCACCAGCTTCGGTATTAGCAGCAATTAACATTGGCCATTTTGATTTGGTTTGTAAAATAAAGTTTTGATCGTAAATCTCACTAGCAGGTCCTTTATTATAACGAACGGCTGCGATATGGTAATCATTTAAAACTTGAGTCAAATAGTCTTCTGAACGGCTAGCTCCCATATTGAAGAATAATTGACCAATTTTTTCATCAAGTGTCATCTCGCTTATGGTTTTCTCAACCCAAGCAATTGCTTCTTGATCTAAGTTAAAGGGTTTTTTGGTTAAATCAACTAAATGTGTCATTATAAATTCCTTTCTGACCTTACGTCTACTCTAAGTTTTTCCAAAAAGCATCTTTGAATGCTTCTTTATCCTGATGGCTTAAGTTACCATTAACAAAAGCATTTGCGATTTTATCTTTTAAATTAAGCCAAGAGAATTCTTCTTTCCCAACAAGGATTGGATAAAAGCTAACAGCATTTTGCTCAGCAGCTGCTAAATCACCAGGTGAATCACCAACCATCATGATTTTTTCAGGGTCAAAGCCTTCTTTAATCAGACCAGCAATGACATCTTCTTTCTTACCTCGGTCTTGACAATAGAGGTCGTCAACATGAGTCATCAAGCCTTGTTCTTGCCACTCTTCTTCAACCGCTTCCTTGTTAGCAGAACTTACAACATAAATCTTACCTAGCTCATGACATTTTGCCAGGGTTTCAAGAGCACCTGGAAAAGCTAAAGCATCACCTTCATAGACCTTAATCTGACGGTTGACTTCATTTGACCAGTCCAAAGCCTTCTGCAAATCATCACTTGGATTCTTGGCGAGAGCCTCTTCCAATGACTGATTTGAGAGGGAATTGGTTGTTTCAACCCACTCTTTAAGAGCTGAGATATTTTCCAAACCAGCATATTCCAAGCCCATAACCAAACCAACAAAACGGTTAACACCACGGGTTTTCGAAAAAAGATTAACCCGATCCCATTCCTTCAAAAAGTCTTCTTTTTGGGAAATACCAAAGGTGTCAGCAGCGATGGGACCAAAAAACAATTGGTGTTTGTAGGTCATGGTATCCATGGCACAACCATCGGAATCAACACAAAAGACATAGCTTTGCTTTACATCTGTCATAAGAACCTCCATTTTCCTGTAATTCATCTGATGAATTTATTATAACACGACTTGAAAACGGTGTCAATTAAAAAAATAACTTATTTTTAAGTTAAAATCATATGACCACTTTCTGTTTTTTCCAAAGACCTAAATCATCTGTTTGAAAAATTGTTTGAAATATGAAACGACTGCTTTTGCGTATTTTCAGATGAATGCTGTGGGCTTAGAGCTTGATCACTTTTCAATCTAAATCAAAAAGCCCTGGGCCTTTAGGGAGATTAACTAAAGGTCAGAGCTTTTATAATTTTTAGAGAAGACACACTATTAGCTTTGCGATGTCACAAAGTGACGAAAAGATTAAACACCTGAGTAGGCAGCAAATCCACCATCGATTGGTAATACGACACCATTTACGAAGCTTGCTGATTGTTCGTCAGCTAGGAAGAAGAGTCCGCCGATCAATTCTTCAGCTTCACCAAAACGTCCCATTGGAGTGTTATTAAGGATTTTTTCAGCACGAGCAGTTGGTTGACCATCTTCAGAGAAAAGAAGGCCACGGTTTTGGTTAGTTACAAGGAAGCCCGGAGCGATGGCATTACAACGAATACCAACCTTAGAGAAGTGAACGGCTAACCATTGGGTAAAGTTACTGATTGCTGCTTTTGCACCTGAATATGCAGGGATTTTTGTTAGTGGTGTGAAGGCATTCATTGATGAAATGTTAATGATGTTTGCGCCTGGACGACCAACCATATCTTGTGCAAAAACTTGCGTTGGTAACAAGGTACCTAAGTAGTTTAGGTTGAAGACAAAACTGATACCTGCTTCATCTAAGTCGAAGAAAGTTTTTGTTTCTGCTGGTAAATCAAGTGTATGGAATTCATTGTCAGTTGTTGCTTTTGGTGAGTTACCGCCAGCACCATTTACTAAGATATCAGTCACGCCAAGATCTTTAAGAACAGCCTGACGAACTTCTTCTAAGTTTTCTTTTGAAAGAACATTAGCTTTATAAGCTTTAGCAATGCCACCTTCTGCTTCAATTTCATCAACGAATTTTTGAGCTGCTTCTTGATTAAGGTCTAAGAGGGCAACTTTAGCACCTGCTTTAGCGAATTCTTTAGCCATAAAGCCACAAAGGACACCACCAGCTCCAGTTACAACAACAACTTTATCTTTAAAATCAATTACTCTAGCCATATTATTCCTCTTTCTTTTCTCTTAATTATTTATTGCCAACTGTTTTTGCTTTTATACCGAAGTCAGGTGTTTTACCTGCTGCACGCATATTAGCTTCATATAAACCATTAAAGTAAGTTGCACCTAAGGCACGATCGTAAAGTCCGTAACCAGGTGTTTTGGTTTGGTCACCCCAAATGCGACGACCATGGTCGGGACGAAGAGACCCTTTCCAATCATAGTCTACTAAAAGTTTGATAACACCGTTCATGTCGATATCACCAGCTTGTGACAAGTGTGCTGTTTCTTGGAAGCCCCAATCACCAGCAGTTACATTACGTGTATGCATAAAGTTGATACGGTTGCGTTTCAAAGCATACTCTGTCATAGCAAGAACATCATTTTTAGGATCTGAAGCGTATGAACCAACACACATGGTAATACCGTTATTTTCTGAATCATAGATATTCAAGAAACGTTCAACTGCTTCTTGACCAGTAATAATTCTAGGTAAACCAAAGATACCATAAGGAGGATCATCAGGGTGAATCGCCATTTTAACGCCAGCTGCCTCAGCTGTAGGCATGATGGCTTTAATAAAGTAGTCTAAGTTAGCCCACAAATCTTCTTCAGAAATATTATTGCGGTAGTTTTCAATAATGGCTTTCATTTCTTCTTTAGAATAAGATGAATCCCAACCTGGTAGGTTTAAGTCATCCGCTACAGGATCAACACCTTCTAAGTCAGATTTTAAGAAAGCTAGGGAAGTTGACCCATCTGGTAGTGGATGGTTTAAGTCTGAACGAGTCCAGTCGAAAACAGGCATGAAATTGTAACAAACAACTGGAATTCCAGCTTTACCAACGTTTTCAATGGATGTTTTGTAGTTCTCAATCAACTGATCACGTGTGTCTTTACCTTGTTTGATATCTTCGTGAACTGGAATTGATTCAATAACTGTAATTTCTAAACCAGCATCCTCTACCATTTTTTTCAATTCTAAAATGTTTTCCAAAGGCCAAGCCTGACCAACAGGAACATCATAAACTGCTGTTACAATCCCTTGCATACCAGGAATTGCTTTAATTTCTTCAAGGGTTACAGGATCATTTTTCCCGTACCATCTAAATGACATTTTCATCTTAATACCTCTAGTTTTCTGTTTTCTTTTTTAGTTAAAATAGGCTTGCGCATTGTTATAAGCAATGTCCTGAGCCATCTTGCCCAGAGCATCATAATCTTCAGGAACTTGGCCTTGGCTGATCCACTGACCTAAGTAGTTTGCAAGTATTCTGCGGAAATAATCATGACGTTGGTAAGACAAGAAACTACGTGAATCTGTCAACATGCCAACGAAGTTCGCTAAAATACCTTGTTCTGCTAAAGCATCCATTTGACTAATCATACCAAGCTTAGTATCCGCAAACCACCAACCTGCACCAAATTGAAGATAAGATTTAACCCCAACTTCATTAGCTTGGAAGTTGGCAAGGGTATTAGCCACCGCAATGTTATAGGATGGGTTAAGGTTATACCAAATCATTTTTGGCAGACTGTCCTTTTGAACAAGATTATCCAAGAGACGGTTCATATTAAGGGTTAAAGCAGTTTGGTCACCCATGGAATCGATACCAACATCAGCACCTAATTTTTTGTAAAGTTCTGAATGATTATTCCGAAGTGCTCCAAAGTGAACTTGTGTGATAAAACCATATTTTTTATATAGTCGGCATAATTGAGCAAAAAGTGCTGTTTGCCATTGTTTGATATCTAAGGAAGCCAATTTTTCACCCTTAAGCGCTTTAGCTAACAAGTTATCTATGACTTGGTCATCCGCTTCTTCAAAAACAATTTCCGTAAAGGAAATATCACTTGCCTTACAACCATGTTGAGCAAAGTAGGCAATCCGTTCTTCTAAAGCAGCCACAAAAGATTGGAAATCTGTAATCTGATGATTGGTTTTTTCACTTAAACCTTTCACAAAATCAGCAAATTGAGCATGTTCAATAAAAGCTTGGTCCGGTCTGAAAGTCGGTGCAACAGTTGTTGACATACTCTCATCAGCAGCTAGTTTGGCATGCCATTCCAAATCATCTAATGGATTATCGGTTGTTCCAATAAAGGTAACTTTGCTTGCTGCAATTAGTTTTCTTGGTGAGATTTCTTCTTTTTGAATGTAAGCATTGAGACGATTGTAAATTGCTTCAGCATTTGCTTCTGTTAGGACTTCTTCAATCCCAAAGACATTCTTCAATTCCATTGCTGACCAATGGTATACTGGGTTACCATAAGCTCGTTGCAAGGTTCTAGCAAAAGCTTTGAATTTGCTTAATTTATCAGCGCTACCAGTAATCTCATCTTCTGAAACACCGTTAGCACGCATGAGACGCCATTTGTAGTGGTCACCACCAAGCCAGATATCAACAATATTTTCGTAAACCTTGTCTTCAAAGATTTCTTTAGGATCTAAATGGCAATGGTAATCAAAAATAGGTTGGTCTTTAATGTCTTGATAGATGCGTTTAGCAGCATCCGTTTGTAACATAAAATTGTCATCATTGAAAGCCATAAGCTACTCCTCTTATTTGTCTAAAGCTGAAACAAAAGCCTTTGCTACTTCTGTAACACTTTCGTATCCTTGACTGGCAACATTTCGAGCTAAAGCTGAGCCAACGCCAACAGCTACCGCACCTGCTTTTTTCCAGTCAGCAACATTATCGATTGAAACACCTCCCGAAGGCATTAAAGCAACTTCTGGGATTGGCCCGTGAATATCTTTAATAAAACCAGGTCCAACTTGTCCACCAGGGAAAAGTTTAATGATTGGGCAAGATGCCTTCATAGCAGTAACAACCTCTGTAACGGTCGCACAACCTGGGAAATAATAGACCTTATTTTCCTTAGCTAAACTTGCAATTGCTGGATCAAAATGAGGACTTACTAGGAAGACAGCACCTGCATCGATGGCTTCTTGTGCTAACTTGCTATCCATAACTGTACCCGCACCAATGACCACATCCTTACGATTTGCAAATTCCTCAGACAAATCTGCCATAACTTGGGCTGCATTTGGTGTGGAAAAAGTGATTTCAATATTGCGAATCTCCCCAGCAATAGCATAGCGTGAAATCTCTTTAGCATCCTCTTCATCCGCTCCACGTACCACTGCAAAGAAGTAATTTTCTTTTAAGACATCTAACATAGTGACCTCCTCATTTGTAATCGTTATCATAATTCTATTATAGAAGTCATCAGATGAATTGTCAAGGATTTTATATCAAAATCGAAAAAAAGATCAGATTTCTCTGATCTCCTTCTCTTATTTTTTATGATTATCTGTTGCTGGTAGACCTTGGATGTCAATTTTCTTATCAAACCAATCGTTTAAAACCGTTTGTCTAACAGTCAATATATGGGCAAGCATGCTATCATATGCAGCAATTGGGTGGCGAGATTGAATAGCTTTTAAAATATTTCGATGGGCATCAATACTCGTCTGTTTCATCTGACGATTTGAATAATCCTCATTAATGATTTGAATAGACTGATTGATAACCGGAATCATACTGGTAACAGCAATATTACCACTCATTTCAGCAAGCATACTATGGAATTTAACATCCAATTCCAAATGGATGGGATCATTTTCTGCCAGAGCCTTCTCGATGGCTAAGACAACCTCTTCCAACCTAACAATATCTTCGTCGGAAGCAAATTGAGCTGCCCGCTCAGCGATTCTCGGCTCCAAAAGATAGCGTAACTCAAATAAGTCAGTTGTTAACTTAACCCGGTCTTTAACAAAGGCAAAGCCAAAAGGGTCTTCTGCCACACCTTTTTTGGAACTAATGTATGTTCCTGAACCTTGTCTGACCTCTAAGATATTACGAGTCGCTAAACTACGAACAGCTTCACGAACAGTACTTCTACCAACATCTAAATCTTGAGCTAATTCATATTCATTGGGAAGCTTAGCACCAATGGGATAATCACGTTCTAATATCAATTGTAACAAGCGTTCTGCTGCTTGTTCTACTAATGGTCTAGCCATTTTGTCACCTCTTCTAATTTACCTATTACTATTGTACACTATTTCTTTTTGTAATGGTAATTAGGAATGGCTTGCCAACGTTTTCTGAAATCTTTAACCACTTGTTTGGGCTGACGATTTCTTGAGAAGAGTCCTTTGTGATTTCCTTGCACGCGCAGAATCATCAAATTGGTTTCAAAGTCCGCAAAGTTCCAAACCTGCTCACCAACCAAATTAGGAATTTCATCGAAGACACCATGAGTCATTTCATAAAAGGCTGACTGGAATTCTTCAGTATAAGGAATATCCCATGAAGAATGGAGACCTGGTAAGGTATCAGCACCATATTCCGTCATGATGATTGGTTTTTCCGGGAATTTTTCTTGCCATTGTAAGAGTTCTTGACGAAGACCTTTTTCACCTTTTTTCAAATCACCATGATCGATATACCAACCATAATAACGGTTTAAGCAGATGACATCTACCAAATCCATAGCCAAATCTTTATCCGGTGTCGCCATCAAGATATTTACTAAGGTAACAGGACGTTTTTGTGGATCCAAGTCTTTATAAAGTTTAACTAAGGGTTCAAAATATTCGTGTGCCCCTTGTTCATGACTGGCAGGCTCATTGGCCACCACCCACATGACCACTGATGGGTGATTTTTATCGCGAGCAACCAATTCTTGTATCGCCAATTCATGGGCTTCTTTGGTTTCCATTTTCTGCCAAGTGCCATTATCTTTCCCATCAAGGTCGAGTGATGCGGTAAAGTTTTGGAATAAGCCAACGGCAGGGATTTCGTCAATAACAAGAATACCCATGCGGTCTGCCAAGCGCATCATTTCCTCTGAATAAGGATAGTGAGAGGTTCTGAAAGAATTAGCCCCCATCTCTTTCATCAAGTTCAAGTCCATTAAGTTAGCTGCCTCATTAAGGCCGCGGCCGTTTATAAAGGTATCCTCATGTTTTCCGAATCCTTTAAAGTAAACTGGCTTGTTATTCATTAAGAATTGGCCATTCTGCACAGCGATTTTCCGGAGACCAAAAGGTTCTTCATAGACATCTAACAGCTGACCATTCTTGTAGGTTTCAATCCGAGCTGTGTATAAATAAGCATCTAGAACTTCCCATAGTCTGATTTGGTCTAGGTGAATGTCAGACGAATCAGATTCAGCTAGGACTTTGCCATCTTCATCCATAATGGTGAAACGATAGCTATCAACAGCTTGGCTAGTTTCTACTGCAATATGAAGGTCGGCACTTGATAAATCATCTGATAGTTGGGATGTAATGACAATCTCTCTAATATGGTTTTTTGGTCTAACAACTAGTTTAACGGGACGATGAATGCCAGCATAGTTGAAGAAATCAAAGTTTTCTTTGACAACTTTGCGAACTTGACCATCGTCATCTATTTCTTCAGAATAATTACCTACTGGAAGAGTACTGTAATCAAGAATATTATTGGCACAGACTGATAAGCGTAAACTAGACTCATTGACCAATTGATCAGGTACAACTATCTCGAATGGTGTAAAGCCACCTTTATGTTGACCAAGCAGTTGTCCATTGACATAGACTTTGGCGTGATGGGTTACTGAGCCAAAACGCAAGACCAACTCTTCATTTTCAGCTACTTTGGGAATTTCAAGTGTTCTTTCGTACCAAAAATCTCCGATATAATTGCGTTTATCTTTATCTACAACCACATCATTAAAAGAACTTGGGACAACCATAACTTCTTCATTTGGTAAGATTTCTTGGGGATTATGGTCTCCTAATTTAAATTGCCATAAACCACTCAAATCATAGACACTTCTACTTTTACTAAAACTTGGATATAACATTATTTTTCTCCTTATCGTTTGATTTCATGTGACTCTTGGTATAATAATTGTTCAATATCGTGTTTGGTCACAACATTGATATCACCTTCAATAGTATGTTTAAACTTAAAGCAAGACATGGCTGTATCGAGAACTAATTGAGCTGGGGATTGATTTAATAAGCCATGAATCAGCCCGGCTGTAAAGGCATCACCTGTTCCAACACGATCTAGCACTTGAATGCCAGCTTTCTCAGTTTTATAAAGTTGCCCATTTTGATAGAGAAAAGCTTTCAATTGGTATTCATTAGTATGGGTGCTTTCTCTTTGGGTAAAAGCAATACTTTCTAATTGGTAGCGTTCAGCTAATTCCTTAAGAACTTGCTTTAATAACTCTTGATCTTTATAGGGCCTTGACAGACCTAGTTCATCTTTCAAGTCTCCATCTTGACCTACCAAATCAATGGGCTCAAGACCAATACAAACATCAGCCAGTTTTAAAAGGGGCGATAATTTTTCTCGGGCATCTTGGAAAGAATCCCATAAGCTAGCTCGGAAATTCAAATCAAAGGATATTTTTATCCCTAATCCCTGTGCCTTCTCCATCAAGAAATAGGTTAAGTCATACAAATCAGTCGTTAATGCCGGCGTGATGCCTGAGACATGGAACCAATCCGCTCCGTCAAATACCTTAGCAAAATCAAAATCAGCCAGTTTGCTTTCCCAAAAAGCAGAATACTTACGATCATAAGTGACTCGACTAGCCCGCAAAGAAAAGCCTTTTTGATAGAAATAAAGTCCTAAACGATGACCTTTTCTAAGAATATAATCTTGGCCGATTTGTTTAGAAAAAAGAAATTGTTCTGTCATCCGTCCCAAGTCATTATCAGGAATAACTGATATCAAGGAAACTTGATGACCCAGTTGCGCCAGCGTCGCCAAGACATTAAGTTCTGACCCTCCGAACTGACAATCCAATTGATTGACCTGTGTTAAGGTCTGGTATTGAGGTGGACTTAAACGTAATAAAATTTCACCTAATGAAACGACTTTTTTCACATTAACCTCCTATATTATTCTTTTCCTATAAAGAAAACAGCTCACTTGAGGTGAAGCTGTTTCTTTGAATTAGTCTTTGTCGACTGGATAATCGGTTACATCAACATAATCCATATCAGTTAATGGCACGTTTTTAGCAATCGCTTTAACACGTTCATCACTTGAAGCAGACTTCATGACTTGAATTTTTTCTTGAATGCGAACCATTTCTTCTTTGTCTAGTTTATAGAATTTCATTAAGAAGAGAGCAACTAGTAAAGAGATAAATGGAATACCTACTAATAAGATAATTGTAGCCATTTTAAGTTCTGGTGTCAAAGGTGTTTCCATTGTTGGAAATTTTTTAGCAAAACCAATTGTCGCTAAGATTGCACCGACAACCATTGGTGCAAAAGATGAGGCAATCGAATCTGTTAAGGAGAAGATTGTTCCGATCATCCCTGAAACATAACGACCAGATTCAGATGTTTCGTAGTCAGAAATATCCGCACCCATTGTTAATACAAGTCCTGCTGGTGCCTGGCTTAAATAGCGTGCAGCAATATAAGTGATGATAAATGCAATGGTATATAAATTAATGTTTGTTAAACTTAAAGAACCAGGTTTACCAAAGAATAATACGACTCCAAATACAAGAAGTGAAATGAGAGATAACTGTAAAGCCTTAATATATGAAAAACGCAAGCCTTTTTTACGTGCCATTGCTGAAATCCAGATATTGATTAAGACACCAGGAACAACAAAGAGTAATGAGAATTGACCAGATAAGCCATAGTTACCAAAAAGGATTCCGTAAAGCATTACCATAACAACTGAATCCCCAAAGAATTGAACAGTGAATTTTACCAAAGCAGCTGCTATAGAAAGCACTTGTAACGGTTTGTTACCTTTAAGAACTTTCCAATAATCTTTGAGTTGCGTTTTCTGTGTTTTCTCTCCGAGTCCAAAATATTCTTTACGGTCCTTAGACCAAATACCAATAACTGCGAGGGTAGCCAATACTGCCGAAATAACAATGGTACCATAGATTAAGGCATTAAAGAATTGAGGAGTGAAATTTCCAAACTTAGGAATTAAGAATGAAGAAACAACGAATTGTCCACCAGTCATCAATGAAGTTGTCATCACTGCATCTACGATATTGAAGATTGGACGTTGTTTTGGATCATTGGTAAGAGCTGTTTGCCCTGCTTTAGTAATGGTTTGTTGCATTGAATACCCGATTTTATGAATAATCAAAACAATGACAAATAGAGGGAAACGAATACCTTGATCAACATTTGCTAAAGCTAAGAGCATAATCAATGATAAGGCAGTAATGATATTACCTAGAACTAAAATAGGACGGTATTTCCCGAATTTTGTTTCTGTCTTATCAATCAGAATCCCGATTGCCGGATCAATAAAACCATCAAAGATTCGAATATAACCCATAATCTGACTAACAAAGATCGCTGCTAGACCTAAGATACCTGTAGAAAAGTAAGTCACAAACATAAAGGCAAATAAATAAATATTTGTGGATGCGTTATTTAGAGCAAATAGCACTAATTGCCAAACTTTCGCACGGTTGTATGTGACAACTTCTTGTCTTTCCTCAAATGTTTTCTCCATTAGAGAAACCTCCTTGTTTTTGCTACCATTTTTTGGAAGCGTTTTATTTACAAGTTAATAATACTATTCATCTGATGAATTGTCAACTATATTTTTAAAAAAACATTAATTTTATAAAAAAAGCAGTAAATACGGAGAATTTGTAGCCGAATTTTTATCTTTATTCCTTAATTCATCTGATAATTCTAACATAAATTATGTAAGTCATCAGACAAAAAGAGCCAGGGACAATCTTTTCCCTGGCTCTATATTTTTTAGATACCGAATGAAAGCAAGTTTCAAACTGGTATTCTTCTAACTTCCTAAACTATTCTTCGATCAAGGAGATATCTGCTCCTAAATCTTGAAGTTTCTCGATGATATTGGCATAGCCGCGTAAAATAAATTCAATGTTGCGAATTTCTGTTTTTCCTTCTGCCATCAAGCCTGCTGTCACAAGTGCTGCACCTGCTCTTAAGTCAGTTGCTTTTACTTGAGCGCCCGTCAAATGATTTGGACCATGATAGACAATTTGTCCACCAACAATTGAAATGTCGGCTCCCATTCTTGCCATCTCTGGAACATGGTTAACCCGTTTTTCGTAGATGGTATCAATAATGGTTCCGCGTCCATTTGCTGTTAATAAAAGTGGTGTCATTGGTTGTTGTAAGTCTGTCGCAAAACCTGGATATGGTGATGTTTTAATATTAACAGCTTTAAGATTTTCTTGTTTTTCAACAAAAATGGCATCTTCTTCAACTGTCATCCTTACACCCATTTCTTCAAGTTTGGCAATAAAACTCTCAAGGTGCTCATACAGAACATTGGTAACTTTAACACCATCACCAATCGCTGCCGCCAAAGCAATATAGGTACCTGCTTCTATACGATCGGGAATCACTTGGTGATTTGTTCCATGAAGGGTATCAACACCCTCAATAGTGATGATATCTGTACCCGCTCCCCGAATATGAGCACCCATATTGTTTAATAAGGTTGCAATATCGATAATTTCTGGCTCTCTAGCCGCATTCTCAATTACGGTTTTCCCATCAGCTCGGGTCGCTGCTAACATGGTATTGATTGTTGCCCCAACACTTACCGTATCCATATAGATATGGGCACCATGGAGACGACCATCCTTAGCTTCAAGATGCATGTTTTCCCCTTCAAAGGAAACCTCTGCCCCCATAGCTTCAAAAGCTTTAAGGTGAAGATCAATAGGACGAGGTCCTAGGTCGCAGCCACCAGGAAGACCAACAGTAGCTTTACCAAAGCGACCTAAAAGCGAGCCATAAAAATAATATGAAGCTCTTAGACTATTAATTTTTCCGTAAGGCATGGGAATACTTTGAACTTGACTCGGGTCAATAACAAGAGTCTCTCCTTGATAATCAACCTCAGCCCCCATGATTTCCATGATTTCAACTAAAGAATCCACGTCACTGATGGCTGGAACACCATCTAAAGTGACTTTGTCGCCAGCTAAAATAATCGCTGGAATTAATGCCACTACACTGTTTTTAGCGCCAGAGACCGCTACTTCCCCTGACAATCTTTTGCCGCCGTTAATGATAATTTTTCGCATACTTTCAAATCTCTCTTAAACTAGAATTCAACCTTTTTATTTTATCATAATTTAATGAGCAATACAAATAGCTTGAATGGGCAAACCGTTTCGAAATAGTCCTTAAAAGGCTATTTGGGCGTAAAAAAAGATGGACAAGACTGTCCATCTTTATAAAAAATTAAAATTGTAACAAAAATTTAACCAAGTAAGGCTTTCAATTGCTCCACCTTGTCCGTTTTTTCCCATGGTAAATCAATGTCAGTCCGACCCATATGTCCATATGCAGCTATTTGCTTATAAATAGGTCTCTTTAAATCAAGCATTTTGATGATACCAGCAGGACGGAGATCAAATAATTCTCTTACTACTGCTTCAATGCGCCCCTCTTCAACAGTTGCCGTATTGAAGGTATCGATTCTAACAGACACAGGCTGGGCAACACCGATAGCATATGCTAATTGCACTTCAGCTTTTCGAGCTAGTCCAGCAGCAACAATATTTTTGGCAATGTAGCGAGCTGCGTAAGATGCGGAGCGATCCACTTTAGTGGCATCTTTACCAGAAAATGCTCCACCTCCGTGACGTGAATAACCACCGTAAGTATCAACAATAATTTTGCGACCGGTCAAACCAGAATCCCCTTGAGGTCCTCCAATAACGAAACGGCCAGTTGGATTAATAAAGAAGCGGGTTTGCTCATCTAATAATTTAGCTGGAATAACCGCTTTTACCACTTGTTCAATCACATCCTGACGAATTTGCTCATTAGTCACATCAGGGTCATGTTGAGTGGAAATAACGACAGTATCCACGCGCACTGGTTGGTCAGCTTCATCGTACTCAACAGTAACTTGCGATTTAGCATCTGGACGCAAATAAGAAATTGCACCTGATTTTCGTAAATCAGCTAATTTTTTAACCAATTTATGTGATAGTGAGATTGGTAAAGGCATCAATTCTGGAGTTTCATCGATAGCAAAACCAAACATTAAGCCTTGGTCTCCAGCACCGATCATGTTCAAATCATCTGCTTGTCCCTCACGCGCCTCAAGAGCTTCATTAACACCCATGGCAATATCAGCTGATTGTTCCACTAAAGATGGATGCACACCAACAGCATTAGCCGAAAAACCATATTCGGCTTCTGTGTAGCCAATTTCAGCAATGGTATCACGAACAACTCGGTTAATATCAACATAAGCTTTGGTAGAAATTTCCCCAAAAACATGAACTGAACCAGTGTAAACAACTGTTTCTGCTGCCACATGGGCATCAGGATCCTCAGTAAGAATAGCATCTAAAATGGCATCAGAAATTTGATCGGCAATCTTGTCAGGATGCCCTTCTGATACAGATTCAGACGTGAATAATTTACGTTCTGACATAAAAATGTCCCCCTTTTAAAATAATAAAAGCTTACCAGTTTTGTTCTGGTAATATCAATTCGGCCAAATGCACAATGCATAACAACCTTGTCGAGTTAAAAAGTTACAAAGAACCAGAATCACTTCTGCCTTTTCGGGACTCATTAACTTTACTATTATATCATTTTATGACTGTTTGGCTAGAGCCATTTTTGCCTTATCAATCTAGAGTCTAAAGAAACAGTAGAAAGCCAAGGAATGAACTTGAAAATTCCTTGAAATGTACTATACTAGAAGCATGAAAACATCAGAAAAAATATATACACTACTAGCCCAAAATCAGGATTTTGTCAGCGGTGAACTCTTAGCAGAGAAGTTGGATTTATCCAGAACATCCATTTGGAAAGCCATCAAAACCTTAGAAAATCAAGGTCTTCAGATTGAGAAATCTAAAGTCAAAGGATATAAACTCCTGGGGGGTGATATCCTACTAGCAGAAAGCATTAGCCAAGAAGTCGGCTTTCCAGTTACCTTAATGGAAACAAGCTATTCTACTCAACAAGATGCCAAAGATAATATCGCCCAAAATGGGGTAACACCACAACTCTTTTTGGCGCCAAGTCAGACAAAAGCTAAAGGCCGGATGAATCGCGACTTCTTTGCCTCAGAAACTGGTGGCATTTACATGTCCCTTCACCTCCGCCCCAATGTCACTTACGACCATCTACTGCCTTATACCCTGATTGCCGCTTCCAGTATTGTCAAAGCCATCTCCCGTTTGACAGGCATCGAAACAGAAATCAAATGGGTTAATGACATCTATTTAGGGCAAAAAAAAATAGCCGGCATCATCACAGAAGCCATAACTTCTGTTGAAACCGGACTAATTACTGATGTGATAATCGGCATTGGCCTTAACTTCAATATCCCTGAGTTCCCGACAGAAATTTCAGCCAAGGCTGGCTCTCTTTTCCAGGGCCATGCCCCAATCAGCCGTAACCAATTGATTACAGAAATATGGAAACTCTTCTTTGAAATCCCCGTCAAGGACCACTTAAAGGTTTATAAAGAAAAATCTTTAGTCCTTGGCAAACAAGTCACTTATATCGAAAATGACAAAACCATTCAAGCCCAAGCTATTGATATCACAGACCAAGGTCACCTCATTGTCAAACTGGCAGATAAGCAAGAAAAGATACTGAGCAGCGGTGAAATTAGTCTTTCTTCTTGGTAACCTTAGTCGCTTTCAAAATCGACTGAGTGAATTTTTGGATATTATAAGCCTTACGCAAATCTCTAACTAGGAGAAAGCCCCAAAAAGTCGCAAAAAGGTAATCCCCCGACATCAAAGCATCATTGAAAAAATAAGTTTCAAAAGCACAAATAAAAGTAATAATGATAAATTGTCTAATTGTCATATTGGTATTCTATCATAAAAAGAGAATGGGGTCTTCTGAACTGCCCCTCAAAAGTTAGAAAAAAAAACTAACTCTTGGGGACTAGTTCACTTCCGCCCATCTCTTTTTTTAATCTTCTGTTGTTTTAATTTTATCCATTAAAAAGTCAAAACCTTCCGGGATTTCAGTCACCGACTTTTCCTCAACCATTTCCTGCGACTGCGATTTCATCTGTTTAGCAAATTCGCTTCGGATATGATTAAAATCAGCTCGAGGAACAGCCAAGATATTTGGTGAAAAACCAGCTGCTTTACTCATTATATTGCCAAAAATATCATTTAAATCTTTTCGATTCATGGCTTGTTCAGCATTAAAGGCAGCTTCAAAGGCAAGAATGGCATTCTCACCATTAGCTAAAACAGGTTCTGACCCTAAAAGTAAGGCCCGATCTTGGGCTGAAATCGAATCTAGGATTTCATTCCAAACTGATTTTAAGGATTCTAAATATTGTCGTGATTTCTCACTATCTTGAACCGTTTCTTCCATGATGGTCAAGATTTTTTGACGATCCACCTTGTAGGTGAAGGATTGACGACTCTTAACAGCTCTAACCGGACTTGAGGACTGGCTTGTTCCCTGAAGTCCCTGAGATTCCATTTTCTCAATGGATTCTTTTAGCAGCGCTACTTCGGTCCTGAGACTTTCTAACTGGACCACCAAATCTGGCGATGCTTCTAGGCTGCTGACCTCGTCAGGATTCGCCAAAGCAATAGTCATCATTTCCGCATAAATGCGAGGATGAGACCCTTTTTTAATTTCCGGCAAATAATGGGTAATGGTCGCAATCATGGCAAAAATTTCCTGGCTATTGAGTTGCAGGTTATCTTGAAAATGCTGAGACTGGAAGTACAAATCCGAGCCAGCTTTAGCCAAAAGGAGATCTCTCAAATAGGTTAATAAGTCAGTAGCAAAACGACTCATGCTCTTGCCATTTTCGAAAATAGTGGCCAGTTGAGCAAGGGCTTCTTGAGCATTCTTTTGTTTAATCTCAAAAACATAAGTATCCAGTGCCGCTAAGCTAATTGAACCTGTGATCTCTTCAGCAATGGCCAAATCCACTTGGTCCTCAGAAGATAAACTGAGAGCCTGATCCAAAATGGACAAGGCATCACGCATACCACCCTCAGCACGGCGGGCAATTAAATCTAGAGCTCCCTCTTCATAAGGAATGTCTTCTATCTCTAAAATCCAAGCCATGTGATTGGCAATATCATTTTGTTTGATAGACTTGAACTCAAAGCGTTGGACCCGAGATAAGATGGTCGCTGGAATTTTGTGAAGTTCTGTTGTTGCTAAAATAAAGACAACATTTTCAGTCGGTTCTTCCAAGGTTTTCAAGAGGGCATTAAAGGCTCCCGTTGATAACATGTGAACCTCATCAATGATGTAAACTTTATAGGTGGCACGACTTGGAGCATAGGTCGATTTATCCCGAATGTCGCGAATTTCATCGACACCGTTATTTGAAGCGGCATCGATTTCAATGACATCCTCTAAACTACCATTGGTAATATCATGACAGATATCACAGTTATTACATGGTTCCCCATCCACTTGGTTCGGACAGTTCATGGCCTTGGCAAAAATTTTAGCAGCCGATGTTTTCCCTGTTCCTCTTGGTCCAGAGAAAAGGTAAGCGTGGCTAATTTTCCCGCTGGCTACTGCTTGTTTCAAGGTTGTCGATACGACTTTTTGCCCAACCATTTCGGAAAAAGTCTGACTGCGATATTTTCGATATAGGGCTTGATACATTAGCTTTCAACTCCAAACATTTCAAAATTAAAGCGGCTAGCTTGGACTAAGATTTCCAAAAAGGCTTCCAAATACTGTTTATCCACCTGATCATAATCGTCAACCAATTCAGAATCCAAATCAAGAACACCTAATAACTTCTGATTCTTAAAGATGGGGATGACGATTTCACTACGGGCCTTGGAATCACAGGAAATATAATTGGCATGTTTGGTAACATCCGCAACAATTAAAGTCTTTTCTTCCAAAGCAGCCTGACCACAAACACCTTTACCTAAAGGGATATGGACACAGGAAACGCCTCCTTGAAAGGGACCTAAAATTAATTCTTGACCATCAAATAAGTAAAAACCGGTAAAGACCGAGTTTGGCAAGGTGGTCATTAATAAAGCACTGGCATTTGATAGATTAGCCAAGGCATTGCTTTCATTAGCAAACAGGGCTTTTGCCTGTTCAATCATTAATTGATAATTCATTTCTTTAATGGTCATATTCATTGTTCTATTATATCATACCTTGCCTTTTTCTTTAAGATTTACTTTTCTCACCAAGAGCAAGTAAAAAGCCAAGACATATAGCCCTGGCTTGCTCTGCTATTCTATTTTTGGAAAAAATAAACATAAATATAATAGGCTGCTACAAAGATAATTGCAATGCCTAGATACCAAGAAACTTGGAAGTACCATTTTTGAGTCTTATGATGGAAAAGTTTGCCACCTAAAAGTGCACCGAAACCGCCAAAGAAAAGGGCTGAAAGAATCAATGTCCGTTCTGAAATACGCCATTGGTCCTTTATAGCTTTGCGCTTGTCAATGCCGTATAAGGCAAAAACAACAATGTTCCATGTTAATAATATACTTAAAAGGGCGATGACCATCTTACTCTCCTTGGTGTTCTGCTAGGATACTAGCAATTTTAGTATTGATTAAATCAATAGCGACAACATTACTTACCCCTTCAGGCACAATAATATCAGCATAACGTTTACTTGGTTCAATAAATTGGTGGTACATTGGCTTAACAACTGTCGTATATTGCTCAATAATACTATCTAAACTTCGACCACGTTCCATCATATCGCGTTTAATCCGACGGATAATCCGGATATCATCATCCGTATCAACAAATAATTTGATATCCATTAATTCACGCAAACGTTCATCTTCTAATACAAGAATCCCTTCAACGATAATAACATCTTGGGGCTCTTGTCTAAAAGTCTTATCACTTCTGGTATGAGCTTTGTAGTCATAAACCGGAATATCGACTGGACGACCTTGCAACAATTCTTTTAATTGCTCAATCATAAAATCTGTCTCAAAAGCCAGTGGGTGGTCATAGTTAGTTTTGACACGTTCTTCAAAACTGAGATGAGCCTGATCTCGGTAATAAGAGTCATGTTGAATCATGGCAATACGAGCATTTGGAAAACTATCCAAGATTGCTCTGGATACACTCGTTTTTCCGCCTCCAGAACCACCTGTTACACCGATAATAATGGGTTTCTTGTGCATGTGTTACTCCGTCTCTAAAAGTCTTCGGTATATTTTACCAAATTTCCCATCAATTTGCTATCTATTCTGATTAATAAATAGTAGACTGGCATTTTTAGGAACTTAGGCTTTTTCATGCTATAATGGAAGTATTAAAGATAAAGGAATACACATGATTACTAAATTACCCCAAATCTGGCAAGATCAACTATTAGAACGCCAATTTAATCATTTTACAGCAATTCAAGAAGCTGTTTTTCAACCTATCTTGAATGGTCAAAATATCTTAGGAATTAGTCCAACAGGAACAGGAAAAACCTTGGCTTATCTTCTTCCAAGCCTCTTAAAGATTGAGTCGAAAAAAGCACAACAGCTCTTAATTTTAGCCCCAAACACCGAGTTAGCTGGACAAATTTTCGAAGTGACAAAAGAATGGGCAGAGCCACTAAACCTAGTTGCTCAACTCTTTATTTCTGGAACTAGTCAAAAACGTCAAATTGAACGCTTAAAAAAAGGGCCACAAATAATTATTGGAACACCTGGCCGGGTCTATGAATTAATTCAACATAAAAAAATTAAGATGATGAATGTAGACACCATCATTCTAGATGAATTTGATGAGCTCTTGGGTGATTCACAATTCCGCTTTGTTCAAAAAATAACTCACCATGTTCCTCGTGACCATCAAATGATTTATATGAGTGCAACTGATAAAGTCTCTAAAGATGTCCTCGAAACAGGCACTCAGACCATTGACTTAACAGGAGAAGGTTTAAGTAATTTAGAACACTTTTATATTCAAGTTGACAAAAGAGATCGTCTTGATCTTTTACGTAAATTTGCTAATATTCCTGATTTTAGAGCCTTAGTCTTTTTTAACAGTCTCTCTGATTTAGGTGCAACTGAAGAAAAATTACAATTTATGGGTACTAATGCGGTATCACTCGCCAGTGATGTCAATGTTAAATTCCGCAAAACCATTTTAGAAAAATTCAAAAACCATCAAATCCCCTTATTATTGGCTACCGATTTAGTGGCCCGTGGAATTGATATCGACCAATTAGAATATGTTATTCAGTTTGAAGTTGCTCGTGACAAAGAGAATTATACGCACCGAGCGGGTAGAACTGGTCGTATGGGTAAAGCAGGTAGTGTTATCACCTTAGTTAACCATCCTGAAGATATCAAAAAACTGAAAAAATTTGCTCAGGTTTCTGAACTAACTTTACGAAATCAAGAATTAATAAGAAAATAAAAGTTAACCCCCGAAAAAAGTGAGTCTAGGATAGAATATCCCAGACTCACTTTTCTTACTGTTGACTTAACTATGTCCCATTAACTGACTAACAGTAACACACTTATAGCCTTCTTTTTTCAAATATTCTAAAATCGTCGGTAGGGCATCGACCGTCGTTTTATGTATATCATGCATCAGAATGACACCACCAGGTTGCAATTGATTTTTGATATTTGCCATCATGGCTTGGGTATTGTGATTATCCCAATCCCTTGTATCTACAGTCCAAAGCATCTGATTCATGGCTGCTGCTTTTTTGACAACTTCATTTGTCGCACCATAAGGTGGTCTTAAATAAAGAGGTTTTTGTCCACAAGCCTTAGCAATGGCATCATTAGTAGATTGAACTTGATTTTGAATTTGCTCTGGAGCAAGTTTGGTTAGATTAGGATGGTCCCAGGAGTGATTCCCAATTTCATTTCCATTATCATGTACTTTTTTGACAAGTTCCTGATTTGCTACGACTTTAGATCCTAGCATAAAGAAAGTTGCTTTTGCCCCATATTTAGCTAATAATTCTAATACTCGAGGGGTTGTCTCCGGATTTGGTCCATCATCAAAAGTTAGAGCTACCATTTTTTCGTGAGCAACTTTTGCTGCTGCTTCTTCTTTTTTCTTCTCTTGATAAGCTTCATAGGCACGGTTTGTTTTTCCACTTAAAAAGCTAGGGTTAATAACGTCAAATAGATTTTGGAATGGTATCTCTTTTTTATCCTGGACAACAATACCATTATCATCTATTTTAAGGGAATCACTTAAAACACCATTTTTCTCTGTTAGATTACCTGTAAGTGTTGGATCAAATACAGTTTCTGGATCTAATTTATTAATTTCCTCAGCTATCCGGTCTATATGACCATTAACCAAATCTGTCACTCGAAATTGCTGATAGTCATTGGTGACATGATAGCTACTGATAACCTTGTCAGATTTCTTAGTCACTTTTAAGAATCCCTTGCGATAAGTTACTTGATGAATACTAGCTCGTTTAACATTTTTCAAGGTACTTTTAGTGAATTTCGGGATGATCAGAACAAATTCAGAATCTGATCTTTTCTCTTTATATAATGATAGTGGTAAATTTCCTTGGTAAAAATCGGCATTATTTTTTAAGGGAGCATAATAGTAAAAGTCAACATTTCCTTGTTTTATAATTTCTAATGACTGATAGGCTCCTTCTTCTTTTAAGACTCTTTTCTCTTGCCTAATAACCTTATGAATTCGGTCTTGAATATATCTTTCATGAAAAAGAAATGCTGAAAGACTTAATCCCAAAATGAGAAAAAGTGTCATGATTATATATGAAAGTTTCTTCATTGTTTCTCCTTATAAAACTGTACCATTAGTTTAACACAAGAATCCCAAAAAAGAAATGAATATTCCAAATTTTATCATCAGAAAATTATTAAATTATAAAAAAATTAATAAAATAACCTTTAGTTGTCAAAAAAAAAACTAACTAATCCGAAAAGGGAATAACTAGTTTTTAATAAACTTATTTTTATATCAACTTCAATACTTGATTATGCAATGTCAAAAACAATTGATTTTAAGTTGGTCATAGCATCGATTGAGTATTTAACACCTTGAACGCCTGCACCAGATTTCTTAGCTCCTAAGAATGGGAAGTTATCTGTACCACGTTGGGTTTTGTTGTTAAGATGAACTGTTCCAACTTCCAATTGCTCTGCAATAGCAAAGGCATTAGGGAAATTATTTGTAAAGACAGAAGCTTGCAAACCATATTCTGAAGCATTTGAAATTTCGATAGCTTCTTCAACAGATTTAACACGGATGAATGGTAAGACTGGTCCAAATGGTTCTTCCCAAGCTAAACGCATATCAGTCGTCACATTATCAAAGACTACTGGTGAAATCAAATTATCTTCACGTTTGATTTCAGTTAAGGCTTTGGCACCTTTGTCAGTTGCGTCATTAATCAGACCTTCAACAAAATCAGCCGCTTTTGTATCAATCAATGGAGTGATATCAGCATTATCAGCTGGCATACCGACAGATAATTTAGAAACAAGGTCACAAACATGTTTTTCAAGATCATCCGCAACTGAATCCATTACTAATACACGTTTAACAGCTGTACAACGTTGTCCTGAATAACCAAAGGCACCTGCAACGATATTTTTTGCTGCTAATGCTAAATCAGCATCTTCTAGAACAATCGCAGAGTCTTTACCACCAAGTTCTAACATGATTGGGCGCATACCTGCCAATTGACCAATCCGTTCTCCAACTGGAGTTGAACCTGTAAAGTTGATGAAGTTAACAGCTTCATGTTCTACAATGTAGTCACCAATGACTGAACCACGTCCTGTAATTGTGTTAAAGACACCAGCAGGTACACCAGCTTCAGCAAATACTTCAGCTAATAAAAGTCCAGAAATTGAACCTTGTGTTGGTGGTTTAAGGGCTACAACATTACCAGCGATAAGAGCTGGAGCAATTTTAGAACCCGCTAAATTGATTGGGTAGTTAAATGGTGAAATAGCCAAAACGAGACCAACAGGTTCATGACGAACAATTGCAATTTTTTTCTTGCTTGATGCTTCAAAACTTCCGCCTTCAAGTACTTCACCTTCCATACGGATACCTTCTTCAGCAGCATAGTTGATAATCTCAGCTGTACGAACAACTTCGCTTACTGCTGCTTTATGACCTTTAGCAACTTCTTTTGAAAGAACCGCACCAATTTTTTCAGCATCACGAACTAGGATATCCGCTGCTTTGTGTAAAATTGCTGCTCGTTCAACATAAGATAGTTCACGCCATACTGGAAAAGCTTTTTTAGCAGATTCATAGACGAAGTCTACTTCTTCTGTAGACATGGCAGGTACAGAGCCGAGTTCTTCCCCTGTAGCCGGAGCATAGATTTTGATTTCATTTTCAGAAAGTTTCCACTCTCCGTTGACAAGATTTTTATACTGTTTAGTCAATTTACTTATCTCCTTTTTAGATAATACAACTATTCTATCACTTTTTCAGGATATTTCAATCTTCTGATATGATAATTGTCAGAAGATTATAAAAACTTTATACTTCAAATAGTTGAGTACATAAAAAGAAGTTGGTTTCCCAACTCCTTATAATTAAGCTTCTGGTAGATATACTTTTGCTAACTCAAGTACTTCTTCAGCTGTTGAGCATTCAGTTAAAGCACGTTGTGCGTATTCACGCATTTTAGCTGTATCTAAAGTTTTCATTAAGCTACGTGTCCGTAATACAGATGTAGCTGACATAGAGAATTCATCTAAGCCCATACCCACAAGTAATGGAACAGCTTGTTGATCTCCTGCCATTTCGCCACACATACCAGCCCATTTACCTTCAGCATGTGCTGATTTAATTACGTTGTTGATTAAACGTAGGATTGATGGGTTATATGGTTGGTAAAGGTATGATACTTGTTCGTTCATACGGTCAGCAGCCATTGTGTATTGAATTAAGTCGTTTGTTCCAATTGAGAAGAAGTCAACTTCTTTAGCAAATTGGTCAGCCAACATTGCCGCTGCAGGGATTTCAATCATGATACCAACTTGGATGTCATCGGCAACTGCGATACCTTCTGCTTCAAGTTTAGCTTTTTCTTCATCGAAGACAGCTTTTGCTGCACGGAATTCTTTCAAAAGTGCAACCATTGGGAACATGATACGAAGTTGTCCGTGAACAGATGCACGTAATAAAGCACGCATTTGTGTACGGAACATAGCATCCCCTGTTTCAGAAATTGAGATACGAAGCGCACGATATCCCAAGAAAGGATTCATTTCTTTAGGAAGGTCAAAGTATGGTAACTCCTTATCACCACCGATGTCCATTGTACGAACCACAACTGGTTTGCCATTCATTCCTTCTAAAACAGCTTTATAAGCTTCATATTGTTCATCTTCAGTTGGGAAATCTTGTGAATCCATGTAAAGGAATTCTGTACGATAGAGACCAACTGCTTCAGCACCATTATCGTTGACTCCTTCAACGTCTTTTGGTGTTCCAATATTGGCTGCTAATTCAAAATGTTTGCCATCAGCAGTTACTGTTTCAGCATCTTTTAAGAGAGCCCATTCTGCTTTTTGTTTAGCATAAGCTGCACCAGCTTCTTTAAAGGCAACAATTTGTTCTTCACTTGGGTTGATGATAACTTCACCAGTAATCCCGTTAACGGCAACCATGTCTCCATCATTAACACGTTTTGTGATATCGTTTGTTCCTAAAACAGCAGCAATTTCAAGTGTACGTGCCATGATAGCAGAGTGACTTGTACGACCACCGATGTTAGTAACAAAAGCTTTAACAAATTGTTTATTTAATTGAGCAGTATCTGAAGGTGTCAAGTCATGTGCAATGACGATTGATTCTTCATTGATAGTCGCTGGGTTAGGTAACTTAACGCCTAAAAGGTGTGCTAAGACACGTTTGGCAACGTCTTTAATATCCGCTGCACGTTCTTGCATGTATGGGTTATCTTCCATTCCTTCAAAGATAGTGATGAACATATCAGTCACTTCTTTAAGACCAGTTTCTGCATTGGTTTGTTTTGCACGAATGGTTTCTTTGATTTGGTTGATCATTTCAGGGTCAGACAAGACCATCAAATGGGCATCAAAAACAGAAGCCGCTTCTTCGCCTAAGCTTTCTACTGCTTTCTCACGGATAACAGAAAGCTCGTCTTGTGAAGCTTGTAATGCTACATCAAGGCGAGCTTCTTCTGCGTTTGTATCTTCGACTGTAACAGTCTCAAATGACAAATCCGGTTGAACTAGTAGATATGCTTTAGCAACAGCAACACCATCAGAGGCTGCAATTCCATTAAGCATTTCTGTCATAGTTTTATGCCAATCCTTCTTTAGTCATTGTTTCTTCGATAGCTGCGATAGCGTCATCAGCGTCAGCACCTTCAGCTGAAATAGTAACATCAGCACCTTGACCAACACCTAGGCTCATTACGCCCATGATTGATTTCAAGTTTACAGCTTTACCTTTATAGTCTAAAGTGATATCTGAAGCAAATTTGCTAGCTGTTTGAACTAGTAATGTAGCTGGACGTGCGTGAATTCCTGTTTCTGCAACAATGTGAAAATCTTTTGAAGCCATAGTATGGTTCTCCTTTTAATAGTTGTGTATTTTTGAGCCACCACATGGTAACCCTTACAATAACAAATTATAGCATATTGTCTTTTGGTTTTCAAGATTAAATCTTCTGACTAGCTAAAAGCTAATAAAATTTTCACAATATTTTCATTGCTTTCTTTTTACTTGTAAAGGCTACTTATTAAGTGTTGACTAAAAACACAGACATGTCTACAAGCAACATTTCTGAATTTTTCATTGATAATTTCACTATCTTTTACAATAAATAATCTCAATAATTTTGGGTATCGTAAGGGCATATTTAGACTAAAAAACTTATTTTTTAGAATATTCATACGTTTTTTTTAGGATTGTTTATCATAGATAATCTGATTAAGCCAGTCATTACCGCATCCATCACCCCTCTACACTATATATAGTGCTTTGTTTAAATATGCACCCCAAAATATTGTGTTTTTTTCGGGTAAAAACCTTGCATTTTATATCTAAATTCTATATGATATTAGAGTATTGAAAATTTGAAGGAGAAAATCATGATCACACTTTATTCTAAAAATAATTGTATGCAATGTAAAATGACCAAAAAATTCCTAGAGCAAAATGGTGCTACTTTCCAAGAAATTAATATCGATGAGCATCCTGAAAAAATTGATTATGTGAAAAGCCTTGGTTTTACAGCTGCTCCAGTTATCGAAAGTGACCAGATGGTTTTCTCTGGATTCCAACCTGCTAAACTAAAAGAAATTATTTAAGGATTAAGGAAGTTTTTATGAGTCTTAAAGATATTGGCGATATTTCTTATTTCCGCCTTAACAATGAAATTAATCGTCCCATTAATGGAAAAATTCCATTAAATAAGGATAAAGAAGCACTCAATGCTTTTTTCAAAGAAAATGTTATCCCAAATACAAAGCAATTTGCTTCTATTACGGATAAAATTAATTTTCTTATGGAAAATGACTATATCGAAAAAGCATTTATTAAAAAATATAAGCCTGAATTTATTGAAGAATTAGCTGCTATTATCAAAGCTGAAGATTTTCACTTTAAATCTTTCATGGCTGCCTATAAATTTTACCAACAGTATGCTTTAAAAACTAACGATGGTAACTACTACTTGGAAAGCCTTGAAGACAGGGTTATGTTCAATGCCCTTTACTTCGCTGATGGGAATGAAGAATTAGCAAAAGATCTTGCCATCGAGATGATTAATCAGCGCTACCAACCTGCTACGCCATCATTCTTGAATGCTGGTCGCAGCCGCCGTGGTGAATTAGTTTCTTGCTTCTTGATTCAAGTGACGGATGATATGAACTCCATTGGTCGTTCCATCAACTCTGCTCTGCAATTATCCCGAATCGGTGGTGGGGTAGGAATTACCTTATCCAACTTACGTGAAGCTGGAGCACCAATTAAGGGTTATGCAGGAGCAGCTTCTGGTGTGGTTCCAGTTATGAAACTTTTCGAAGATTCTTTCTCATACTCTAACCAACTTGGTCAAAGACAAGGGGCTGGGGTTGTGTACTTGAACATCTTCCACCCAGATGTTATCGCCTTCCTTTCAACTAAGAAAGAAAATGCTGATGAGAAAGTCCGTGTTAAAACCCTCTCACTTGGCTTAACAGTTCCTGATAAGTTCTATGAGTTAGCTCGAAATAATGAAGATATGTACCTCTTCAGTCCTTATGACGTAGAACGTGAATACGGAGTTGCCTTCAACTATATCGATATCACTGAAAAGTACGATGAGTTGCTTGCTAACCCTAAAATCACTAAGACTAAGATTCGCGCTCGGGACTTGGAAACTGAAATCTCTAAACTCCAACAAGAATCTGGTTACCCATACATCATCAACATTGACACTGCTAATAAAGCAAATCCAATTGATGGTAAGATTGTTATGAGTAATTTGTGCTCAGAAATCCTCCAAGTTCAAAAGCCAAGTGTCATCAATGACGCTCAAGAGTTCCTTGAATTGGGTACTGATATTTCATGTAACTTGGGTTCAACTAACATCCTTAACATGATGACATCACCAGACTTCGGTCGCTCTATTAAAGCAATGACACGCGCTTTAACTTATGTTACGGATTCTTCGCAAATTGAAGCTGTGCCAACTATCAAGAATGGAAATCAACAAGCCCACACCTTTGGTCTTGGGGCTATGGGTCTACACTCCTTCTTAGCACAAAATCACATTGAATATGGAAGTCCTGAATCGGTAGAATTCACTGATATCTACTTCATGCTCATGAATTATTGGACCCTAGTGGAATCAAATAATATCGCCCGCGAACGTAAAACCACTTTTGTTGGCTTTGAGCATTCTAAATACGCGGACGGTACTTACTTTGATAAGTATGTGACTGGAAAATTTGTTCCCAAATCCGACTTGGTTAAAGGCCTCTTCAAGGATCATTTTATTCCTCAGGCAGCAGACTGGGAAGCTCTTCGCCAAGCTGTTCAAAAAGATGGTCTCTATCACCAAAACCGTTTAGCCGTAGCACCAAATGGTTCTATCTCATACATTAATGACTGCTCTGCTTCTATTCACCCAATTACTCAAAGAATTGAAGAACGTCAAGAGAAGAAAATTGGTAAAATTTACTACCCAGCTAATGGTTTGTCTACTGACACAATCCCATACTACACTTCTGCCTATGACATGGATATGCGTAAGGTCATTGATGTCTATGCCGCTGCGACAGAGCATGTGGATCAAGGCTTGTCATTAACCTTATTCTTACGTAGTGAACTGCCTAAGGAAATTTATGAATGGAAATCTGAAAGCAAACAAACAACACGTGACCTTTCAATTCTTCGTAACTATGCCTTTAATAAAGGGATTAAGTCAATCTATTATGTTCGCACCTTTACCGATGATGGTGAAGAAGTTGGCGCAAATCAATGTGAGTCTTGTGTTATCTAATCAAACATATGACATGTCAAGATTTATTCATTAATTAATAGGTAAATTAGAATTCAAATATAAACAATAAAAAATCGCCAGTAATCTACTCAAGAATGGGTTACTGGCTTATGATATGGTTTTTCATATCAACTACTCTTTAGGAGATCTTAAGAAATGACAACTTATTATGAAGCAATAAACTGGAATGAAATCGAAGATGTCATCGATAAATCCACATGGGAAAAATTAACCGAGCAATTTTGGCTTGATACACGTATCCCACTTTCAAACGACTTGGATGACTGGCGCAAATTGTCAGCTCAAGAAAAAGATTTAGTTGGTAAGGTCTTTGGTGGGCTTACTTTGCTAGATACTATGCAATCTGAAACTGGTGTCGAGGCTATACGTGCTGATGTCAGAACGCCGCATGAGGAAGCTGTCCTTAATAATATTCAGTTCATGGAATCTGTCCATGCCAAATCTTATTCTTCAATCTTTTCAACTTTAAACACTAAAAAAGAAATTGAAGAGATTTTTGAATGGACCAACAATAATGAATTCTTGCAGAAGAAAGCTAAAATCATTAACGAGATTTATGCAAACGGAGATGCCTTACAAAAGAAAGTTGCCTCAACATACCTAGAAACTTTCCTCTTCTACTCTGGCTTCTTTACTCCATTATATTACCTTGGTAACAACAAATTGGCTAACGTTGCTGAAATCATTAAATTGATCATTCGTGATGAATCTGTCCATGGAACCTATATTGGTTATAAATTCCAACTTGGTTTCAATGAACTTCCTGAAGATCAACAAGAAAGCTTCAGAGAATGGATGTATGATCTCCTTTATCAACTTTACGAAAATGAAGAAGATTACACTAAAACGCTTTATGATCAAGTTGGCTGGACTGAAGAAGTCATGACTTTCCTTCGTTACAATGCCAATAAAGCCTTGATGAACTTAGGACAAGACCCGCTATTCCCTGATACTGCTAACGATGTTAACCCAATCGTTATGAACGGTATTTCTACCGGTACATCTAACCATGACTTCTTTAGTCAGGTTGGTAATGGCTACTTGCTCGGTTCAGTAGAAGCTATGCAAGATGACGACTACACTATGGGACTTTAAAACAATATAACCAAAAAAGTTGAACAGATTGTTCAGCTTTTTTTAATTTATCAAAATTTTCTTTTATTCTTAAGCTTATATTAGAGCCTTAGCTTTCAAAGCCTAAAAGCTTTTGTTATAATGATATTATGAATAAATCTATTGAAAATCAGTTAAGGTGGCTCGCACTACTGCTCCTAACTGGAATAACAGCTGGCCTTGTTGCCAGCACCCTGACAGTTCTGATTCATGTCATTCAAACCTTGAGTTTCGGTAACCATACCGGTGCCTTTAGCTTAGAAATTGCTGATATTTCACCTTTCAGACGCTCTTTAGCGGTTATTTGTGCTGGATTGGTTGCTGCCTTTGGCTGGTATACTCTTAGCAAATACGGCAAACCCTTTTATACCATTAAGACCATTGTCCACAATCATAAAGAAATCCATCCCATGTCTCAATTTTTTCATGGTATCTTGCAATTAGTGACCGTCTCTATGGGTTCTCCTCTGGGCCGAGAAGGAGCATCCCGTGAAGTTTCGGTGGCTCTAACAGCCAGCTGGCTCCACTTTTTTCATCTGACCAAAGAAGAGATTAGCTTACTATTAGCCTGTGCTTCTGGAGCTGCACTCGGTGCCGTTTACAACGCCCCTCTTGCAACCCTTTTCTTTATTTTAGAAAACATTCTCCTCAAATGGTCCAAACGCAATTTTCTATCAGCAACCATCACATCCTTTATGGCCGTCTGGACAGTCCGTTTGATTTCCGGTAACGAAGTCCAATATTTCTTAAAACCCTTAAGCTGGAATCCCTATCTCTTTGTCTGGGCTTGCCTCTTTGGTTTCATCATTGCCATCATTATCTTTGCATACAAAGCGCTCCTCACTGCTATCCCTAAACGACATTTGGCTTCAAGTAAGTATATTTATATGGTTGTCGCCTCCTTCATGCTTGCCGCCCTTCTTTCTATTGCTTTTCCACAAATTCTAGGAAATGGCAAAGCAGGATTACTTTTTTTCCTACATGCCAAACAAGATTTACCCTATGCTAGTGGGTTACTAGTGGCAAAGGCTATCGCTGTCTATGTGACCTTTTACGCTGGAACCTATGGCGGAAAAATCGCACCATCCATGATGATGGGCGGTGGACTAGGCTTGTTAGCGGCTGCTCTCTGGAATAGTTTTTTGCCCAATATATCGATTGCCTTTGCAATTGTTATTGGAGCAGCTTTATTCCTAGCCATCATCAACAATATTCCCAATACCGCCATTTTCTTCCTGGTAGAAATTACTGGACAACCTCTTTGGAATGGACTACCCATCGCAACAGCTATTTTAGCCTCCTTGGCCTGTCAAAAATTAGCACAACAGATAATAAAAAAAAGACAGATCGGCTAGAAATATTTCTTAAATTTTTAAGAAATAGCTACTGTTTGATCTGTTTTTTCTTGTCATTTTTTAATCTGCGAAAAAGTAAAAATGGAACATCTCATAATTGCATTTTGAAAAAAATAGCCTTGTCAATTCTGAGATTGACAAAGCATTTTTTTTATTAAAATAAGTCTAGTTTAGCAATCCGTTCAACCGCTTCTTCTAGTCTTTCAGGATCTACTAAGAGGCCTATCCGAACATATTGATCGCCCGATTCCCCAAAGCCAATCCCTGGTGCAACAGCGACATGGGCCTTGTCTAATAAGAGATCAGCGAAGCTTTGACTCGTATAGCCTTTGGCGACGGGCATCCAGGCATAAAAGGAGCCCTTAGAGTCAAAGGCCTTCCAGCCAATTCTGTCAGCGGCAGCCACGAAGGCTTCTCGGCGTTGGTCGTAAAGTTTGTTTAAGTTCTTTACTGCCTGCGCTGATCGTCTATCCTCAAGAGCCTTAATCCCTGCTTCTTGGACTGCTGGGAAGACGCTAACGAATAAATGATCCTGTATCAGGTTGAGGGCTTCGATGATTTCAGCATTTCCAACCGCAAAAGCTAAGCGCCAACCTGCCATGTTAAAGGTTTTTGAGAAGGTATAGATCTCAATTCCAACTTCTTTACTGCCTGGTGTGCTAAGAAAACTTGGATTTTCAAAACCATCATATCCTAGGGCGCCATATGCAAAGTCGCTAATAATGGCAACTTCATATGTTTTAGCCCACGCCACCAACTCTTGATAAAATTCACTTGTCGCTACCGCACCTGTTGGGTTATTAGGATAGTTAAGAATCATCATTTTTGCTTTTCTGGCGACCTCTTCTGGAATAGCCTCCAAATCTGGTAAAAATTGATTTTCTTCTAGTAGTGGATAAGTCACAAAATCAGCTTTTCCTAAAGCAATTCCAGACAAATAATCAGGATAACCTGGATCTGGTAAGAGGATTAAATCACCAGGATTTGTTAGAGCCCACGGAAGTTCAACTAAACCAATTTTAGCACCACCTAGAACACAAACTTCTTGATTGGCATCCAGCTTAACGTCATATTCCTTCTGGTAGAAATTGACAATAGCTTCTTTAAAATTGCGATTGCCACGAAATTGAGAGTACTTATGTGTTTGAGGATTTTTAGCCGCCTCTACCAAGCCATCAACGATAAAATCATAGGTAGGTTGATCAGGATTACCTTGCCCTAAATTGATGACGTCGTGTCCCTCTGCTACTTTTGCATTCACTTTGGCTACGAGACTAGCAAAAAATTGTGGGGGAAGTGTTTTTAATAATTCTGATTGTTCAAATGACATGATTGCTCCTTACTTGTATAAATCTGGCCGTCTGTCCGTAAAAACTGGGATGATTCCTCGAACTTGATTGACTTGTTCAAGGTCTAAAGTGACAGTCTTAACGAGTTCCGTACCTTTTTCGTCTTTAAAGAGAAGGTCACCCATTGGATTAATAACCATTGAACGACCATTAAAATGATCATTAGGGCCTTTTCCGACGCGGTTAACAGCTACAACAAAAGCCTGGTTCTCAACAGCCCGAGCCCGTAAAAGAATTTCCCACTGGTCAATCCGGCTGTCTGGCCATTGGGCTGATACAAACAATATTTCCGCCCCTTGAGACATTTGTCTACGCACCCATTCTGGAAAGCGGATGTCATAACAAATCAGTTGAGAAACTCTGACATGGTCAATCTCAAATAGAGACTCTTGTTCACCAGCACTAATGTATTTATCCTCTGCCATTAAACCAAATAAATGGACCTTATCATAGTGATTGACGAGATGCCCTTTCCGATTAAAACTGTAAGCAGTATTATAAAAGCGGCTATCTCTTTCAACAGCAACTGATCCTGCAATGACATTGACATCATGTTTTTTAGCAAAATCCGACATTAAGGCAATTGTTTCTTGCCCCTGAAAATCAGCAATGTCTGATAATTCATTTAATGCATAACCGGTATTCCACATTTCAGGCAAGATGATGACATCAGGCTGATCTGTCATAGCCTTTTCCATCATGACCATAACCTTTTCCTGATTTTCAAGAGGACTTTTATAAATAACATCCATTTGGATAATCGAAACTTTCATAATATCTCATTTCTTTCAAGATTTTAAGAGTATTACTATTATAACAATAAAAAGTAAACTTAGCCTATTCTATCATCTTATTGCAAGCTATAAGAAAGACTAATAGCTAAATCATCAAAAAAAGTGAAAACAAAGAAGATTGTTTTCACTTTTCACTTATTATAAATTTTCAGAAACAGCTGCAAGTAAAGCAGAGATTTGACTTGCATCAGATCCACCGGCCATGGCCATATCTGGTTTACCACCACCACGACCTGAAACGATTGGTGCCAATACTTTAATCAAATTACCTGCATGGACTGATTTGTCTTTGCTTGCTACGAGGACATTGACTTTTTCACCGATTGAAGCTACTAAGACTAAAACATCTGAATAATCTTTTTGTTTCCAGTTATCAGCAAAGTTTCTAAGTGCCCCAGCATCTGAAACAGAAACTTCAGTGGCAATGTAAGTGTGGCCATTGGCTTCCTTAACATCTTTGAAGAGGTCGCCAGCTTGAGCAGCAGCAGCTTTTTCTTTCAGTTCAGCATTTTCTTTTTGCAAGTCACGTACTTGTTCAGAAAGACTAGCTACTTTGGCTGGTACTTCTTTCAATTGCGGAGCTTTTAAGTTAGCAGCAATTTCTTTAAGAGCGTCTTCACGTTGGCGGAAGGCCTCAAAAGCTTGCTGACCGGTCACAGCTAGAATACGACGTGTGCCAGAACCAATACCTTCTTCTTTGACAATCTTGAAAAGACCGATTTCAGAAGTATTTGACAAGTGCGTACCACCACAGAGTTCAACTGAGTAATCACCAATGGTAACAACACGAACAACCTTACCATATTTTTCACCAAAGAGGGCCATAGCACCCATTGATTTAGCTGTGTCAACATCTGTTTCGATGGTCTTAACAGCAATAGCATTCCAAATTTGTTGGTTGACTTCTTCTTCGATACGACGAAGTTTCTCAGCTGTTACTGCTTCAAAATGAGTGAAGTCAAAACGAAGGAATTCTTCTTCATTCAATGAACCAGCCTGTGTAGCATGGTCACCAATGATATTGTGAAGAGCAGCATGGAGTAAGTGAGTTGCCGTATGGTTTTTCTCAACTGCAAAACGACGTTTATGGTCAATTTCAAGGGTATAATCTGTATCTAGTGAAAGACTAGCCAAGACTTCAACGGTATGTAATGCTTGACCATTTGGTGCTTTTTGGACATCCAAGACTTTAGCTAGAATATCACCTGCAGCATTTTTAATCCAACCATGGTCAGCCACTTGTCCACCCATTTCAGCGTAGAATGGTGTGCGGTTGAAAACTAACAAGGCTTGACCTTCAGAAACCATTTCACTACGTTCATTATCGATAATAATGACTGAAAGTTTTGCTTCTAAAATTTCTTCTTCATATGAGAATTCAGAAACTTCTGTAATGCCCGCAAGAGTTTCATTTTGCATACCCATTGAACCACCTTTAACAACAGCCGCACGCGCACGATCTTGTTGTTCTTTCATAGCAGCTTTGAAGCCATCGTGGTCAATTTTATAACCTGCATCCTCTGCCATTTCCTCAGTTAATTCTACTGGGAACCCATAGGTATCGTACAATTTAAAGATGTCTTTACCTTCTAGAGTATCTTTACCTTCTTCTTTTAACTGCGCTAGCAATTGGTCCAAATGACCAGAACCTGCGTCGATGGTACGAGCAAAGGTTTCTTCTTCACGTTTGACGATTTTTTCGATGAAGTCGCGTTTTTCAAGAATTTCTGGGTAGTAAGATTCCATGATTTGACCAACCTTTACAACAAGTTTGTAAAGGAAAGTCTCTGTAATCCCTATACGACGTCCATGCATAACAGCACGACGAAGCAGACGGCGAAGAACGTAGCCACGACCTTCATTACCTGGAAGGGCACCATCACCAATAGCAAATGAAAGGGCACGAATATGGTCAGCAATAACTTTAAAGCTCATGTTATCGCCATCTTGGTCATAAGTCTTGCCAGAAAGTTTTTCAACTTCTTGAATAATCGGCATGAACAAGTCTGTTTCAAAGTTTGTTTTAGCCCCTTGCATAACTGCTACAAGACGTTCCAGACCAGCACCCGTATCAATGTTTTTGTTTGGAAGCTCTTTGTACTCAGAACGAGGAACCTCAGGATCAGCATTAAATTGTGATAAAACGATGTTCCAGATTTCAATGTAACGGTCATTTTCCAAGTCTTCTTCTAAAAGACGGATACCGATGTTTTCTGGGTCAAAAGCAGGGCCACGATCGAAGAAAATTTCAGTGTCCGGACCTGAAGGACCCGCACCAATTTCCCAGAAGTTTTCCTCTAAAGGAATTAAGTGACTTGGGTCTACACCCAAAGCAATCCAGCGGTTGTACGAATCCATATCTTCTGGATAGTAAGTCATGTAAAGTTTTTCTTGAGGGAAATCAAACCACTCTGGACTTGTTAAAAGTTCAAAGCCCCACTCAATAGCTTCATCACGGAAATAATCTCCGATTGAGAAGTTACCAAGCATTTCAAACATGGTATGGTGACGAGCAGTCTTACCTACATTTTCAATATCGTTAGTACGAATTGATTTTTGAGCATTGGTAATTCTTGGATTTTCAGGAATAACAGAACCGTCAAAATATTTTTTAAGGGTTGCAACACCTGAGTTAATCCATAACAAAGTTGGATCGTTGACAGGAACTAAATTGGCTGAAGGCTCAACAGAATGGCCTTTTGACTTCCAAAAGTCTAACCACATTTGGCGAATTTGTGCTGAACTTAATGATTTCATTTTTTTCTAGAGAAAGTGTGTTAATGAGATACCGCTAACCTCTGATTTCGTGATGCACTTTTCAGCACCAAAATATCTAAACACTTTCAATCCTTCCTTTTTTCATAAATAAAAGACAAGACCACTGTATAGAGGGCGAAAACCGCGGTACCACCTCCATTCAATGAGCTTGTCATTATCTTTAATGTCTTTATAAAATTGTATAGCGTTAAGTAGCATGTTAAAGCAATTTTCATGACTCGCAGCAACCGTCACTTTTCTGTAGAAAATCTATTTCTCTAACAATTCTTAACAATTAATTATAGCGTCTTTTTAGGTCAAGGTCAAATAGAAATTATTTTTGACCAACTGTAGAGGCAATACCACCTGTCCCTTTGTTTGAAGCAAATTGAGACAAGATATCAGCAAAAGCTTTTTCTTTAATCTTAACATTAGCTTTATCAAGGGTAGCTGCGATGACTTTATTTTGGAAAGCTGTGTCTTTTTGTTTTGAATTCATAATGATTTCAGTTAAGCGTTTCTTGTATTCTTTCCAATCAGCTTTCTTCTCAGCTTTTTTCACCATATTGACGATGAAATATTTTTTTTGATAAGTCGATGAGTCCATAACAGTAATTAATTCTGATTTAGAACCATCTTTTAATTTAGTAGCAGCATCGATAACATCACTTGGCAAGTCATTGCTTGCAGAGTCAAAGGTAAAGTCAACTTTTTTGTTGCTTTCAATAGTGTTTTCTTTGGCAATCTTAGCAAAATCAGCACCGTCAGCCTTAACTTGTTCTAAGACTTTCTTAGCTTTATCAGCATCATCCATAGCGATAACTTGTGTTGTCATATCTGGTGTATAGGCATCAAAAGCTTTTTTATAATTAGCGTCTGTTAATTCTTTTTTAGCAGCTTGCTTAACCGCATATTCAACGAGCATTGTTGAACGAACTTGTTTTTTGTATGCTTCTGGTGTTAAACCTGCTTGAGCAAGTGCATCTGAGAATGATGAACCATACTGTTCTGCCGTTTTATTATAAGATTCTTCAACTTTTTTCTCAGAAACTTTTTTACCATACTCTTGTTCAAAAACACGAGCCATGATTAAGCTTAACATGGTTTGTTTAGCTGCAGTTGTTTCTTTTGCTTCTTTATAGAAGTCTGTTACGGTGATAGTGTCACCTTTCATTGTTGCAATTTTAGTGCTGTCATTCGTTGAACTACAAGCAGCCAGTGTCATCACTGAAGCCAACGTTACAAAACCAGTAACTAGCTTGTTTGATTTTTTCATTTTAGTGAGCTCCTTTTTATCTTTAACCCATTCATTATAACATACTATCTTAAATATTACTTAATCTTCCCATTCAATCAGGTCTTGGTTTTTTCGAACCAATAAGAGACCATCACTCAAAGGTAGCAAACTCGAAGTCAAGCCCGGATGGGTAAGTGTAACCTCAAATAATTTATGAAGACCACGATAAATGGTTCTTTGTCCTCGACGCACCTCTTCAATCGGCTTAGCGATATCGCCACCTTGGAAGACATCATCAAAAACAATTAGACCCCCAACCTTTAAATGCTTTAAAATTTCTGGCAAAAAGACTATATATTTAGACTTAGCTGAATCCATAAAAACAAAGTCATATTCTTGATCAAGGTGACTCAAGACATCAGCTGCATCCCCCTCGAGCAGTTGGATTTGCTTACGGTGATCATATTTTGCAAAGTTTTCCTTGGCAAAAGCTATCATTTCCGGATTACGATCAATAGTTGTAATCTTAGCATCAGGTGCATTTTCAGCCATCAATAGTGCTGAAAATCCAATAGCTGTCCCAATCTCTAAAATATTCTTTGGCTTCAAAGATTGCAAAAGCACCCGAAAATAAGCCACCACCTCATGTTGGATGATGGGAATATTTTCCTCTTTAGCAAAAGCCTCAATCTCAGCTAAAAAGCCAGCATTGGCTGCTTGCTTAGTTCTTAAAAAGTCGACAATTTCTTCCTTCACAACAGGACGACGCATGTTGTGATTTGCATTTTTACTATACGATTCTACCATTAATCTAGGATAGCATAGACTTAGAGACAGTGTCAAGAATTGCGGAGTTAAAGGGACAAGAGGATTGCTACCTCAAAAACTTATGCATTCTCTCAAAAGAAATACGAGGACCTTTTCATCCGGCCTCGTATTTTTTGAAAGGTAGCTAAGTGATTGATATCTTGATCAGAGGAAGTTGCTGTTTTACTTACACTTAGAAAAGTATCAAAGGAAAATAGTTTTTAAGAGTATGTTTCCTTTTAAAGGCATATCAAGAATTTTTTATTTTCTCTGCTAGATACTTATCAACTTCTTCTCTTAGGTTTCGGCTAGTTTGGCCAATATCCTGACTTCGAGTAATAGCTGAAATGACTGCAATACCATCAGCTCCATTAGTAATAATAGCTTCAATATCTTCTTCTTGAATGCCTCCTATAGCAACTACTGGTAATTCCTTATCTATTTCACGAACACTCTGAATTAAGGAAAGACCTGTTGGTGTTTGGGCGTCAGCTTTTGAAATTGTTGCCTTATAGGGTCCAAGTCCTACATAATCAACCAAATTCAATTGGGAGTGATGAACTTCAGTCATATTATTGATTGATAGTCCAATAATTTTTTCTGGAAACAGTTTTCTTGCTTGTTCAACAGGCATATCATCCTGACCAATATGGATACCATCAGCATCTATTTCTATTGCCAAATCAATATCATCATTAATGATAAATGGGACCCCATTAGACTGACATAATTTTTGTGCAGCTAATGCCAAGTCTCTTTTTTTCAATCCCATCCTTGGCACCAATTCCTTTTTCTCGAAATTGATAAAGACTTATCCCAGCTTTTAGGGGTTTTTCTAAAGTTGCTAATAGATTTCCATCCGGACAGTCTTGACTACCACAAATAAAGTAAAGAGCTAGTAGTTCTTTATTCATGACTTACTTTTATCCTTTCTTCCACATCTTCATCTTTGATATTATAAAGGGCATCGAGAAAGGCTATCTGATAACTTCCAGGACCTTTATTAGCGCTCGCTTCTTCAGCTAATTCTCCAGCGATGTTATAGCTTGAAAGGGCCTCGATTAAGCAGTCTTTATACTGGCTTGGGTCAGCTACCGCTATGAATGCAGCAAGTACTGCTCCCAGAAGGCAGCCTGTTCCCGTAACTAGCGGCATCATAGCAGAGCCATTTTCCAAAAGTGTTACTGAGCCATCTACTGCAATAGCATCTTTTTCACCAGTGATAACAACTGGCATCTGAAAGGCTTTTTCAACAGTTTCATTATAACTAAAAACCCTAGACAAGGCTAGGGCTAATGGTTAGATTAGTTTTTGGCAAGGCGTTGACGTAACCAGAAGGAAATTGCCAATGCAAATAGATACATTCCGATAAAAACGGTTAAGGTTGTGGAATAACTTTTAGTTAATTCAAAAGTCCAAGAGAGGAGCATCGGGCCAACCAAAGCGGCAATTCCCCAAGCTGTTAAAATATAACCGTGCAAGGTTGCCAATTCTTTTGCTCCAAAAATATCGCTGAGATAAGGAGGGATAAGGGAGAAACCAGCCCCATAACAAGTCATCAAGATGGCCATTGAAAGAATAAAGAGTGTTGGTACATGGAAGAATAACAAGGACAGCGACATTAGAATATTGACCATAAAGAGAATAATAAAGGTCAAGGGACGACCGATAAAGTCCGAAAGGCTCGCCCATAAAAGACGTCCAAAACCATTAAAGACACCCATTAAGCCAACAACAAAAGCTGCTGCTTCCACTGACATTCCAGCTAAATCTTGTGCCATTGGTGCAACTACAGAGATTAAACCTAGACCACAAGAAATATTGATAAAGAGGACAATCCAAAGAATGTAAAATTCTTTTGTTTTTAAGGCTTGTTTTGCGACCATACCATGATGAAGATTAGTATTCGATTGCCCTTTAGCTTTGGCTACCAATTGCGCAAATTCTTCATCACTTGGTTTCTTAATGAATTGAGCTGCTAATAACATGACAACAAAATAGATGAAACCAAGAATATAAAAGGTCTTAACGAGTCCAACAGATTCCATAAATTTTTGGGCAACAGGACTGGTTAGTAATGATGCGAAACCAAAGCCCATAATGGCTAAACCTGTGGCTAAACCTCTTTTATCCGGGAACCATTTGATAATGGTCGATACTGGAGTAATATAACCTGATCCTAAGCCTAAGCCTCCAATGACCCCATAACCCAAGTAGAGTAACCATAGTTCTTTTTCTTGAATTGCCAAGCCAGCAATAATATTACCACTAGCATAGAGGAGGGCAGATAAACTGCCAACTAAGCGTGGTCCAAACTTTTCAACTAAGCGACCCATAAAGGCAGCCGACATACCTAAACAAAAAATGGCCAAAGAAAATGCAAAAGCTACAGAAGATTGGCTCCATCCTGTTGCCATCATAATTGGATTACGGAAGACACTCCAAGCGTATGTTGAGCCTAACATGAGATGGAAAATAACGCCTGCACTAGCCACGATATAACGATTTGTATTTTTCACAATGATCCCTTTCTAAAAAACAAACAATAAAAACCCTAACACAATTAATAGTTAGGGTTTAAGTTTATTATACTAATTTTTTTTTGTCAAAGTATTTGTTTTCTTGATAAAAGACGTACATTGTTTAGAAGTAGGCGTAAGAATCTTCGAATTTTTCGACTAGATAATCACAGGCAGATAAATCCTGTTTTGGATAATCAGGATTAACAAAACCAATACAAATCATACCTGCAGCTTTAGCCGCTAAACTACCATTTTTAGTATCTTCAAAAACAAAAGTCTTTTCTGGTTCAGCACCTAATAACTGGGCAGCACGCAGAAAAACATCTGGTTGAGGTTTAGAATGAGCCACTTCTTCCCCACTAACAGTTACTTTAAAATATTGGCTTAAACCAAGTGCAGCTAAATTTTTTTCAATATCATCTTTGGGTGATGATGAAGCTACAGCTAACTGATAGCCCTTTTTAGTTAGAAACTGAATCAGCTCCTTTGCCCCTTTAATTGCTTTAACACCATCTCGATCAATCATTTCTTGGCGTCTGCGATTCATCTCAGCAATGAGGTCTTCTACTGAATCCTCTAACTGACATTCTTCTTTCATCACCCGCCACATGTAGTCAAAAGTAGTTCCCATAAATTGATACTGATAGCTTTCGTCTGTATCGATACCACGATCTAATAACATTTCCGTCTTACTGCTTAAGAAGGTATATTCGGAATCAACAATGACCCCATCCATGTCAAAAATAACCCATTTTCTCATATTCTTCTCCATAACTAACCTCTCAAAATTGCTTCTAACGCGTTTGACAATTCCAATTATAGAAAAAGATAGTCGAAACTATCTTTTCCATTTTATAAGTGTGCGCCTTTTTCAACTAAGGCTTCTAATTCTGTTAAACGTTCTTCAAAGACCTTGAATGCTGCATCTAGATAGGCATCATTTGTCATATCAACTCCAGCTTTAGCAATCACATCTAATGGATAATCAGAATTACCAGCTCTTAAATAATCTAAGTAATGGTCGATATCGGATTGTTGACCATGGACAATTTTATTAGCTAAGTAACTTGCTGCCGCAAAACCAGTAGAATATTGGTAAACGTAATAATTATAGTAGAAATGAGGAATGCGAGCCCACTCATATTGAATATAATAATTATCTTCTTTGGCTAAACCATAGTATTTAGCGTTCAAATCAGCGTAAAGATTGTTCAAGAAGTCGCTGGTTAAGACTTGACCATTTTGATCAGCTTGATAGATAGCATGTTCAAATTCAGCAAATTGACTTTGACGGAAAATAGTTCCTCTAAATCCATCTAAGTAATTATTAAGAATCGCAAAGCGTTCTTTTTCAACAGTCACTTCTTTGAGGAGTTCTTCGGTTAGAATATTTTCATTTGTGGTTGAAGCAATCTCCGCTAAGAAAATACTGTAATCACCATAGACATAAGGCTGATTTTTACGTGTAAAGGTTGAATGCAAGCTATGTCCTGTTTCATGAACAAGAGTATATAAATTATCTAAATTATCTTGCCAATTTAAAAGCATGAAGGCATTGGTATCATAAGAACCACCTGAATAAGCCCCTGACCGTTTCCCTTTATTAACATGAACATCAATCCATCTTTCAGAAAATGCTTGACGGACATAATCGCTATACTCTTTACCAAAAATGGCTAATACTTTTTCAGCTTTGGCTAAAGCTTGATCATAATTAAGGGATAAATCTGTTTGTGACAATGGTGTATAAACATCGTACATTTTGAGACTATCCACACCTAAAACTTTCTTACGCAATTCCAGGTAACGATGTAATAGTGGCAAGTGACGGTTCACAGCTTCTAATAGAGTTTCGTATACTTTCTCTGGAATAAAGTTTGCACTCATAGCTGCTTGACGAGCAGATTCATAATGATGAACACGCGCCTTAAAATTATTCACTTTAACATTAGTTTGCAATGTTTTAGCATAGGTGTGTTGGAATTGTTCGTAGGTACTATATAAAGCTTCATAGGCAGCTTGACGAACTGAACGATCTTTAGATTCCATCAAATGAATAAAGTTACCATGAGTAATTTCAACATCATTGCCATCTTCATCTTTAATGATTGGAAATTGAATATCGGCATTGTCCAAGAGACCGAAAGTTTCTTCCGCGCCATTAAAGATTTCTGAAGCGCCCGCTAGTAATTCTTCTTCTACTTGGCTAAGAACATGGTCTTTATTTTTTAATAATTTTTCAAAGAAATGGTGATAACCTTCAAGTTTTTCTTCTTCTTTAAGAAAGGCTTCAAATTGCTCTTGGCTGATAGTCATAAATTCAGGCTCATAGAAAGAGAAAACTTCACTGAATTTTGCATAGAGAGCAGATGCTTTTGATTGGTATTCTTGATATTTAGCTACAGTTGTATCTTGGTCATTCTTCATTGACGCATAAACATAGACCTTTTCAATACGACGTGACAAGTCTAATTCAATCTCAGTTGTTTCCAATAATGATTTTGCGGAATCTAATAAATGTCCCGCTAGTCCTTGAGCATTATCTAATTCTGTTTTAAGAAGGTCTACTTCTTTTTCCCATTCTTGGTCGCTTGCAAAAATTGTACTTAAATCCCAAGTATATTTTTCGTCTAAATGACTTCTGTTATCTGCCATCATATCCTCCTAAAATTTTCTTACCTCCATTTTATCATAAAAACGGGGAGGATAGAGGGTTTGTACTTGTTTATTCTTAATATTCTTATAATATGAAAAATACTTGTCAGCGTCTTTTAGATAGTCTTGATCAATCTGGCAAAAACCAATCTCCGATTGGGGTGGATGTAGAAATGGATAAAAATATTCCGCCTTTTTCATCAGGATATTATCCCCTCTTAAATAGGCATTTTCTTGTTCTTTTAACCAATAAGGGTTTTTCCTTCTTAAAGCTTTTTGAATCTCCACCAAAAGATTTTTGGGCATCTCAAGCGTCATGGGCTCAACAAATTGGTCTAGGAAGGGAAGTCTCAAAATTTTTAAGAGGTCTGCTTTCAAAGAAAACTCCCTTATTTGATAGAATACATTTCCAAAATAATCCTCATGAATCAGGTATTTAAGACGAATACTTTCCTTTTCTAAATCTAATTCCCATAAATAAAAACCAATGGAGCGCGAATACAAAAGAAATTGTCGCTTAAGCTGACTTAATTTTCTCCCCAACCATAGTGATTTGCCTAACAACCAAAGAACATGAATACCTTCCTTCTGGTAAGCCAAAGTCCGCTCTCTCAAGCGCTCAATGGCCAATGTACTGCATTGAACTTCCAAGGCAAGGCGGTTATTGACCAGCAAATCAGCCACCTGCTCACAGTCGTCCAGGTACTTTTCAATTTCCACCTGATGAAAAGGCCTCAAGTTGCGGTAAATCAAAGCCTTCAAACTTAAATGCTCCTCTGACTCGTTTTCCCAAGCATAATGACAATTCCCCACACGCAAATGGGCAAAGTGCGGTCGCATGATTTTTCCATTCTTGAAGCAAAGCTTTCCCCGACACAGGGGACAAAAGTAAGCACCCGATACTGGCAAGCCATCGAGTAAACAGAAGATTTTTCCATCAGAATCTAAAGCCTTTAACATAGACACCTCCACTAGTTCTACTACTTAATTCGAAAAAAAAGAGCTATCCGAAGATAACTCAACAATTTATTTTTTCTGCAAGACTGGGAAAAGGGCCAGACCAATCACCATAAAAGTCGTACTGATCAAGAAAGGCGTTGTGAAGGCCTCCAAATGAAGTGCTGCGGGAATTTTAGTGAGTAGCACCGGCGTTAAAATAACCCCAATGTTCCCTGCGGTAATAGCCAAGCTGGTCACAAAGTGGATATGCTCCTGACTATAGCTTTTTGCGATTAAGTAAAAGACGGATGACATGGTTCCGACAAAACTAGCTCCGATCAGAACGGAAGCCAGAACAAAGAGAATTGGCCATGGACTAAGAGCAAATAGAAAATTGCCAAGGGCCATCAAGGCAAGCATGACCAAGAGCGCTTTTTCTTTGAGGAATTTAGTTAAGAAGCCAAATAAGAGACCAGAGAAAATTCCTGAAAAGGCTAAAACTGTCAACATGTTACTAGCAAAGAAGCTTGAATAATGGTATTTAGTCACCAAAAGAGTTGGAATTTTAACCGTTGCCCCAATATAAGCAACGCCCACTAAGAAAGTAATTACCATTAAAATGGCAATCTTAGCATCAAAAATGCGGGCTGATTTTAAGGGAACTAATTCCTTATCTAAACCTGGTACCTTCGCATTGAAGAAGAAATAAACAGGAATAACCAGGAGGTAAACCAAGTAAGTATAATTGACGCCAATCATGAGGGCCAAACCAACCATGAAAGTGGTTAAGGCTTTACCAATATTAAGAGTCGCGGTCCGGAAACCAATCATACTAGCTCTTTCATCACCCTCATAAAAATCACTCAAAATACTGATTGAAAGCGAATTATAAAGTCCAATTCCAATCCCTAGAAGTAAACGAGCCATTAAAACTAGCACAAATTGACTGGTGAGGAAGGAGACAATCCCTGAAATCAAAATTAGGATTAAGCCTAAACGAATAGTCTTCAATTTGCCAATTTTGGCCACGACAAGATTACTCAAAAGAACAAAGAGCGTAATCATCATGGCTGGGATGGTCACCAAGGTTTCAACCGAGGCCAAACCAATATGGGGATTAGCCCCATGATAAAGTTGATACAACTTAGGAATGGCCGGAGCAATGGCTAAGTGTGACATCAGGAAAAGTGAAATGGACAAGATAGCCCATTTGGTCGACAATTTATGTGACATAAAAAACTCCTTTAAAAATGATACTTAATCAGTATAGCCGTAGCAAGTCATTTTTTCAAGGATTGTGAATTAATTCATAATATTTTCAGTCCAAGTAGCTTTTCAAAAGGCTTATCTCAGACTGACTTAAGGTCCGATACTGGCCGATAGCCAAATCTCCCAAGTGAAAATCTGCGAAGCTTATTCTTTTCAAAAAGGTCACTTTAAGACCATAGGCCAAGAACATTTTTTTGACTTGGTGAAATTTACCTTCGGAGATAGTCAGCCGAGCTGAAGATAAATCCGAACTGCTAGACAAAATCTCCAAGGCTGCCGCTTTACAGACCGTCCCGTCATGGAAACGGACCCCAGACCTGAAGAATGCAGGCGCGTCATTCCCTAAACAGCCATTCACCTCCACATAATAGGTTTTTGTGACATGGTGCTTGGGATGCAGCATGCGAAAGCCTAGGGGACCATTATCCGTTAATAAGACCAAGCCCTCCGTATCCCGATCCAGCCGACCAATTGGGTAAAGATCCGGCCAACGATCATGATCAGACAAGCAGTCTAGTACAGTAGGATGTTGGGCGTCACTGCGAGCACAGACATGTCCAGTAGGTTTATTGAGAATATAATAATGATGCCCCTGCCCTTCTAACAAGTGATCTCCTATAGTAATGGCTTGCAGGCCTGGATCAACGTTCTGACGGCCAGAACTTGCAACTATCCCATCCACTAAAATTTCTTGATTTTTGATCAGTTTTTTGACCTGGCCTCTTGAGCCAATTTTTTGAGCTTCTAAAAATTTATCTAATCGCATAAAAATAGTGTAACACAAAAAGCGGAAGATTGACTTCCGCTTTTCTTCAAGATTTTCTTAAAGGCTTTCTAATTCTGAGGCCGCCTCTTGGTCAACAATGACAATGACATTGTCATGCTTTTGAAGCACTGACGCAGGGAGGTCTTCTGTTACAGGTCCAGTAATCATTTCTTTGATGGCATGAGCTTTTTCTTTGCCAAAAGCCATTAAAATAATGGTTTTTGATTTCATGATTGAAGCGATACCCATAGAAATAGCTTGTTTAGGAACATCTTCACGAGAAGCAAAGAAACGGCTATTAGCTTCGATAGTTGATTCTTGCAGGTCCACAACATGAGTTGTCATCTCAAAGGATGTGCCAGGTTCATTGAAACCAATGTGACCATTACGACCAATTCCAAGAATTTGGAAATCAATTGGGTGCTCAGCGATAACCCCATCATAAGCCTTAACTTCAGCATCCAAATCACTTGCAAGTCCATTTGGTAAGAAGTTTTCTTTAAAAGGTTTCGCATTAAAAAGGTTGTCACGCATAAAGTAATCATAGCTTTGGTCGTGTTCTTTAGCCAAACCAACGTATTCATCTAAGTTGATACTAGTCATATCAGTGAAGTCTAAATCAGATGCCACCACTTCCTTATAAAAAGCTAGCGGTGTACTTCCAGTAGCTAATCCCAAGGTTTTAGCCCCATCTGCCATAGCTTCTTTCAATAAATTAAAGGCCACTTGGCCACCTTCTACTTGATTTTGTACACGAATAACTTTCATTTTATCTCCTTTATTGGTATAGACCTATTTATAAAACTATTATATGGTATATACCAATTTTTGTCAAGGATTATTTCTTTTTTAAGCCAGAGTAATGACGAAGTATCATCAGCATGCTATAATAGTTAAGATTTGGTTTGCCTTGACAGGATAAAACCAGAAAAGGAGCAAGAATGAATACAAACGATTTTGATTTTGAATTACCCGAAGAATTAATCGCCCAAACACCACTAGAACAAAGAGATAGCTCAAAGCTACTGATTATTGATCACGAAAACAAGACCATGGTTGACAGCCACTTCGACCAGATCATTGATCAACTCAATCCAGGCGATGCCTTGGTTATGAACAATACGCGTGTCTTACCAGCCCGCCTTCACGGCGAAAAACCAGATACACACGGTCACGTTGAACTGTTGCTTTTGAAAAATACCCAAGGTGATGACTGGGAAGTACTGGCTAAACCGGCTAAACGCCTAAAGGTTGGTAGCCAAATCTCATTTGGTGATGGTCGCTTAAAAGCAACTGTTCTTGAAGAACTTGAGCATGGTGGTAGAATCGTCACTTTCTCTTATGAAGGTATCTTCTTAGAAGTCTTGGAAAGTCTTGGCGAAATGCCATTGCCACCATATATTCATGAGAAATTAGAGGATTCTGAACGCTATCAAACCGTATATGCCAAAGAAAATGGTTCTGCCGCAGCCCCTACAGCTGGCCTCCATTTCACCCAAGAATTACTGGAAAAAATTCAAGCTAAAGGGGTTCATCTGGTCTATCTAACCCTTCACGTAGGATTAGGAACCTTCAGACCCGTTTCAGTTGATAACGTTGACGCACACGAAATGCACTCAGAATTTTATCATCTATCAGAAGAGTCTGCCCAAATACTACGCGATGTTAAAAAAGCTGGTGGTCGTGTTGTCGCAGTTGGTACCACTTCTATTAGAACACTTGAAACGATTGGCAGCAAATTTAAGGGAGATATCCAGGCAGATTCAGGTTGGACAAACATTTTCATCAAACCTGGTTACCAGTTTACAGTTGTTGATGCCTTCTCAACCAACTTCCACTTGCCAAAATCAACCTTAGTCATGCTCGTATCAGCCTTTGCTGGACGCGAATTTGTCCTCGAAGCCTACAAACATGCGGTTGATGAAAAATACAGATTCTTTAGTTTCGGTGACGCCATGTTTGTAAAATAGCCTAATCAAAGATTTTACTTAATTTCTTTATCACAAAAAAATAACCGAGACTGTGGTCTCGGTTATTTTGGCTTCAAACTATTCTTTATTCTGGTTAACCCGGTGCCATTCATTAATGACATAGGTTAAACCAACTAATTGGTTGTATCCTGGGCCTGAAATTTCATCAGATTCCTCAGTTGAACCACCCAAATTCTTGGTGTAAAGAGCAATCATGTAGGGACTCTTTTCGCAGACGATAGCATCAACATTGAGAGCTTCACGTACGTAGCCCGGCTTTTGATAAACAACTAAATCGGCAGGCAAATAAGTCTTATAATACTGACCTGGGAAAGATTCGCCAATGTAGTATAATACATCTTTGTATTTTTCTTTATGTTTCCAAAGGTAATCTAAGACTTGGATATAGTAATCTGTTGTTGTCTTATTGCCTTCTTCACGAATGGTTTTGATTTCTCCCTTAGACTTACCATAGCGATCAAATTTCTTGTAGGCTTTTTCCATTCCACCTAATCGTTCTGCTAAGGCGTATGCAGGCGTATTCTCAGAATAAACTAAAGAATATTCTTGCATATCTGGAATTGACATAGCGCCAGCAAATTGATTAACATAAGCATTATGTTCCATCAAATATTCATAAGTCGTATTGGTGATATCAAAGCGCTCGTCTAGAGTGTATTTCCCTTTTTCCACTTCATCGACTACCAACATATTCAAAGGTAATTTATAAGTTGAACCAGCAGTCATAGGTTGGGTATCATTCATGGAGTACATTTTACCGGATTCAATATCCTTATAGGTAAATGCAATTTGTGAATGATCAATACCAAATTCATCCAAATAAGCCTTGACAGTATCGACTAAACTTAATTTATCGTATTCATAATATAAACCTAAAGAATCCATCCGCGCTAAATCAGCATCCATAACTGCCTTTTTAGCCTCCGCAGATTTTTCTATGGGCTTTTCTTTTTTCTTAATAACTTTTTTTACTTCATCTTTATGTGAATGGACTTTGCCTTTTTCTAAAGCTGAAACAGTTACAACTAAACCTAAAAAAAGAGCTAGTATAGCTAAAACAACGATTTTTACAGTTTCTGGCAACCCAAAAAATCTTCTATCACGCACAATCTCATCTCCTATAATTATATTTTATATTAATTTAATAAAAAAGCAAGGCTTTGTTTCAAATTTCCGACATTATTATGTCATTTTGATTACAAAACTCTTCTTTTATGGTTTTTTCAAATCATAATAAAATCTTATAGTTATCTTTGATTAAAAAATTTAGATTTTTTTCTTTTATTTAATTTTGATGAGACTATTATTTCAAAAATGCAAAACTGAAAGAAATCAGTTACCTTCAAGTGGAAATAAATCATGTTGTCATTCACACAGAGTAGAAAAAAACTGACCCTGAGGATCAGTTTCAATAGTTTTGCAAAACTTCTTCTTATGCTTTTGCTGCTTGATATAATTCATCAACTTTATTCCAGTTGATAATTTCAAAGAAAGCTTTGATGTAGTTTGGACGTACATTACGGTAGTTGAGGTAGTAAGCATGTTCCCAAACATCAAGACCTAAGATAGGTTTCTTACCTTGTGAAATAGGTGTATCTTGGTTTGCAGTTGAGATAACTTCGAGTTTACCTTCTCCATTAACAACTAACCATGCCCAACCAGAACCGAAACGGCCAGTTGCTGCAGCTGTGAAAGCTTCTTTAAAAGCATCAAATGAACCAAATGCTTGATCAATAGCAGATGCAACATCGCTAGTGATTTCAGTTTTTTCAGGTGATAATAATTCCCAGAAAAGAGCGTGGTTAAGGTGTCCACCACCATTGTTAATTAATGCTTGACGGATATCTTCAGGAATAGCGTCAACATTTGCTAAAAGTTCTTCAACATTGTCGCCTAATTCAGGATGTTTTTCTAAAGCTGCATTTGCATTTGCAACATAAGTTGCATGGTGTTTATCATGGTGAAGAGTCATAGTCTCTTTGTCAAATTGTGGTTCAAGTGCATCATATGCGTATGGAAGTTCAGGTAAAATAATAGCCATTAGGTATTCCTCTTTTCCTTTATTTGATAAGTCTATAGTAACGCAATTTGATAGAGCTTTCAACTATTTTGATTAATGGTAAACTGGTCATTTTTAGCTGTAGGACAGACTTTCTAAATCGTCAATCAACCATGATTTTAAGCATGGCTAAATCAAATAAATAGGTCTTATCATTGACACCCGATTTGATCTGATAATCCGTCTCAATCAGGGTATGCACGCATTTCTTCAAAAAACTTAAACTGAGTTGGCGGGAATCTCTCAGGGCATATTTAACTTGGAAAGGATTAACTTTTCGTCCTATTAAATCAGACAAGGTTTGAACAATGGCCTGTTCATTCTTTCCTTGCTTCTGTAAAATAGCAATTTGCAGAAATAGACGGAATTGTCCTAATAAAATAGCGATTAATTTGACTTCATCTTCACCTGCAAGTCTTAAGTCATGAACCAAATCAGTAACCTGAGTACTTTCTTTTTGAATCAAGAACCGCGATAAATCAAAAATATTATCTTGTAAAGTCTTAGGTATCGCTTCTTCAATATCCATCAAGGTTATATGACCATCTTTTTTATAAGAAGTTAAAAACCTTAAATTTTTGACCATCTGACTAAAATCACCGTTAGCTTTAGCTAATAAACAATCAAAAACACCACTATCAAAGCTTAAACCTAATTCATTTCCATAAGATTGAAAATAAGACTTTAATTCCTGCTCTTTTAAGGGATTTGCTTCAAATATCTGACCATCTCTTTTTAGTAGCTTAACAATCCGTCTTTTTCCATCCAATTTACCTGGAGCAAAAATAATCAGGCGTGTGGTTTCCAAAGGATTTTCCAGATAAGCTTCCAAGGCTTTAAGTTCTTGCTCTTTCAGATAGTTCTTTTTTTGTGTGGTTATATCTAAAAGTTGGTCAAAAATAACAATCTTGGCATCCGCAAAAAAAGGGAGACTCAAAAGGTCCATTTCAGCATCTTGATAGACACCCTCAGACATATCAAAATAGGAATAGGCTAAATCATCATTTTCATAGCCAATTGTTTCCAGTAGTTTTTCTTTTATCTGACTGTATTGACCGATATCTTCACCAGTCACCAGGGTAATCAATTCTAAATTTTCTTTAGACAATTTTCTTAATTTTTCAATTGCAATCATATCCTTATTATATCAAAATTATTGGCTATTTTATGCACCGTCCTTCAACTTATCAAAATTGATGTAAGGACTTAGTGGCAAGTTTGCACTTGCCACTGCTTCCAACCAGAAAAACGAATAGCCCCCTGTTGATCCGTTCGATAAACTGTCATTTCTCTTTCTCTAAATCGCTCTAAGGTATCCGGATGTGGATGATGAAAGTGATTATTTTTCCCAGCTGAAACCAAAGCTACTTTTGCTGAAATATGTTTAAGAAAAGCCTTAGAAGAGGAACCTTTTGAACCATGATGACCTGCTTTCAAAATGTCTACTGGTAAGTTGGGGTATTTCTCCATAATATCCTCTTCACCTTCAGCTTCTAAATCACCCGTAAAAAGAAAGTTTTTATCGAGTAATTGTCCATAAAGAGTAATCGAGTCATTATTTTTGCCATCACCAATTTTCCAAGGGTATAAAACCTGTAAATAAGAACCCATAATTGGCAAGCGGTCACCTGCTTTGACGACACTTGTTGGAACTTTTATTTTTTTAAGCCTTGAAAGAAAAGCACCATTCTTTAAACTTCCCTGACTGACTAAAATCTCTTTAATATTAATATGTCTTGCTACAGCTTCCATATCTCCAACATGATCATTATCAGTATGCGTCAAAACCAGTTGATCTATTTTACTGATACCTCGGCTTTTTAGATAGGGTATTAGCGTTCCCTCAGCATTTGCTTCTTGAAACTTCTTCTGCCATGCCTCGTTCCCTTGGAAATGTTGACTTCCTCCGACGTCAATTAAAATAGTTCGATTACGAATATCCCGTATCAATATACTATCTCCTTGACCAATATCAACTATGGTTACTTCATTTGTAAATGGCAGCTTGATGCTAAATGATAAACATAAAATGACTAATCCTATCCCAATAGTCTTCCTAAACTCTTTCATGAAGTGCAAAAAGGAGCCTAGTAGAAAGATTAAAAGTAGAAATTGAAAGCTATTAGGTTTTCCAAAAATAATAGCTTTGCTAAAAATTTGTCCTAAGCTGATAACTAACCTTTCCATTAACATAAATAAGGGATTCAAAGAGCTGAGCTTAAAAATAGGGGTTAAGAGAAAAGCCAGGCAGAGAACGGGTAGAATGAGACTATCAAAGAGTAGGGAAAAGACCGCTGTCAACAGAATAGCTACGGGGTTAAACTGACCAAAGTATACAATTAAGAAAGGTAAGAGGCAAATACTAAGAACAATCGTTTCAACAAGGATTCGTTTCTTCCCTTCATAATGATCACAGCTGATAATTGTGATGAAAAAGGCGTAAGCAAAAGAAAGGATGCCGCCAATACTGTGTAGAAAATTGGGTTGAAAAAAAAACATGAGGAGGAAGGCCAGTGATAGATTATCTAAACCTTTAACATGGAAATTTCTTAAATTTCTTTGCAGCAAACTTCTAATAACAGAAACGCTTAATCCAGTTAAAAAAGCATAAACGATGGAAAAGGGTAAATCAAAATAGGGAAAATGGTCCTTTGGAATACCACTAATGACGAGGACTCTTCGAAATAGATTGAGAAAAAAAGAAACTTGCATTCCTGATAAAGCAAAAAGATGAATGATTCCTAATTGACTATAAATCTGGGTCATTTGACCAAATGATTTATCCAGATAACCAAATAATAACCCCGTCATGTAATCAGACATGGGCTTTGGAAATTGTGTTTGGCAAAGAACAATTCCTTGTCGTCTCCACTTTCTTAAACGCTCAAAAATAGAATTTGCTTTTGAAATTTTTATACTTCTAATGTCACTTATACGAGCGACCCTATATATCCCTAGTTTTTTTAAAAATTCCCTATAGTCAAAGCCTCTAAAATTTCGCATTTGTTCAGCTTTTTCAAGTTTAATAGCTGCAGAAATTAATAGATAATCAGAATTGCGTTTAAAAAAATCCGCTTCATTCTTACTTTTCATTCGATAAAAGATTTTATAATAATTGTCATTATTATCAGAAGCTGTAAATGATATGGAATCACCATTTATGGAAAGACTATCTGGTATTAAGCGAACCTGACTAGGATTTATAACTTGCTTATTCATTGCTTTTTGCTCATTCACTTCTTGCAGAAAAAAATAGCCCATTACAAAAATAAGGAGACAGATAATTTTAAAAAATAACTTAGGATAATTTCTGATCAAATGATAAATTGCTAGTAAATCTACAAGAAACAAAGGCCAACTTGGAAAATGAAAACTGTAAAAGCCCAATAAAAACAGGTAAATGAAATGAATAAGTGGTATAGGAAACTGCTTAGTCAAGACTGATTTCATTTTTCAACTTTTCTATAGTCTTTTTTCCAATTCCTGAAATTTTCAAAAGGTCCTCCAGTTTCTTAAATCCGCCAACAGCTTCTCGTGCCTCGATGATTTCTTGTGCTCTCTTTTCACCAATACCAGGAATCTTTTGCAAATCATCAATACTAGCTCTATTAATATTAACCTTGCCTTTTCCAACTTCTGCTTGAGACGATTCGGAAGATAAATTTTCCGTAAGATTTACTGCTTTTGCTTCCCCTTTTTGAGCCACATAAATAACCGATCCATCACTTAATTTCTGAGCTAAATTAATAGCCTTTGGTTCAGCTGACTCCAAGAGTCCTCCTGCCATTTCAATTAAATCAGCAACACGGCTTTCAAGTGGCAGGTGGTATACCCCTTCTTTCTTAACAGCCCCTTTTAAATCAACCACAATTTCTTGAATAGTCGTCTTATCAGTCCTTACTTTTGATTCTGCTAGCTCAGCTGATGCCTCGCTACTTTTGGCTACAGTATCAAAATTGACATTAGAAGTTTTCTTTTCTAGGGAGCTATTGTCCCCAAAAAAGAAAAGACCCAAAGTGACTAGTAAAGCTAAACTTAAGAAGACAGTTAATAAATTGGTCCAATTAAAGATTTCAGGATATCTATCTTTTAAAGCTAATAGTTTATCTAACATTTTTTCACCTCACTATATTATTCGACTTTTTTGGAAAATAATCTCCGAAAATCAAAAAAAATATCCAAGAGGATATTTTTAAGCTTTATGTTTATCAGGATCCCAAACAAAACTTGCAATAAAGGTAAAGATGAGAGTTAGTAAGAGTACGATAATCAGCACCAAAGCAAGTGGGATACGATAGAGATAGGTTAAAATGTTACGTTTTTTTCCTGTTTGATAAGGTGCATTCTCAGCATCTAAGCGGTTAAATTCCGTTTGAATTCGGTTAGCAACTTCAACAATTCCTTCATCATTCATGCGTTTAATATCCGAAATATCAATCGGATGACCAAAATTCATGTCCACGCGCTCTCCAGCAATTAATCCTTTGAGCGTCATTGGTCCAGTGTAGGCTGCTGGCATAATTTTAACTTTTGCCATTTTAGCAATAACCGCAACGCCACCTTTAACATCTTGAGAATGACGACTACCACTGGGAAACATGACCAAGGACCGGTCTTTCTTTTTCAAAACGTTGACGGGATAACGAATGGCATCCGGCGATGGGTTTTCACGATCAATTGGAAAAGCACCACACATTTTGATCCACCAAGCAAAAAGGCGATTGGTAAATAACTCTTTTTTAGCCATAAAAATAAATTGCTTAGGACGGGCAGCAAAAGCCATATAAACAGGATCCCAAAAGGTCCGATGGGGTGCTACCAAGATATAATTTTCATCCTTATCCAAAATATTTTCTTCATTGTGATAATGGGCATTGCCATTCACAACCCATAAAATAAAGACAACAAGTCCTCGTAAATAAGCGTAAAACACCTGAATCTCCTTTAATCGATTTGACTTTATTTATTGTATCACGAAACTAATGAATGTCAACCTAATCAAACATGCAAAGCTCTAGAGGATACTAAGCAAAGCATTTCTATCATATCCTTTTTCTGCTATAATAAGGCTATGAATGAAAATCTTTTAAAAACTGGCGAGCGCATTGACCAACTTTATTCAGACCAAGTTAAAATAATTCAAAATAAAGATGTTTTTTCTTATTCTATAGATAGTGTCCTCCTCTCCCGTTTTCCAAAAATACCTAGCAGAGGATTAATCGTCGACCTTTGTTCAGGAAACGGGGCCATTGGCCTTTTTGCTAGTCAACAAACGCGAGCACGAATCGTGGAAGTTGAAATCCAAGAAAGACTTGCTGATATGGCCCAACGCTCCATCAAACTCAATCAATTAGAAGAACAAGTTTCGATGGTCCGTGATGATTTAAAAAATCTCCTTGATTACGTTCCTAGATCAGGAGTTGATTTAATTCTTTGTAATCCACCTTATTTCAAAGCTAGTGAAACATCTAAAAAAAATCTCTCTGAGCATTATCTTTTGGCTCGACATGAAATTACTACAAATTTAGAAGAAATTTGTCAAATCAGTCGACACGCACTGAAATCTAATGGTCGTTTGGCTATGGTTCATCGCCCCGACCGTTTCATTGATATTCTAGATTGTTTAAGACAATATGGCTTAGCTCCCAAACGCATTCAATTTGTTTATCCCAAAGTGGGAAATGATGCTAATATGCTCTTAATTGAAGCCATCAAAGACGGCTCTATTGATGGATTAATAATTCTACCACCACTGATTGTTCACCAAGACAATGGAGACTACACTGATCAAATTAAGCGGATTTATTTTGGTTCACATGAAAATGAAAAAGAAAGTAAAAACCTATGAAAAAAAATTTCCTCCTCGGTAACCTCATCTTATTTTGCTTAGTTGTCATTGTTGCACTTTTTTTATGGTTTCGTAATACAGATGGTTCTGGTGCCATTCAAACAACGGCTGCAAAAATGGTCACCGAATTAGTCTGGTTTATCTGCTATTTCATTATCTTGGCCTTGCAAGCTCTCTTTTTATTAATCAAAAAGGCTTTTAGTCATGACAGATAAGGAAGCATATATGTACGTATTAGAGTGTGCCGATGGAACACTTTATACTGGTTATACTACTGATTTAGAAAATAGATTGAAAAAGCACAATGCTGGCAAAGGGGCAAAATACACCCGTGCTCGTTTACCTGTTAACCTTATTTATAGTGAATCTTTTCCAAATAAACAAGAAGCCATGAGCGCCGAAGCACTCTTCAAAAAACGGAAAACACGTCAACAAAAATTAGATTATATCAAAGAGCATCTAAAAAAATAACATTCTTAATCCAAGAAATAAAGACATGAGAACAATTCTCATGTCTTTTAGATTATACTGTTTCAGGTTTTACTTCGACTTCTTTGACTTCTTTGATTGGGAGTTTTAAAATATCTGAAAGTATTAATGGAACTAACTCAACCTTAACTTCAGAATATTGTAAGCCAAACCAACGGGTAGGTGTTGCTGTAAAGTGTTTGATACTTGATTTGGTTTGCATAATGAAACGTTCGAAACCAGTCAATTGTCTAGCTTGAGAGACCCGTTCTTCAATGATGACAAAGCGGAAATCTCCTACTTCACGTCCTGGTGAGATTGAATATTCCTGAACTTGTTTTGGCAAGCGACCACTTTCCATCAAATCTTGAACAATGGTTCTTAGATAACGAGGAACGGTTTGAGGCATTCTAAAGCCAAGGTAAAGTTCTACTTTAACCATATAATCCGTATCCATCATATCAACCTTATATTTAGCTGTATAGGGTTCATCTGTAACTTTTACATTCACAAACCAATAAACTTTAGCTCGTTTTGGTCGTTTGTCTAAGATAGAATAGAGAATGGATTTATCAATCATGTTATCTTTAATACGGTTAGTTAAATAGACAACATTAGTTTGGTACAAATCAATTGATGTGTCATCACGAAGAGCTTTAATTTGATCACGGTAGTCCAAAAGGTTAAGTGACTTAACATACTTGAAGACAATTTTTGTTCCACGATGCCAGATGAACATAAGGGAAATAATAGTCAAAGCAATGATAACAACAACATAGCCACCATGAAGGAATTTAACGGCTGATGCCCAGAAGAAGATAAACTCGATAATGGCGAAGAATGACATGGCTAAATGTGCCAACATTGACTTCATTCCTCGTTTGATTAAATAATAATTTAAGAGGATGGTTGTCATTAACATGGTAATCGTAATGGCTAGACCATATGCAGATTCCATATGTGCTGAATTTCGGAAATAAAGAACTGTACTTGATGTGATTAAGAACAAGACCCAGTTAATTACTGGAATGTATAATTGTCCTAAATTCTCACCCGGATAGGTAACTCTAAAGAGTGGGAAAATTTTCAAGCGCATTGCTTCCGCAACTAGGGTAAATGACCCCGTAATTAATGCTTGCGATGCAATTATGGCTGCCATTGTGGCAAGAATCACGGCGTAAACCCGGAAGTTTTCTGGGACGCTTGCAAAGAAGGGATTTAATTCAATGCCACTATTTTTATTGGCTAAAATCCAAGCACCCTGTCCGCAATAAGATAAGACGATACAGGCTTTTACAAAAGGCCAGCTGACATAGATATTCCCCCGACCAACGTGTCCTAAATCAGAATAAAGGGCTTCTGCTCCTGTGGTAGCAAGGAAAATAGATCCTAAGATAAAGATTCCCCTATGGTTTTCTGGGCTCATTAATAAATGGAGTGCGTAGTAAGGATTAATTGCCCTGAAAATTTCCAAGTGTCCTAAACTGTTAATTAGACCCATAACGCCAAGAAAAGTGAACCAAACTAACATAACCGGACCAAATAATTTACCGATCAAACTGGTTCCAAATCGTTGGATACTAAATAGCATTAAGATTATTACTAATGTGGTTATGATAACGTTGGTTTGATTATTATAAATAGTTTCTATTCCAGGTACTGCCTTTAGACCTTCAATGGCAGAGGTAACTGTCACTGCTGGCGTTAGAGCCCCATCTGATAGCAAGGTAGCTCCACCAATCATTGCTGGTAGAATTAACCATTTGGACATTTTTCGAACCAAAGTATAAAGTGAGAAAATTCCACCTTCGTGATGGTTATCAGCTTTCAAAGCAATCCAAACATATTTAACAGTTGTAATTAAGGTCAATGTCCAAATAATGAGTGAAACTGAACCTAGAATGAATTGTTCAGACATTTGTGTCAAACCACCCTGGTTCTCAACTAATGACTGCATGGTATAGAGGGGACTTGTTCCTATATCTCCATATACAATTCCGAGTGCGATTACAAATCCGGCTTTTGTAGCTTTATCAAAAGACGGGTGATTGGCATTAGACATCCAATCGTCCTCCTAATTTTCATTAAAAATACCAAAAATGGTTGGCACCATTATAACAAATTCTCTCTTAAAAAGATATGAAAGACCAAGAAAAAAAGGAGTTGAAAACGAATTCAACTCCTTTTTTTATTATTCACCTTTATGACGAATGACAAACCCTGAATCTTTTTTATTTGATTTTTTATCTTTATTTAAGAATTCATTCGCATTACGTTTTGGTTTACGTTTGAAGTCACGTCCACCACCGTTTTCGTCGCGTTTATCTTTACGACGGTCATCACGTTTACCACGGTAACCGCCTCCACGACGTTCACCATCACGACCACCACCACGACGATTGTCGCGTCCACGACCACCTTTAGCTGATTTTTTACCACCACCATGGCCACCACCAACATATTTAAATGGTAATGGTTTTTCACGAGCAATCTCAACTTCTGGTTGGTCAGCTGGATCTTGGACAGTTAAGCTTAAGATGTATAAAGCTAACTCTTCAGGTGTAAATTCAGAGGCAAGTTGGATTGCATCGCCTTTAAATTTATCAAAGTTTGAACGAATCGTTTCGTCTGCGAAATCACGTTCAATCTTTTTAAGTGCCACTTTCTTTTTAGCTTGGAAAGCTTCTTCAGCAGTTGCTGGTTTAAGTGGTTTCATTTGTTTCTTAGTGAGGTTTTCAATCATACTCAAGTAACCCATTTCGTTTGGTGAAACGAATGTGATTGATTCCCCTGATTTACCAGCCCGTCCAGTACGTCCAATACGGTGAACATAGCTTTCTGGATCCTGTGTAATATCATAGTTATAAACGTGAGTTACGTTTGAAATGTCTAATCCACGCGCAGCAACGTCTGTTGCTACCAAGATATCAACTTGGTCCCCTTTGAAATCACGAATAACGCGTAAACGTTTATTCTGATCAAGGTCACCATGGATACCTTCTGCACGGAAACCACGTAATTTCAAACCACGTGTAATTTCATCGACACGACGTTTTGTACGACCAAAAACTATTGAAAGTTCTGGTTGATCAACGTCCATCAATCGTGTCATAGTATCAAATTTTTCTTGTTCCTTAACAAGAACGTAATATTGTTCAACATTAACGTTGGTTAATTCTTTATTTTTAATTTGGACATGCTCTGGATTTTTCATGAACTTAACGCCAATTTGTTTAATTGGAGCTGGCATAGTTGCAGAAAAGAGCAGGGTTTGGCGTTCAGCAGGAACGCGGCTGATAATTGCTTCAATGTCTTCTAAGAAGCCCATGTTAAGCATTTCGTCAGCTTCATCAAGGATAAGTGTTTCAACATGGTCAAGTTTTAATGCTTTACGTTTAATCAAGTCAAGCAAACGACCTGGAGTACCTACAACAATATGAGCACCTGATTTTAGGGCTTTAATTTGTTTGTCAATACTTGCACCACCGTATACTGAGCGGACTTTAACACCTTTATCACGACCGAAACGGAAGAGTTCTTCCTGACTCTGAACAGCAAGTTCACGAGTTGGTGCAATAACAAGTGCTTGGATAATATTTTCATCCGTGCGGATCTTATTCAAGGTTGGAAGTCCAAAAGCAGCTGTTTTACCAGTTCCTGTTTGTGCTTGACCAATGACATCTTTTCCTTCTAATGCTAGTGGAATTGTCATCTCTTGGATTGGAGATGCTTGTTCAAAACCTGCTGTTACAACAGCTGATTGGATGTCTTCTGATAAGTTTAATTCTGTAAATTTCAAATGTTTCTCTTTTCTAAAAAAGCAGTGCGAAGCTGCCTTATAAGCCTTTATAGTTCTGTCGTTCAATTAACAACTAAACTATTTTAACACAATTTAATCTAAAAAGATAGGAAAGACCTCATGAAAGTGTTTTTACAAAAGTCATGGTAAAATAGACCTAAGAGTAAAGTGATTTTACTAAAATTAATAGAAAATATAATGGTAAGAATTTATGAACTATAAGGGAATTGTTTTTTTTGACTTAGACGGGACACTACTTGATGCTTCATCTCATGTTTCTTCTGAAAATCGACAAGCATTAGACCAACTTCGTGCCAATGGCTATCTTCCAGTTATCGCTACTGGCCGTTCTATTTTAGAATTAGAAAATGTCTTGGAAGAATCTGGTATCAATTCAGTAGCCATGCTCAATGGTATGGTAGTTCAAGTTAACAATGAGATTATTTTTTCAGAAACAATTGATAATGACGATATCACAAAAACATTGGAGTTGGCCCGTAGCTTAGGAGAGAGCATTGCTTACTATACCCCAGGTGAGCTGGTATTAGCTGGACAATCACCAGGCTTAATTGGTCACTTCAACTATTTCCACGGCCCAATCCCCCGAACCGACCCTAGCTACTACTTAGATGTAGACATCAATATGGTCCTTGTTGGTGGTTCCAACAAAGAAAACGACCATCTTTACGTTGAAGCAGTTCCTAATCTTCGTTTTTTAAGGAATAGTCCCTATTCAATAGACGTCGTAAAAAAAGGATTTAACAAAGGTACAGGCGTTAATATTATCAAACGTGCTTTGAACTTAGATGATGTCCCGACATATGGATTTGGGGATGGAGGCAATGATTTGGACCTGCTCAAGGCTGTTGACCATCCAGTTGCAATGGAAAATGCAATCCCTCAACTGAAAGAATTAGCGGAGTTTATCACCCATAAAAATACAGAAGACGGTATCGCCTTCGGCTTAAAACATTACGGACTTATATAAGAAAAGAAAGACTTCCAAAGGGAAGTCTTTCTTTTCTTATTGTTTTACAAGGCTTATACCACCTAAGGGATAAGAATAGTCAAATTCCGAATTGTTACCTGTTTGCCACAAAACTGGAACAAGACTTGTTCCTTGCAGTTGGAAACCAAAGGTATATTTGATATTAGCCCCACCAATACCGCCAGGAATCATAATTGCTTGGTTATAGCCATTATTACCGACTAACTCATAGTAGCCATTGCCACGATCATAAACACCATTAAAATAGGCAGTTTGAGGTTGAGCATAATGGACATATCCTGACGACTTGTCTACCCGTGTAACAGTTCCATCTGCTGAGATCGTAATTGTTACTAACCAATCAGGATCTGGCTGAACACTCCAAGTCCCAACCAAAGCAGCAGGTATTGGTAAAAGGGTTGGTGTAACAAGAGATTTATCTGCCACATCTTGGCTTTGACTAGTTGTGCTAGTTTCGGCACTTGCATTTGTTTGTGCCTTTTCAGCAATTCCACTTGGCTTCGTTTCTGGTACTACAACTGTGGAGGTATCTATAGTAGTTTTTTCTGAAACAACATTTGCTTGACTAACAGTCTCGCTATTTAGAGTTTGATTTTCTGAGCCTTGGTCTGCTACAACTTGCTCTACTTGTGGGAGAATAATATTATTTTGAAGACTGGAAGTTGTAGCTTTTTTACCGTCAACTTTTTGACTATCCTTTACACCTGCTTTACTTGCGGCTTTTTGATAACTGACTGGAATAGCTTTGTTGTTGAATTGTTCTTGAGCACTCTCTTGATCTTGACCAAGGCAAAGAATACTTGAACACGCCAATGTTAGAACTACTGCACTAATCATAATTTTCTTTTTCATTTTTTCGCTCCTTATTATCCTATTGTTTTATTTTCAAATAGGACTTCTCTCCATTACTGTTTAAAAAATGGATGTTTATCAGCTTCTATGGATTGCCCCATTGTGATGGAATCTTGATTATAGACAGTACCTATATGGGCATTTTTCACTCCAGCTGGTGTAACCAATAAGCCTGCCCCCGTTATACTAGCAAGGTAACAATTTTCATGGATATATCCATTACCAATTTTGTCTTGACCTCTAGTTACTGTACCATCCGTCTGTTTGTAGTCAAGTGTGAAACTGCCGTCAGCAGCAATAATTAAGACTTCCCCTAAATCATTTTTCCAGGTTCCTGCAATTGGGGAATAGTCCTGTTTTTGTAAACTTTTTAGCAAGGTTTGCACTGAACTAACATTTTCATTTACTGTCTCATTAGAAGGGCTTGTAGATTGGCTACTGCTTTCTTGACTCTGAGGCTGATCGGTTTGACTTGTGTTTTGTTGACTAGTATTAATTGTTTCAGATTTAGAAGACTTTGTCTTATCTTCACTTTCGCTTGCTTTTTCTTTTATGGGTTTTGCTTTTTTAACTTGGGTTTGACCAAATTCTTTTTTAGCCTCCGTCTCTTGAGAATTCGAGGACAGCATTTTAAAAGCGAAAAATAGGCTTAACATTATTCCAAGTACTGAAAGTGCAATAACTAATCTCTTTTTCATAATAGGACTCCAAATGTCTTTTTATCTTTATTTCATTTTCATTATAGCACTTAAAAAATTAATCTGCAATACTTTAGTAACATTATTGTAACAAAAGTTACTTATAAGTAATTTAATGACACAAAAAAGCTAAACCTGACTGTTTAGCTTTTAATATGTTTACATTTTTTCTTCTAATTGAACATCTGGATATTTATCCGCAAACCAACGAAGGGCGAAATCATTTTCAAATAGGAACACTGGTTGATCAAAGCGGTCCTTAGCTAAAATATTTCGACTTGAAGACATGCGTTGATCTAGGTCTTCTTCTTTAATCCAGCGAACTGTTTTCTTACCCATAGGTGTCATTACGACTTCAGCATTGTATTCGCCTTCCATGCGGTGTTTGAAGACTTCAAACTGCAATTGTCCGACAGCCCCCAACATATACTCACCAGTTTGGTAATTTTTGTAAAGTTGGATTGCGCCTTCTTGTACCAATTGTTCCATTCCTTTGTGGAATGATTTTTGTTTCATTACATTTTTAGCAGAAACCTTCATAAAGATTTCTGGAGTAAAGGTTGGGAGTGGCTCAAATTCAAACTTGTTTTTACCAACGGTTAAGGTATCACCAACTTGGTAAGTCCCAGTATCATAAACCCCGATAATATCGCCTGCAACGGCATTTTGAACATTCTCACGAGACTCCGCCATAAACTGCGTCACATTGGAAAGTTTAACACCTTTACCTGTACGACTTAAGTTAACGCCCATTCCTTTTATAAATTCACCTGAAACAATCCGAACAAAGGCAATCCGGTCACGGTGACGAGGGTCCATATTGGCTTGGATTTTGAAGACAAAACCAGAGAAATCTTTATCTAAAGGATCAATAACTTTTTCTTCTGTTGTTTTATGGCCATGTGGCTCTGGAGCAAATTCTAAGAAGGTATCAAGGAAGGTTTGAACACCAAAATTAGTTAGGGCTGAGCCGAAAAAGACAGGTGTTAATTCACCAGCAAGAATAGCTTCCGGTGAGAATTCATTTCCCGCTTCTTGGAGTAACTCGATATCGTCAAGAACTTGTTCATAAAAGGGATTATTGGCAAAGAGCTTAGCCCCTTCATCAAATGCGGCAAAGCGTTGATCACCCTTATACAGTTCAAGTCTTTGGTTATGAAGATCATAGAGTCCCTCAAAGGCTCTTCCCATACCAATCGGCCAGTTCATTGGGTAAGAGGCAATACCGAGTACTTCTTCTAATTCTTCTAATAGTTCAAGGGGCTCACGTCCATCACGGTCTAATTTATTAATGAAGGTGAAAACCGGAATACCACGGTGTTTAACAACTTCAAAAAGTTTTTTAGTCTGTGCCTCAATCCCTTTGGCTGAGTCAACAACCATGACAGCAGCATCTACTGCCATAAGGGTACGGTAGGTATCTTCTGAGAAGTCCTCATGCCCTGGAGTATCAAGGATATTAACCCGTTTGCCTGCATAATCAAACTGCATCACAGATGATGTAACAGAAATTCCCCTTTGTTTTTCAATATCCATCCAGTCGGACTTAGCAAAGGTTCCAGTTTTCTTACCTTTTACAGTACCGGCTTCACGGATTTCACCACCAAAATAGAGCAATTGCTCAGTAATTGTTGTTTTACCAGCATCCGGGTGACTGATGATGGCAAATGTGCGTCTTTTTTTAATTTCTTCTTGTATTGACATAGCTCTTCCTTACATACTTAGGCTTCAATTTTATGATCATTTGGCGTCGTTCATGCAACTGATATCTTTTTATACATAGGTCTAGTCCTTCATCTCTTTCTATCAAAAAAGAGTTGAAATTTCGACAACTCTTTTATTATATCGGAATTTAAAGGCTTTAGCAATGACTATCCTTTGCCAATCGGAATCAGGACTTCTTCTGTCATCAAATAGCGCTGGTAGGCTAATTCTACTAGCTTTGCTAAAAGTGTCAAGACAAGCGTGAGTGCCGTAAAATTAAAAATCAGATTGTGACTATGGATTAGGGGTGAATTCATAACAAAACCATAATTGCCCTTTGTTAGAAGATTGACCAAAATCAAGCTTAGGTTGAGGGAGGCTAAAAAGGTTAGGTTAAATCTCACAGAGCTCAATTGGGGTTGATAATGCATTAAGAGATAGGTTAAAGCATTGACCATTAAGGCGTAGTGAGCTAAATAAAAGGCAATATTTGTGGCATGGGTCATTGGATAAGGGTAGAGATCCGGCGATAATAAAGCAAGGATTGGTCCACCAACTCCTAAAAACATGAACAATTGTTTTGCTTTAGTCTTATTCGGAAGTAGAAAAATGGCTAACATACCCATTCGACAATGATATAAAGGTAGGGCTTCGTTGAAGGGGAAACCTTTAAGGATATACCAGCCATAAAGGGTCACTAATAGTGTTAATTGAAGGACTAAAAAGAAATGACGATAACTGGCTTTTTGATAATAACGGATGGTTAAATAAAGTAATATAGGAATCAAAGCAAGTGTAAGCAGATAGAAACTAAGGGGTACTTGAGGGATTCCACTTGGTTGCAAAGCAAAAAAAGTCATAAAGCTCCTTTCTTGATTTTTTCATTATACCCTAATCTTGCTTTGAGGACAAGATGGCGGGCAAACTCATAATCATAAGGAGTTTACGACTTTTGAACATTAGACTAAGTCTTGGACAAGTTGGGCCAAATTCATTGAATTACTGCCTTTTAGAAGTATTTGGTCATGGCTTCCTAGGATTTCTTTAAGATGTTGCTTCATTTGATCAAATTGATCAATCTCATCTGTCTTCTTAAAGAAATAAACTTTGCCGATTGGATACATTTGACTAGCTAATTGCGCTAAACCTTCAATATCGTCACCATAGAAAATTAAGTCTTGGATTTGATCTGGATTTAGAGCTGTTATCAACTGTTTATGTAAGTCTACTGATGTTGGTCCTAACTCTTTCATATCAGCTAAGACAGCAATTTTTTTACCATCTTTATTGGCATCAATTTGGGCAAAAGTTTCTAAGATTAATCGCATAGCAGTTGGATTTGCGTTATAAACATCAGATAAGATATCTGCTCCATTTGCTGCCACTTTCCACTCTGTACGGTTTTTTGTCAGTTGAACATTTTCAAGAGCTTCGATAATGTCTTCCTCAGCAACTGCTAAGAGTTTACCGACATAAGCTGCCAACATGGCATTGGTTGCATTGTATTTACCTGATAGTGGTAAGGTAACAGCTTTGTCTAAAACATTTGTTGTAAAGGTTAGGCTGTTTTTGTTTTCTTGAATGTCTTTAACATAGATTTCTTGTTGGTCACCAAAACGAATAACCATTTGATTTTCAGGCAAATAAGGATCAACAATTGGATCACCTGGCGCTAATAAGATACCATGAGAATCCATGCCTTCAGTGATTTGCATTTTTCCTTCAGCAATTTTTTCACGACTACCAAAGAATTCTAAGTGGGCTTCACCAATAAGCGTCACTACAGCAATGTGAGGCTCAGCAATTTCTGAAAGCAGTTTGATATCACCCATATGGTCTTGCCCCATCTCCAGAACAATTTTTTCAGTATCATCTGGCATATGGAAAATGGTGTAAGGCAAACCAATTTCGTTATTGTAGTTACCTTGTGTTTTATACGTTTTATAAGTCGTTGCGAGAACTGCTTCAATCATATCCTTGGTAGAGGTTTTACCATTAGATCCTGTAACTGCAATAACATCAAGACGCATTTTTTCAATGTAATAATGGGCCAGTTGTTGGAAAGCCTTTAAACAATCTTTGACCAAAACGTAAGGTCTACCTTCAATAACTTTCTCAGAAAAAGTTGCGGCAGCCCCATTTTCAAAGGCCTTTTCAATATAATCGTGACCATCCATGACCCCTTTTAAGGGAAGAAAAAGATCGCCTTTCTCAATTTTACGGCTATCAAATTCAATTTGATACAGGGGAACGTCTTCGAATTCGGAAATAGAATTCTGAGCCTCCACAACTTTGGCAACTTCGTGTAATGATAGTTTCATAATTATTCCTTTTTTTCAGTGACAAAAAATGTTACTCCTATTATATCATATTTCACATGGAAAGTGAGGAGATTTTCAATTGAATCAACTTATGCTATAATCCTTCCTAGAAAGTTTTTGATGACTTTCTAACAGAGTAGATGATTTGCGTCAAGTGTATGTGAATGGGATGTCGTCACATAACGAAGCTTTTAGCGCGGTAAATCATTGCATCCGCTGTTACTTAGTTAACAGCTCCCATTTTATATAAAGGAGCCTTATATGTCACCTATTTTTAATGGACCAAAACTGTCCGTTCAACGTCTAGTATCTATCGCAATGCTAATTGCCTTAACCCTAGTCATTAGTAAATTTTCAATACCAGTTATTCCGCAACAATTGGTTATTAGTTTTGCCTTTATCGGAAATACCATGATTGGCATGATTGCTGGCCCAATTTGGGCTTTTATTTCCCTAGCCCTAGTTGATGTGGTTGATAACCTAGCCAGTGGGTCAGGTAATTTCATCATTTGGTGGACACTAATGGAGGCCGTTCAGGGCCTCTTGTATGGTTTTTTCTTCTACCGGAAACCATTGTCAACAACCAATAAAAAGGATTGGGTCTATGTCAGCATAGCTACTACCATCATCATGTTGTTTGGCACTTTCATCTTTACACCACTTCTCATTCAAATCTACTTCCATGTCCCATTTTGGGCTCAATATGCAGCAGGAAGATGGTTTAAAGTCTTTGAAATCCCTCTTCGTATCATGATCACAATGTTACTAGTGCCAGCACTTCAAAGAATTCCTGAAATCAAAAAATTAAATCAAGCATAAAAAAAGAACAAAGTGTCATCCCCACTTTGTTCTTTTTTTTAAATTAAATGACTTTCGCGTTTTTCAAACATTTCAATAGCTAAAGTAACCAACTCTTCAATGAGGTCAGAATAAGCCAGCCCCATATTTTCCCATAATAATGGGTACATTGACCATTGAGTAAAGCCAGGCATGGTATTTAACTCATTGAGGTAAATCTTGCCATCCTTAGTCATGAAGAAGTCACATCGTGACAAGCCACATCCACCTAGAGCTTTAAAAGCAATTTCAGCATAGTGACGCATTTGCTCAACAATATCATCCTCAATTTCAGCTGGAATGGCCATGGTAATTTTATTATCGATATATTTGGCTTGATAATCATAAAAGGCCACATCCTTAACGACTTCCCCTGGAAGCGTTGATTTAACATGAGTATTACCTAATAGACCGACTTCAATTTCACGCGCATCCACGCCTTGTTCAATGAGAATACGACTATCATATTTTAAGGCCAGTTCAATAGCAACCTTTAAATCACTTTCTGATTCAGCCTTTGAAATACCAACTGAAGAACCCATATTGGCTGGTTTTACAAAAATCGGAAAAGTTAATTTTTCCATGCTTTCTTTTAAACAAGCTTCAAGTGAGTTACCTTCTACAAAAACGGTGTAGGCTACTTGTGGCACACCTGCCGACTCAAGCACTCGTTTAGTTGTAATTTTATCCATGGCAACACTTGACGAAAGGATATTTGTACCAACATAAGGCATTTTCAGAACCTCTAAGAATCCTTGTATAGAACCATCTTCTCCCATAGGACCATGCAAAACTGGAAAAACAACAGCCTGTTCTTCATAGATATCACTAGCCTTAATTTTGGCTTGTTCATCGATAGTTTGGTTAGTCATCAATTTTTCATCTTGAGCAGGTGTTTGACTGAATTCCAGTGTTTTATAAAAGTCACCAGCCTGTGAAATAAAATAGGTTTTTACAAAAAAGCGATCATAGTTAACAGCACGCATAACGCTCTCTGCTGATAAAACTGAGACTTCACGTTCTGCTGAACGACCACCATATAAGACTACTAATGTTTGCTTAGACATTTCTTTTTTCCTATCTGAACTAAATTTCTATTAATTATAACAAAAATTGTAAAGCTTTTCAAAATCAAATCTGAAATAATAAAAGAAGTTGGACTGCTTATCTTCTCTCCACATTTTCTTAGATTTAATCGAAGTTTTCTGGGCAATAAGACATTCCAACTTCTTCTTACAATTCCGTTCGATTTTCGATGGCTCTTAATAGTGTTACTTCGTCAGCATATTCGATATCTGAACCTACAGCTAGTCCTCTAGCTAAGCGGGTTACTTTAATTCCTGCTGGTTTTAGGACTCTGGATATATACATTGAAGTTGCTTCACCATCAGCAGTGGCGTTGGTGGCAATAATGACTTCATTAACTTCACTATCCATAAGACGCGTAATGAGGCTTTTCAAGTTGATATCATCAGGACCAACTCCATTCATTGGCGAAATTAAGCCATGTAAGACATGATAAAATCCGTGATATTCCTGAATTTTTTCCATGGCTGATACATCTTTAGCATCTTCTACGACTAAAATTTTACTCTTATCGCGGTTAGGATCCTGACAAATCGAACAAGGGTCTTCGTCTGTAAGATTACCACAAATCGAACAATAACTTAATTCTCGCTTTGCCGCTAATAGATTTTTAGCAAAGTCATTAACGTCATCGTCATTCATCCCGATGGTGTAAAAAGCTAATCGTGTAGCTGTTTTCACACCAATACCAGGTAATTTAGAATAGGATTCTATTAATTTTGCAATCGGTGTAGGGTATAACACGTCTTCTCCTTTATTGACCTGCTTCTTGAGATAGGTACAAATTAATAATATCTCTTGCCATATGTTGATGGGCTTTTGCTAAGGCATCACTTGAATGAGGGTAAAGAACTGCTACAGCAATCTGCGGATCTGGACTAGGTCCATAAGCAACCACATTTAAGTTAAAGGTTGCTTGGACATTACCGTCCTTATCTTTGTAGTAGGTCTCAGCTGTTCCAGTTTTTCCGCTAATTGTGACCGCCGAACCGGCCAAATCTTTACCTGTCGCATAGGCGCTGCCACTATTAACTACTTGATAAAAACCTTGTTGAATAATGGCCAGCTGTTCGGGTGTCAAAGCGACTTGATTCAATTCTTTTGCAGGTAAGTTGCTCTCTAATTGACCAAGACCCTTGCCGCCATCATTTTTATAGACACCTTCCACCAAATGAGGCGCAAGGCGTTTGCCTCCATTAGCAATGGTTGACACATATTGGGCTAATTGCATTGCAGTATAGTTATCGAACTGCCCAAAGGCTTCGGTAACGACATTAGAAACTGTGTAGTCTTTGGCAAGGTAACCTGTTGACTCACCCGGTAAATCAATACCAGTTGGGGCTCCCAGGCCAAAGCTAGCATAGGTAGCACGTAAAGCTTCCATAGCCTTCTTCATGCCATCAGTCGTCAAGGCCATACCGACATGGTAATCTTGCCCCATCATTTTGAGGGCAATTTGGACCATATAAGTATTTGACGAATATTCCAAAGCTTGAATAGCTGAAATGTTTTGTTGACCGGCCGTAAACCAAGAATTAATGGGCTTAGAATTACCAAACTGGATAGGTTGGTCTGTCAGAATCTGGTCGCCAGCAATAACACCCGACTGCCAGCCGGCTGCCAGAGTCGCACCCTTAACAACGGAACCTGGCGTAAAGACATTGGTAATGGTACCTAGAGCGTTCTTTTCCATTTTACCAGATTCAGGATCACGTTCCAAACCAGACATGGCCAAAATGGCACCAGTCTTAGGATTCATGGCTACTGCATAGGCACCCTCAGAGTAACGGCCATTGCCATTGCTAACTTCTGAACTGAAATATTTTTTGACAATCTTATCAACCCCATCTTGAAAATCAGTTGAAATGGTTAATTTAAGATTTTTCCCGTTTTCACCCTTATGCGTCACCTTATTTGAAACAATCTTACCATTGCGATTGGTTTTTATCTCACGAATTTCCCTTTGCCCCTGCAATTCGGCTTCATATTGTTTCTCTAAATAAGAAGTTCCCACACGGTCATTGAGCGCATAGCCCTTTTTCAAATAATCCGCCGCATCTTCTTGGGGAAGACCAGCCTCGGGACTAGAAACCTTACCAATGATTGAAGTCAGACTAGCATCCTTTGCAACCCGATTCCAATCTTTTGTTAGAGAGATTCCTGGAAGCTTGGCTTTATCGGCTACCAGCATAGCCATCTCTTCTTCTGTTAAATCGCCAGTGCGTAAATTAACAGTATAGAAATTAGCTGCCGCATTCATTTGATCAAAAATGGAAATAATTTTTTCTTCCTCTGGAGAATAATTTAATTCCATCTTCTTAACCGCAGCCACTGCATTTTGATAAATCCGACCTTCCGTTAAACTATTACCAAAGTGATCGGCTTTTTTGGCTTTAGGGAGTTTTTCAACCACCTTGGCGTAAACATCTGGATCTGCCAAATAATAATCAATCTTAGCTCTTTCAGTTACCTTGGTATCTATAAAAGGGACATAGGTTTGTAAATCATGAGCTAATTTCTTTAAATCTGATGCGGAAACCGCCGGACTTCGAGTAAAAGCAATCGCATCCTTGACATCATTGTCGACCAGGAGCTTGCCTTTTTGGTCAAAAATCATTCCCCTAGGTTTGGATGTTTTAACACGGTAAATAGTTGAAGCCTTTAATTTAGCATCGTAAAATGCTTTATCTTCTATCTGCATTTGCGATAGTCGTAAGACTAAAGCAACAAATAATATAACAATAATTAAAAATAATAAGTTGATTCTTCGAGGTATACTTGCCTTCTTTTTAACAATAATCGATGATGAAACTTCTTTTTTGATGACACTACCTCCTTTTGAAACGTCGCCTACTATTTTATCATATTTTACAAAAATAAGACCGAGAATCATTTCTCGATCTTAAAATTTTATGTATCCTAATCATGCTCAGGATGATGAAAAGCTAGGTAGTAAAAGAGACTAACAAAAACAGCTCCACCAATAATATTTCCAGCATAAACAAAGGTGAAATTTTGAATGAATTGTAACCAGTTGGCTCCACCTTCAAAAATGGCAGCTGGAATAACAAAGGCATTGGCCACACTGTGCTGGAAGCCCAAAGCTACGAAAGTCATAACTGGGAACCAGATGCCTAAAACTTTACCACTAGCATCACCAGCCCCATAGTTAAGCCACAAGGCTAAACCGACAAACCAGTTACAGCCAATACCTGAAACAAAAGCTTGAAGGGGACTAGCCGCAATTTTAGCCTGAGCAACATGAAGCACTTCTTCTTTAAAAATACCTGATGACGTCAGACCTAAGAAATGACCAAAAACAAAGGCTACAAAGAAAGCACCTATGATATTGAAGATGGTAATAGTTACCCAATTTAACAGTAAGTCTTTCAAAGAAATTTTTTTAGCAAAGAAAGTCGCTGAAACAGCCATCATATTACCGGTAATTAATTCACCACCCGCCATCAGAATAATGATTAAACCGATTGGAAAAGCGCAGGCTCCTAAAATACTTGAGAAGGCACCGAAAGTTTCTAAACCGCTAGCAGCAATCCGGACATAAAGGAGATAGCCTAGACTAATCATTGCGCCACCTATAAATCCTAAGATAGCTTTAGCTAAGAAAGATTTCTCAATTTTATGATGACCAATTGCAATCGTCGCGTTTAATATTTCTTCAGGACTTTTCATAATTACCTCAATATTACCTCAATTTTTGTTATAGATTTCACAATACTGTATAAGTATACCAATTTCTTAAAAAAATGCAAGCCCTTTCCAGGGCTTGCATCCTATTAATTGGTGGCAATTTTTAAGCCTAACTTTTTGGTTAAGGTCACCCATAACCACGAAGCTAAGAAAAAGTCGACCATGCCATGAATTAAGGTTCCTAAGCCGACAAGTCCAAGAATAGACCAAATGTAAGACATTTCAGTATGGGCTGTTCTAGTCATCAGTAAAACAACTAAAAATTCAGCCAAGGCATGAATCAGATTGATAATCAGGGCAAAAGGTACTAATTGTAAGGGATTTTGTAAGATTTCAGGACGCTTTTTGATAAAGGCTGCTGCTATCCCCGCAAAAGCTAAATGGGAAAAAGCCCGCATCACGATCACAATTGGAAAGCCTGCTAAAAAGAAACCCAAAGTTGTTCCTAAAGCCACAAAAATAGCAACTGGAAGCGAAATAAATGTGGCTAAGAATAAAGGCAAGTGACTAGCCAAAGTAAATGAAGCTGGTCCAATGATAATCTTAATAGGCATAATCATCGGAATCAAGATACCAAATGCAACCAAAATTGAAGCATAGGCAATGGTTTGAGTTGGTTTTTTTGTCATTATAATCTCCTTTTTATATAAATGACATTATAACCAAAAACATTACAGGTGTCAAGACACCTGTAATGTTTTAATTTTGATAGAGAATTCCCGCTTCTAATAAGTCTTTTTTTATCTTTTCAAAACTAGCCTGGTCTTTACAGGAAATCAAGTGACTGTGAAGGCCGTTAGTCAATGAAGATAATAATTCCGCCTGTGACTTCTTAACTTTTTTGATAAAGTCGACAATGTCTTCCTGACTTCTGATATTAAGAGGGGCTGTTAACATGCCATAAATGGGATGTTCCACTTCTACCGTCGAAACAATTCCCCCATTAGCTACAATAATGGACAGCTCTTCAAAAGTTTGCGCCTCAGTGTGTTGGCAAACTAAGCGGGCCGTAAAGGCATTTGAATAAAGCGATTTGCGCATTAAATAGCCTTTAGGCGTTGAGATAATATCATTCTGCGACGCCCTCAATAAAGCCACATCGCCCACAATAACTTGACGACTGACCTGCATTGTCTTAGCTAATTGACTAGCTGAAATTGGCTCCTCTTGATCCTCAAGAATAGCCAAAACTTCTTGTCTTCTTTGCTCTGCTTTCATCTCATACCCTTTCACTGCTTTCTTGCATTCTATCTTACCACATTTTCCTTTTCTGGACTATGCTTTAAGCAATCACGGAGCCCTCAAAAGAGTAGTTCCATTCATTTTCTCTTTTTATTGTCAAGTCAGCTGTGATCCTTTGGGATTCCCTAAAATAGAATCAAGGTAAGATTTTAGAGCAAGCTCAATGTCACAAAAAAAGCCCTCAAGTGAGGGCCTCTCATATTAGTCTTTGCCTAAGTAGTACTCAGCAGTAACATTTAATTTTTCGTCAAATTCGAAAACAAGTGGTGGGAAGTTAGGGATTTCAACATCCATAATTTCGTCATCGTTTAAGCGTTTGATGTGTTTAACAAGAGCGCGGATTGAGTTACCATGTGCTCCGATGAAAACATTTTTGCCGTCAACTAAAGCTGGCGCAATTTTGTCTTCCCAGAAAGGTAAGGCACGTTCTAAGGTTACTTTTAAGTTTTCAGCATCTGGAATAACTGAGTTATCTAAATGTGCGTAACGACGGTCTGTATGAGCAGAATGCTCGTCATCTTTAGCCATGTCTGGAGGCAATACATCGTATGAACGACGCCAGATGTGAACTTGTTCATCACCAAATTGTTCTGCTGCTTCAGCTTTGTTTTTACCAGTCAAACCACCATAGTGACGTTCGTTTAAACGCCATGATTTTTCAGTTGGTACCCACAATTGGTCTGAATATTCAAGAGCAAGGTTAGTTGTTTTGATAGCACGTTTAAGAACTGATGTGAAAGCAAGATCAAATTCGATACCAGCTTCTTTAATCAATTTACCTGCATCAATAGCTTGTTGAGTTCCTTTTTCTGAAAGATCAACATCAGCCCAACCAGTGAAAAGGTTAGCTTTATTCCATTCTGACTCACCGTGGCGAGCGAAAACCAATTTAACCATTAGTTAATTCTCCTTTTATTTAAGGTTTTACACCTTTTTACAGTTACTATTTTACAAAAATTAGACTAAAAAAGCTAGTCCATAACAGATAAAATTGAAAAGAGAATGTAAAACAAATGAAAGTGTTTCATTGTTCGGGAATTTAGTTGACTTTTCGAAATTTTTTTAATTTTTCTTGCCAAGCTTATGCCCAAGTGATAGAATAGAAAAAATTTGTCTAAATTCTGGAGGAAATCATGGTATCTACTGCTACGCAAATTGCTGGTTTTAACTTTGACAACTGCCTAATGAACGCTGCCGGTGTTTATTGTATGACCAAGGAAGAATTATTAGAGATTGAGGCATCTGCTGCCGGTTCATTCGTAACCAAAACCGGAACCTTGGAAGCCCGTCAGGGTAATCCCGAACCACGCTACGCACCAACTACTCTTGGATCCATTAATTCCATGGGACTACCAAATATGGGCTACGATTACTACTTAGATTTTGTTCTTGACTTAGAAAAAGAGCCAAATTCAAAAAATCACTTCATTTCAGTTGTCGGTCTTTCACCAGCAGATACCCATACCATCCTTAAAACTCTTGAAGCTTCAGCTTATCAAGGACTTGTCGAACTGAATTTATCATGCCCTAACGTTCCAGGAAAACCACAAATTGCCTATGACTTTGAAACAACCGAAAATCTATTAACAGAAATTTTTGCATACTACACAAAACCACTCGGTGTTAAGTTACCCCCTTATTTTGATATCGTTCATTTCGATCAAGCGGCCGCTGTCTTTAACAAATTCCCACTTGCCTTCGTCAATTCGATTAACTCAATCGGTAATGGACTGGTTATCAATGAGGAGACTGTTATCATCAAACCTAAAAATGGATTTGGTGGTATCGGTGGTAATTACATCAAGCCAACAGCACTAGCCAACGTCCACGCTTTCTATCAACGCCTCAACCCTTCCATCCAAATTATTGGAACAGGTGGAGTTAAGTCAGGACGAGATGCCTTTGAGCATATCCTCTGTGGAGCAAGCATGGTCCAAATCGGCACAGCTTTACAAGAAGAAGGACCAGAAATCTTCACGCGCATCACTGAAGAATTAAAAGCTATCATGAGCGAAAAAGGGTACGAAAGCCTTGAAGACTTCCGCGGGAAATTACAGTATTTAGACTAAGACAAAAGACAATCATATCAGATCCTTAATAGGGTCTGATTTTTTTAAGACTAAAACTGAAATTCGCCAATCTTTCAAAGTGTAAATCCTGTTGGAGTGCTATAATAAAAGTAAGAATGGAGACTAGCAAAATGAAAAGAAAAATCTTTTACCTCTTACCCCTAAATTTGCTTCTAATAGCTTGTACTTCACCTGCTCAAAACACGACAAACAGCTCTAATAAAACAGACAAAATCCTAAAAACGAAAACAAATTCTAGCTCAAAACAGAAAAATGCTTTACAAACTAAAAACCAAAAGAAAAATGAAGAATTATATGCTGACATCCTTGCCAACTATCCCAACCAGTATTACTCACGATCACATGCTTTCTGCGATATTAATCATGACGGTATTGATGAATTAATTATTGGTAAAGCGGATTTCGCTGAAGCCCTCTATTATTTAGTTAACGAACAGCCCACTTTACTAGCCTCATCTATTGTCGCTAGCGCCGGGGGCAATAGACAAGGCTTCACTATTTTTGAAGATGGTAAAGTTCTAAGCAGTCAATGGTCTTCCTTAAGTCCTATGGCTGAAAGTAAGGTTTATCAAATCCCTGATAATGGTGGACAAGCAAAAATTGTCGCTAGTGATGAGCAATACAATATCCATGACAATGACCTTAGCCAAGTTGGTATCACTAATACCCAAACACTGAACTTAGCAGCTCTAACATGGTTACCAGCAAAAACACAAGCATCACAATCAGAAAATCCTAGTGCCGAAAACCCTAGCCCCACAAACCCAAGTACTGAAGCCTATCAAACGGATGTCTTCCCAAGTGCTTGGCAATCAGACACAAAGCTAAGAGACGGTTTTTACATCAGTTTTATCGAAAACACAGAAGCAGCCGACACCCACATTTCCCAAATGACAAATATGAAGGAAACAGATGTCGTTGTTCTCCCCAATGGCCAAGCCCATGCTTTCCTCGACTGGATTCGCCAAACAGCCCCAGACGGAACAACCAAAAATGGATTAGAATCCAATTACCAGTATTGGCTAGAGAATGTTAAAAAGTAAAAATGAACATGTATTAATAGAAAGACTTATCATGAAAATTAAATATTTATGCTTAATTCCACTTACCCTTATCCTTGTTGCTTGCTCAGATAATCAAGAAGCTGCAAAATCATCATTTTTAAAGTCTAAAAATATTGAACAAACAACAAGGTCGTCTACTGAATCATCTGAATCTAAAAAGACTACAAATCAGATATCTAATAATAATTCTAGTGCTTCAAATATAGATTCTGAAACAAGCACAATAACTAATACAAGCACTTCTTCTTTAGATGACCAAGAATATCCACCTTATGTTGCTGAATATGTCTCACTTAATGGAGAACAAGAAGGTAAACCACTAAGAGATGCCTATGGTCATATTTTCAGAAATGGATTTTATATTCATAGTAGTTATGCTACAACTACAAATGGTAAAACAGAGTTTGGAATGGTTTATCAATTAAATCAAGGAATGAGGGTTGATCAAACTCTGATATTAAAAGCTGATGAAGCAAAAGAATTCCTCGACTGGATTCGCCAAACAGCCCCAGACGGAACAACCAAAAATGGATTAGAATCCAATTACAAATACTGGCTAGAGAATGTGAAGAAGTGAAAAAGGAAGCTGGTAATCAGCTCCCTTTTTCGTAAAGATTATTTTTTATTTATCCTATTTTGAGATTATTATCATTTTTATTCATTCAAATACTTACAATCAAAATCAATTTTATCATTTTTTATGATTGAACTTTTATCACATCCATCTGGGACAAATCTAAAAACAATAAACTTAGCATCTAGTTGACTTTTATTAGTTAGCCTATGAATTGAATGTCTCACACGAATTACATCGCCATCAATTGCATTGTATGTTTTGATTTCCGAAGTTTTTTCATTTATTACTTCAATACAAATAGCTCCACTCGTAATAACTATAACTTCTTCAATATTAGAATGTTGATGCCAATCTTGAATTGATTGTTTCGGAATAAGATTCTCATGAATTTCAAACTCTGGAAATAAAAAATAATTGACTTTTGTTCCATTATCTTTTTCAACAAAAATAGAATAACTTATTTTAACTTGCTCTATTTCCTTCATTATTTTACCTGTCCTTTATTTTTAGTATAACTCATTTAAGTAATTTTAATGCATTTTTTCCTAGTAATTAATTGATGTTTTTTCCAATTGTAAAATCTTATTTTCAAAAATAAATTACAGAGTAAAAAACTAAGATTGAAATAAATTTTTAAAAATCTATAGTCCGATACTTTTCATAAGTGGTGAAAGTGGCCAATTTCAACAAGTGCCACTCGGAAATCTTGAGACTTTTGGCTCAAGATTTAGACATGGAATAACGTAGTGAGTCGCTGTCGTCCGAACCACTACCGAAAAGTATCGAAAATCAAATCAAATAAATTAATAAAAAAAAAGACTATTTCATCTGAAATAGTCTCTTTTGAATTTTTGAGCTGGGCTGATCTTTTGATCACCTCTTTTTAGGTAATAGGTTTTACTGCTCTTTTTTCCTGGTTTTGGTAAAAACTTGTCTGATAATTTGATAAAAAAGATTATCTTGCCAATGGAAAAGAGCGCAAATCCTACTAAAACAGCTTCTAATCCTAATTCTAATTCTAACATGGTTTCTACTTTCTATTAAGACTTTAATAATAGTATAAACGCTTTCATGTTTAGAATCAAGTTTATCTCATTTTATTTAAAGGATAAGAGGCGTAAGCCATTCAGAATAACCAAGATTGTTGAACCTTCATGACCAACAACACCTAAAGGTAAATTAACAATTTGGAAGACATTGGCTAGGATTAATAAGCTAATGACTGATAGGGCAAAGATAATGTTCTGTTTAACAATGCCTTTCATCTTCCGAGAAAGTTTAATAGAGAAGGGAATTCTGGTTAAGTCATCCATAATAACGGAATCAGCACTTTCCATGGCAATATCAGACCCTGCACCGATGGCATAGGAAACATCAGCTTGAGCAAGAGCTGGCGCATCATTGATACCATCACCAACCATGGCTACAAAACCATATTTTTCTTTAATTTCAGCTAAACGAGCCACCTTATCCTGAGGCATACAATTAGCTACGACATCATCAATGCCTAATTTTTCAGCGACATATTTAGCTGTTTTTTCTTGGTCTCCAGTTAACATAACTGTTTTGATTCCAAGGTCATGCATCATTTTAACAGCTTCTAAAGATTCTTTCTTAATATCATCTAGTAAAGCGTAGTAAGCCATTAACTCCTTATCACGACTAACAAAGATTAGGGTTTTCCCTTGACCTTCAAAGGTATCAATCTCAGCTTCTAAATGGTCAATATGATCTACCACTTCTAAAATAAAGGATTTTTTCCCAATACGCCATTCATGTCCTTGATAACGGAAGACAAATCCTTTACCAGAAATTTCTTCAGCATCCTCGATAGCAAGGCGATTGATGTCCCCAGTAAATTCTAACAAGGCTTTTGAAATAGGATGGGTAGAGGCTTCTTCTGCTGTTTTAACCAAGGCATCAATTTCCGCCTTGTCACCAACATAATGGGTATCAACAACAGATGGCTTACCTTGCGTTAAAGTACCGGTTTTATCCATAACGACAGCTTTAATATCACCCATATTATCGATGACATCTCCGCCTTTAATGACTAAACCTTTTCTGGCAGCGCGGCTGATAGCAGCTAAACTTGCTGGTGTAGACGAAGCAACTAAAGCACATGGTGAAGCAACTGTCAGTAGGATCATTCCCCGGTAAAAAGCAGCCAACCACGTCCAACCAAGGGCAAAGTGACAAAAGAGGATGAAGATAGGCACTAAAAGCAGAACCATTTTCACATAGTTATCTTCCAGACCTTCAATAAAGGTCGCTGTTTTACTTTTTTGGGTTTGCGCAGATTCAACCAGGTTGACGATCTTAGCAAAAAGGGTGTCCTCATTCTCAACTGTTACCAACATCTCAATGGTTTGGCCCTCATTAATGGTACCACCAATCAAATTGTCTTTAGCTCCTTTATCAACCGTAATTGGCTCACCAGTAACCATGGATTCATCAAATTGCCCAAAGTCACTAAGCAACTCCCCATCAATTGGAACAGATTCCCCTTTACGAACTTGTAGTTTGTCCCCAATTTTTAAATCTTTGGTGCCAACTTCTTCAATAGAGCCGTCAGCCATAATTTTGCGGGCAGTATCCGGTGTTAGGTTCATTAAGGCAGAAATGGCATTTTTACTCTTTTCCATCGCCATTTCTTCCAATGTATTGGAAAGGGAGAAAATGAAGATTAACAAAGCCCCTTCTAACCAATAGCTAATGATACCAGCACCAACAGCAGCAAGAATCATTAAAACGTCAACAGAAAGATGCTTATTAACAAATAAATCTTCTAGCCCTGCTTTAGCTGATTCATAACCACCAATAAGGAAGGCAGCGATAAAAAAGTATGAGGCCAAACTAGGATTTGAACCTAATAGTGGTAAGCCAATTAAAATTAAAAGTAAGCATGTTAATGTTTCCATCAAATGGATATGTGCTTTGATCCAAGTCATAATATTTCCCTCCAAGTTAGAAATAATCTAACTATTTAACTTATCTTAATTATAATTATTCTAAATAAAAAAGTCAAGTAATTTAGAATAATTCTAATTAAGATTAACCAGGAAAGTAATTTAAGCTCAAATCAATGCTTTTATTTGGCAGATTTGAGTGGATTCTAGCCATTTGCTCCTCTTTTGCCCCAAAAATGCCCCAAAAGTCAAAATTCATCAAAAAAAAGCCTATTGAGCAGGCTTGAAAGCTTGCTACAATAGGCTTTTTGTATATGCGATTATTTTACTGCGTCTTTAAGAGCTTTACCTGCTTTGAATGCTGGTACTTTAGATGCAGCGATTTTGATTTCTGCACCAGTTTGTGGGTTACGACCTTTACGAGCTGCGCGTTCGCGAACTTCAAAGTTACCAAAACCGATTAATTGAACTTTTTCACCTTCTGAAAGGAATCCTTCGATTGCTGAAAAAACTGCGTCTACAGCTGCTGCTGAATCTTTTTTAGTAAGTTCAGTTGCTTCTGCAACTTTTGCGATTAAATCTTGTTTGTTAGCCATTTAACAAATCCTCCAATTAATTAATAAGCAATATGCTTTAACAAGTACAATAATATCTAAAAAATGCTTATAGGTCAAGTATTTAACGTTATTTTGCCTATATCTTGTAAATATCAAAGCTTATTTTATCATTTGCCAAGTCAATCTTTTTTGCCATGAGATAAATGTCAGCATCATTCTTGATTTTACTGAGGTTAACAACTAGTGATGATTCCTTAGGTTTAACCTTAACAAAAGCTGGTAAATCATAGCTTGATTTAAGGTACTGAAGGACTTCTGCTTCTGGTAATGGTAAGGTTCCTGCTGAAATCGATGAAACCTGTAACTGAACATTTCCGTTAGCTAAAGCAATTGGCTGGAAGTAGACGTAAAGAGGGACTTCATACCCTAGTAGCTTGTATTTACCTTCAAAGACAATTGATGTGCTAGAAGCATAAATATCGTATGACATGTCTTTATTCTGATAGTCTTTTAAATATGAAGCTACTGTTTTATTCAGTTGTTGACGATTGGTCGTAACGGTTCCAACCCTAATATTTTTCTGTTTACTGACCTTGATATGTTCAGTTTCTGGTTCGCGAATTTGAATTAGGCGGCTGCCAATGACGACAACAAAGGCGATGTTCATGGCTAAAATCAGTAAGCAGGCCCACTTCCACCAATTAATTTGTAAGTTTTTTTTCATGTTTTTTAATACTCTCCATTACTGTGTCTGACATGATTTGATAGCCAATATTATTGGGATGAAAATGGTCGCCAGAATATAAGACATCATTTAATATCCGTTTTTTATCTCCTTCTGACTGAACAATACCTTCCTTGCCATCAACACCCTTATAGAGCTGATCGTTAATAGGAACAAAGTGGACATTGTCATATTGCGCAATAGTCTTTTTTGTCTTCTGATTCCAGTTATCGACAATTTCTTGCATCTGAGTGATTTCTGGAAAATTGAGGTAAAAAGGATTATAAATTCCAAGTACATAGATATGGATATCTTTATTGCTCTTCTTAGCAATTGTAATAATTTTTTCCAATCTTTCCTGATAATCAAGCATAGGCTGATCAAATGAAGAGATGTCTAAATTGGTCAAGTCTTTACGAATGACAGCCATAACATCGTTTCCACCGACTGTTAGGGTCATCAAATCTGCATTCTTTAAATCAGCTTGCAGACTTTTATCCTGACGCATCCTTGTTAATATTTGAAGACTGGTATTGCCGGATACCCCATAATTTTGTGTTTGGATTGTTACTGGGTAATGGGCTTCAATATCTTTTTTTAGTAAAGGAATAAAGCCACCCTGACCAGTTGAATCACCGACTCCTTCTGTTAAGGAGTCACCGATTGCAATGTAAGAAAGTTCTTTCTTTTCCTGATTTAAAAAATCACTAGCTCTTAATTGAGACTGTGATTTTGGAATAACTTGGTTAAAAAATAATAAGGATAACAAGAGTGATATGGAAAAGAAAGCTAAGATTTTAAGCAATTCTTTATTATTCATATTGTATCATGACGGCAAAAGCGCCTTCTCCTGTATGTGTTTGGATAATAGAGCCAGTTTCCATGACGGAAATTGGTCCTGAGTAAAAAGGTTTAATGCGTTCCAAAAGCTGATCTGCTAATTGACGGTCACCTGCATAGGAAATAGCTAATTGAGCAATTGGTTTTGCTGCTAATTCCATCATATGACCTTCCAACCATTTGAAAAAGGTTTTATTGCCTCTACCTTTGGCAACTGGTTTTAGCTGGTCAGGAATTAATTCCATTAATAAACGAATATTTAATAAGCTGCTAATTGCTCCTGTGACACGACCAATTCTGCCACCTTTAACCAAGTTTTCCAATGTCGACACGCCAATATAGAGACTTGTTTTTTCTTTGACTTCAGCAACTTTTGCTAGGATTTCATCAAGTGAAGCCCCTTCTTTAGCCAATTTTGCAGCTGCAATAACCTGAAATTTAAGGGCTTGGTCTGTAAAGGATGAATCAAAAACATGAACTGGTGCCCCAGCTATTTCAGCCCCCTGACGGGAAGCTTCGATGGTTCCTGACAAAATCGGATTTAAGTGAATAGCAACAATTTCACTAGCCCCATCAGCCACTAATTTTTCGTAGTAGTCGGCAAATAAACCAACTGGTGGCTGACTGGTTTTAGGTAATTGTTTGCTGGCTTTCATTAGTGAGAGGAAATGCCCTTCTTCTTTAAGGTCATTATCTGAATATAATTTACCATCAATCATCACAGATAGTGGTACTACAGTAATATCATATTGTTCAAGTAATTCTTTTTCAATAGTTATTGATGAATCCGTAACAATCTTAATCTTTCCCATGTTTTTTCCTATCTAAAACGAAACTATTATTCTTATATTCTAGCACTGTTTTGGCAATAAATCAAAAGTTCTCATATTAAAAGACAGAAGAAAAAGATGATTATGACCATCTTTTCTGACTTATTTCTTCTTAATGATTTTCCAGCAAATCACGTGCCTGTTGACGAGCAGTTTCTGTAATATCAGTTCCCGCTATCATTTTGGCGATTTCTTCGATTCTTTCCTCTTTATCCAAAAGTCTTGCTTTAGAAACCGTACTATCATTCTTACTTTCCTTAGAAATGTAAAATTGATAGTCGGCAATGGCGATGACTTGTGGCAAATGGGAAATGGCAAGCACTTGGCTATTTTGACCAATCATATAAATTTTTTGCGCAATGGCATGGGCTACTCTGCCGGAAACCCCTGTATCGACCTCGTCAAATACAATGCTTGTTTTATCAGCCTTACTTGAGATGGAAGCTTTAATTGCCAACATCAGGCGTGACAATTCTCCCCCAGAAGCAACTTTCACCAATGGTTTAAAGCCTTCACCTGGATTAGTTGAGATATAAAATTCAACAGTTTCATTACCATTGCGGTTAAACTTGGAAGGCGTCATCTGAACTTTAAAGTCAGCTTTTTCCATGTAAAGGTCTTGCAGTTGTTTTTTAATATCAGCTTCTAAAAGACTAGCTAATTGGTGTCTTTGCTGACTCAAATCAGCTGCTTGAGCGACCAAGGCCTTTTCCTCTTTTTTCAGGTCGGCCTCTAAATCTTGGCTGGAGCTTTCACTGCCAGTTAGGAGTTGGTATTCCTTATCAATATTGGCATAATAGTCCAATAGATCGTCGACTGTCCCCCCATATTTGCGAGTCAGGCTATTGATAATATCCAGACGGCTCTCAACTTCCAAAAGCCTGCCAGCATCAAAATCCAAATTATCAATGGTATCTGTTAGCTGCTTATTAACATCTTCAAGAATATAATAGGCTTCCGAAATGTTACTGGCCATCTGTTTATAGTCAGGATCGTAATTTTCAAGTGCCAACAAATCATTCATACTCGAGCGAATATTAGCTAGGCTTGATAGCTCGTCATTATCCAACATGACAGCTGCATTGGTTAAGGTATCAGCAATCAATTTATGATTCATCAAACGGTCACGCTCAGCATGCAGACGGTCATCCTCACCTGGCTGTAAATCAACCGCCTCAATCTCGGCGATTTGAAAGGCCAGCATGTCAATCCGTTCCTTATGCTCACGAGCATTCTTCTGCTTCTCAAGAACAGCCTTGCGCAAGTTTTTATAACGGTCAAAAGTACTTTGATAAGACTCTTTGGTTTTTTGAAAATGGGAATCGCCAAAGGCATCCAAGATAGCTAAATGGTGAGCAGGACGCATTAATTCTTCCTGATCGTGTTGGCCGTGGATGTCCACTAAGAATTGACCAACTTCCTTTAAAGTTGATAAGTTAACCATTTGGCCGTTAATCCGGCTGACGCTCCGCCCATTTGCGAAGAGGTCACGGCGTATAATAAGTTCATCTTCCACCGCAATGCCATTGGCTTCTAAGACAGAAACCAGTTCTTCTTTTTGGTCAATGGAAAAAAAGCCTTCAATTTCAGCCTTTTGAGCACCATGACGAATAACATCCAAACTAGCACGCGCCCCTAGCATCATATTCATGGCATCGATAATAATGGATTTCCCGGCACCCGTCTCACCTGTCAAAACAGTCATGCCATTTTCAAAATTAAGGGAAATCTCTTCAATAATTGCAAAATTCTTGATGGAAATTTCTAAAAGCATATGGCTGACCCTTTCTTCTTATGATTTTTGATTCATCCATTCTGAAACTTCATCGCGAATGATGTCCTCGTCAGCTTCACTCTTTGTCAGAATCAAGATACTATCATCATCGGCGATAACACCAAAAAGTCGATCCGCAAAATCTTGACAAAGGTAGCGTTTAATAACCATAGCATTTCCTGGCACAACCTTTAAATAGAGGTGTTGTTTTAAGCCTGGATTTTTTTCCGAAATAGACAATATGGTTGAACGGATAGACAAGGGGCGTTGGCTAATCTTTTTCCCAGAATCTTGTGATAAACCGTAGATGTAGGGACCAGAACCTGAAGGGATTTTAACAATCCCAATTTCATTCATATCACGTGAAATGGTTGCCTGAGTTAACTCAAGCCCATGCTCTCTTAAGAGTGCCAACAATTCATGTTGGGTTTCAATATCATGAGATAAAACAATTTTCTTAATTAAATTCAAGCGTTCATTTTTCTTCATTTTTCTTAAATTCCTTATGTGCTTTGTCAACAAGTGCTAGAATATCGACTGCCTCTGATTGCAATGAAGAGTCCGATTTTTGCAAGTGTAATAAGAACTCAATGTTACCATGACCACCTTGGATTGGTGAAAAATCAAGTCCTTTAATGATAAATCCGAAATTTTCGGCAAAGGCCATAACATCCTCAATGACTTTTTGATGGACAGCCTTGTCCTTGACAATACCATTTTTACCAACCAATTCACGACCAGCTTCAAATTGGGGTTTAATTAAGGCAACTACCTGACCATGATCAGCTAAGATAGCATGTAAAGCTGGCAAAATCAGACTCAAAGAGATAAAAGAGACATCGATACTTGCAAACTGAGGTTGGCCTTCTGTGAAGTCTTCTAATTGGGCATAGCGAAAATTATACTGTTCCATACTTCGCACACGGTCATCTTGTCTTAATTTCCATACCAATTGATTGGTACCCACATCCACAGCATAGACTAATTTGGCACCGGACTGCAGCATGACGTCAGTAAATCCACCAGTTGAGGCACCAATATCAATAGTTACCTGATCCTTAACCGAAATGGCAAAGACATCAAGTGCTTTTTCTAATTTGAGACCGCCACGACTCACATATTTAAGTTTGTCCCCTTTTAGTTTGAGTTCAGTGTCCTCATCAATTTTTTCACCTGGCTTATCATAGCGTTGACCATTTAAGACAGCAACAACTAAGCCGGCCATAACGCCACGTTTAGCTTGTTCCCGGGTCTCAAATAGGCCTTGTTTAAAAGCCAAAACATCAACTCTTTCTTTAGGCATGAAGACGCAACCTTTCTATCAAAGCCTTGACGGCATCTGCTTTAATTGTTTGAGCCTTTTCCAACTCAGCCAAAATCGCCAAACTCTGATCAATATCCTGATTCAAAATCTGGTAGGATTTATCAAGCCCAAGCAAACTTGGATAAGTCATTTTATCAGCCGCTAAATCTTTTTCCGGCGTCTTTCCTAATAGCTCAAAATCAGCAGTCACATCCAGGATATCGTCACGAACCTGAAAGGCATGACCAACCAAATGACCAACTTGAAGGAATTTTTCTTGAACCTCTTCTTGGGCATCAGCAATTCTTGCTCCTGCCCAAAATGGGAAGGCCAGTAAACAGCCGGTCTTATGGCGGTGAATAGCTTGCAGTTGGTCTAAAGATAACTTTTGCCCTTCTGCTTTCATATCCAGCATTTGACCACCAACCATGCCAAAAGTCCCTGAAGAATCAGAGAGACATTGAATCAAGTCAACTCTTACTTGAGCAGGAAGATCAGTTCCAGCTACTAAAGCAAAAGGATCCAAAAAAAGGCTGTCGCCAGCTAAAATAGCTGTAGCTTCATCAAATTTTTTATGGTTTGTGAGACGACCACGACGGTAATCATCATTATCCATGGCAGGTAAATCATCATGAATGAGACTACCCGTATGAATCATTTCTAAAGCAGCTGCTACCGCAAAATGACTCTCCTCTAAAGGGATGGAAAAAGCTTCTAAGACATCCAATAAGAAAAGGGGTCTGATTCGTTTGCCACCAGCATCTACTGAGTAAAGGATAGCTTCAATCATTTCAGTCGAAACAGCAGCTTTACTTTGGTAAAAAGAGGCAATGGTTTGGTTAATCTTAGTTAACTTATCCATTAGTTTTCCATCTCAACTTCTGTGCCATCATTTTGCATAACCTTAACCAAGGTTTTTTCAGCTTCTTGTAAGGTTTTTTGCAAGCCTTTTGATAAAATCATCCCTTTTTGAAATTCAGCCAAGGCCTCTTCTAAGGGCACATCACCATTTTCAAGCTTGCTGACGATGGCTTCTAATTCTTGTAAACTTTCTTCAAATGTTTGCTTCTTTGACATTTTTAACCTCTACTTCTAATTGTCCATCTTGTAATTCCACGGCTAATAAATCGCCTGCTTGCGTTTGCTTAATGGAGGTAAGGACTTTATTTTCTTTGCGTAAGATACTATAGCCTCGGGCGATAATTCTTTGGGTATCTAAGGATAGTAAAGTATCTTGAGCTTTCTCAAAACGCGCTAAGCTCTGATCAAAACGTTTTTGCATATCCACTCGCAACCACTGTTCCATGTAGGTAACCTTTTCCTGGTAACGGTTGATTTTAGTGACCAAATCTAGGGATTGGAGACCATGTCGAGCATGGATTTCCGCCTGCTGGGCTTGGGCAATAGTTTGCTTGATACTATATTGTAACTGCGACTGCAGACGATCAATTTTTTGCAGGTAGCCATCATATAGGCGGTCTGGCTGTCTAAAAATAACTGACTGCGATAGCTTTCTTAGGTTGTCAGATTTTTGTTTAATCAGCCTTAGATTAGCCTGATAAGCCCTGTTTTGCTGATCGCTGATCCAAGAGATAATATCGCTTTTCGTGACCGGTGTCGCTAGTTCAGCTGCCGCTGTTGGTGTGGCTGCTCGGCGATCGGCTACAAAATCAGCCAAGGTTACATCTGTCTCATGGCCAACGCTGGAGATAATTGGGAGGCGTGACTCGAAGATAGCCTCAACCACGATTTCCTCGTTAAAGGCCCAAAGGTCTTCAATCGAACCGCCACCTCGTCCGACAATCAACAAATCCAAGTCATCTCTTTGGTTAGCCCTTTGAATATTGGCAACAACTTCTTGAGCTGCGCCTGCACCTTGGACCTTGGTGGGATAGAGGAGAATTTCAACTCCCGGAAAACGTCTGGATACTGTTGTAATGATATCTTTGATAACGGCACCACTGGGACTGGTAATGACACCGATTTTACTGACAAATTGGGGCAATGTCTGTTTATGACTGTCATTGAAAAAACCGGCTTGGCTTAATTTTGCTTTTAATTGTTCAAACTGAATAGCCAAGGCACCAATACCATCTGGCTCAATTTTTTCAATAATGATTGAGTAAGAGCCTGAAGGTTGATAGATTTGAATCCGGCCGACGACATTGACTTTCATGCCTTCTTCCAAGTCAAATCCTAATTTTTTATAGGTTCCTGCCCACAGTGTCGCTTGGATCACAGAACCTTCATCTTTTAAGGAAAAATATTGATGACTAGGTCTTTTTCGAAAATTCGAAACCTGACCTGTTAAATAAACCCGCTCTAAATAGGGATCTCGATCAAACTTTAATTTGAGATATTTGGTTAGTTGACTAACACTTAAATAATCAGACATCAGATTCCTTTCCTCATTTTTGGTCAGAAAGACCAGTATATACAAGAGCCATTATACCATTTTTCCCCTTAAAAAGCTTGGCTTAGATACAAAAAAAGGAGCCAAAGGCTCCACATAGATTTAGGATTTTTTAGCTAATGTCTGCATCCATTTGGGGATAACTTGACTAATGCGACTTGGCAAAACCACGTAGGCTTCTTTTGCCTCTTGTTCAGCAATATAAGCATGTAAATAGGTAGCAGCCTGAACCCTTTCAAAAAGGCTGACCTGCGGAAATTGCCCACTAAAGCCAGCAATCATGCCAGCCAAAGTGTCCCCCATACCACCCGTCGCTTGGTAAGGTCCACCAACCGATAGGCGATAAATGGATTCTCCTTTAATCAGTTTGGTTTGGTGACTTTTAGCCACTAAAATTGTCCCTTGAGGAAACTGTTTCAGAGCCTCCTGACTGGCCATTTCGGTCTGCTCATTGATAGCTAGTCCTGATAGGCGCTCCCACTCCTTTTCATGGGGTGTCAGGATTAGATTCTGACCGGATTTAAGTTTGGGTTTTCTTTTGGCCATGAGGTTTATTGCGGAGCCGTCTAGAATGAGGACTTGCTCTTCTGACAGATGCTCCATGACTAAATCAAATAGGCTCTCAGCTTTGCTATTCTCCGAAAGACCGGGACCTAACAAGACACTATCGGCAGTATGTAGGGTCTGTAAGAATAGACTTTGGTCTGCGACGTCTAAGGCCATGGCTTCAGGTAGACGAGCGTGCAAGGGGCTAATGGTCTCTTTTTCGGTTGCTACTGTAACTAGGCCTGCCCCACTAGCTACTGTTGCTTGAGCAGCCATAATAATTGCACCAGCAAAGGGATAAAAGCCACCAATCAGAAGCAAACGACCGTAATCGCCTTTATGACTTTTACGAGGGCGTTCTTGAATGACCTGGGTCAGGATACTTTCTTCTAGAATCATTGGCTAGCACTTCTTAGGGCTGCTTGATAAGTTTGTTCTAAGAGCATGGTGATAGTCATTGGGCCAACTCCTCCTGGAACTGGGGTGAGATAGCTTGCTTTTTCTGCCACTTGCTCATATTCTACATCACCAATCAATTTACCATTGTCATCACGATTCATGCCGACATCGATAACCACTGCCCCTTCTTTGACGAAATCAGCTGTCACAAAGTGACCTTGACCGATGGCAACAATTAATATGTCTGCCTGACTTGTAACTTGCGGCAGATGACGAGTGCGAGAATGCGTTAGGGTCACAGTTGCATTTTTATCCAAAAGCAATTGCGCCATTGGCTTCCCTACAATGTTTGAGCGACCAATGATCACGGCATGTTTGCCTTCTAAATCAATGCCATACTCGCTAAACATTTCCATGATCCCAGCTGGTGTACATGGTACCATCAGAGGCCGTCCTGACCAAAGATGACCAGTATTCATTGGATGGAAACCATCGACATCTTTTTTAGGATCAATGGCTAGGATGATTTTTTTATCATTAATATGGCTAGGTAAGGGAAGTTGTACCAGGATGCCATGGATGGATTGGTCCAGATTGTATTGCTGGATAATGGTGATCAGTTCTTCTTGGCAAATGGATTCTGACAAACGAACCGTCTCACTTTTAAAGCCTGCAGCTAGAGCGGATCGTTCTTTATTACGCACATAAACTTGACTTGCGGGATTATCACCTACCAAAATGACAACTAAGCCTGGAACAATCCCATGTTCTGATTTTAATTTTTGCACTTTTTCAGCTAATTGGCTCTGAATCTTTTGTGCTAAAGCCTTACCATCAATAACTGTTACCATTTAATACTCCCTTAACTACTTTTTGTCTATTATTATACCAAAAAAATGAGAAAGCAAGCCCTCATTAATTTGAATCTTATCATACGGTCTGATTTTATGAAACCCTATATACCATTTATAGGATTTTACTTAAAAAATCTTGGGTTCTGACTTTTTGAGGAGCTTCAAAAATAGCTTTTGGAGGGCCCTCTTCTAGGATTTGTCCTTGATCCATAAAAATAACTCGGTCAGCTACTTCTTTTGCGAAGCCCATTTCATGCGTTACAATGACCATGGTCATTCCTGATTTGGCCAAATCTTGCATAACTGCTAGAACTTCGCCTACCATTTCAGGATCAAGAGCGGAAGTTGGCTCATCAAAAAGCATCGCATCTGGCTCCATAGCTAATCCCCTTGCGATAGCAATTCTCTGTTGCTGACCACCGGAAAGACTTGCAGGAAAAGCACTAGCTTTTTCTCGTAAACCGACTTTATCCAAAAGCTGATAGGCTTTTTCTTGAGCTTGACGCTTGCTTAAGCCTTTTGTTTTAACAGGTGACAAGGTGATATTGTCTAGAACTGTCATATTGGGAAATAAATTAAATTGTTGGAAAACCATGCCCATTTTTTCCCGCATTTTAAAAATATTTTTTTTCTTATCTGTAATATCAAGTCCTTCAAAAAGGATAGTCCCTTGACTCGGCACTTCTAAGAGGTTCAATGATCTTAACAAGGTCGATTTTCCAGATCCAGAAGGGCCAATAATAACCACTACTTCACCTTCTGCAATACTTATATCAATTTCTTTTAAGACCTGATTTTGGCCGAAAGATTTGGATAAACCTTTAATGTCAATTAGTGTTTTTGTCATCACATTGCTCCTTGTCCTAATTTTTTCTCTAATAAGCCCAGTAAATAGGACAAAAGTGTGGTTAACATCAAATAGTAGAATGCCGCAAAAAGCAAAGGCGTTACAGGTGAGTAAGTTGAAGCCACAACAGATTGAGCACCATTCCAAAGTTCCATTACACCAATGGTCTGCAAGAGAGCACTATCCTTGATTATGGTAATAAACTCATTGCCAAGTGCAGGTAAAATATTTTTAAAGGCCTGTGGTAAAATCACATAGCGCATGGCATTTTTGGGGACAATCCCCAAGGAATAAGCAGCTTCCAGTTGACCTTTGGGTACAGCTTCAATCCCCGCTCGAACAATTTCAGAAACATATGCTCCGCTGTTAAGCGATATAATAATAATACCGGGTAGCAAGCGAGAAAAATCCAAGTCCAAAACACCAAATGAGATGGTCGGCATCTGATTAAAGTGCATCCAAGCAAAGGCAATCATAATCTGTACAACCATGGGAGTACCCCTGAAAATCCAGATATAAAAATTCGCTAACCATTTAAAAACTCTTATATTACTGCGTTTCATAAAGGTCAACAGAACTCCAATAATGGTTCCAAAAAAAACGACACAGACTGAAATGAGGATGGTGATAAGCACACCATCATTAAAATATGCCCAATATTTAGGTAAAAAAGAAAAATCCATATAAGTCCTCTATTCATTTCTAAAACAAAATAATAGAAATAATTATAACATTCAATGAATAAAAATACAATGATGATTTTCCATTTTTTAAATTTTAAGCAAAAAAAAAACTCACTAAACGTAAGCTTTTTTAAAAATAGTTTAAGGACAAATTATTAATATAATAAGTCGTAGATTTCCATAGCAATTAAGTCAATGCTATCAAATGAATATGATTCACGTGCTTCAACATCACGTAATGTGAATACAGGACCATTGTCAGGATCATTTGAAAATGAAACTTCAGCAACAACTACACCTTCACGTTCAAAATTTCTTTTTAAATTTCCACCATCATTGACCATTAATTCAAGACGATTAATGATTCTCACTAAATGTGATTCCATTTCTTTTCTCCTATTCGTTTTATTATCCCCTATATTTTAACATAAAAATAAGTAAACCAACACAAAAAGGACCATTTTTATTTGTTTTTTCACAGTCATTTTCATGTAAAGTGACTGAAAGGATAATCGTTAGACTATTTTTATCACTCTTATCTAGTAAGTGCTAATTTTTGAACTTTTTACTTGATTTCCATATCAAGGGTGCTATAATATGACTATAAAGTTTGACCATTATTGACTAAATGGTTCCCTTTTTATTCTTTGCCCCGGGAGGTAACTTATGCTTTGTCAAAATTGTAAATTAAATGAAGCGTCTATTCACTTATATACAAATGTGAATGGCAAAAAAAGACAGATAGATCTTTGTCAAAATTGCTATCAAATCATGAAAACTGATGCAAATAATCCAATTTTAGGAGGAATGCATTCTAAATCGCAAGAACAAAGAGATTCACTCAATCCATTCTTTGATGATTTCTTCGGAGATCTCAATAATTTTAGAGCCTTTGGTCAATTACCAAATACGCCTCCTACACAGGCAGGGGGCCAAGGAGGGGGCAATGGTGGTAACAATCACCAAAATGGACAAGCTGCAAGACCTGGAGCAAATCCACATTCTGCTCAAAGAGAACCAGGACTTCTAGAAGAATTCGGTATTAATGTTACTGATATCGCACGTCGTGGCGACATTGATCCCGTTATTGGTCGAGATGAAGAAATCATTCGTGTCATTGAAATCTTAAACCGTCGTACCAAAAATAATCCCGTCCTTATTGGTGAGCCAGGTGTTGGTAAAACAGCCGTTGTTGAAGGCCTTGCTCAAAAAATTGTGGACGGCGATGTTCCTCATAAATTGCAACATAAACAAGTTATCCGTTTAGATGTGGTTAGTCTGGTCCAAGGTACTGGTATCCGTGGTCAATTTGAAGAGCGGATGCAAAAATTGATGGAAGAGATTCGCAATCGTCAAGATGTTATTCTCTTTATTGATGAAATCCATGAAATTGTTGGTGCCGGTAGCGCTGGTGATGGTAATATGGATGCTGGTAATATCTTAAAACCAGCCTTAGCTCGTGGCGAATTACAATTGGTTGGTGCTACTACTCTTAAAGAGTACCGGATTATTGAAAAAGATGCCGCACTCGAACGCCGGATGCAGCCGGTTAAGGTGGATGAGCCATCTGTCGAAGAAACCATTACAATTCTAAAAGGTATCCAAGGTAAATACCAAGACTATCACCATGTTAAATATAGTCAAGATGCTATAGAAGCAGCCGCAAACTTGTCCAACCGTTATATTCAAGATCGATTCTTACCGGACAAAGCGATTGACTTACTTGATGAAGCGGGTTCAAAAATGAATTTGACCCTAAACTTTGTTGACCCTAAAGAAATTGATCAACGATTAGTGGAAGCCGAAAATTTAAAAGCGCAAGCCACTCGTGATGAAGATTTCGAACGCGCAGCTTATTTCCGCGACCAAATCGCCAAATATAAGGAAATGCAAAAACAAAAAGTAGATGAGCAAGATATTCCAATCATCACTGAAAAAACCATTGAGGCCATCGTTGAGCAAAAAACCAATATTCCAGTGGGTGATTTAAAAGAGAAAGAACAATCACAATTGGTGAATCTGGCAGCTGATTTAAAAGCCCATGTTATTGGTCAGGATGATGCTGTAGATAAAATTGCTAAAGCTATCCGAAGAAATCGTGTTGGTCTAGGTAGTCCAAACCGGCCTATTGGTTCTTTCCTTTTTGTTGGTCCAACTGGTGTTGGTAAGACAGAATTATCTAAACAATTAGCTCTTGAACTCTTTGGTTCAGCTGATAATATGATCCGTTTTGATATGTCCGAATACATGGAGAAACATGCTGTTGCTAAATTAGTTGGTGCCCCTCCAGGCTATGTTGGTTATGAGGAAGCTGGTCAATTAACTGAAAAAGTAAGACGAAATCCCTACTCTCTAATACTTTTAGATGAGGTGGAAAAAGCCCATCCTGATGTCATGCACATGTTCTTACAAGTTCTGGACGATGGTCGCTTAACTGATGGCCAAGGCCGCACTGTAAGTTTCAAGGATACCATTATCATTATGACTTCAAATGCTGGAACTGGTAAAGTTGAAGCTTCAGTTGGTTTCGGAGCTGCCAGGGAAGGTCGTACCAATTCTGTCCTAGGAGAATTAAGCAACTTCTTTAGTCCAGAATTTATGAACCGTTTTGATGGCATTATCGAATTCCAAGCTTTAAGCAAAGACAACTTGCTTCAAATTGTTGATTTAATGTTGGATGATGTCAATAAGCGCCTAGCTCATAATAATATCCACCTTGACGTCACAGCAAAAGTCAAAGAAAAATTGGTTGATCTTGGGTATGATCCAAAAATGGGTGCTCGTCCATTAAGACGTACCATCCAAGAACACATCGAAGATGCTATCACTGATTATTATCTGGATAATCCAACAGAAAAAGACTTAAAAGCCATGATGTCCTCAAATGGCAAAATTGTCATCAAGTCAGCTAAAAAAACCGAGAAAAAACAAAATGTGACTGAAGTCATTGAATAGTTTACAAAGAGTGCTATAAGCACTCTTTTCTTCTTCTTTTATGTCATTTTTTTCTAAAAAATACAAATTTTTATAAGATTATTCAGCAAATTTTTAGTATAATAGATTAAAGGAGGGGGCTTATGACAGTTCCAATTTTCGGCGAAAAAAAGAATGACCAAGACTATCAGTCTCGATATGGCGTCTATGCCATCATTCCAAATAAAGAAGCTGACCAAATCATTTTGGTCCAAGCTCCAAATGGTGCTTGGTTTCTACCTGGCGGTGAAATCGAGGAAGGTGAAGATCATATGACTGCCTTAGAACGGGAGTTAATTGAAGAACTTGGCTTTTCTGCAAAAATCGGTTATTACTACGGTCAAGCCGATGAGTACTTCTACTCTCGTCATCGTGACACTTATTATTACAACCCCGCCTATCTCTATGAAGTAACTTCATATGAAATTGAGGATAAACCGCTTGAAGATTTTAATCAATTAGCTTGGTTCCCTGTCGAAGAAGCCATTGATAAACTTAAAAGAGGCAGCCACAAATGGGGTGTGACAGAGTGGCAAAAGCATCATCATTAAACGTTAATATAAATTCATCTTAATTTGGAGGATAGTATGAGACTAATCAATACAACTAGTAGTCATCCTGAACTTGTTCAGAATCAGCTACGAAATACAGATGCCCAACTTGTCGAGGTCTACTCTGCAGGTAATACTGATGTCATTTTTACAAAAGCAGCAACCCACTATGAACTGTTGATTTCCAATAAATACCGTGCCATAAAAGACGAAGAGTTAGATGCTATCCGTCAGTTTTTCCTCAAGCGGAAAATTAATCCTGAACACATTGTTCCAGGTAAATCCAAAACCCTTCACACCAATAATCTCATTGAAATGTCATTCCAAATTAAAGAATAAATTTGAGAGATTGAGACAAAAAGATTTCTCAGATATAAAAATAGAGTTCCACTTTTGGTGAGGCTCTATTTTTTGGCACTTTGTCAACTGTAGTAGGTGGATGAAAAGCTAAGTTCTAGGGAGTATCAAATTGATATTCTCTTTTTAATGTTCAAAGCAATCAAAATACGCTTTTTAAAGTTTTCAAAGTTCCGAAATCCAAAAGCGTTACGCTTAATGACTTTATTAAGATTGTTAGTAGTTTCTAGCTTGGCGTTAGAATAGGGAAATTTCGAGAACATTAGTGATATAAGTCTTAGGTATTATGGAGGCCTTAAAGATTGCTTTTGGAAAGGCGACAGATTTCTGTACAAAATTTATAAAGTGTTTTTCATAGGCAATTAATGTTTTGTTCATGTGTGTCTGGTAGTTCAGACTGCCATGAATGCGAAGATAATTCCACCAGTGGATATAATATTACATTTTGAAGATTTATTCTTCCAGTGAATGGAAAGTTTCTTGGTTGACAAATTCAATCTTGAAAGCACGATAGGTGCTCTCAGCTACAGGAACATAAATCAAGTCCGTTATTAGAGCTTCCAGTAGCTTTTCTGGGTTGAATTGTCTATCTAACTTACCTGTAGAGTAAGGTATAAAGGCCGCCTTCTGATAGACGAAAACCAGGTTGAGTCGCTCCATGATACGACGAATCCGTCGGAGTGAAATCCTAACACCATCGATTTCCATGCCTTTCTTGATTTTACGAGTGCCATATCTTGATTTACTCTCAAGGAAAATACTTTTAATGATGGTTGCCCTTGAGAACTGCCTCGGATACTGGTTCTACGGCTTTATAGTAATAGCTAGAGGGTGGAATCTTCAGCTAACGACACATAGCTACAATGATATACATATTCTTGTTAGCAGTGATTACTTGTCTTTTCGTGCCATAATCACTGCCGCTTGCTTTAGGATATCTCACTGCATTTTATGATCTTTGTTGTGCTTTCGGAGTTCAATCAGCTCATCTTGTTCACCTGTAATATTATCAACGGTTTTAAATGAACCAGTTGTTTTTTCCTGAGGAACCCACTTATCGAAAGTTGAAGGGGTCAACTCATATTCTTTGATCAGCTCACTTCGTTTCATACCAGCCTTGTGAAGTGGCGACGTAGGTTTCTAGACATACTTTTTCTCCTGTTATCTTTAGTATAGAACGCTTAATAATTTCTGTCTAGTTTAGTGTAACCGATTCATAGAATTGCCTAATAGGGTAAGCTTACACAGCGAACAAGGCTCAGTATATACATCTAAGACTTACTACCAAGCTTGTACGAAAAAAGGCATTATCCGCTCTATGTCCCGAAAAGGGACACCTTCAGATAACACCTGTATTGAATCGTTTCACTCCGTCCTAAAGACTGAAACCTTTTATCTCCATGAAAGGAGAAAATACAACATAGATAGTATAGCAAACATTTTATAATGAAACTAGAATTCAACAGAGAATAGGCGACCAGTCTCCCGTACAATACAGAAAACTGATAGAGATTTTACATTTTAGAGTATTCTCTTTCTTTAGATGTTTATTTTAAATGACAACCATTAAACCAAACATTATCAAAGTAAAAATGCCGATAATTATCATTAATGGCCATACAAACTTGAACCAACAATCAAAAGTAATGCCGACTAATTCAAAAGTTACCTTAATCAGACCAGTTGGAGTAATAAATGCAATCCATCCTTGACCTTGGTTGTAAGCAGAAACAACTACTTCTCGCCCAACATTTACAACATCAGCAAGTGGTGCAACAATTGGCATAGAAAGTGTTGCAAGACCCGAAGATGATGGAATGAAAATTCCCAAGAATGAGAACAAAATCATTTGTACTGATGAAAATAGAACGCCATTAACGTTAGCAATTAAACCTGACACTTCGTTCAAAATCGTATCAGAAATTGCTCCACCATCCATGATAATGTTAGTTCCACGAGCCACAGCAATAGTTAAACCAACACCAACTAAACTAGCAGCTCCATCAATAAAGACAGAAATGGCTTTTTTCTCTCCAAGATTCGATAAGGCCATATTGATTATACCAATTCCTAAGAAAAGAGTGGTCAACTGTTCAAACCACCATCCACCAACTGATACACCCCATATAAGAATAGGAAAACCAGCTGCAAAGACACGTAACATTAAAATAGGACGCCAGTCAAATGGAATTTCTAAGTCTGGATTATAATCTTTCAAGAAATGCTCTTTAATGTCTGGCATCATATCCGCTACAAGTGATTTACTTGGATTAAGCTTAACTTTTTTTAGCATAACGATATAGATACAACAAAGTAATAAATTCAGCAATTATTAATGAAACAAGTCTAAACCCTAAGCCAGTTGAAAAAGAAATACCTGCAGCATTTGAAGCAATGACAACTGAGAATGGATTAGTCGTTGAAAACATTGTTCCAATAGATGAGCTTAAGAAGAGTGCTGAAATTCCCACAATAGCATCATAACACGCAGCTAGAAAAATTGGCATTAATATTGGGTAAAAAGCAATACACTCCTCTGCCATGCCAAATGTTGTACCACCAGCAGTAACAAGTAGTGAAACAAGTACAATCAGGAAGAACTCATGACCTTTACTTTTACGAGATAATGAAGAGATACCTGCTGCAAATGCACCAGTTTCATTAAGAATTGCAATATTACCCCCTAAAATAAGAACAAATCCGATAATATCAATACTTTCAGTTAAACCAGTAACCGTTGCACTCAAAACTGCTATAATATTTTGAGGGCGTTGAGTAATTTTTCTATAAGAATGTGGTATGCTACGGGTTTTTTTACAGAACCATTTTTAAAGTTTTCTAATGGAACGGTGATGTGGTATTTATCTAATGTTTTTTGTGTAGCTGGTACTTCTTTTGTTTCTCCGTTAACATCCACCTTAGTAAAGCTTTGTGTTTCTGGTGTGTAAATTAAACGTTCAAATGCACCTGATGGAATAACATAAGTCAGAACGGATGCTAACAACATAATGATAAACAAAACTATAAAAGCAGATGGAAAACCACTTTTTTCTTTACTTTAGCTTCTTGAGTCATAAGAATCTCCAATCATAAACAAAATTGTGAAAGAATGATTGTGAAAACGCTTCACAAGATGGGTTATAACATTTTATATTTTTTGAAGCGATATATAAAAAAGATAATAATAAATGTTGACTATTATCCTTTTTCCGTAGATAATTTAAATTATCTTCATTACAATTTAAAAAATAGAAATATAATTTTTTTTACAGAATATTTGATATGACATAATAAGGAATGAAAGAATTTTCTTTGGTTGTCACTGAAAGGAAGCCTCGTTACAAAAGGTTATAGCGTTACTTGAAACAACGGAAAATTTGCTAACCTTTTACCAATTTCCACATCACATTTGTAGAGTATATACTCTACAAACTTGATTTAATCGCTCAATGAGTAAATTAAGCGACAAAACAAGAGCTTAGTGGGATCTAAATGAAGAAATCTTGGAAAGATACCTTGTAAGTATTTTTGAGGACTATAATAATAAATTAAGAGCCTGTATTCATAAAAAATTTAGAATATGCTTCAATACACTTGATAGCTAATTTAACTAATATTCAGATACTTCACTCTTGTATTTAAACAAAGTTACTAACTATATCTAGAATAGTTATATATCACTTTACTAGAGATTAATTTAATATATAATCTGAAAGTGTTCTTAATCTTGATTATTTTATTAAGACAATTGACCAAACTCAATAAATTTTGTAATACTAGTATAATCTCAGAAAGAATAAGTAAAAGGAGACAACTAAATGACTTTATCAATTGAACCTCAAAATGTTTTTCATTGGTTCTACGAATTAAACCAAATTCCACGGGAATCTGGACATGAAGAAAAAGTTTCACAATTTTTAATGGATTTCGCCAATGAGCGTGGTTTAGAGGTTCACCAAGACCAACTCTTAAATATTATTATTAAAAAACCAGCGGCAGCAGGATACGAAAATGCTGAGCCAGTTATTATTCAAGGGCACATGGACATGGTTTGTGTAAAAACCAAAGACACTGTCCACGACTTTGAAAAAGATCCTATCCAAATTGTTTGTTGAAGATGGTTTCTTAAAAGCTAAAGGTACTACTTTAGGGGCTGATAACGGCATAGCTGTTGCCATGATTTTAGCCATTTTGGATGGCAACTACAAACATCCGAAATTAGAGTGCCTCATCACAACAAACGAAGAAACGAATATGAGTGGAGCGGGCGCCGTGAATCCAAACCTCCTTTCCGGCACTCGCTTGTTGAATATCGACTCTGAAGAAGAAGGTATTTTCCTAACCTCTTGTGCTGGTGGTGAAACCGATACCTTTACTTTCCAATTAGAAAAAGAAAATGTCAAAGGTTATAAAGTTGATCTCGAAGTCTCTGGCTTAAGAGGAGGACACTCTGGACAAGAAATTATCAAAGAACGTGCTAACGCTAATATTGTTCTTTTCAGAATTTTGAATGTCATGGCCGCTGAAACAAACCTTCATATTGTCCATTTAGAAGGTGGTAGCAAAGATAATGTTATCCCTAACAATGCTTCTGCTACTGTCATTGTCAGTGACTTAAACAAAGCCCAAACTAGTTTTGACCTGATGCTTAAAGATTTGAAAGTTGAATTTGAAAGTGTTGATCCAGACTTAAGCGTCTTCTTTTCTGCAGCTGAACAAGATGAGGAATTACAAGCTTATACAAAAGCACTGACTGAAAAATTGATTGCTTTCTTCATGGTACTCCCTGATGGTGTCCAAACCATGTCACCTGATGTCAAAGGCTTAGTCCAAACGTCATTAAATAATGCTATCATGCTTGAAAATGACGATAGTTTCCAATTAATCACTTCCTTACGGTCTTCAGTAGAGTCAAATTTAACAAACCTTTCTGCTAAATTAGCTTATATTGCGCAATTTGTTGGCTGTGGTTTTGAGCAATCTGACTTTTATTCTGGATGGCACTTCGAACCAAATAGCCCTCTTAGAGACCTCTGCTTAAGAGTGCATCAAGAAACCTTTAATGAAGAAGCAACATATGATGCTATTCATGCTGGATTAGAATGTGGTATGTTGAAGAAAATTTTACCAAAATGTGATATGATTAGTTATGGTCCTAATTTATATGACGTTCATACTGCAGATGAAAAATTAGATATTGCCTCAGCTGAAAGAATTTGGCAGTTTACCTTAAATTTACTTGAAAGTATGAATTAAAAAAATGCCAGAGGTAAGGAGAACTATGCACCCAAAAATTGAAAAATATGTTGTTATTGTTGACTTTATCGGAGCCATCATGGGGTCAAAAACGGAAATTGTCTTACATGATTTGACCAAGGGTTTTGAACATTCTGTTGTCTATATCAAAAACAATTTTTCTGGTCGCCAAATTGGCTCTCCTGCAACTGATTTTGTCCTTGATGTTTATAAAAACAAAACCTATTTGGAAAAAGATTTTATTGTCAATTATCAAACCAAAACGCTTAGCGACAAGCTTTGCTACTCGTCATCATTCTTCATCAAAGACGAGCATCAAAACTTAATCGGTATGGTCTGCACCAATACCGATCAGTCTGATAATCTCGAAATGAAAGAGTTGTTTGAAACAGGCTTAAGTAAAATCAATCAGGTCCTCAACTTACAATTTTCAAATGATTCACGACAAGATATTGTTGAAAACTTCTACTTGTCGCCTGAGCAAATGATTGAGAAAATTATTTTCCAAATTACAGATGGTAAATACCGTCACGGTCATGAACTCAAACGCAAACAAAAAATTGAAGTGGTTCGCCAACTTTATCAAAAAGGCTTCTTTGACTTTAAAGAAAGTATTGTTAAAGTGGCCCTTGATTTCCAAATGTCAGAAATTTCCATTTACAAGTACTTACAAGCCGTTAAATCGGAAAGCGAAGCTTCATAAAAAAAAACACCTTCACATGAACATGTGAAGGTGTTTTGATGTTACTCATAAGTGATTAACACTTAGAAAGTGCTTATTTTTCTTTTCTTTCAAATCCCTCAGCAACAGCTTCTGGGAAGTTTTCTTCAATCACTTTAGCACTAGCATCGCAGACAAAGGCATTATAAGAACGCATTCTGGTTGTTGGGTCAATACGACGTGACCGTTCACAAACTTCGCCTTCTGCACGTTCTACTGTGAATGCAAGGCCATCAAAAGTCATTGCATCTGCAGGCGCAGCTTCTAAGTCAGCTATTGTTAATTGCGATACGATCATCAAGACAGCAATGTCACTATCTAATGCATTTATGAGTGTTTTCACTTCTGGACTAGCATAGATTGTCAAGTGGGCTTCTAATGACTTACCGATAATTTTGGCATTTCGTGCTTCTTCCAAGGCTTTTTGAGCTTGGTTGCGGAGTGTCATGAAGGCATCCCAAGCTTCCAGAATCTCATTTTCACCATTGAAAGTCTCAGCAACTGGTAATTCAGTCAATTGCACAAATTCTGCTTCTTCAAATTCAAGGTATGACCAGATTTCTTCTGCCGTATGTGGCAAGATTGGTGTTAAAAGTTTTGTAATCTTAACCAAGATATCATAGAAGACGGTTTGCATAGCACGACGTTGTGGGCTATTTGCAGCTTCGATATAGACAACATCTTTAGCATAATCTAAATAGAAGGCTGATAAATCAACGGTTACAAAGTTAACAACAGCTTTGTAGATGGCCATAAAGTCATAAGTGTTATAGGCTTCATGGAAAGTTTCCACTAATTTGTTAAATTTGATGGTCATGTACTTGTCAGCAGCTGGCAGATTTTCATAAGAGATGGCATCTGTACTTGGATTGAAATCAGAGGTATTTGCTAACAAGAAACGTAGGGTATTACGGATCTTACGGTAAGTTTCAGAAACTTGACCTAAGATATCCATCGAAACGCGAACGTCGTTATCAGTATCTACAGAAGTCACCCAGAGACGTAGGATTTCAGCACCATATTGTTTAGTCACATCACTTGGTAAGATAGTATTACCTTTAGATTTAGACATTTTTTCACCTTTACCATCAAGAACAAATCCTTGTGATAATACTGATTTATAAGGTGCGTGACCATTTACAGCTACTGATGTGATTAAGGATGAATTAAACCATCCACGGTATTGGTCAGAACCTTCTAAATAAAGGTCAGCAGGGTAGTTTAAGTGTGGACGAGCATTCATCACACTATTCCATGATGAGCCTGAATCAAACCAAACATCCATGATATCTGTTTCTTTTGTGAATTCACCATTTGGTGAACCTGGATGGGTAAATCCTTCTGGTAAAAGGTCTTTAGCTTCTTTTTTCCACCAGATAATTGAGCCTTCTTTTTCAAACAAATCAGCAACATGGTCAGTCACTTCTTTAGTCATGATAGCTGTGCCATCTTCTGCGTAGAAGATTGGTAAAGGAACACCCCAAGCCCGTTGACGTGAGATTACCCAGTCGCCACGGTCACGAATCATGTTGTAGAGACGTGTTTTACCCCATGAAGGATGGAAAGTTGTTTTTTCAATTTCCTCTAAAATTTCTTTACGGAATTGAGAAACTGAAGCAAACCATTGCGGAACTGCACGCCAGATAATTGGTTTTTTAGTACGCCAGTCAAATGGGTATGAGTGGTTTATTACTTCACTAGCTAAGAGTAAGTCACCAAGTTTTTCTTGAACAATTGGTGTTACTTTATCATAGAACTTGCCTTGGAAATCTGGTCCCGCATTTTCCATCATAATTCCACGTTCATCAACGGTAACAGCCACTTCAAGTTTATATTGCATACCGACATTGTAGTCATCCTCACCAAAACCTGGAGCTGTATGGACGATACCAGTACCTGAATCAAGAGTAACATGATCACCTAATATAACATATTCTGTTACTTCTGTATCCCATGGATGCTCAGTTTCAATGAATTCAAGGTCTTTACCTTTATAGGTTGCTACTGTCTCAAATTCTGGCCAACCAAATTTTGCTGCTAGACTATCTAGCAATCCTTCAGCAACAAGGTATTTCTGACTCTTACCTGCCGGTCTTACGACAACATAATCCATTTCCGGACCAACTGTCAAACCACGCGAAGCCGTTACTGTAAACGGTGTTGTTGTCCAAACGACGATATAAGTATCTGTATCAAGAATGCCTTTACCGTGTTTCACTTTATTTGCATAGTAAAGAGAAGTTGAATCAATATCATGGTATTCAATCTCGGCTTCAGCAAGGGCTGATTCTGAAGACCAAGACCAATAAACTGGCTTAGCCCCGCGATAGATATAGCCTTTATCAGCCATTGCGCCAAAGACACGGATTTGATTAGCTTCGTATTCAGGCATTAGGGTTACATAAGGGTTTTCCCAATCTGCAGAGACACCTAAACGTTTGAAATCTTCACGCTGTTTGTCAACTTGTGATAGTGCGTACTCACGACACATCTCCAAGTATTCCGCTAAATCCATTTCTTTACGTTTGATACCTTTTTTGGCTAATACTTGTTCGATTGGTAGACCGTGTGTATCCCAACCTGGAATGAATGGCGCTTGGTAACCAGACATTGATTTGGCACGTACGATGATGTCTTTTGAAATTTTATTTAAAGCATGACCAACGTGGATATTTCCATTAGCATATGGAGGGCCATCATGTAAATGGAAAGCTGGTTTGCCTTCGTTTAAGGCTTGTCTTTTTTTATAGATATCAGCTTCTTCCCAAGATTGTTGCCATTGGGGTTCTTTTGTTGGAAGACCTGCCCGCATTGGGAAAGCTGTCTTGCCAAGATTTAATGTTTCTTTTAATTTCATAATGTGAGACTCCTTCTCATAACTCGTCACTGCGATAATATAAAAAGCCCTCGTCTATAAAAGGACGAAAGCTCGTGGTACCACCTTAATTCAGAATAGTGCTTGCACTATTCCCTCGTGGCTCGTAAGGTGAGCTAAACCTTTCAACTTACATAGGATTTCAGTTGAAATGATCGAAAATGATAACGGATTAATCTAGGGAATGCAGAACTCTCATCATCTTCTGCTTGCTGTATTTGTGGATTAATCAGTCGTGTTTTTCTTAATCTTCAATATTTAATTTAAAAGTTTGTGTTTCGTTAAGGTTAATGCCTGAATCAGATGATTCCTCATGACCATTCAATGCAAATTCTGTAGATTCTAATTCTTTATTGCTTTCATCTACACGACGTTGCAATTCAGCCATTTCTTCTGGAGTGAATTGACGTGTCGCATCAAATGAAGCAGAGTCATTAGTTTCTGGCACATTTTCATTAAGAACTTCTTTTACCACTTCTTTAAAGGCAGCATCTGAATTTTGAAGATAAACAGCTGTTGGTTGCAATAATTCATCCCATTCAGGAGAATTTGATAAAGTCAATTGTGATTCAATTGATGAAATTAAACGTTGGTGGAAGACACGTGTTTGACGTTTTAATTCTTCAGTTTCCACTGCTACACGTTTTGCTTCGTCAGTTGCATCACGTAACATTTGGTTAGCTTTTGCTTTAGATTCATCTAACAAGTGTTGAGCATCATAGTTAGCTTTACTTACCAAGTTACTTGCTTCTGCATTTGCTGAAGCTTTAACTTTTTCTGCAGTTTCTTGAGCAAGAATAACAGATTGACTCAATGATTCTTTCATTTCGTCGAAATAAGATAATTTTTCTTCAAGTGTTTTGATTTTTGCTTCTTGTTCACGATTCTTTTTAACAAGAGCTTCATAATCTTCAACAACAATATCTAAAAATTCATTTACTTCTTCTTCGCTGTAACCACGTAATTTGGTTTTAAATGTTTTATCTTTAATTTCAAGTGCTGTAAGTGCCATTATTTCTCCTTATTTTTGCATTGTTTTGCTAAGCGTCAATTTATACTTTCCATTTTTGGTAAGACCGTTATCTGATATGAGTTTAAAGCGACCAAAACCCCTAACACTGACCAAATCATCAAGATTAAGTGTTTCAGAAGTCTTATCGATGATGCGATAATTTACTTTTACTTTTTCAGATTCAATTAATTTAATTGCCTGACTTCGAGATAACTTGAAGACAGTGGCAATCAGTCGATCAAGCCTAAGGCTAGAAAGTGTAACATCCAATAGAATTTCATCTACTGTAGGCTTAATAAGCTGACTTATTGATATTTCTTTTAGATTAACACTAGCTCTAGCAATCTTATTAATATGATTTAATAGATAAGTTACCATTGCTTTTGTGGTTAAGACCTGAGCATAACCTTCTTCAACAAGGATATCACCAAGCAAGCTCCTTTGAATCCCTAATTCATGAATTAGAGCACCAAGAATTTGCGAATGTTTTATCTTATTGAATTTAGGATTATAAATAATCTCAACAAGTGCTATGTCAAAATCTGATTCATCTAATTGATAATAATCTGGTGCAATAATCATGCGACCATATTCCGTCTGGAAATAATCACTTGACGAAAAGGCCAGTAATTGACTGCTAGCAACCAATATTTTGACTATTTCAATCTGTCTTGGATTTAGAAAATCAGTAAGATAGTAGGTATAATTATTTTCAACCCGATTAATAATATCATTTATCTTTTCAATAAATGGTGATTCACTAGGGTGAAAATGTTGTTTAATATCTTTACTTGTCATCCAATTACGAGTTTAATCAAAAAATTACTTAAAAAGTTGAGTGCTATCATGACTGCAAAAACTGTAAAGTCAATCCCTGCAAATTGCAAAGGCAATTTTCTAAAAGGTTGAATGACAGGTTCTACCAATTGACAAATCAATCTTCCCAACCAAGTATCATATGCACCTGGAAACCAAGAAAGTAGTGCATAACCTAGTAGAAGGTATGAATATACTTTTATGAGATTAAGGACGATAACTAATAGAAATATCATATTTAGCGTCTCTTCATATCAAAATCATAACCAAAGTCTTGATTACTATTAGGAATATTCATTTCTTCAATATTAACAGATACATTCGAAGGGGTCAACAAATACATTGAAGAACCAACCTTTTGTAAAGATCCGTACAAGACTTTACTTGCTCCGTCAATAAAATCCAAACAACGTCTAGCTTGTGCATCGAGCATGTATTGGAAGTCCATCAAGACACATTCGTTTTCAATTAACAAATCAACAATTTCTTGCGCATCCTCATATTTCTTAGGGAATTTAAGAGCAATTGTTGTTTGACCTGCTGCCGCTGTTTCAACTTGTCTTTCAGGTTTTCTAGCAGCTTGTGAACCATATTGTGTACTACGACGTTCCATTGCTTCTGGTGCACTTGTTCTTTGCTGTGCTTGATAGCTTGGCGCTACCTGTTGCTCAGGCTTGTAAGAACGAGGTGTTGGAGCAGGACGGTTAGCAGCTTGCTGGCTAGCACGTGGACTTGCTTGAGTTTGTGGGTTTGGACGAGTCGCTTGTTGTTGTGGTTTTGCTGCTACAGCTTCCTCTGTTCTTTGAACTGGAGCATCATCTTCCACTTCGCTGACGTCATCAGTATCAAAATAAGATACCATCTTATTAATTGCGTCTTTAAATGCCATCTTTTATCTCCATTATTTAAAGAAAGAAGTTCCAATACGAACAAAAGTTGCACCGTTTTGAACAGCGATTGGATAATCATTGCTCATTCCCATGCTTAACTCAGTAAAAGGCATATTCTTTCTGTTTTGCGATTGCAGTTCTTGTCTGATGTGATTTGTTTCTTTAAAGATGTTGTGAAGTGTTTCTGGATTAGCATCCAGTGGAGCCATCGTCATTAAACCAACCAATTGCAACTTATCTAAGTCTTCCAATTGTGGAATAATGTCATCCAATTCATCTGGTGAAAAGCCGTGTTTACTTTCCTCACCTGAAACATTTAACTGAAGGAAACATTTAATAGGCTTTTCAGCTCTTTTTTGAATCTCTTTTGCTAAATTAATTGAATCAAGTGCGTGAAAGTAATCAATCTGATTGATAAAATCTTTAACTTTTCGTCTTTGAACACTACCAATAAAATGCCAAGTTAGCTCCTTATCTTGTAAGGCATGATATTTAGCTAAGAATTTATCAACTCGATTTTCACCAAGATGAAAAATTCCAGCTTCTATCAATTCCTTAGTCGCATCTATATCTGCGTATTTGGTGACACCAATCACAGTAACAGAATTTTCATTACGACCTGCAGCTTCTAGGCTTTTATGGAGTTCTTCAAAGATTACATCTTTATTCTCTTTAATAGTCATTGTTTCTCTTAACGATTTTTAAAGAATGGTGGTGTTTCTAATTCGTCATCATCTGACTCATTTGCTGAGAAAGTTGACATATTTAATTGTTTGTCTAATTCACTTTCAGTTGGGCGTTCAATATTATCACGACGTAAATCCCAATTACCAAAGGCTGACCCTTGATTTTGGTTAGAGTTAACTTTTGGTGATTTCACTTGAGCTCTTGGCATTTCACGTGTTTCTGCCATATCAAAATCAAAGTTTGATTGACGTTCAAAATTTGGTTGAACAGCTTGTTGAGCTTGTTCACTTGCATATTGAGCACCAGCTTGTTGAGCAGAACCATTATTGAAAGTACGAGGTTGGCTACGGAAACCAGCAACTTGTTCAGCTTTATCTTGACGAACACCAGTTGCAACAACAGTAACGCGGATTTCATCTTTCATTGAGTCATCAATTGAAGTACCTAACCAGATGTTAACACCGTTTCCAGCTGCTTGACCAACAATTTCTGAAGCTTCTTCAGCTTCGGTAAGAGTCATATCAAGACCACCAGTAACGTTTACAATAACATCTTCAGCACCATCAATAGTTGTTTCTAACAATGGTGAGTAAATTGCTTTACGAGCAGCTTCAACAATACGTTCTTCACCTGAACCAATACCGATACCCATCAAAGCATTACCTTTATTTGCCATCACTGTTTTCACATCAGCAAAATCAAGGTTGATTAAACCTGGGTTAGTGATAAGGTCAGTGATACCTTGTACACCTTGTCGCAAGACATTGTCAGCTTCACTGAGAGCTTCTAATAAAGGTGTTTTCTTATCAACAATTTCAAGAAGGTTATTGTTTGAAATGATTAATAAAGTATCAACTTGTTCACGTAATTCTTGAATACCTTCAATTGCAAAGTTACCACGTTTGTTTCCTTCGAAACCAAATGGGCGAGTAACTACTGCAACTGTTAAAGCACCTAAGCTTTTAGCGATGCGAGCGATAACTGGAGCAGCTCCAGTACCAGAACCACCACCCATACCAGCAGTGATAAAGACCATATCAGCACCAGTAATAGCTTCAGTTAACGTTTCTTCACTTTCTTCAGCAGCTTTACGACCAACTTCAGGTTGACCTCCAGCACCAAGACCACGAGTTAATTTAGGGCCTAATTGAATGACTGTTTCTGCTTTAGATGAACTTAAAGCTTGAACATCAGTATTTGCAGCGATGAATTCAACACCAGCAACACCTTCTTCAATCATACGATTGATAGCATTACCGCCACCACCGCCGACACCGATTACTTTAATGATTGCACCTTGAATTGATCCTGTATCGAATGAAAATGCCATTTTATTCCTCACTTTTTTACTATCTTTTGTCTAGTTTTATTTTTTAAAAATTTTAGTCAAACATACTTCCGAAAATACCACGAACTCGTTCACCTATACCAGGTTTTGGTTCAGCTGGCGCTTGTTTAGTATAATCGACAGGATTTGCTTGTTGATTGTTGTTATAATTAGCAGCTTGCTGATGTCTAGGTTCATTGTACTGAGGAACAAATGAGTCGTGACCACCAAAATCAATTGGTTTGCGACGAAGCATTTCTTCACCATTTACAGCACCTTGAGCTAGAACGTCAACTTCTGACATTTTACCAACATACTCTACCAAGCTAATCACATTAGCAAACATTGGATTGCGAATACCAACTTGATTTGGAACATGGAGTTTTACAGTTGTTCCAAAGATTTCTTGAGCAATCTCAACAACACCAGGAACAATTGAACCACCACCAATCAGAACAATACCACCAGGTAAGTCTAACAGGCGACCACGATCTAAATCTTGTTTAACGCGATCTAAAATGTGACGAATACGGGCTGAAATAATTTCAGATAAATAACGCTCTGACACTTCAACAGGCTCATCACTACCAACCACATCAACATTTACAGTTTCTGTTGGGCTAGCTTCATTAACGTTGGCTTGACCAAAGTTAAATTTCAATGCTTCCGCAATTGACATCGATGTTTTCAAGACTTTTGAAATATCTTTGGTGATATAATCGCCACCTTCAGTATAAATGTTAGTGTATTGCAATTCTTGAGCACGCATAGAAGCTACTGTTGTTTGACCGCCACCCATATCGATAACGGTAGCACCAAATTCACGTTCGCCTTCGTTAAGAACTGAACGAGCCATCGCTAATGGAGTGATGATGATGTTTTCTACGGTAATCCCCGCACGTTCAACTGTTTTACGAAGGTTATGTAAGATTGTACTTGGTCCAGTGTAAATCAAACCGCGCATTTCTAAACGAATCCCCATCATACCACGAGGATCACGAATGCCTTGGAAACCATCTACAATAAACTCTTCTGGAACTAAAGAAATGACTTCACGTTCAGGCGTAATGCTTTTTGTTAGAGCTGATTTAACAACACTATCAACATCTTCGTCCTTAATTTCTTTAGACTCGCTAGGAACAGGAATCATTCCTTGAGTTGGTTCAATTTGAAGAAGATTTGCTGGTAAGCCAACATTGATTTTATCAATAGTCATACCTGCTTTTTCTTCAGCTTGCTCCACTGCAGTTTTAATTGCAGTAGCTGCTGCTTCAATATCAATTATTATGCCATCTTTTACGCCGGTACTAGGGACGTTACTAACTCCAATGACGTTCATTTCACCTGAAATAAACTCCGCTACTAAAACTTTAATCGAGCTAGTTCCTATATCTAAACCAGTAAAAAAGCCATTTCTAGCCATTCACTTGACCTCACTATCTTTCCAAACTTTTACTATTCTAAATACTGCTAAAAACAGAATTATTCAGTGAATATTATACCATAAAAAAACGTAAAATGTTACCATTTTACGCATTTTGTTATATAAACTTAATCTTTTTTGTCAATTTAATCCTGACCAAGAAAACAATCATTTTTTAGCTGAAATTCTCCTCTTTTCAAAGTGATTTTCAAAAAATTTCGCAAGTCATTTTCATTATTGAGCAGGTACTTGATCTGCTGCCTGACTTGAGCTTTCTGTTTGACTTTGCTGCTGGTTTGGATCGACTTGACCCGCTTGTTGATTAGGATCTAGCTGAGTCTCACTTGATTGTGTTGTGTCAGTTGACGGGGTGCTACTAGAAGAATTTGTTGTCTCCTTCTTTTTAGCTGTTTTACTTGCTTGCTCCTCTTTGACTTTAGCCTCCGCAGCTTCAATATCACTCGTTGTTGAATAGATTCCAACTTCCATATCGACGATAGCTGTGTCTTTTAGATTCTTTTTCAACTTGAGATAATAAGGCATCTTTTTCAATAATTGCGATTGAGGAACCCGAATGGTATTGCCATCTTGCATTTGGATTGAAAGGAGGTCGGGTGTTGACTTAGAATTTGCTAAGGAGACTGACTTAACATTTTTCACCAATTTAGTTGGTAGTTTGGCAAGTGTCCTAACCAAATATTGAATATCACTTTCATTTTTTAGATTGATGATTAAAAAGTTTTTTGGTAATTGACTCTTGTTAACAACAGTCACTCGTCGCCCGTTCTCCAAGATTGGTTGAAAACCATTCTTTTCTTCAGCGTAAGCAATAATGCGGTATTCTTTAACCTTAAAAATAAAATGATTAGGTAATTCATATTGAATGGATAAGTCTTTTACCCATGGATTGCTAGCTTTAATAGCATCAATATGTTTTTGTCTAGAAAAAAGGACAGATAAAAAATACTCAGAAGGCTTAATCTTACTTTGATTAACCAATTCCACCAAACTACTGTGACTGTTACCTTTTGAATCAAAGGTTTTCATTTTACTGTAGGGTGTCAAGAAAAAGATCGATGTCCCCATGATTAAGAGGCTGACCAACAAGACCGGGAGAGCTTTTATCAAGGCTTTTTGTCTTTTTGTTTTTTCTCTTTTCTCTTTAGGCTGCTTTTCTTTTTTTTCTTTTTTAAAGAGTATTTTAGAAACTTTTGTCTCCTCAACTTCTTCAGTCGGTTCAACCGGTTGAAGTTGAGCTTTCTTCTCAATCATCAACTTTTCTTTAAGCTTTTTTTCTTCTTCAGCCTGAATTTTTTTCTTTTCCAGAAACTCAATGTTTCTTTTTTGCCATTCTGTTAAAACAACCGGCTCTTTATCCGGGCTATTTTTTTTCTTTTTTGCCATTTAATTTTCCTTAATTTTCGAGCTCATATCAGCTCTTAATTGTTTATAGAAAATATCTGGTGACGTTAATTCACGTGCACTAGCCATAGCTGTCTTATAAGAATCTTGGTTTACCAATAAGTCAGAAACTTTTTGACTAAGGCCATCTAAAGTTAATTCATTTTCCATAAGTTCTTGAGAATAGCCGTGCTCAACGAAATATTTAGCGTTTTCCAATTGATCACCGCGGCTAGCTTCTTTACCAAGCGGTACAATGACATGCAATTTTTGCATAGCCAAAAGTTCAAAAATAGTATTAGACCCACCTCGAGTGATAACCACATCTGCTAAATTCATCAAAGGTTGGTAGAGTTCTGTCACATAATCAATACGGTAAAGATTTTTTTCCAAACTGTTTAAGCTAGGGTCACCGCTAATATTAATAACATTGTATTTTTCTGTCAATTCAGGTGTTTGACTGATAAAATGATTGAAAACTTTAGCTCCTGCTGACCCACCAATAAACAAAAGAGTTTTTAAATTTGGATTAAATTGTTCAACAATCTCTTGCAATAGAGGGTTTGCAGAGATTAAAGAGTCACTGGACACTTTTGTAACTGCACCGATATGTTTAGCGTTTTTGAGGTGAGCTTCCGGTTCAAAAGTTGTATACATGGTTGTCGCAAACTTGGAAGCAATTTTATTAGCTAGTCCCATAGATAAATCGGATTCATGGACAAAAACAGGTACACGTAAAATGCTTGCTGCAATAACTGGTGGCACTGAAACAAATCCACCTTTTGAAAAAAGGGCTTTAGGTCTAATACGTGCAATAATAATCATTGATTGCAAGAGGCCAATGCCAACTTTAAAAACATCTAGAAGGTTTTGCCAAGAAAAATAACGTCTTAATTTACCCGTTTTGATACTATGAAAGGTTACATCTAGTCCTGATTTTTGAATTTCTTGGTATTCAATGCCATGTTTATCACCAATGTAATGGACTTGCCAACCGTCTTTGATAAATTGTGGCATTAAGATCAGATTTAAGGTTACATGACCGACTGTTCCACCACCAGTGAAAATAATCTTTTTAGCCATTAGGCTTCTCCTTTAAGTTCTGAGATTGTTTTCAAAAATTCGTCCCCACGGATTTCAAAGTTAGGATACATGTCCCAACTTGCATTGGCTGGACTTAAGAGGATGATATCACCCTGACTAGCCTCAGAAAAGGCAATTCTGGTAGCGTTAGCTATATCTTTAGCATCAATTGATGGTACTTGCGCCATCTCAGCTGCTTCTTTCATTTTAGGGGCAGATTCTCCCAAAAGAACCATTTTTTTCAATCCTTTAAGGTCAGGAACTAGGTCATCAAAAGTATTGCCACGGTCTAAACCACCAGCAATTAAAATTACTTTTTCATTATCAAATCCAGAGAGGGCATTTTGGCAAGCTAAGATATTAGTTGATTTGCTATCGTTATAGAAGGTCACACCATCAATTTGCCCAGCATTTTGCAAGCGATGTTTAACCCCACCAAAGTGGGCTAAACTTTCAGCAATGACAGCATTCTCAACACCTAATAACTTAGCTACAATGATTGTCGCCAAGGCATTTTCAACATTGTGGATACCCGGTACACCGATGGCATCCGCATCCATAATATACTCACCTTGATAATAGAGTTTACCATCAGATAAGTAAGCTCCATCCACTTCTTTCTCAGTCGAGATGAAGAGAACTTTGGCATTGGTTTTAGCTGCTAATTCGTGAGAAATCGCTTGGTTAGCATTCAAAATCAAATAGTCTTCCTGCGTCATCCGATTTTGAAGATTCCATTTAGCTTCCACATAAGCTTCAAAACTACCATGATAGTCAATGTGGGTTGGCATCAAGTTTGTAATGATGGCAATATGAGGATGAAACTCTTCCACACCCATCAGTTGGAAGGATGATAACTCCATGATTAAGGTATCATTTTTCTTAGCTTTTTGAACAACCTCTGAGGCAGGAAAACCAATATTTCCTGACAGTAAAGCTGATTGACCAGCATGGTTTAAAAGATCAGCAATCATGGTTGTTGTTGTCGTTTTACCATTTGAACCAGTAATAGCTACAATTGGTGCTTCTGAGACCAAATAAGCCAATTCAACTTCTGTTAAAACGGGAATACCTGTTGCCAATGCTTTTTCCACCATGGGATTGGTGTATGGGATACCTGGGTTTTTCACCATCACTTCAAAATCTTCGTCCAAGAGTTCCAAAGGATGACTACCACAAATAACCTTGATGCCATCTTCCAGTAAGGCCTGCGCGGCAGGATTTTCTTCAAATGCTTTACCGTCATTAACAGTAACTAGTGCGCCTAATTGAGCTAGAAGCCGGGCTGCCGCTTCCCCAGAACGCGCCAAACCAAGAATTAGGACTTTTTTATTTTCAAAATTTGTAATTTTTTTCATTTTGTACACACGCCATCCATTCTAATACCATCTTATTTTACCTTTATTTTCTAGCTTTTTCAAGGTTAAGACCAGATACAAGCAAAAGCAATTTTCCTGATGAAAAGCCAGAAATGTCAAAAGACTAGCCTTTTAAAAGCCAGTCTTTGTTATTAATTTTTGGGAGGCATTCTTAAAATATCCCTCAGAGCTAGGTAACAAATAGCAATCATGGCCAAGACAACGAATACTTCTGGCGGTGACTGCAATATTTTAACTAAGCTCATCCCAGCTAAGACAATCAAGAGCGCAACCAGAGCTACTAGTCCAATCATTGACAGGGTATTCTTGATACTTTTAGGTGCCATAAAAAGATAGTATGATACTATTAAAACGGCAATTATTAAATAAAACACTCCTGTCCTCTTTCCTAATATCTGATTAGCTCTGAAACCATTGCTCAGACATAAAAAGACTTTTAAAAAGCGGGACTCTTCAAAAATCTTTTCTATTTAATTTAATGGCAAAGATTATTCAGCTGATTTTTTCTTTTTACTTGCTTTATCACGCGCAGCCTTGTTCAATATTTGCTTACGCAAACGAATTGACTCAGGAGTTACTTCCATATATTCATCATCATTCAAGAACTCTAAAGATTCTTCCAATGTAAGAATACGTGGTGTTTTGATAACTGATGTTTGGTCTTTGTTAGCAGAACGAACGTTTGTCATTTGTTTTGCAGTTGTTACGTTTACACCAAGGTCGTTATCACGTGAGTGTTCACCGATAATCATACCTTCATAAACTTCAGTACCTGGATTAATGAAGATGGTTCCACGTTCTTCAACACGCATAATTGAGTATGTTGTTGCTTTACCTTGGTCGATTGAAACTAAGGCACCACGGTGACGTCCACCAATTTCTCCACCGACAACAGGTAAATATTGGTCGAAGGTGTGGTTCATGATACCGTAACCACGTGTCATTGAAAGGAATTCAGTTGAATAACCAATTAAACCACGAGCAGGAATCAAGAAGATCAAACGTGTTTGACCGTTACCAACCATTTGCATATCTAACATATCACCTTTACGTTCTGAAAGGGATTGGATGATCGCACCTTGGTATTCTTCAGGAGTATCAATTTGAACACGTTCAAATGGCTCACATTTAACGCCATCAATTTCTTTAATGATAACTTCTGGACGAGATACTTGCAATTCGTATCCTTCACGACGCATTGTTTCAATAAGAATAGCCAAGTGAAGTTCTCCACGACCTGAAACAGTCCATTTATCGGGAGAGTCAGTTGGGTCGATACGAAGGGAAACGTCTGTTTGCAATTCTGCTTGTAAACGTTCTTCAATCTTACGTGATGTTACCCATTTACCCTCGCGACCAGCGAAAGGAGAATTATTGACTAAGAAAGTCATTTGTAGGGTAGGCTCATCAATACGTAAAATTGGTAATGGATCAATAGCATTTGTTGGCGTGATTGTTTCACCAACGAAGATGTCTTCCATACCAGATACGGCAATTAAATCACCAGCTTTTGCTTCCTGGATTTCACGACGCTCTAAACCAAAGAAACCGAAAAGTTTGGTAACACGGAAGTTCTTAGTTGTACCATCTAATTTAGAAAGGGTTACGTTATCACCAACTTTGATGGTTCCACGGAAGACACGACCGATACCAATACGACCAACGAAATCATTATAGTCTAATAGTGACACTTGGAATTGTAAAGGTTCTTCTGAATTATCAACTGGTGCTGGAATATGGTTGATGATCGTATCAAAGATTGGTTCCATTGTATGCTCTTGGTCAGCAGGATCATCTGAAAGTGAAGATGTTCCGTTGATTGCTGAAGCATAAACAACAGGGAATTCTAATTGTTCGTCATCTGCTCCAAGCTCGATGAAAAGTTCTAAAACTTCATCAACAACTTCAGCTGGACGTGCAGATGGTTTATCGATTTTATTAACAACTACAATAGGAACTAAGTCTTGCTCTAAGGCTTTTTTCAAAACGAAACGTGTTTGTGGCATTGTACCTTCATAGGCATCAACGACAAGAACAACACCGTCAACCATTTTCATGATACGTTCTACTTCTCCACCGAAGTCCGCGTGTCCTGGTGTGTCCATAATGTTAATACGAACGTCGTTATAAGCGACAGCTGTATTTTTAGCAAGAATGGTGATACCACGTTCTTTTTCAATATCGTTTGAATCCATTGCACGCTCTTGAAGCTCTTTACGTTCATCAAGTGTGTGAGATTGTTTTAGCAATTCATCAACTAGTGTTGTTTTTCCGTGGTCAACGTGAGCGATGATGGCAACGTTACGGATATCGTTTCTTAGTTCTGTCATTTTTTCCTCTTGTAGCATATAAATTTTTTAACTTAGTTAGTATAACACAAATTTTCTCAAAAAGCAGAAAATGACTTATTGTAAATGTTTTCAGTTATATTTTTAATTTTTACATGAAAATGACGTATGATTATTGGTAAAAAAAAGAAATCAGTCAATCCTGATTTCTCATTATCTTATTTTGTTTTACCATCCCAATAATCAATACCATCTTTTAAGAGGTAAAGATTTGTGAATCCTGCTTTTTTCAGCTTGCGAATGGCGTTAGGGGCCAAACGAGTTGTCACATTTTCATAGATTAAAACGGGTTTGTCTTTACGTAAGGCTTTGATTGAAGCATCAAAGGTTTGTAATGGGAAGTTACGAGCCCCTAAGATATGTTTTTTCCTAAAAGCCACTGGATCACGTAAATCAATAACTTGACTGTAATGCATCATTTCTTTGAATGTCTCATTGTCGATCTGCTTAGCCATTCTTCTAAAAGCAAAATAATTCCAAGTAAAGTAGATCACAGTTCCAATTAAAATGATCCATCCAATTATCGTAACGATTGACATGCCGTCCTCCTAATGACTTTCTATTTGACTTGCCAAACTTGCTGCGCCAATGATACCGGCATCATTACCAAGTTCTGCAATTTTAATTTTTGTTGATGATTTAACTTGTGGGAAGGTAAATTTTAAGAAGTATTTTTCAATGCGTGAGCGTAAAAACTCACCAGCAGCTGATACCCCACCACCAATAACGATTGAATCTGGGTTCAAGATATTAGCCATATTAGCTGTTGCTAAACCAAGGTAGAATGCTACTTTTTCAACCACTGAATCAGCAAATGAATCGCCAGCTTCAGCTGCCACAAAGATATCTTTACTTGTTACAGCTTCACCATTGTCGATGGCTGCTTTAATAGCTGAATCACCTTCATAAGTTTCAGCTAAAAGACGAGCCACTTTTACAACACCTGTAGCTGATGCCACTGTTTCTAAACATCCAAATGATCCGCAAGTACATGCAAAACCATTTTCAGGTTCAACAATCATATGGCCGATTTCACCACCAGCACCGGCAACACCATGGATTAAGTTACCGTCAGCGACAATTCCGCCACCAACACCCGTACCAAGGGTTACGAAAATAACATCTGGATTGTTGTCACCAGCGCCGACCCAACGTTCACCTAAAGCCGCAACGTTAGCATCATTATCAATAGCAAATGGAATTCCCAATTCTTGCTCAATGATTGAACCAACTTCTTGGGTATCTTTCCAGTTGAGGTTAAATGCACCAGTAACAGTTTTTTTCTCACGGTCGACAGCACCAGGTGACCCCATACCAATACCGACGAAATCTTCCTTGCTTAAACCGTAAAGTTCAAGACGATGCTTTAAGGATACAACAATATCAGGAACGATGTGTTTCCCATCTTCTAAAATATTGGTTTCAATCGCCCATTTCTCTTGAACTTCACCCTCAAGGGTTAAAATACCAAATTTGATGGTAGTTCCGCCTAAATCAATCCCGATTAATTTTTGACTCATCTTCATGTCCTTCTTTTTCTAATTCTAATCTATGCTCGCGTCGCAAAATCAGTTCAGCATTCAAATAATCCATCTTGTCAATCAGCCCATTATCATAAAGCCGTTTAAGCTCTATTTTCATGACCTCAATGTCATAAAGACGCTTGCCAATATAGATATAAATACCAAAATTTTTCAGTAACTGTTGCACATCATATAATGTTTTCATATAAGTAGAGTTTAGCAAATTATCAGATTTTTTTCAAGAAGATTAAGCAATCGCTTTCCTATTTTCTTTCCTCCTTTTTCACTTTTCTTTTCGAATGAATAGGTATGACCTTCTTACTCTATTTTTTCCTAGGTGCAAGCCTAGGCTCCTTCTTAGGCTTGATTTACGATAGGTTCCCTCAAAAGTCCATCATTTGGCCGCCCAGTCATTGTTGCAACTGTCAGAATCAACTGCGAGCTCGTGACTTGGTACCCATACTTTCCTGGTGTCTCAACAAGTACAAATGCCGCTTTTGTCATATTCCCATCAGTCCCTTTTATTGTTTGCTTGGAACAACTTATGGAATCCTCTTTACCCTTTGTTTAAGCTTTCATTATTTGACTCTTATTGATTTGGCTATCCTGTCCTTGTCACTCTTTCTCTCTATCTATGACTACTATTCTCGTTCTTATCCCTTGCTTTTTTGGCTGCTAGCATACGGAGTTGGATTTCTTGGTTGCGGTCTAAATCTATTATCTGTCTTTTTTCTTCTCATAGGTCTTTTAGCGATTATAAAACCCATCAAAATAGGTAGTGGAGACTTCTTCTACTTGGCTTTTCTGGCTCTCTTTTATCCCCTAAGTCTCATTCTCTGGACCATTCAAGGTGCTAGTCTGCTGGGCTTAGTTTATTCTTTCTGGTCCAAACAAAAAGTACTGCCCTTCATCCCCTTTCTTAGCGCAGCCCTTTTCATATTACTTTTGCTGACCTAAAAAAGCCTGGAATTTCTTCCAGACTTGTTTTACAGCTTAGCGATTCTCCATCATACCAGCCTGTAGTTGATACATTTTATAGTAAGTACCACCTTTAGCTAGGAGCTCATCATGGCTACCACTTTCAATGATATTGCCCTTGTCTAAGACATAGATACAATTGGCATCTTGAATGGTGGATAGACGGTGAGCAATGGCGATGGTTGTCCGACCCTTACGCATTTTAGCAAGGGAATTTTGGACGATTTGCTCAGTTGCTGAGTCAATATTGGCTGTTGCTTCATCAAGTATGAGGATTTTTGGCTTGCTAGCAACGGTACGGGCAAAGGCCAACAATTGTCTTTGTCCGGTTGAAAAACTTGAGCCACGTTCTGATACAGGAGCATCATATTTTTCAGGGAGTTTGTCAATAAAGTAATTGGCATCAACAAATTCTGCTGCCTCCACAACTTCCTGATCACTGATATCCTGATACATGCGGATATTTGAAGCGATGGTGCCGTGATAGAGGAAAGGATCTTGAAGGACTAAGCCAACTGCTTGGCGTAAGGCTTCCTGACTATATTTGCGGATATCCTTGCCATCAATCAAGACCTGACCTTCCGCAAATTCGTAAAAACGCATAAAGACATTGATAATTGAGGACTTTCCTGAACCTGTTGAACCAACAAAGGCAATGGTTTCACCCTTCTTAACATCAAAAGTGATGTTATTCAGAATTTTCGTTTGACCGTCATAGGAGAAGGAAACATTTTTAAACTGAATGTGTCCTTCTTCAATATGGTCAATCTGACCTTCTTGGGCAGGTTCAAAGCCAACTTCATCAATTAATTTAAAGACCCGAGAGGCTGACACCATTGACGTTTGCAGGGTAGAAAAGTTTTGTGTCACTTCTATTAAAGGATCAAAAAGGCGATTGACATATTGAATGAAGGCGTACATGATACCAGCCGTTAAGCCACCTTGCATGCCTTTGAAGCCAAAATAGGTCATGAGCACGGCATAAGCCAATAATTTCAAGAGGGACATAGCAGGTCTTAAGAAAATCGAATCCAAAGCAACTGAGCGGTTGGCGTAGGCCACATGTTCTTCATTGATTAATTCAAATTCATTTTTAAGACGGTCTTCTTGCCCGAAAACTTGAATAATCCGGATGCCTTCAATACTTTCCGCTAGTTTGGTATTAATATCTGAAAGCAGACTTCTGGTCTTAGCAATCACAGTTACAGATTTTTTACGATATAAATTAACCAAGATAAAAATGAAAGGCAAGAAAATAGCAACTAAGGCTGTTAACTTGGCATCCAAAATCAACATGGTGTATAAGGTTACGGTGAAGATAAAGATTGCCGAAATAAAGCTAGATAAGAGACCTGAAAACATATCACTGATAGCTTCGGTATCATTGGTAATTCTAGAGACAATTGAACCTGCCGGTGTCTTATCGAAATAAGACATGCCCAATTTCTCCATATTAGCAAAGGCATCGCGACGGATATCGCGGACAATACTGTAAGAAACCTTGGCAAAGAAGAGATTACCAAAATATTGAATCAAACTTTGTAAAACATATAAACCATAATAGCCAATTAAAATCATGAAGGCTGTATTGTTGATGTGATTGAGGTAGTTATCAATAAAATGGGAAGCCACTAGCGGAATAAAACTTTTAACAACTGTTGTTAAGAGCAAAAGTCCCAAGGCAAGGGCTGTCATCCACTTATAAGGTTTCAAATAGGACATAAGGCGTTTAAAAACGTGCCATTGATTATCTTTAGCCATTTTCTTGCACCTCCATTTCCATTTGTTGGGATTGATAAGTTTTAGCATACCAACCATTCTGCTGAATCAAGTCTTCATGTCTTCCCCGTTCGATAATGCGACCATTCTGCATAACTAAAATCAAATCGGCATGGACAACGGCACTCAGGCGATGTGCTGTGATAATAGTTGTCTTATCCTGACGTGTTTCTTTTAGATTTTCAATAATGGCATGTTCGGTCTTAGCATCAACGGCTGAGAGGGAGTCATCCAAAATGAGGATGTCTGGATTTAAAATCATCGCTCGACTCATAGCCAACCGTTGTTTTTGTCCACCTGACAAGGAAACACCTTTTTCACCGATTAGGGTATTGAAATTATCTGGCATGGCCATGATGTCATCATAGACTTGTGATAATTTGGTTGCCTCTTCCACTTCTTCAAGTGATAAATCAGGATTCCCAAATCGTACATTTTCGAGAATGCTAGTCGCAAAGAGAAATTGGTCTTGAGGAACATAACCGATCAAGCGACGTAAATCTTCTAAACGGTAATTTTCAATGTTATGTCCGTTTAGTTTTATCATTCCTTGGGTGACATTATATTCACGAAGTAATAACTTGATCAGGGTCGTTTTCCCAGACCCAGTTTGACCAACTAGTCCTAAGGTTTGTCCTTTTTCCAAGTTGAAATGAATATCATTTAGGGTTTCTTCATTATCGTAATGGAAGTTATCAATTTGATAATCCAAAGGACCATTGGCAACTTCCTTGACCGGATTTTCAGGATCTTTAACGTCTGATTCTTGGCTAAGGAGGTCATTAATTCTTTCGTAGGAAACTGATCCTCTCTGTATCATATTGAATAAAAAGCCTACGGCCATGAGTGGCCAAACTAGCATATCCAAATAGGTGATAAATGTGACCAAGCTCCCTATGGTGATTTGATTCCCCTTAATCATATAAGCCCCAACTAAGAGAGTGAGCACATATGAAGCCCCGATGAATAAAAGGACCAATGGATCAAACATGACATCATAGGTCATGGTTTTGATGTTTTTTAGGTAGGTTTTCTGGTTGGTTTCTTGGAATGAGGCCAATTCCTGACTTTGATAGCCGAAAGACTTGGTTACCTTAATTCCAGAGACACTTTCTTGCACCTTATTATTCAAATCCGAGAAGGCTGCCTGAGATTCACCAAATGCTTTATGGGTTTTACGCCCTAAGCGGCTAGTGGCATATGCCATGATTGGTAAAGGCAAAACAGCAATTAGGGTCATTTGCCAAGAAATGCTGAAGAACATAGTCACTAAAGTTACGATGGCTGTGATTGAGGCATCGACGGCCGACATAACCCCACCACCAGCTAGACGGGTTAGAGAGTTAATATCGTTGGTGGCATGGGCCATCAAATCACCTGTCCGGTATTTTTGGTAGAAGGAAGGTGACATTTTGGTGAAATGTTCGAAGAGGCGGAATCGCATGATGCGTCCCAGTCTGTAAGAGGTTCCGAAAATGCAGATACGCCACAGGTAACGCAAGAAATACATGGCTAGCGCTGACAGAACTAACCAGAACAACTGCAACAGTAATTGATTTTTGGTTAAATGACCGCTGGTAATTCCATCAATAACGGAACCCATAATTTTGGGCGGAATCAAATTTAATAAGGCCACCACACTGAGTGAGATGATTCCTACTAAATATGGACCCTTCTCTTGGCGGAAGAACCACCAGAGGTTTTTTATGATTGACATAAGCTTCCTTTCAAGTTTTAAATTGTCGCTAAATTTCATTTCATTCAGCTAAAAAAGTCTCTCCCTCAGGAGAGAACTCAGTTTCTTTTGATACGATTCTTACTAATCAAAAGATAAGTCATGAAGGCAAAGAAGCCTCCTAAACTGTTTGTCCACAAATCATCAATTTCAAAGACACGATTGGCGTTTATAGCCAAATCCAAGAGTAATTGGTTACATTCAATAAAGAGGCTGATTAGAAAGGCAAGCAATAAACTCTTGCGATACGTCTGCCAACGACTGCTTAAAATATGGACCAGCAAAATCAAAGGATAAAGCAAGAACATATTCAAGAGATTTTGGCAAAATATCCAAATCAATTGGAATAGAGAAGTCACTTCCTTTAAGCCTACAAATGAATTAAATGGGATTAAAAGTAAGCGTAATCGACCGTAATAAATAATATTAGGTGTCTCCATACCTTCAAAAATCTGTGGATTTGGCGTAAAGCACATGATGGCAATGGCTAAAGCATAAAAGACCAGAAGAAACTTTAGAAGTCTCAGCCAGCCTTTTGGCAAAGCCATTGGATTGTCAATCCAAGACATTATTCAGCCACTTCCGCCACTGCTTTTTGACGGTCACGTTTCATGGTATTAGAACGTAATTGACCACATGCCGCATCAATATCTGTACCGTGTTCTTGACGAACCACACAGTTAACACCATTCTTTTTCAAGACATCGTAGAAAGCATCAACACGCGCTTTAGGACTACGGCTGTATTGGTCGTGTTCAGAAACTGGATTATAAGGAATCAAGTTAACATAGGACAATTTGCGAATATTTTTTGTGAGGTCTGCCAATTCTTGAGCTTGTTCAACACCATCATTGACTTCATTTAACATAATGTACTCAAAGGTAACCCGACGATTGGTTGTTTCAATATAGTATTCAATAGCAGCAAAGAGTTTTTCCAAGGGGAAAGAACGGTTGATACGCATGATACTTGAGCGTAAGTCATTATTAGGCGCGTGTAAGGAAACGGCTAAGTTAACTTGAACACCTTCATTGGCGAACTCACGGATTTTATGAGCTAATCCAGATGTTGACACGGTAATGTGACGGGCACCGATTGCTAGACCATTATCATCGTTGATGGTTCTAAGGAATTTCATGACATTAGTATAATTGTCAAATGGTTCCCCGATACCCATGACCACAACATGGCTAACGCGTTCATCTTGGCCACGTTCGTCAAAGTATTTTTGAACTAACATAATTTGCGCAGTGATTTCACCATTGTTTAAATCACGTTGCTTTTTAATAAGTCCAGAGGCACAGAAAGTACAACCGATATTACAGCCAACCTGTGTGGTAACACAAACAGAGTGTCCGTAATGCTGGCGCATCAATACTGTTTCAATTAACATACCATCTGGTAATTCAAAAAGATATTTTACTGTTCCATCAGCAGATTCTTGAACAATTCTTTGTTTTAAAGGATTGACACAGAATTCTTGATTCAAAAGAGCAATAAAGTCTTTAGAAATGTTGGTCATTTCTTCAAATGATTGGACACGTTTTTTATAGAGCCAGTCCCAAATTTGCGTTGCTCTAAATTTCTTTTGGCCATTAGCCTCTGCCCAAGCAATAAGCTCGTCTCGGGTTAAGCTGTAAATTGATGGTTTCATGAATTAGTATCCTTCTTTCTGATGATAAAGTGATCATTTGAAGCTTCTGCTTTAGAGCTTGCTGCTGAGTTTTCTTTTTTAGGTCTAGGTTTTTGTGGTGAACGACGCTTCTTACTGGTAAAGTTTTGTGAAGCTTTTTCATCCTCTTTGACACGAGGATTCATTTTGGGCTTGCCTTTTGGTCTTGCTTTGAAACCTTCTTTATCCTTGGATTTCATTTTAGACCGTGATCTTTGCTCCTGACTCTGCTTAGGACTAGCATTCAAACTATCCTTATTGTTAAAGCGTGTTTTAGCATTATCAGCCGTTTGACTTCTTCTTTTACTGTTTGATGACCGGATATTTTTACGTCGGCGTGGTGCTCTTTCCTCTTCAAATTTAATCTCTACTGGTTCTGGATTTTCAAGGACAAAATAAGCACAACCAAAATTACAAAACTCTTTAATATAGTCTTCTAAGCGGGAAATACGACTTGATTTTCTGACCTCATTGGAATCTTTATAAAAGCCTTTTAACCGTAATTGTTCATTTCCCCAATCACCAACAATATAGTCGTATTTGAGGAGAATTTCTGTAAAACGTTGACTAAATGCCGTTGCGTCGAAGGCATCCTTTTCATTTTCTAAAAGTGAAAAGGTAAGGTTATCACTTTTGACAACAGTGTCAAATGCCACAAATTCTGGCCCTGGAAATTTATTGTAATTATACATTTCAGGGGAAATCTCTTTTTTCATGGCACTCCTTTCAGGTTTTTCTTTTTATCAGGTATTTTTCGACGACTTCTCTTAATAAGTCTGGAAATAATAACTCAACTTCTACTTCTTTAATACTTGGAAAATAAGAAGCAAAATAATATTGGTCAACAAGGACTAAAGTTAGTTTGTCAGATTGACCCATAACTTTATCATTATACACTATTTTTCCCTTTTTGTATCGAAAGCCGTCGCTATAAAGTTGGCCAAATTGTTTGCCTCGGAAGCCCATTCCTCTAATTTCCTGATTCTTTAAGAATTCTTCTTGGCCATAAATATCTTGACAAATAACTTGCAGTTCTTCTTCCGTAATTTCTAATTTTGCCAAACGCATTTGATGAGGAAGAGACTGATGTAGATTTTCAGCAGTCACCTCAGCTTTGAAAGGGGATACGACTAAGCCTGAATTAATCAAGCACAAATCAGCTTGGGCATAATCTTTCATAGCCGCAGTTAATAAAGCAAGAGAACTTTCCATATCTAAATCCTGATCAAAAGTATCAACCTGTCTTTGGGCCAATAAGGCTTTTCCTTTTTGAACAAGTCCTTCAATAAAGGCCTGATCTTCCTTACGACTAGCAAAATGACTGCTTTCATGGGCAATCATCTGGATACTATCTAGTCGATGGTCGATTAAACTTAAGTTAATTTCACCAACATATTGACCATATTTCCCAGCTGCTGCCATATAGGTTCCATTGAGAGAGACCCCATCTTCAAAGACATGATGGGTATGACCACCAATAATCAAGTCTATGTTTTCAATTTCCTGACAAATTCTCTCATCAACCCGAATCCCTAAATGACTCAGAAGGATTCGCATATCTGCTTGCGCAACTTCTGGAATAGCTAACTCTCTCTTCAAGGCCTCAAGTGGGTCTTGCACCTGCCAACCATTGGGATTATATGTTTTGTAATAAGGAAAGGTATATGCTAAAAAGGCAATCTTTGTGCCCGCTTTGCTTTCATGAATCCAATAAGGATTGGCCCAATCAGGCCGACCCTTTTGGTCCGTCAAATTCCCTAGAATAACCTGAAAATCTGCCTGATCATAAAGCTGATTCAGAGAGGCTTTCGACAGGCCGATACCTTCGTTATTGCCAATAGTTGCATAGTGGATGCCCAATTGATTCATCAGCTGTATATTTGCTTGGCCTTGCGTGGCATCTGTCAAAGGGTGGCTAGAATCACAATTGTCACCAATATCCACTTTGATCACTTCAGCATCTGTTTCTGAAGCCCTAGCAAAAAAACGCTCTATTTTGGGATAGGCTTCAAAATGAGAATGCAAGTCATTTAGGTGTAAGATACGGATGGATTCTTCCATGATGCGCTCGGTGCCCTCCTTTAAGCTGCTTTGAAGACTGGGTCTTAGACTACATTTAGTATAGCATTTTTTTGCAGCCATTTCTGATTTTTGATACCCTAAGAAGCTCTGCTATTTTCCAAAAAAGCAAAAAAAAAAAAAAAGAAGCACCGAAATGCTTCTTCTCATGTATTACCAGTTGTATTTATCAACATTGTCTTTTGTTACGAGGTAGATTGGAGATACTGTTTTTTCAGCAACTTTTTTACCTTGGTAGTGGTCGATAGCTGCTTGGATTGCAATTTCACCCATTTTAGCAGGTTGTTGTGCAATTGTAGCAGTCAATTCACCTTTTTTAATTGCTGCGTGAGCATCTGGTTCACCGTCGATACCTACGATAACAATATCTTTCAAGCCAGCTGATTTAACGGCTTGTGCAGCACCAAGTGCCATTTCGTCATTTTGAGCAAAGATAACTTGAACATCTTTATGTCCTTGAATCATATTTTGAGCAGTGTTCAAAGCTTTTGCACGGTCAAAGTTTGCTGATTGGCTAGAAAGAACTTCTAATTTTTCTTTAGCAACTTTACCAAAGCCGTTACCACGGTCAACAGTTGCTGAAGCTCCTGGTACACCTGAAAGTTCGAAAGCTTTAGCTTTTTCACCTAATGTTTTAACGATAAAGTCTGCAGCCATTTTACCAGCTTCAACGTTGTCTGATGCAACAGTTGTAAGAACGTCGCCGCCTTCAGAACCACGGTCAATCAAAATAACTGGAATGTTAGCTTTGTTTGCTGCTTTGATAGACGTTACGATTGCTTTTGAGTCAACTGGGTTGATCAAAATAGCATCCACATTTTGGCTGACAAAGTTTTGAATATCGTCTGCTTGACGGGCAGCATCGTCTTGAGCATCTGCCACTTTAACTGAAACTTTTTTGCTGCCAGCGTATTTATCAATACCATCTTTCATAGCAACAAAGTAAGGGTTGTTTGTTGTAGAGATTGACACACCTAATTTCAAATCTTTAGCTGCTTTTTTAGTCACTTCTTTAGACGACGAACCTGAAGAGTTGTCTAAACCAGTTTTACCACAAGCGCCTAAAACGAGAACCATTGAGAACAAGAGGGCTAAAAAGCCAAGTTTTTTTCCGAATTTCATATGAGACTCCTTTTTTAATTTTTTGTTCTTTTTTATAAAATAGCTAAGCTTTTGCAACCTTGAAGCGGTCTAATAAGACAGCAATCAAGATAACAATACCTTTGACAACTTGTTGCCAAAAGGCTGAGACACCAATAATGTTTAAACCATTATTTAGAACCCCGATAATTAATGCCCCAATTAGGGTCCCAATAATCCGACCTTTACCACCTGACAATGACGTTCCACCAAGAACTACAGCAGCTATGGCATCCATCTCATAGCTAGCACCAGCAGTTGGTTGTGCGGAACTCAAACGAGAGGTAATGATGAGACCTGAGATTGCGGCCATCATACCTGAAATGGTGTAAATAATGATTTTAACTTTATTAAGCTTAACACCTGAGATATACGCTGCTTTTTCATTCCCCCCTAGCGCGTAGACAGATTTCCCAAAGGCTGTTTTATGTAAAAGAACATACAAGATAAGAAAAATAAGAAACATCAGAATAACTGGGAAAGGAATACCAAAGAGGTAGCCTTGGCCAATAAACTGGAAGAGGAAGCTATCTGATAAACCATCGGTGATAGGATTACCATTGGTATAAACTAAGGTTGCTCCCCTAAATATGGTCATGGTTGCTAGTGTTACGATGAAGGGTGCCAATTTCCCATAAGAAATAAAGAGACCATTCAACATTCCAAAGATACCACCAAGTGCAAGTGCAATCAAAATTGCAACTCCAACTGGGACACCTTTAGCAATCATACCTGCTGTCAAAGCACTTGAAAGTGCTAAGATGGATCCGACTGATAGGTCGATACCCCCTGTTAAAATAACAAAGGTCATCCCAAAGGCAATAAAGCCATTGGCTGTTACTTGCAACAATAAATTGAGCAAGTTATTGGTTGTTAAGAAGTTAGGATTAAGCATTGTAATGACAATCATTAATCCTACCAGTGCAACCAGAGTGGTTAACTCTGATACGTAGTTCATGACTTTTTTCACCTTAGTTTCCTCCTGTTGCTAATTGCATGACTTTTTCTTGTGTCGCTTCTTCTCGGCTTAACTGGCCTTTAATCCGTCCTTCATGCATGACCATGATGCGGTCGCTGACGCCAAGTATTTCTGGTAAGTCAGATGAGACCATGACAATTGGAACTCCACGTTCTGCTAGTTCATTCATCAATTGATAAATCTCACGTTTGGCACCGACGTCGACGCCTCGGGTTGGTTCATCTAAAATGAGCACTTTGGGAGCTATCCCAATCCATTTGGCCAAAACAACTTTTTGTTGATTTCCACCTGATAGGTTGCCGACGGGCAACTGCGGACTTCCAGATTTAATCCGTAATCTGTCAATTAATTGTTGGCTAAAGGTTTTACTGGTTTTCTCATCAAAGAATCCTTTTTTACTAAATTCCTTGGTGCTTGGTAAGGTCATATTATCTTGGATTGAAAAATCTAAGATTAAGCCCTCGTCCTTACGATCTTCGGTCAGGAAGCCAATGCCTTTAGCGATAGCTTGAGCTGGATTCTTAATGTCCACTTCTTGCCCGTCAATGATAACCGAACCAGCTTTTTTGGTATCCAATCCAAATAAAGCCCGCATCACTTCCGTCCGACCAGCTCCCATTAGCCCTGAAAAGCCGAGGATTTCGCCTTTATGGACTGAGAAAGAAACATCCTCAAAGCCCTGACCACTGAGATTTTTGACTTCAAAGGCGACGTCACCAATTGTAGCTGTCTTTTCTGGGTAGAAATCATTTAGCTCACGACCAACCATTTTTTGCACCAACTGATGGGGGTTGGTCTCTGCTGTTGGCACCGTATCAACCACTAAGCCGTCACGCATAACGGTTACCAAATCGGTAATTTTGAAAATCTCTTCCATCCGGTGAGAGATATAGATAATCCCTACGCCCTCATTTTTCAAACTTCGAATCACTCGGAAAAGATTGCCCGTTTCCCGTTCGGTTAAGGCAGCGGTTGGTTCATCCATAATCAGGATAGAAACCTTGGTCAACAGACATTTAGCGATTTCAATCATCTGTTGTTGCCCAACTGAAAGTTCGCCAATGGCCTTATTTAAAGGGATATCAACCTCTAGTCGTTTGAAAGCTTCTTTGGCCTTTAAGGTCATTGTTTTTTTATCTAAGATTCCGAAGCCTTTTTTGATTTCACGGCCCAGGAATAGATTATCAAGGACCGACATCTCAGACCAGGTATTCATTTCTTGGTGGATAAAAGAGATCCCAAATTCTTCCGCTTCTTGTGGGTTAGCAAAGGTCATTTCCTTACCATCAATAAAGATTTGGCCAGATGTTGCCGGAAAGAGTCCTGTCAAAATATTCATTAAGGTCGATTTGCCGGCGCCATTTTCTCCCATTAGAGCATGAATTTGGCCAGATTCAATACTTAAATCAATTTTTTCTAAAACCTTATTGTTTCCAAACGATTTGGAAATATCTCTCATGTCAATTTTCATGATGATAATTCCTTTCTATATGGTAACCCCTGATTGCAAAATGATATTGGAATAAGGCGTATTTTCACCAGTTCGAATAACAGTCTTAACCTCTTTATTAAGCTCTTTTAAGTCCTCGTGGCTAACATACTCAACGACCACTTCTGGTTCCAGCTTAGCTAAAACAGCCTGCAGTTGTTCAGGATTAAAGCTTTTGATTTCCTCTGCCAAAATAACTTTTTCAACCTTGATATTTTCTAGATAAATATCAAGTAAATCTTGAAAACTTGGTTTACCCGGCACTAAGGCTAAATCAATTTTAGGAACACCAACTGGTACCGGAAGACCTAAGTCCCCAATACAAACGCGGTCTGTGTGTCCTAAATCAGCTGCTAGTTTAGCTAAGTCACTATTCAAAATTCCATGTTTCAACATATGCTGGGTGTCCTTTCATTTCTTCAATTGTTGGCATACCACCTTGTGCTCCAAATTTTTGGACGGATAAATGGGAGGCCAGAGTAGCAAATTCTAAAGCCTGGGCAATATCCAGTCTTTTTGATAAGCCCATTCCGAATGCGCCATTAAAGGTATCTCCTGCCCCTGTTGTATCAACAGCTTCAGTTTTGATTGCAGGAATGAGTTTAATCTCTTGACCATCACAATAAGTTGAGCCTTTAGTACCCAAAGTAACAATCAATTGATTTGGATACTCTTTTAGCAAGTCATCAAGCTGGCGCCCTGGGAAGAGTTCTTGACACTCATGTTGGTTTGGTGTCATGAAGGTCACATAGGGTAGCATTTCCAGATCAGTTTCGCGTGATGGAGCTGGATTATAAAGTATTTTTATGCCTTTTTCCTTACAGAATTTGGCGATGGCCAGATTCTCTAGATGAGGAATTTCATTTTGGAGGATGACTAATTCAGCATCGGCAATCACATCCCATTCCTCAGTCCATTTGGATGTGTCAACCAGACCATTAGCACCTGGACAGTAAATAATCCGATTGTCTTGCTCAAACAAGGTAATCTGAGCAATTCCAGAAGATGATGGTACCGTTCCCACATGATCCACAAAAAGATTATTGGCCTTAAGATTGTCTAATAAAAGTGGACCAAAGGAATCATTTCCGACAGCACCCATAACGGTAATCTGATCTTTCTCAGAGCTTAGGCGGCCGACAGCCACTGCTTGATTAGCGCCCTTACCGCCAGGAACCATGGAGAAGGACTGTCCGAAAACAGTTTCTCCCTGGTTGGGGACCCGGTTAGTGACCATGACTAAATCCATTGAAATACTTCCAATGATGACGATTTTACTCATATATTACTCCTTATAGTTTCCCTTTCGACATAGTGAACGGGTAATTTAATCCGTTCTTCTTCGATTGGGAGATGATTGGCTATTTTATAAACTAATTCTGCGGCATAATGCCCCATGCGATAGGAAGCTTGGTGGATAGTTGATAATGACGGGTAGATGAATTGACTCATTAAAATGTCGTCATAGCCTATAATTTGAACATCCTCGGGGATGCGCAAGCCACGTGAATGCAGTTCGTGGATGTAAGCAATGGCATGGATATCTGAAGGTGCGATGATGCTATCGATTCCCACAAACCAATCCAAATTGCGTCTTGCTTCGGCTTGAATCTGATCAAAATCAAAGCTGGAACTGTCACAGATGCGAACATCGACCTTTTTACTTTTCAGGAACTGGAGACTGGCTTTAAAACGCTCATTGATATTGTCGGCTTGATCCAAAGGTCCACGGATTAAGAGGACACGATTGGTTCCGGCCTTCCAAACAACTTCCGCAGCCAGGCGACCACCTTCTTGACTATCAGAAAAGACGCCATAGCGACTATCTTTATCAACCCGGTCAACGACCACAACTGGAATGTCGATTTCCGGATGGTCCTTGGTAAAGTCATGGGTTGTGATAATGCCGGCAGCCCTATTCTGCAAAAGGACTTTAAGGTACTCTTCTTCTAGCGTTTTGCTGTCAGAAATATTACCAAGCATGACCCGATAATCTTTTTCTTTCAAAAAGACTTCTGCCCCACGAGCTAGTCGTGGAAAGAAGGGGTTGGAAATATCTGGTAGCAATAAGCCCACCAATTGATTCCGATTTGTTTTTAAGGATTGAGCAATAACGTTTGGACTAAAATGCAGTTTTTCAATAGCCGCTTTAATCTTTTCACGCGCATCTTCTGATACGTAACCGTTTTGCGAAATATAACGAGAAACTGTTGACTTTGAAACGCCTGCTTCTTCAGCCACTTCTTTAATCGTAGACATTTTTGACTCCTTCCCAACATTTTATGGAACCGTTCTCACATTTGTAATTGTAACCGTTTTCTTTTTGGCTGTCAAGACCTAACTTTTTATTTTGCATCATATTTTTTAAATAATGGTCATAATAATATTTTTCAGTCATTCCAGTCCTGTCGCCTATTAGAATGTCAAAAAACTTCCAGAATAATCTAGAAGTTTTTGGAAATCTTAATCCTCTAAATAGCGACTCTTAATATTTAGAGCATGGCAGATTTCTAGGAGGTTCTCTTTTGTTAAGGTATTGAATTCTGATAGTGGTTTTTGGCGGATATTTTGTAAATCCAAAGCAAGTTTGGCAGCTTTATCAGCAGTTTCAATAAGACCAAAACAATCTTGATAATCAACACCAGTTGATAAGACCCCGTGTTTTGCCCAGACAACAAGGCGTTGACTAGCCAATTCTCTTGCAGTATCCATACCAATTTGTTTGGTACCGGGAACTTCCCAAGGAAGAACGGCAATGCCATCTGGAAAAACAATCAATGATTCCGTTAATACTGACCACAAATCAAGTGTCAAACTGCGACTCGTAACCTCATTTAACAAGGAGTATAAAACTAAGTTAGTCGCATGATTATGAACCACAACCCTTTGATTATGATCTTTCTCGAGACGCGCAGAGTGAGCTAAGATATGCATAAAGATTTCACTGGTAGGACGTTTGCCCTCATTAAATCCAGCTACTTTTACATAACCATTAGCTGTTAATCGGATTATTCCTGAATCGTTAGCTGGCTGATTTTTCAAGTGGCGGAAATGACTCCAAGAAGCTGAAATTAAGAGGTATTGCCCTTGCATATTTTCTGGAATAGCCATTACTTCTACTTCTGGTTCATTGTCATGCCAGATGTAGTCTGTCTCTGCTAAATCTTTAGTCAAATGAGTAATCTCATCTTCCTTAAGACGGTAACTGACGTTACCACCATTATATTCATCCCAACCTTTTTTCCACATGTCATAGGTTAACTCAATTAAACCATTTATATATTCTGGATAATTCATCTTACTTCCTTTCTTTTCTTAAGGTAAATTGCTGGCGCTTAAGAGCTTGTTTACGATCCCACTCTTCAAAGAGATTCTTACGTTTAAGAAACAAACTGAGCACGAGTAGAATCAAAGATAGGCCTAAATTGTGACAAATAAGAGCATAAACAAGGCCTAAATAGCTTGCTAGAATTAAGAACTGATAACGTTTTGTCACATCAAGACCTCCATTAATTATGCTTCAAAACTCTGATTGTATTTTTTACGATCTTTTAATAACCAAATATAAAGTCCAATCCAAAGAGCAAATAAAAGAATTGAAATAATATTGCCATTAAACATTGTTGCTAAGAGATAGCGTAAATCTGGACCTTCAAATGATGACCATGAAACCATACCATGCGTTGCTTTTTCTAAAGTACCTGTTTCACGCGCAAGACGTGTCATGTAAGGTGTGAAGTAGGTAGCTCCGTATAAGAAGAGAGGTGTTGAAATAAGACCATGGATAATCATACGAAGAACATTACCATTAGTTAGCAACAATGCACCAACTACGAATGACAAGTTAATAATACCAGCAAATGGTAAAACGATATTGTGAGGTAAGATAATAGCACCAATTAATAAGAATGGGATAGTCATGATAACTGCTACCCAAAGTTCATTACGGCCACCAAGGATTGGCCAGTCTAAACCAATGTAAACTTCCCGGTCTTCAAACTTCTCACGCATAAATTCAGATACGGCTTCAGAAATTGGTGATAAAGCTTGTGAGAATAGTTTAGAAACCATAGGGAATAAGGTTAGGGCAGTTGCTGCTTGAACAGCTAAAGTTAAAGCATACTGAACACCGTTTCCTGATGCAAACCCAAGTGCTAAACCGATAATGGCACCCATAACAGAGTTTTCACCAAAGACCCCAATTTTTTCTTTTAGAGTATCTGCATCGAACTGCTTGTTAAGAACTGGAATCTTTTTCAATAATTCATCAATTGGATGTAAAAGCACAGCAATCAACGTGATAAAGTGAGGAACTGTTACACCAGGAATTCCAGTTAAACGTTCCACTTCAGGTGCAAAAGCATCCCCCAATTTCAATTCAAGAACAATAATAATAGCTGCTGCTAAGAAACCAAAAATAACATTGTTAGTGAAGTAAGTGACGATAACAGCTGTAAAGATTTTATTCCAAACATTCCATAAATCGACATTAAGGGTTTTGGTTTGATTAGTTACCAGCAAGAGGAAATTAATTCCTAGTTGAAGAGGGAACATTAGGAAGGCATAAGGCCAAGCCCATGAAATAGACGCAGCTCCTGGCCAACCAATATCAACTGCTGGTAAAGATAATCCAGTGTTGGTTGTTAAATCATTTGCTGCTGCACCCATACTAGTCATGATGAAATTAACTAAAATGCCCATACCGGTGAAGGCAATCCCTAAAGTCAAGGCAGATGTAAAAGCATCCCTAAATTTCATCTTCATCAAGAGACCAACAATTAACATTAAGAATGGAACAAAAACAGCTGCTCCTAAATCTAAAATATACTGAATAACGGTTTTTAAGATATCCATCTTCTACTCCTCTTACTGATTAATAAAGGCAACAATTTTGTCTAGTTCTTGCTTTTGTCCCATGCCTGTCAAGAAAGCAACGCCATTAAAGACAGGAATACCATAGTCTTTTTTAGGTTTAACAATTGAAATATAGGCATCTGCATTTTTGATGAACATATCCAATGATTTCATATCAACGGCTTCGATTTCGCAAGGAACTCCAGCTTCTTTTAAAAGTCGGCTGACTTTTGATGCAACAGTCTGTGATGTTGCTACACCTGATCCACAAGCTACAATAATACGTTTCATAATTTTTTCCTCCAAAAAATTTATTTTTTAAATAAGTGATACAAGTCTTCTTCTGATTTCGCTTCCTGTAATTGGTCTAGAAATTCAGAATCACCAAAGATTTCCATTAATTCCACAAGCAGTCCCGTCTGTTTATGAGGCTCTGTAATGCCCAAAACAATCACATAGGAAACTTGGACAATTTCATCATCCGTTCCCATTTGAATGAAAGGAATTGTTTCCTCCAGTTTGTTGATGTATAAAAATGGTTTTTTGACATGCTCGGAATAAGTATGTGGGATAGCGACTGCTACTTCCTCTAACTGCAAACCCGTTGGAAAATCGCCCTCTCTTTTAATAATGGCCTCTTTAAAGCTATCTAAGACATAGCCTTTTTCAAATAGATCATCTGACAAAAGTTCTAAGAGGTGACTTTTGTCATTAGCTTTAAGGTAAAGATTAAGTAAATCTTCACGAACAAGCTGTTCTACAATTTCGCTCATATAGACTCCTTTTTAATAAATAACTTCTTTAAACAAATTACATAATAGGTTTTCTTTATTTTCAGAACTCCAAAGGGTATCAATGTAATCTTTGCTGTCTATTTTGGCATAGATGCTAATTAAGGCTTCTCGATACAAGGCAACTTCTGCACTTTCAATAGCTATTAACATAATAACCTTGACATAATTGACTCCCCATTTAATGGGTTTATCTAATGTTAATATGATTAATTGTGACTTCTTAACCTCTTCTGGATTAGCGTGGGGGAGTGCTATTCCTGTGTAAACACTGGTATTACCTAGGATTTCTCGTTTAATAATTGATTTTTTGAATCCAAAATTTGACTGATTGTCAGGATGGGCTAGTGAAACCATATAGTCAATACATTCTTTTTTTGTTTTAAATGGTTTATTCAGATAGATAGCATTATCCAACAAACGTTCTATCATAGATTGGATAATCATGTCATTATTTTGCAAATGAGTCGTCATCTGGTTGTTGCCTTGAGAAAAATTAGCATATTGCGTTTGAACCATTTGCAACTGTTGCGGTGTAATTACACTATTTACAAAGATAAATGGGATTTTTAAATCTGAAATATCAACGGAACTGATGACCAAATCAGTCTCAGCTAAAGTCAGTTTCTTTAAATCATTGATTTCGATAGCTTGAACACTATCTAATGGTGAGATAATTTTACGTAACTGAACCATAATTAATTCTGAAGTCGCTAAATGATGGGGACAAATGACATAAATTTTAATTGGCTTCAACTTACGTTCAATAGCCACTTCAAAATGAATGGTTAAAAAGGATACCTCAGCATCATTCAAGTGCACTAAGAATCTGTTTGATAGTTCTTTCGAAGCTAACCAGACTAAATTATAGAGAACACTATATTGTGTCTTGATGACTTCAGTGGTTTGGTTGGAGATTAAAACCTTATTCTTTAATCGATAAATCATCGGTTGAACATGAATTAATAACATTTTCTTAAGATGCTGATCATCATTCAAGTCTAAATTAACAAGACGACTAACCTCACTAATTAAATCGGTCACGGCTTCTTCAAATATTTTATCTTTGAAATGGTCGTCACTGATATAACCAATTGCTATCAAGGCCGCCAGAGTTGCCAAAATTTCATTTTGAGGTAAGATATCATGAGGTAAAGCATAGATGGCTGATAAGAATTCTGTCGCTAATAAATAGATTTCATAATCTTGAACGCTGGCAAAATCACTAACATTTATGCGGTCAATCAGTTTACCATTTCGGAATCTATAATTAGAAATACAAGCATCGAGTATAAAATACCATTTATAGACATCACTCACTTCAAAATGATATCGTTTCGATAAAAGGCTTAATTGTTCTTCAATCATTATGAGGTCATCTTTGTTGAAAAATTTGACTAAATTTTGAAAGGATAACTCTTCATCACGTTTTTTGATTCTATCGCTGATGGCTTGACGCAAAAATTTTCGAATTTCGGATTCTTTCCCATTCAGAATGACCTTGCCCTGACATTTATCAAATGTAATGCCATAATCATTGGCCAAAGGGACTAATTTTTCTAAATCTCTTTTGACAGAGGCTTCACTGATAAAATGATCTAGAGCAAAATCTAAAATGTCAATCTGACAATCTCCAAATGCTAATTCCTGTAGCAATTCAAGCTCACGACAATCAGAACTTGATTTAAATTCACCACTCGTTTGCAATCCAGTTTCTTTCAAATAGGATAAAAGTTTTTGCCCATCATTTTCACTGATATCCAATTGAATACCAAGGTGAGGTCTTTTTTCAATAGCTACTTGATAATCTTCCAACATAAGATTGAGACTTTGAACATCTTTATAAATAGTCTTTGTAGAAACATTAAACATTTTTGCATAATAGGCAGCAGTCTGAAATTGATCCTGAGCAATCAGATCTCGTAATAAGCTAATTTGTCTGTTATTCATATGAACTCCTATATGTAATCGCTTACAGTTAATAGTATAGCGGACTCATTTTTTTATTAAAGTCAAAAAACTTCCAGAATAATCTAGAAGTTTTTGATTGTTTATGAAAGCTTTCGTTTATTTTAAACCTTTATTTGGTTTTTTGAAGGTATGCGATGGCTTCTTTGACATTTTTGACTGGGACGATTTTCATCTTAGTTTTGAGCTGTTTGGCTGCTTTGAGTGCTTCCTGATAATTGGTTACTGCCTTTGGATTGGCTTTTTTGACCCGTTTATCAACGGGATTGTTTGGGACAAAGAAGATTTCTGCGCCTTCGTTGGCTGCTGCTACGACTTTGAGGCCAGCTCCACCGATATCTCCTACTTTCCCATCTTGATCAATTGTACCTGTACCAGCAATATTACGGCCTTTACGGAGGTCTTCTTTATTGATTTGATCTAGAATATCTAATGTGAACATAAGACCAGCACTTGGTCCGCCAACTCCCTCGGTTGAAAAGACAATTTTCTGATCGGTGTGGACTTTGGTATGGTCTGTTAGGCCAATCCCGATACCATTCTTTCCATTTTTCAGTTTAATGACTTTTCCACTTTTGGATTTCTTTTCTTGTCCAGAGGTGTATTGAACAGTGACTTTATCACCTAATTTTAGGCTAGAAACATATTTGACCAGGTCAGCTGAACTCTTGAATTCTTTCTGATTAACGCCTGTTACTGTGTCGGCAATATTCAAGACCCCGTGGAAGCTAGAGTCCTTGCTCACGTCTAAGACGTAAACCCCTAGGTAGTCTAGAGAAACTGGCTTACCGGCTAATTTTAAAGCCTGATAAATAGCCCCATTTTGAGAGGTCTCCATGTAAAATTGGTTGATTCGCATATAGTCCGCATCGCTATAGCCCCCAGTTGTGTCCTCGGCTGAGGAAATCTCAGTGAAGGGTGTCACCCAGGCATAGAGAATTTGAGCAAGACTGGCCCGGCTAAGAGTGACAGCTACGAAATTGTAAGAGCCTTTTTCTTTATCCTTTTGGTTGTTAACTTGCAGGACAGAGCGGATATCGTAGGCGCCTCCTGGCATTTCAACATAATAAGGTAGTGGGAAAAAGAGGGCAAAGAGGATGGCTACTACTGCTAAAAGGCTAATCAGCCACAATTTTATGGATTTAAGGATTTTCATTCATTCGCTCCAATTGATCGATAACAGATTGAGGGACCAATCCTTCAATCGAAGATTTAAAATGCACCAGTTCTTTGACCCGACTGGATGAAATCGGACTCATAGTATTACGGGCAATAAGGTAAACAGTGTCGATCGAAGGTTCCAAACGGTGATTAAAGTATTCCAAATTGGATTCATACTCAAAATCGGTCGGGTTACGAAGGCCACGAACCATATGTGTCACATGGAGGTCTTTAGCTAAAGCAACCGCCAAGCTGTCTTGGGCAGATACTACTGTAACATTGTCTAAATGCTCTAAAGCTTCCTCCAACATCCGCATGCGCACGTCCAAATCAAAGTACCCCTTCTTATCGGGATTGAAAAAAACACCCACGTATAAGTGGTCAAAGAGCTGACTGGCTCTCTCAATAATATCCATATGACCGTTGGTCACAGGATCAAATGACCCTGAATAAAGTCCGATTTTAGATGACATATACCGTTACCTTGCTAATTCCGTAAATTTTTTCTTTCCAGATACCGACTGATCCTATTTCCTCAGGCAGTTGGACAGACTTGTCCGTTTCACAAACAATCATGACCTGAGGACTGAGCAAGCCGCGCTGATCCAATTCCTCTATGGTGGCCACAATTTCCTCCTTAGCATAAGGAGGATCTAAAAAAATCAAATCAAAAGGTTGGTCAAACTGCAACAAAGCCTGCCTAGCATCCATTTTCAATAGCTTAAACTGACTCTCAGCCTTGGTCATTTTGATGTTTTCGTGGATAATGGCTTGCGCACCGCGGTCTCTTTCCACCAGAATAGCTTGAGACATTCCGCGAGAAACGGCTTCAATAGCCAAGCCTCCTGAGCCAGCAAAAAGGTCTAAAACCCGACCCCCATCAAAATAAGGGCCAATCATATTAAACATCGCACCTCGAACCTTGTCCGAAGTCGGTCTCGTTGTTTTTCCTGGGAGGGTCTTAAGCGGACGCCCACCAAATTCACCTGATACAATTCTCATAAATTCTATTATAGCAGAAATAAGTTCACTTCCAAGTTTTTGCACCAAAAAATAAAGACAACTACAAAATAAAAAAGTGAGGACAAAATGCATTGTCTCCACTTAAGATAAGAACTAATCTTATAAAATATTTTCGTAAGTTTCACGAACGTCTTGAGGCCAAACAGATGTTTGAACTTCCCCAATATGTTTTTTACGAAGCAAAAACATGGCCATCCGTGACTGACCAATACCACCACCAATAGATAATGGGAAAAGGCCGTTCAACAAAGATTTATGCCAATCAAACTCCAAACGGTCAAAGTCTCCTGTAATAGCTACTTGTCGTTTCAAGGCATCTTCATCCACGCGAATACCCATAGAAGACAATTCAAAGGCAGATTTAAGTTGCTCATTCCAAACTAAAATATCTCCATTTAAACCATGGTAACCATTTTCAGATTCACTTGTCCAATCATCGTAATCTGGTGCACGGCCATCATGTGGATTACCGTCTGGTAAAACACCACCAATACCAATTAAGAAAACGGCACCGAATTCTTTAGTAATGGCATTTTCACGTTCTTTAGGCGTTAAATCTGGGTATTTAGCAACTAATTCTTCCGTATGGATAAAGGTAATCTTTTTAGGTAAGACAGCTTCGATATCATAACGTGCTTCAACAGCTAACTCAGTTAGGCGGATGACTTTATAGATAGTCTCAACAGTTTCTTTTAAATAGGAAATATTACGTTTACCGTCTGGAATTACTTTTTCCCAATCCCATTGATCGACGTAAACAGAGTGGGTTTGGTCTAAAGAATCCTCATCAGGGCGGAGAGCTTTCATATTGACAACAAGGCCTTCTCCTTCATTGAATCCAAAACGCGCCAAGGTGTGTCGTTTCCATTTGGCTAAAGAATGGACAACTTCAAATTTTGCTTCTGGAATTTTAAGAACATTAACGGATACGGGGTTTTCGATACCTCTTAAATTATCTTGCATACCGTCCCCGACCCGACTTAAAATTGGGCCTTGCACTTCAACAACGTCAAGCTTTGCAATTAAATATTGCGTAAAAGTATTTTTAACAAAAGAAATTTCCTCTTGTTGATGAATAAAGCTTTTCTTCATAGCTCCTCCTTTTTTTATTTTTTCTGACATGGTCAGGATTCTCTATTTTAAGGGACTTTCACTCTTAAAAATTAAAAATATAAAGCTAATTATACACTTAAAAGGGTTAAAAGAAAAGGCTAAATTTAGAAAATTTAGCCTTTATTGACACTTTTAATAACTTATTAATTTTAGCAAAAATTAACCAGCGATAATGTGAGTTCCAGCATTTTCAGAAAGAACTTTGTCAATGTTTTCAAGTGAAGTGATGATTGCTTTTGCTTCTGGTTTGTTTTCGACGAAAGCAATTGCTGCTTCAACTTTTGGTAACATGCTTCCTGGAGCAAATTGATTTTGTCCAATGTATTCTTTCATTTGAGAAACTGTTACTTCTTCTAATTTTTCTTGATCAGGTTTGTTGAAGTTAACAAAGACGTTATCAACACCAGTTAAGACGATGAACATATCAGCATCTACAAGTTCAGAAAGTGTTTGTGAAGCGAAGTCTTTGTCGATAACGGCTTCAACACCAGTAAGAACTTTAGTTTCTGGATCTTCGATAACTGGCACACCGCCACCACCAGCACTGACAACAACAACGCCAGAGTCAACTAAGCTACGGATAACGTTAACTTCTTTGATGCCAACTGGTTTTGGAGAAGGTACGACTTTACGCCAACCACGACCAGCATCTTCTTTAAAGTTAGCGCCAGTTTCTTCCATTTGTTTTTTAGCATCTTCTTCAGAAAGGAATGGGCCAATTGGTTTAGTTGGGTTTTTGAAAGCAGCATCGTCTTTATCAACAATAACTTGAGTTACAACAGCAGCAACGTCTTTTTCAATACCTTGAGCTTTAAGTTCATTGTCAAGAGCGTTAACAAGCCAGAAACCAATTGAACCTTCAGTCATAGCCACACAAGTGTCTAAAGGCATTGCAGGGTTCTTTTCAGAATCAGCTGCAGCTTGTTGTAAAAGTAAGTTACCAACTTGTGGTCCATTACCGTGAGTAACGATAACTTCGTTACCATCTTGGATTAATTTAACAAGTGATTTAGATGTTGAAATCAATGCTTCTTGTTGTGCTTTAGCTGAAGCATCAGTTGAAAGAATTGCGTTTCCGCCTAAAGCGACAACAATTTTTTGTTTAGTCATACGATTAATTCTCCTTTTAAGTCGTTAGTCGTAAGATGGTCTCGGCATAAATATCCATAGCACGATAAGCATCTTCTAACACGATATTTTCATTTTCTTGATGTTCTGTTTGGATAGAATCTGGGAACATTGCCCCATATGCCACACAATTAGGCATAGTTCTTGCAAAAGTTGCGCCACCAGATGAAATAGCTGGACTCATATCACCCGTTTTTTCCTGATAAACAGACATTAGTGTTGTCACTAATTCACTATCAATAGGAACATAAAGCGGTGCTAAGTAGTCAAACTCTTCATAAGTTAAACCGTAAGCTTTTGCAGTTTCAGTTAATTTAGCAACAAGTTGATCCTTGTCAGCTAAGACTGGAATGCGAATGTCTAACCGAACTTCTGTTAAATCAGCATTCATGGTTAAACCAGCAGCATTGAATGAAAGAATTCCTGAAGGCTCATCTTCGATAGCACCAAAGATATTCAAGCCTTTACCGTCTTCTTCGACAACATTAGCCAAGAAATCGATAGTCGGTTCGTCACAATGAGGTGCTAAGGCTTTTGCTAGACGAATTAAGGCATTAATACCATGTGGAGCGTCTTTAGCATGTTGGGCTAAGCCGTAAACAGTAATCTTGTCTTCTTTTAAGACATATTCAAATTCAAGCTTGTCTAATTCTTCTTTTACTTTTTCTAATCGGTCCCCTTGATAGCTTGCACGAGCAGGAACAATATTATAAGCGTTGCCAATTTCAAGATTCAAAGCTTTGCTTCCAGGACCAGTTAATTTGGCCTGTAACAAGCCTTTTTCAGCGTAAATTAGCGGGAAACTTGAATCTGGAGCGAAGCCATAGGTGGCTTGTTCTTCACGCTCATTATAACGGTTCATACAACGCCATAGGGTTTCCTCGTCAGTTCCAAAGATAAAACGAATCCGTTTGTTAAAAGTAACGCCCGCATCCATTAAAGCTTTGACCGCAAACAAGGCCATCATTGAAGGTCCTTTGTCATCCTGAGTACCGCGACCATAAAGTTTTCCGTCTCTCTCAACACAATCAAATGGATCTGTTTTCCATAAAGAGCGGTCCCCTTCTGGGACAACATCTAAGTGACAAAGAATCGCCAACATTTCTTTTTGATCACCAATTTCAGCGTAGCCATAGTAGCCTTCAGGATCAATAACTGTTTTAAAACCGAGACCTTGGCAAAGTGCAAGGGTATGTTCTAAAACATCTTGAATGGCCTGACCAAAAGGAGTGCCGTTCTCCCCTTCTGCACAAACAGAAGGGAAGGCTACGACCTCTTTAATCGCTTTGACACAAGCTGCTTGGTGTGTTTCTGTAATATAGGTTTTCATTTCTATACCTCCATATTACCTGGTGATTATTAATTAGCTAAAGAATGTAGCTACCATTAAGATTGCAACGCTGGTTACAACAACGATAACCATATATTTAGCAACGAATTTCCACCAAGTTGGAAGGTCAATTTTACCAATTGCAAGAGCACCCATACAGATAGCTGATGTTGGTGAAATCATGTTAAGAACACCTGATGCTGATTGGAATGCAGTGATAACAAGGTGAGCTGGAACATGTGAGAAGTGACCTAAAGGTGCCATGATACCCATTGTAGCTCCAGCAAGACCTGAAGTTGATGGGATTAAGAATGACATTGGTAAGTAGAATAAGTAAGTTAATAATACGAATACTTGTGAAGATAGACCTGAAAGTCCTTTTTCACCCCAAGAAAGGATAGTTGATGTGATCATACCATCATTCATGATAACTTGGATACCACGAGCAACCGCACAGATGATTGCAACGCTAAGAAGGTCAGCAGCACCTGCGATGAATGAAGAAATGAAGTCATCTTCAGACATTCTGTAAACCATTGCTACTAAGATACCCATCATGATGAAGAGCATAGTGATTTCAGGGAAGTACCAGTAACCCATTGGAAGTGCAGATTTACCAATAAGAGTTCCTAAAACTGGAAGACCAGTCAACCATTTATTGAAGTCTGTAAAGATCATGATGTTGAAGTTTTCCCAAGGGATTAAGCTTAAGATCATGATTAAGAATGTAATAATGAACAACCAGATAACATGTTTTTGAGCTTTAGTCATATCCATGTCAGTGTTTTGTAATTTAAAGATTTCTTTGTGTTCAGCCATTTTATCGGCAATCAAAGATTTGCTTGGGTCTTTTTCAATTTTGCTAGCATAGCTATAAACAAACCAGATTGAAATTGCTACTAAAACAACCCATTGGATCAAGCGCCAAATCATACCATCAGCAATTGATACACCCGCAGCATCAGCCGCAACACCAGTTGCAAATGGGTTAATTGTAGATGCTAAACATCCAATTTGAGAACCAATCAAGATAATCGCTACGGCTACAAGCGTATCGAATCCAACGGCAATCATTACTGGAATAAGTAATGGATAGAAGGCCATTGTTTCTTCACCCATACCGTAAGTTGATCCACCTAGGGCAAAGATAGGAATCAAAATAGCGATAAGCATTTTTTCTCTACCTTTGTTGCCTTTAACAATTGATGCAATACCTTGGTCAAGGGCACCAGTTTTGTTAACAACACCAAGGAATCCACCTACCATAAGGATAAAGAATGAAACTTGGATAGCACCATCAGTTTTGTCAGTTCCTAACATCCCACGTACAGGAGCCATGAAGATATCATAGATCCCTTGAGGGTTTGATTTCACAGCATGATATGTTCCAGAAACTACGCTACCATCTTTAGCTGTATCGTAAGCACCCGCTGGAATAAACCATGTTAATACTGCCATCAAAGCAATAATAAGGAAGAGAACTGTGTAAGAAGAAGGAATTTTAAAACCCCGTTTTTTTTCTTCTGTCATGATATTTACCTCTTTTTTTTAATTAAAAAAGTCGTTCAAGTTCCGGTCAAGGTCGCCAGAACCAGAACGACTAATTTTTAGTAGTTACTTTGTTACGTTAATTATAAGGAGTTTATTTTTACATTGTTACATTAGTTATAAGGAGTTAAATAATGTAGTTCTTTAAGCATAAGGAGTTACTTAAAGGAATTGTTAAATTGTTTTATAAATATAAGGAGTTATATAATGTGTTTTTTGACTTCAGACATTAGTAGATATCTTTAGTCATTTGATTGAAAAGTTAAATTAGTAAGTTTCGTATTAATTAGAGTAAACCGATTTAATCTTAAACTTTTGGAATGAAAAGATTTCCAAGAGTTGCTGCCATAACAGCTTTGATTGTGTGCATACGGTTTTCAGCTTGGTCGAAGTGACGAGCATATTTGCTACGGAATACTTCATCAGTAACTTCCATTTCAGATACGCCATATTTTTCTTCTACGTCTTTACCATAAACTGTTTTAGTATCATGGAATGCTGGTAAGCAGTGTAAGAAGATAAGGTTTTCGTTATCAGCTTTTTTGATAAGATCCATGTTTACTTGGTAAGGTTGAAGCATTTCAACACGTTCTTTGAATTTGTCTTCTTCACCCATTGATACCCAAACGTCTGTGTAAAGTACATCTGCACCTTTTACAGCTTCATCAGCATTGTCAGTTACAAGGATACGAGCGCCAGATTCTTTAGCAAATCCTTCTGCCAATTTAACGATTTCTTCTTCAGGGAATAATTCTTTTGGTGAGAAGATGTGTACGTTAACACCCATCAAAGTACCAGCTACTAAAAGTGAGTTAGCAACGTTGTTACGTCCATCACCACAGTAAACAAGAGTTAAACCTTCAAGTTTGCCGAAGTTTTCTTTAACTGTTAAGTAGTCAGCAAGCATTTGAGTTGGATGCCATTCGTCAGTAAGACCATTCCATACTGGAACACCAGCGTACTCACCTAATTCTTCAACCATACGTTGGCTGAATCCACGGAATTCGATACCATCGAACATACGTCCAAGAACTTTAGCAGTATCTTCAGTTGATTCTTTTTTACCAAGTTGGATGTCGTTTGCACCAAGGTATTCAGGGTGTGCACCTAAATCGATTGCTGCAGTTGTAAAAGCTGCACGTGTACGTGTAGAAGTTTTTTCAAAAAGTAAAGCAATGTTTTTGCCTTCTAAGTAGTGATGAGGAACACCACGTTTTTTAAGGTCTTTTAAGTGTGCTGCGAAGTCGATTAAATATTCGAATTCTTCGCGTGAGAAATCTTTTTCTGCTAGGAAATTACGTCCTTGGAATACTTGAGTCATTTTATTCTCCTTGAAAATGTTTTATTTGTTTCGATCTTGATAGAGATAAAGGCCAATAAACCCGCCTAATATAGCTGTAATTATAATAAAATTCATGTCGTTTTATCTCGTTACTAACAGATTGCGTCAAGGGAAATGAGAGAGATTCGGGATGGAAGCGCCCATATGAACCACTGCCCTTTCCCTAAACACAACGTGTTGATTTACTTAATGTAAAGGGACAAAAGTCTAAGTTGAATCACTCCTACTATTGTGAATGAAAGATACTGTATTTAATAGTAGAAAGATTTTAACACCAGCTTATGACTCCTTTGATTCTAATGAATTTCTAGATTATAGATCTTCACGTTCGAAAGGCATTGACATACAACGAGGTCCACCACGACCGCGAACTAATTCACTTCCTTCGATCTTAACAAGTCTTAATCCTTTAGATTCTAGAATTGCATTTGTGATTGTGTTACGGTTATAAACAACTACAACACCTGGTGCGATAGTAAGTGTGTTAGAACCATCGTTCCATTGTTCACGTCCAGCAGCAACGATGTTGTCACCACCACAACGGATCAATTCAACTTTTTCAACACCTAAGTTTGCTGCAAGAAGTTCTGCTAAATCGCCAGTTTCTTCAACAATTTTAAGTTTGTCGTTTTCATAAGTTACTGAGTAAACACGCAAGTCGCCTTCGATTTCTGGGTGAATTGTGAATTTATCATAGTCAACCATTGTGAAAACTGTATCTAAGTGCATGAATTTACGGTTGTTAGCAAATTCGAATGCCAATACTTTTTTGAAACCTAAGTTTTCTTTGAAGATGTTAACCAAAAGTTTTTCGATTGATGCTGCGTCAGTACGTTGTGAAATACCTACTGCTAAAACATCTTTAGAAAGAACTAACTCATCTCCACCTTCGATACGAGTGTTTTCGCTACGATCGTAAACCATTGGCACTTTTCCACCGTATTCTGGGTGATGAGTGAAAATGTATTTACCGTAAAGTGTTTCGCGGTTACGAGTTTCAGCAAACATGTGGTTTAATGAAACACCTTCACCGATAGTTGCGAATGGATCGCGAGTGAAGTAAAGGTTTGGCATTGGATCAATTGCGAATGGGTAATCAGATTCAACAAGGTCAGTTAAACCTTTTTCTTCTTCTGAGATTTCTGGAAGTTCAGATTTTTGAACACCAGCCATTGTTTTATCAATCAATTCTTGGTTATCTTCGATTGACATAAGCATTTCGCGGATTGCTTCTTTAGTTGCGCGTCCTCTGATGTTAGCTTCTTCAATATATTCGTCGATGAAAGATTTACGAACTTCATCATTAATAAGTGATTCAGCAGCTAATTTTTCAAGGTAAAGTACTTCAATGCCTTCTTCTCTAAGAGCTTGTGCAAATGCATCATGTTCTTTTTGAGCGTTTTCTAAGAAAGGAATATCATCAAACAATAATCTTTCAAGGTAGTCTGGCATTAAGTTTTCAATTTCTTTACCAGGTCTGTGGAGCATAACTTTTTTAAGTTTGCCAATTTCAGAATAAACATGAATCGGTGATTTAGCAGTCATAACTTTTAACCTCTTTCTAAAATATAAGATTTTGTGAATTCACATATCAAGATTTAGTAATCTTGCTTACATACATAGTTTACCTTTTAACAATATAAATTATGCGGTAAATTTCACTCTTAATATGTGAAATCGTTTACAGTTTTTATTCAAAATATGTAATTTTATAAAAATGTATCCGGTTTCTTGTAAGTTTTTTACATTTTTACGAAAAAATTAATAGTTATAAATTTTAAAAAAAGCAAAAAAAATATAAAAAACTTTAAAAAAGTATTTTATATTTTCTTAAGTATGTTTTAAAAAGTAGTCACGATCAATAAATGTTAGGTATTTGTTCTTACTTTCAACCCGCTTTTCCTTTTTCAATTTACTTAGGACATGACTGACAGTCTCTCTTGTCGTTCCACTCATGCTAGCAATATCAAGAGCTGTCAGTTGGAAAGGCAATTGATTATTGTCATCGCCCATTTCAATCAAGAGAATGGCTAAAAACTGAATCACTCTTTCACTAGCACTAGAAGTGATCATGTTGCGAACGCGCAATTCATGTAATTCTAAAAGTCTAGATAACTTACTGTAAAGGTGGATCATCTGTTTGGGATTATTTGCTGAAAATTCCTCAAATAAATCCGTCGGCAAATAATAATAGGTAACATCTGTCATTGCTACAACAGAAAAATGATATACTTCGTCCGTAAACATACCTCCATATGGGAAGATGGTTTCATGACGAATAAAATCTGTATATATAAAGGATCCGGTTTGATCCGTTTGTTCAACTTTGAAATAACCGGAAGTCACTAAAAAAAGCTTATCGCGCTTATCTCCCTCAAAAAACAATATATGGCCTTTAGGCACTTTACGGCGCTCCATTTGACCAACAATTTTATCAAATTCTTCAATGGAGAAAAACCTAAAATCATTTAATTTTCTTAAATATTGATAATCTTCTCTTCTAATCAAATGACACCTCCAATTTTCTCTATCCCTAGTATTTTATCACAAAGGTTCGCTTTTTGTAAGCGGTTCTATAAATTTTCTTTACAGGTCTATCGCTTTTTGTTATACTCGGATTAATTATTGAATAATTTTTTATAAAGGATAAGAGAAAAAATGAACAAAAAAGAAATCCGACATCAGCTCATTCGCTCCCTGATTTCCGAGACGACCATCCACACGCAACAAGAATTACAAAGTCGCTTAGAAAAAAACGGCATTCATATTACCCAAGCAACTCTCTCAAGAGATATGAAAGAATTGAACTTGGTTAAAGTTTCTAATGGTGAATCCACCCATTACGAAACCTTATCTATCAGTCAAAGTCGCTGGGAACACCGCCTGCGCTTTTATATGGAAGATGCATTGGTCATGCTCAAAATTGTCCAGAATCAAATTGTCCTAAAAACCTTGCCAGGACTAGCCCAGTCCTTCGGATCAATCTTAGATGCCATGCAAATACAAGAAATCGTCGCAACAGTCTGTGGTGACGACACCTGTCTGATCATCTGTGAAGACAATGAGGGAGCAAAAGCTTGTTTTGAGACCCTCAGCCATTACACACCACCATTTTTCTTCAGTAACAAATAAACCTTAACACATTGTTAAGGTTTTTCACATCAACAAAAGCCCAAAGAGAAATTGACATTTCTCTTTGGGCTTTTCATATTTTTAACCTATAAACTTTTATAAATCAATACAAGCATTTTCTTGTGTCAGAACAAATTTCTCTGTTTCAGCCCCTAACTGCATCTTAGCATGACCCTCAATGAAATTCAAGGCTTCGACCAGCTGATCAGCTTTACTCGGGTCCAATAATTCTATAATGAGGAAAGCATTTTTGGTATTAGCTGTAATCATGGTCCGTTCGCCATCACGCCAGTTGAGGCAACGACAAACAGCACCAGCATCATCCTTGTAACAAAGTTCATTAGCCAGAGTCGGTGAATTATTCTCATCACCAATCAGATAAAATGGATCACCACCGTCTGTAATTGTTAAGCGCAAATCACCCACAAAGGAATCTAAATCTTCAGCTCCAACAGGTAAAGCATAACGTAGACTAGCAGCATTATAAATATCTACCAAGGGGTTGATGGAGGGAATCTCATTGCCATTTGAAACACGTTTCAAAAGAGCTTCTATACTAGAACGGGCACCCTTTTTGGTCTTGAATTGTTGAAAAGCTTTCCGATAAGTCTGGATTACCTCATTCTCAGCGAAATTATCCTCTGTCAGATGATTTTCCGCTAAGGAGTGGCTTTCTTTCAGTATGGTTTTAATCTCTTCAGGTGATTCTCCCGAAGCCTGATAATTGCGTAAAAGAACAACTCCTAATTGTGCATCGGGAAACAAGTCCCAAAATGTTTGATCAGCTAAAAAACGTGCCATCTGGCCACCTCCTATATACTCCTATTACTCCTATTTACTCTTTAAAATACCCTTTTTCCTGCAAAAATGCAACCAATTGAGGCGGCAAACGCCTTGGCCCCCGAACCGACTTAAGCCCCTGCTCCTGCAACATATCCAAAGGCAGTAAGTGGTCCTCATAGTGCTGCAAAAGCTGCAACTTCATCAAGGTCTCAATCCCATCACGATCCCGATAACCCCGATTGGGAATATTGGCCTCAACCACCCTACAGGCATAGCGCAAAGCCTTAGTAGGCGCCGTAATGTAGATAAAAACATAATCCCCAGCCTTAATCGAAGCCTTCTGGGTCCACAAAATTTCCGGATCCGCCGCAAACTCACTATCAATATCATAGTACTTGAGATTGGCCGGAATGACCCAATAATCTGGCCCATTTGGATTTGGGAGAATAGCTGGCGCGACAAGGGCCCTGCTCCCAAGCAAGAGATCCAAGACGGCCGAATCCGACAAAGTATCGTCCAGAATTAGCGTGACCCAGGATTTTTTCGACATGTGATAAGCCGGGTAAATGCCCTCCAAACCAAGCAAGGCATCCAGCTGCGCAGGCTTCACTTTCAGGTTAACTACCTCAGCCCTCTGCCCCTTATACTTGTCCTCAATCCCTTCTAACTTGTCTAAGTCCAAAGGGTAAATCAAAGCGTACCACTTGCCCGCAACCCGATAAGATTGGTAGTCAGGGTGCTTTTCAAAAGGCTGATCAAGCAAATCCCCAAACTCCCCTTGTAAGCGGGCATGCAGACGATTCATCTGGTCCGAAATAAAGGGCAGATGGCTGTAACAAGCCACCGCTATCTCTTCCAACACCTGGCGGTAAGCAGCCTGAACCTGCCGCACATAGGAAGAAACCGTCTTTTCTAAATGAATAGCCAGATATTCCTCATCCATGTCCAAATCAAGGACCCGACTGGACAAGTTTCCCCTAGCATCAATAGACACCTGAACCAGAAAACTGCCATCCATGATCTTAGTCTGATAATCATAAGACTGGTCAGACTTTTTAAGGAAGCCAAAGGCTTCTAATTTATCTTTATTTAAAACTTTTCGTTTAAAAACACTCTCTTCAATCGACATGCACTAACTTTCTAAAGCTTTTTATGGCCACCATTAACAAAACGACGCAAGAAATGCATAGCAATCAAGGCAATCACCGTCGTAATGACCAGAATAATCAGCCAAACAATATCCACCTTGGCAAACGGTAACTTGACATTCATACCGTAAAAACTGGTAACCGTCGTAATAATGGTCAAACCAATGGTTAAAATGGTCAAGGATGTCACATTATCATTAAGGCGATTACTCAAAACGTTGTTATAAGAAGAAGCCATCTGCTCCAAAATCCGTTGGTGCAAAGAACAATTATTGGACAACTGCTTGACCTCAATCATAGTATCCCGCAAGAGCTCCTTAACCCTGTCACTATAGTCCTCATAACCTGGCAAGTCCTGCCAATCAGCCAGCATCTCTCCATTTTGTTGCGAGCCCATCATAACATAAACCGAGCCACTCTGCAGATTAGCCAAGCCCGTTAAACTCCTCTTAGTCGGGCGCTGGCGCAGTTGATTCATCAGGTCGTCACGTTCTTTCCCCATGCCTTCAACCACTCTAAAGTAGTCCTTAGTGAATACCGTCAAGAGCTGCAAAAGGCTTTCCTTAGGGTCATCAGCTGGACTGACCTTGTCCATTGCTTTAGCTAATAGCCGAGCAGTGGAGTCCGTATGCAAAATCAGCAGCTGGTCTTGCCCAGCCACAAAAGTCATAGGCATGATCCTGGGAATGCTGCCGTCGCTCAGAGAAACAAGCTTGTCCTCCAATAATTGATAAACCAATATCAACTGGCCATCGTCCTCTTTGACAAAGGCTGTCTCGTTGTCATCCTGGGCATAATCCAAAATCTCCTGCCCAGATTCCCCAAGTTGCGATAGATTTTCCTGATCATCAGCCGATAAGTAATCGACATTGATAATGGAAATCTTTTTCTCTAACTTTTTATCACTTTCCATAAGCTGACTCCTTCCAGACCTTTTTATTATTATCGGCTAAATAGGCAAAATGTACAAGTTAAAACTGTAAGAATATGTCATTTTGTATTAAATATGTAAAAATATACATTTTTTTGCAAATAACTTTTTATAGAGGAGAGTCTCAACTTTTCATAAAACGAGAAACCAAAAAGAGTTTAGCTAGGCTAAACTCTTTTTCTTATCCTTAAAGTTTATTTACCCCAAGATTTATATAATTCTTCTATAATTTTAATGGTTAAGAGCGTGATTTCAGGTTTCATAATAGGGCTTACCGTAGCGCCTTCCTGAATCATCTGACTAACGTGATAGGCTTCGGAGGCAAAATCACTGTCCATGGGTGCTTCAAGCAATTTGCGACTTCCGTCCTCATGGATGATCGTTGCCATGGTTGATTTCCAAAAACTAGGAATCTCTAGCGTCCCTTTGGAACCACGGATAATCATCTTATGCTTCAATTTCAGTTTGGTCGTCAAAAAAATGTCTACCATGATACCATTCTCCAACTGAAGAAGAATCTTAGATTGGCAATCACTCTGGCCTTTTGGAAAGTTAGCCATCCCACCCGCTTTTTCAATAGGGCAGTCAAAAAGATACTGAAGATAGGAGAAAGCGTAAGGTGCCATGAAGTGAGCGGTCCCACCACCAGCTTCGAGATCAGTGAACCACTCGATATGGTCGATATTGGGATAAGCAGTCGTCGAGCTGATAGAAAGAATTTCCCCCAACTCCCCCTTTTGAATAGTCTTTTTAATGACGTCGGTCAAAGGAATGAAAACCGACTTCTGAGCTTCCATCAAGAAACGCTCCTTACGGTAGGCCAAATTAAAGAGCTCACGCGCCTCCCCATAAGTCAGCGTAAAAGGCTTCTCAACCAAAACATGTTTACCGGCCAAAAGGGCTTTCTTAGCACAATTATAATGGTCTTTATTAATGGTCGGCACATAAATGACATCAATATCCGGATCCGCCAACATCTCAGACAACTTGCCATAAGCCCTAGGAATCCTATATTTAGAGGCAAAAACACGGGCCTTATCAATCGACCGACTAGAAACAGCCACAACTTCCCCATTACCCGCTAACCGAATTCCCTCAATAAACCTCGGCGCCACCTGCGCCGTGGAAACAATCCCATACGTTACTTTCGCCATAGACATTCCCCATTTCTGCTATGATACCTTTATTATAACATTTAAAGCTAAAAATGGCAGAAACCAAGAGCAAAACTGACCGGAAAAATTCACAAAGTTTTAGACAATTTGAGGCAGTTGAATAACGGAGAAAGAAAAAATAGTTACCCAATAGGATATTCTTTAATACAATTCAATTTTTCTTCCAAAACTTGACGAATAAACTGCGATTTCGTCATACCTAACTGATTTGGCCAATAAGACAACTCAGCATCAAGTTCTTCTTCAAAATGAATAACTAAAAAATAAGCCATGAATTCCTCCAAGAATGAAATATTTTATTAATTAGTTTACAATAACAAATTTAAAGGCACAATGACATGTGTGTCCACTGAAAAAGTTTATAAAAATCAGAAAAAGCATCGAAAAAATTCGATACTTTTTAGATTTACAATTGTTTTACTAATAATTAATTGTCAATTCCAAATCCCTCTAATTCAGCTTTTTTAATAGCATTTAGTGCGATTTTGCATTGTTTATCAGATAAATATTTATTTTGTGTAAGTAAACTGATTACACTATGTTCTGAAGGACTAAATTCCACCTTATGCTGTTGCATAAATGAAAATAGAGTAATATAATAATCCAGATTTTCATCTAATTTTTTATATACTAGACTTGTATCTAATATGTCATTTGTTTCTTTTTCATATTTTAGAGCATCTTTTTTAATAGATTTTAATTCATTCTTTGACATTGTTACCAATCCTAAATCGTAGTCAGAAAAACAATTAATTTTTTCTTTAATATTAGTCCAAGCAATACCTTTTTTAGCATACTCAGTTACATTTCCATCTGTACTTGTCAAAATATCTCTCACTTGATAAGAAACATCGTTAAAAAATTCGAGAACTTCTTTTGGTACTTGTTGTCTTTGCCAAATTTTAGAATAGTCAAATTTCATATTGATCTTATTTTCAATATACCAATAAAAATAGGACAAAGTATACGCATTAATATTTGCTTTATAACCATTTACACCAGCACCATTTTTTGTTTCTTTATCTAAAGCTTTAAACAAAATAATGTTAGAAATCATTTCTTTATAAAATTCTTGATTTATAGTATTAGGATCTTTTTCCCAAGTATTAATTATCCAAGATGTAAAATCTTTAAATGCAGTTTGACCACCTTTTGAAGCCATGTCAGGTTTTTGATTATAAATACTAAAATATTTTGCTAAATCAGATTTCCTAAACATTTGATTTTTAGGATTAAATTGTAAAAATTTATTTTTCTGACTTTTTGGCATTTTATATGTTTCTTGTGCGTACTGACCTGCCGCTCTCTCGTAATACCAGTATGTGCCATGTGAAAATCCATCTGCTGCAGGAGTTGAAGTTTTTCTTGATAACTCTTCGATTTTCTTATGAAAAGGATGATTACTTGCAAGATCAACTTCTGATACTTTATTTTGAGAATTAGCATATCTAGAAATTGCTGGAACTAATTCGTCTTCAATATCTAAATTTTTAATTACATTTAATTTCATTGGAACTGATACCAAATGTAATTTCTCTTCTCCGTTTTTATCATTTAAAAGTACATTTGCTAAGCTTGCAGTTGTTTGTCCACCATTTACAATTTGTAAACCCGTAATTTTTATTATATGGTTTTCAAAAAATGAAACACTTTTTGCAGTGCAAGTTAGACCATTATTATAAGCGAAAAATTTTTCAGGTTCTTTTAGAATTGTTAATCTAATCCCCTTATTAACGTTACCTCTAGTTTGTAAAAATGATCTCACATTACTCTCTATAAGACTACTTCCGTAATTATTGTATAACCTAGCTAGTGTAAAACCATTAATATTACATAAGTATGATTCATAATCTAAAGTTTCATTTGCTTTTATTGCTGGAATTCTATCATAATCAGATAAATCAATTTCAATATCAATTTTTCCTTTTCTGCTATTTGCCAACTCAAATATTCTTTCAATTCCTACATACTGAACTGAAACTTTAATTTCACCTATTAATTCATCATCATTTCTAGTAAGACTTCTACTAAGCTTTTTATCTGTAAAAATCAATACTTTTATTGCCGATAGGTTATTGAATAAACTATTACTATTCTTCTGATAAGTGGCTAAATCATAAGCAAGTGATACAGCCTCATTTGATTCCTCTCCATTTTGTGATATTTCATTTGAATATTTGAAAAAATTTTTTGCTCGTTTAAATAACTTTTCACCTTCCACAGTTGTTAACGTTGAAATTTCATCTGTTAAATTTAAATTATCAACTGAAATTAAATAAAGTACACCATCAAGTTCATTATAGGAGTATCCAGATATTTGTGCTTTTTGAGATCGTGCTAAAGGAATCTCAAAATGAAGAAAAACCGGATCTCCAATTATTTCATCATTTTCAATTAGAAAGTCTAAATATGAGTTAAAAAATTCTTCCTCAAATGTTGTTTCAGCTATTTGTCTATTCTCATTTCTTTCCTCAATATAAGAATTATAAAATTCTATCAGTTCCATAATTCCTCCTCACTTATAACGAAGTCAGAAATTCCACTCAACAGGAGATCATAATTATATTTTACGATTGCTTTCGGAATTTTAGATTGATGTAATATTGGAAAATTTTCACTAATTCTAAAGTATTGTATCTTTTTTATTGAATATGCAGAATCATCATATACACCTAAGTTTTCCAATGGAAATAAATCCATATCTAGTAATTTTCTTTGAAAAATTAGCAGGGTTTCTGGATCACTGATTTTAAAATTAATTGTATTTACTAACTTAGATAGAGTATATGCATGTTGGTTAATTGAACTTGATTTTTCAACACCAATTACAGTTAAATTCGTATTTTCATTTAACTGATTCTCATTTGATATTTTTATTGTTTGAGATTGAATATTATGAGTCTTTATTTCAAAAATTTTTTCTTTCGTTATAAAATCTTGATTTGCTCCTTTAGGACCAATCCATGATTTCACTGAGTCCTCTACTCCGATTTTTTCAATTAAGACTGTATTTAAAAACCATAATTCTCCAATTAAACCTAGTATTGTTGTCTCTTTTAATTTATTTTTTTCTCTTTTAAAAAAATCTGACCAATACCGTATACGATTTGAAAGTAGTCTTTGTACTTCTTTTTCTGTATCAGCCTCTTTAATACTACTAGTCAAATCATTCGTAAATAAATTAAAAATTTCTATTGAATTACTGTCACTTTGATTGAGAGATATGAAAAATCTAAATTCATTCTCAGCTTTTATTATTCTACTTGAAATTTTTTTTGTATTTATTTCTAACTTAGGTTCTTTCTGGAAAATAAACGCAATAGATAAATTACCCAAAATGTCAGAACCTTTAAAAACTTGAATTGCAGTCACACTAGGGATTAATTTATATGTATCAAATTTAAAAGTATTTAACTCTATATTATTCAATATCGTCCTCTTCCTCATCAGAACTTGCCAAAATATCGATTTTATCACCTTCAATTAATTGTTGTTGAAGGACTGTATTCATTTTTGTTTTGTAAGTTAATGTTTTTTTATTTGTTCTGGGTACGCCTAATGAAATTGCCCAAAATGTCTCACCCTCATTTTCCGAAGCAAATTTTTTTGAATCTTCATCGTCTTTTGGATTCAAAGTAAGAGGATATAATACTATTAATGGATTTCTTTCATCTTGACTAAACTCTGAAAAATATTGTTTTTGCTGATTGAACTTTTTTTCTTTTGCATTTTCAACTTGTTCTTTACTTAGTCCAAATTTTCCATCTGTAGGAGAACCTAGACGAGAATTTGATAATGCAACAACTTTTAATTTTGGTTCATACCTAAACGAACGAATCTTATTTTTTAAGTTCCCTAGACTCGATCCCTCATTTGCTGCGATTTGAACGTCAAAGTATTTGAACTCTTTAATAACTTCGTCAATAACATATGAATTTAATTTATTATAACTACCGTAGTCATAATTTTTTAGTAAAGATTCTACGATTGAAATATCTGCATTTTTTATTAATAAATTATTATCAAATTTTTCTCTATTAATATTTATCCATTCATTAATAATCTTTCTATTTTCTATTGAGTTATCTTTACTTAATTTCGTGGTTTCTTTAAAATCACCAGATATTCTGATATTTACATCTTGTGAAAGTGCATTTTTCATTTTATTTCTCGAAGTAATTAAAAGAATTGCTTCATCTTGATTATCCGCATCTTTGATATAAAGTCCAAATTCTTCAGGTGTCTTATGTTGATTTACCATTGATATTATTTGATTTTTCAAATCATTAACAGCTTCCATAATTTGAGAATACCAATCAATTGATCTAGCTGGCATGTATAGTTTCACTATATCATCATAGTTTGGTCTATAACCAAACCATCGTCCCATTTGCATTAATGTATCGTACATTAATGTATTTCTATATAAGTAACTTATAGATAGTCCTTCTAATGTTAATCCTCTTGATAGTGCAAAACCACCAACTGCAATAACTCTTGCACCATTCGGAAAGTCCTCATATTGGAAGGATTTATTTTTTGCATTTATTACTTCGGTAATAATTGAATCTGTAGATTGATAAAGGATTCTATATACATCTTCCCAAGTTTCTGGTATTGAATAAAATTCTTCGTTAAATAATTTTTCCAATTCCTTATGTATACTATTATCTTTTTGAAGAATATGGAGTTTTATATTTCTTTTAAGTTCACCAACCTCATTTTCAATCAATTCTTTAACTTGTTCTTGAATATGTGTTAAATAGCTTACATTTACAAGCATAGACCTATGCTTAGATTTATCTCCGCGAAGATCTCGAATTGTATTTTGTAAAAAAAATATTTTTATTGCTCTTTTTAAACTAGCTGGCAAATCCTCAACAAGAAAATTTAATCGTTCAGATTTCGGTATTGTTAGAGGGATTAAATCTTCAGCATCATCATTATATTTTAAAATAGAATGATACTTACTTCCTTCAGGAAAGATAACATTTGCCCCCATATAATTTGTTGGAGTATCAAGAATTTGAATAAAGTCTGTAGGAAACAAATCCTTGTTTTCATTATGATCAATTAAGATATTTGCAAAAGGTGTAGCTGTAAATCCAACATAACTTGATCGTTTGAATAAACTAAGAATTTTTCTTATTCCTTTATTAATTGTTGTCGGATCCTCAGAATTTCTTGTATTAATAGTAGCATTGTCTGCTTCATCATCTATAAATAATAAACTTCTGTCAATATATAACCCATTATGTTTTTCAAGCCACGATGCCAAACTCTCCAATGATGTTTTATTTTTTTTGATTACTGCTACCATTGGCACTGATTTTGAAATACCTGTTGTGAAATTCACATTCTTTTTAAAATCAGCATCTTTAGTCGTAATCATTAAAGCTTCTAAATCTTTATCCCATCGTTTGATTGTTTTTGATATATCAAATTCACCGGAATCAAAACCACCAAAACCTTGTTCAATTCTTTCTTGAGTTTGTCTTCTTAATTTCTCAATCGTGCCTGTGGTAACTATGATTACATTATACCCCGCATCTGCTGCTTTATTCATTAAAGCAATAAAATTCCCTGTTTTACCTGATTGAACATCACCAATAACCAAGCCTTTAACTGAAAATGAACTGTCTAAATTTGGATCACCAATATTATTCATTACTTTATCCATCGAATTACTAATTCCAGTAATTGTTTTAGATGAATAATGAGAAACATATGCTAAATATTTTTCATAAGCTGTAAATCTTCTTTGACCCCTTTCACTCCTACTATCTACAAACCAATTTGAATTTTTTTGTTTAGTTAGGATATTACCTGACTCTAATGAAATATCTACAGTTGAGAAAACTTGTCTAACTAGTTCTTCAAATGTCACATCATCCATCTCAAATAAAATTTTATTTAACTTTAAAAGATGCTCTGTTATTTCTTCTTTTGTTGATAACTCATCAGCAATAATTGCACTCCGTGCTGTTTCAAAATGCTTATTAATTTTGTCATAGTCAATCATTCAAATTATCCTCTATTCTTTTAAAAATACTAATTTTATCTGAGTAATTTTCTGAAGTTTTTAGATATTCAATCAATTTTAATTTACTAGCTTTTGAGTTTTGATTGCCGATTATTAACATTAATTCTTCGTAGATTTTATCATCATCAATATTATTTTTATTAATCTCTCTCTTACTAGCCATATCATATTGAATACTTTCTAATGGTAAAAAATTCTCTAATTGATTTAACAATACACTCAGTAGTCTATTGTCAATATCAGATAAGTTATTTTGTAATTGTTGGATAAGTGGGTTCTCTCGATTAATTTGATAAGCTACTGATTCATCTTTTTCAACTCGATTGTAGATATAATGCATATTATCTTTATTTCGAATTGTACCTCTGTGTTTGTAGACTCTCTCTGACTCTCCAATACTTTTAGAAATAATACTTCTGAGTTGTTCTCTAATGCTAGATGGTATTTTAAGTTGTGATTTTTTTACATCTATTTCCCATAAATCATCCATCGTATTTGGAATGTCAATTTGAATTTTTGCCAAATTTGCTAACTCATTTGGTCTCACAAGTTTAAACCATTTTCCCCAAGCAATAAGTCTCTTATTCCTATATACATATAATCCTGGATTCAATTGATTATTTTCAAATTTTTTTAAAACATGTCGTTCCTTCTGTGTTAATTTATTTTGATAAGGTACAATAAACGGTTGAACTTCTATTCTAGAATTACGATTTTTTTCTAAAATGACATCAGGGGATTTTGGTTGAGTGGCTTTGTTTGATGTAAAGAATGGATCAACATAATCAATTTTTCTATCGTTTAAAAAAATTGATAAATTACCTGACTGGATAAATCTATGAAAAACTAATGAAAGGTGATCTTCAGTTCTCTCCATGGTTTCGTCAAAATTATTTTGAAAGTCAGCATGTTGTTCGATTTTGTCAAACTTTTCCCACTGTACCATTGTTCCAGAAGAAAAATCCATTAGAGGATCTGTATTAACATTTTTACTTATTTCATCTTCAGATAAAACTTGGATTATCCATGAATTCTTTTCTTTTACTAAATCCAAATCCCAGACAGCCCCTATTAGGGAATTAGATTGTTTTGAAATTACTGTAAGTTTTCTACACTGACTAAAAGAAGCCATCTTTAAACCCAAACCAAAGCGACCAAGGTCATCTTTTTCACGGGCATCTAAAGATGACTTTGATCCATACCTCATTGCTTGAAGTAACTCTTTTTTATTCATTCCAATCCCATTATCAGTAATTGTCAAGTTTCGAGATTCTGTATTAGCATTTAATAGTATTTTTTTTGCCTTGGCAGATATAGAATTATCTATAATATCAGCTACAGCAGTTTCAAATATATATCCTACTGATCTCTGACTTTCAATTAAATTATAGGCATCTGGTATTAATGTTTGAAAATTATTCATTAAAATAGACTCCATTAATTCTTTCAATCTCTAAAAATATCTGTACAAGTACATCTACAACGATTGAATTGCCAGACATTTTATAAAAGTGACTATTACTTAAATATTGACTTTTAATATTTTCACTTTTCAATTTATCGAATTTTTTTTCAGTAAACCCCATTAGTAAAAATGTTTCTCGTGGCGTTAAATAACGCATTTTATTTTGAAACATGATTATACCAGCATTTGGATTTCTGTCTTGTTTTGTAGAAATTGTTTTTGTGTAATCGGCCAATATCTTATTATCTCTTGCTAATTCTATATTATTATTTCTAATTTTTGCTCTACTTGGAGTATAATTTGGAATAGACTCAATTGACTCAGAAATATTATCTAATCTCAAGTAATCACTTAAATCATATTTTTTTTCTGACTTATAAGACTCTAAATCAGAAAAAATGATTTCTTCATTTCCATCATATCTAACAGATAGCATGAATGTACGTGATCTTGATTGTGGAACACCAAAATTTAAAGCATTCAACCTATAAACTTTATTAACATAGCCCAAACTCTCCAGTTCTTTTTGCCAATGCAAGAAATTCTCATTATGTTTTGGCGAAGTAATTGCATTTACATTTTCCATTAACAAAAATCTGGGTAAAATCATGTTTTTTTGTCTTTTTTCTTTTAATATTCTCTCAATTTCCCATAATAAACCTGATCTTGTCTCCGCACCTTTTTTTATTCCTTCATTATCTTTATTATACCAAGCAGACCCATTTGATAGATCTTGACAAGGGAAACTATATGTTATTAGATCAGTGTTTTCTGGTATGTCTTCTCCTACAACTTTTGTAATATCACATAAATTCTTATTTCTTACAATTGCTGCATGCAATCTTTTTAATTTACTTTCACTAATATATCTTATGCTTCTTTGTGTAAGAGGTTTTTTTCCATCAGAACTTAAAATAACATTCGCAAGATCGTTTACAATTTCATCCTTACTTAGTTCAGAAGGTGTCAAATCACTATGATGCATTACATCATAAGCATAAATGGCATTGATATCCCACTCAATTGTCCTTAATATTTCATGTTCAATTTCTGCTCTTTCCAGAGCCTCTTTTTGAGCACCAATTCCCGAAAAGGCCTCAACAACTTTTAACATTGATTTTTACTTCCTTAGTTTTTATGACTTTTAAAGGTTTTTTTTATTAATTTTACCTTTTTTTCTATTACTATTATATAACAAGTATTAATTTTTTGAAATCGTTTAAAAAATTAATGAATGTATTAAAATTACAAATTTCCTTTTAATATAAGTGTGATTAAATGTTGTATTATGCTAAAATACTCTTGAGAATATCTTATTTGGAGGCAGTATGGACAGTCAAATTCCTTTGTTTGAGGCTAGGGCTCAGATTACTCTAGAGACTTATTTAGCTATGAACCGCACTCTTTTTGTGATGAAAGTGAGAAAATATCGTCTTTGGTATTGTCTCTTTTTGGGTTCTGTTATACTCTTACTATTTCTATCCAAAGCTTATGGTTCTTTCCTATTTCTTCTTCTCTTTGCAATTACTTTTCCTTTTATCATGAAGGGGATGGTTAGTTGGAGAGCAAAAAAATATTATCTTCAAACGAAAAGTATCCAAAACGAAGAGATTCACTATTCTTTTTTTCAAGATCACTTTAAGACAGTTCAATCTAAAGGGTCTGCTTCTTATCGCTATTCAGATATTTTTAGAATGAACATTACGGATACTACTATTTATCTCTTTATCAATGATATTCAAGCCTTTATTATTGATGGTGAGTCGGTTAGCCCTGAGTTACTTGATTTTTTAAAGAAGCAGAGTAAAGAATTTTCTGCAAAAAAGAATAAAGTTATTGAATAAGTTCATCTTCTTCTACTTCAAATAATCATCAAAAAAGCCACTTGTGTGGCTTTTAATTTTTCTCCAATTTCCTACACCTTCAGCAACAAAATATTGGCAGTCAAGCCGGCTACAGCGGCCTTTCAGACGATACGGCTTGGATAACCTACCTTAATTGAATTTAAGATTTCATATCTCCTAATAACCAATCAATAAGGTTTACTTTTTCAATTCCTTCATAATTGGCTTGGCTTTGAATCTGATCTAATGTCAGCAGGTATTTTGGATACTGATCATTAATAGCTTGTAATGGTCTCAATTCTCTTTCCAAGGTTACTGGGTCCAAGGTGGTGAGACTAACTTGAAAATAGGCATATTCCCCAAGGTCAGTTACAGCAACGAAATCGACTTCGTATTTATCAATATTGCCCACATAAACTTTATGGTAACGTCTCTTTAATTCTAGAAAAACAATCGTTTCAATCATATGACCTAAATCTGCTTGGTGATCTGGTAATAATAAATTTCTAAATCCTAAATCGACGGGATAATATTTTTCTAGTCTTTGTAATAATGATCGACCTTTAACATCAAAGCGTGGTACGGCATAAAAAAGTAGACTGTCTGTTAAGGTATCCAAATAATTATCCAATGCATGGTGAGAAATTTGCGTTTGCTGACTAATTAGGGTGTTTCTGATTTTATTGGTTGAAACTTGACTACCAATACTGCTCAATAGTGTCCGAACAATTCTTTCAATCAAAACAGGACTTGGACTTCCTATTCTTGGAACAATATCATGTAAGAGGATTGAATTGTATATCCCTTGTAGATAGTCAATTCTTTCCTGATAAGTTTCTGTCTGTAAAAGATAAGGGAATGCACTAAATAAGTAGGTATTAAAGAGTTCTGTTTTACTCAATTGACTTCCTTGGAGCTCCATACCAGTCACATACTCACTAAATGATAAAGGTAAAACCTCTAATTGTACGTAGCGACCCGTCAAGTTTGTTGCCAATTGACTGGACATAAAGTAGGCGTTTGAACCCGTTAAGTAAAGATCAACATTATCTTTAATAAAAAGACTATCAGTTACTAGTTCAAACTGTTCGACGTGTTGAACTTCATCGAGAAAGACATAATTCATTTCATCATCAGTTAATCGATCCACAATATAATTATTAAGTACTTTAAAATCACGTAGTTCAAAATAGGCTAGGTCTTCAAAATTGATTGCAATAATCTGTTCTGGTTTTACACCAGAAGCTAAGAGTTGGTCTTTATAGAGTTGGAAAAGTACCGATTTACCGGCTCGTCTTACACCACTTACCACTTTAATTACTTGTTTCTCACGATGCCTATTTAAAAAGGCCTGATAGTTTGGTCTTTGAATATATTTCATTCGATTCACCTCAAAAACATTATATCACACTGTGATATTATTTGCATGATTGTGCAAATAACTGTGTTTTTTATCTATTATTTGCATGATTGTGCAAATAACTGTGTTTTTTATCTATTATTTGCATGATTGTGCAAATAATTTTTTATTAGACAGAAAAAAACCGCCCCTAGGGGCGGTATAATGTTATTTTGAAATTTTGTTAATACGAAAAAAGTAATAATATTACTGAATACTAATCTTTCAAATTAGCTTGTGCTTTTCCTGTGAGTGCATTATCTGTAAATGTTAATACCATATCAGAACCAAATCCACCTTTAACACCTGTAACCCAAGTTGCCATTGTTGATTTTGAACCCATGATAATCGTTTCAGTAATACTATCTGGCTGTTTAAATTGTGAAACAACTTGTTCATAGCTTGTACCATCTGCTAATGCATTATATTCTTTAAGTCCAATGACATCTTTTCTAAGATATTGGAAACCAGTAATTGATCGAGCAACTGCTTTATTTTCTATAAATTGAATTGTAATTGTAATACCTGATTTACTCCAAGTAAGGTCTTGTGAATTTACACCGTCAATTTGACTAGTACTAGTTGAATTTGGTTCGCCAAACATTTTCTTAAGCTCATCTACTGTGCTTCCACCTTCACCCATATTTGCCATATCTCCAACAATAATTTTGTCAAAATTATTTCTAACTTTTTGCTTCTTACTAACTTTTTTCTTTTTAGCAGCGTAAACAATTTGGTTTTGGTTTTGACCTACTATCGCTAAATCAGATAAAGTTGCTACTGAAAACAAGGCTAGGGCACCAATGACAATAAAATTTTTTCTTTTCATAAGAATCTCCTTTTTCCTAATAATTATATTATACAACTATTTCATCCTTTTGAAAGCGTTTTTATAAAATTACATTTTTTAAAAGTTGTTTTTTATATCAATAATCACCCATTTGAGAACATTAGTACTTCTAATTTGTATTACTGACATTCCATCAGCAGTTGATTCGAGGCAGTCCGATACAGCAGTACTGATGGTAGGGCAAGTCTCGCTCATTTTTATCATAAGATTATTAAGTTAAATCAGTTAAAATCACTTCAATACGACAAAGAGCCCTGACGCTTAGACTGATGGTCTAGCGGCAGGACTCTGAGGAAGTAGTGGATGATTTTAACTATTTAACAAGTTTCTTCATCTCTTTGATACGCTCCTGAGTCGCATCAAACTTAGCTTGGTAATCGGTCTGCTTGTCGCGCTCTTTAGCTACGACTTCTGGTTTGGCGTTAGCTACGAAGCGTTCGTTGCCAAGTTTTTTGCCTACCATGTCCAGTTCTTTTTGCCATTTTGCAAGTTCTTTGTCCAGGCGGGCTAACTCTTCGTCCACGTTGAGTAGGTCTGCTAGTGGCAGGTAGATTTCTGCGCCTGTGATGATGCTGGTCATAGCCATGTCTGGAGCTTGGAGGTCAGCTGAGATGTCTAATTTTTCAGGGTTTGTAAAACGTCGGATGTAGTTTTCGTTGGCTTTGAAAAAGTCCTCTAGCTCTTTGTCTGACGTTTTAATCAAAATGGTGATGGCCTTGCTTGGTGCAACGTTCACCTCTGCACGCGCATTGCGGACCGAACGGATCAAGTCTTTCAAACTCTCAACACCGCGGTGGGCCACCTCATTCTCAAAAGAATCATTAGCGCCTGGGTAAGCTGTTGTAACAATTGAGCCTTGGGCATATTGAGCGTAGATTTCTTCGGTTACGAAAGGCATGATTGGATGAAGGAGGCGCAAGATTTTGTCCAAGGTGTAAAGGAGGACTGAGCGGGTCATGACTTTTTCGTCTTCATTGTCGGAATAAAGCACTTCCTTAGTTAGCTCAACATACCAGTTGGCGAACTCTTCCCAAATGAAGTTGTACAAGATGTGGCCGGCAACACCGAACTCGAACTTGTCAAAGTTTTCGGTAACTTTAACGATAGTCTCATTAAGGTTGTGAAGAATCCATTGGTCTGTCACATTTCCTGCTTCTGAGCTAGCGACTTTAGCCACATTATTTTCTGCTTCTTCAAGGGTCAAGCCTTCGTTGTTCATTAAAATATAACGGGAAATGTTCCAGATTTTATTAATGAAGTTCCAAGAGGCATCCATTTTTTCGTAAGAGAAACGAACGTCTTGGCCTGGGGCAGAACCGTTTGATAGGAACCAACGAAGCGCATCAGCACCATATTTTTCAACCACATCCATTGGATCAATACCGTTACCCAATGATTTAGACATTTTACGTCCTTCTTCGTCACGGATAAGCCCGTGGATAAGGACATTTTGGAATGGGCGTTCATTGGTAAATTCAAGGGATTGGAAAATCATCCGTGATACCCAGAAGAAGATGATATCATAACCTGTTACAAGTGTTGACGTTGGAAAGTAACGTTTGAAGTCTTCGGCTTCTGTATCTGGCCAACCCATGGTTGAAAATGGCCATAGGGCAGATGAAAACCAAGTGTCAAGGACATCTTCGTCTTGTTTCCAACCCTCGCCTTCTGGGGCTTCTTCGCCAACATAAATGTCACCCTCCGCATTGTACCATGCTGGGATTTGGTGTCCCCACCATAATTGGCGTGAAATAACCCAGTCATGGACATTTTCCATCCAGCTCATGAAAGTATCATTGAAGCGTGGTGGGTAGAAATCAACGCGGTTTTCAGTGTCTTGGTTATCCATGGCTTGTCTAGCAAGTTCATCCATTTTAACAAACCATTGGGTTGATAAACGCGGTTCTACCACTGCGCCAGAACGTTCTGAGTGACCTACTGAGTGAACACGTTTTTCGATGTTAACAAGGGCACCAAGTTCTTCTAATTTAGCAACGGTTGCTTTACGGGCTTCAAAACGGTCCATACCAGCAAATTCGCCAGCTAACTCGTTCATGGTACCGTCATCATTCATAACATTGACTTGTGGTAAGTTATGGCGTTGTCCAACTAAGAAATCATTAGGGTCATGGGCAGGGGTGATTTTAACGACACCAGTTCCAAATTCAGGGTCGGCATGCTCGTCTCCGACAATTGGAATCAGTTTATTCACGATAGGTAAAACAACATTTTTACCGATTAAATCTTTGTAACGAGGATCTTCCGGGTTTACGGCAACTGCGACGTCTCCAAACATAGTTTCTGGTCGAGTGGTTGCCACTTGCAAGCCGCGCGAGCCATCTTCCAACATATAAGTCATATGGTAAAAGGCCCCTTCCACGTCTTTATGGATAACTTCGATGTCGGACAAAGCTGTGCGGGCAGCCGGATCCCAGTTGATAATAAACTCACCACGGTAAATCCAGCCTTTTTTGTATAAATCAACGAAAACCTTGCGTACCGCTTTAGAGAGGCCTTCGTCAAGGGTGAAACGTTCACGTGAATAATCCACGGAAATTCCCATCTTACCCCATTGCTCTTTAATGGTCACAGCATATTCGTCTTTCCATTCCCAAACCTTGTCTAGAAATTTTTCGCGACCAAGGTCATAACGGGTAATCCCTTGTTCACGCAGACGCTCTTCAACTTTTGCTTGCGTCGCAATCCCTGCATGGTCCATCCCTGGTAACCATAGGGTATCAAAGCCTTGCATCCGTTTTTGACGGATAATAATATCTTGAAGGGTTGTGTCCCAAGCATGGCCAAGGTGAAGTTTACCGGTAACGTTTGGTGGTGGAATAACGATGGAATAAGGTTTAGCTGTTTTATCGCCTGATGGCTTGAAAACGTCCTGTTCTAACCACTTGTCGTAGCGACCTGCTTCAACTTCAGTTGGGTTGTATTTTGGTGATAGTTCTTTTGACATAATTGTCCTTTCTGATTATGTGTGTATTGGCTTTTTTTGATACTTTTTAATTTTCTATTTTCTTCATCACTTCCACTATTTCCAATGCCACTGCTTGAGCACTTTTGTGAGTATTATTGATTTTGTGGTAATGATGTAGCTGTTTCGGTGCTTCATTGCTGTTAAAAGTGACATATTCCATGGTGCTGAGAATATCCTTTTTTGACCAGGCAATATCTCTTTTAAAGGGTTTATGTTTGAGACGGTTTTCCGTTTTATTACGGACCAAACGTTCTTCCAGTGAGGTTTCTAATTCTACAAAGAGGACTTCTTGCTTATTTTTTTCAAAAGTTCCTTGAAGAGCATCTAAGAATGCCACTTCGTTTGGGTCGCCGAAATCGATGACAATGGTGAAAATCATTGGCTGGCCTATTTTTGCAAAAGTCTCGAAAAAGTCAAAGCGAATTTTTGTAATCAAGTCCGTAGCATCCTTAGACCAGGGCATAAATTTGAGGACGAAGTCAATGGTTTCATGATTATGAAAGAGTGTCATCTCAGTCAATTTGGCGACTTCTTGGCCTATGGTCATTTTGCCAGAAGCCTGTGCTCCGATAATGATTAAGTTCATTCAGTGACCTCGTCCGGCGCCTGTCCGTCGTGAGATGGCCATTGGCATTCTAACACTTCTAGGTCTGTGAAACGAGCGGTGAAGGAAGAATCCTCTGGGCTGCAAGCATAGATACCGCATTGGATTGGACCTTTGGCTTTTACCATGTGGCAAATCCGCATTTGTTTGAAGGATTGACCATCTTGTGAACACTCCAGGCGGAAATCATTGCCACGACGGCTGAGGCGGTACCACATTTCTTTGATTGAGGCATCAATTTCGGTGGTGGCCCAATCGGAGTATCCTTGATTGGTAGCAACTGATCCCAGATGTTGGAAATCTTCATTTTCATATTCGATTGATGCTTTCAGCCAGTTTTCGGAATCCAAATACATGACTAGACCACATTGATCAAAGCGGTGTTTGCTGTCAAAACTAGTTTTGACCACAAAGGAGAAATAGTCTTCTTCAATGGTCATCTGCAAAACGGGTGCATTATCATTTTGAAAATGGTAATAAGTCCGCTGCCACAAATCGGTGTGTGGTAAAGTCTCAATGACGATTTCTTGATCACTTATCGCATAAGATTTGGGTTGGCGAGTCCAAACTAGGTCTTTTGAGTTAAATGTTTTCATGTCTTTTCTCCCATTCTGTCTTCAGTAATCCGTAGCGTAAATCATCGCAACGATTGTCTTGAGCATCTTTTCTATCGCGGACTCTCGCTTCTAGAGTAAAGCCTAGTTTGTCAGCGACAGCCTGGCTTTGCTTGTTATAACTGTAGCAGGCCAATTCAATTTTATGTAACTGTAATTTGGTGAAACCATATTCTAAAAGAGCTTGAGCCGCTTCAGGTACGATTCCTTGTCCCCAATAATCTGGGTGCAAGAGATAGCCTATTTCAAAGACATCGTCCTCATGGCGGTGATTAAAATCAACAGAGCCAATGACCTTATCTTGATCCTTGAGCGTGATGCCGTAACCGGATGGGAGTTTTTCTTTTTTGAGATTTTCTGGGTAAATAGTGTCTAGATAGTGAATTTCGTCTTCAATAGTCGCAACGGGTGGAAAACCAGCGGGATATGAGACCTCTGCCAACTTTGCAAAAGCAAAGATAGCTTCAGCATCTGACAAGCGACGACCCCGAAGAATTAACCTCTCCGTCTCGATATCTGGGAGTTGATTATTTTCAATGTCACCTTTTATTTTGATCATCATCCACCTCAACTTTCTGGGTCTACTTCTTTAAGGATTTTGGCTGGGACGCCACCGACGACGGTATAGGCTGGGACGTCTTTAGTGACGACCGCTGAGGCCGCGACGACGGCCCAATCGCCTACGGTTACTCCTGGGAGAATGGTGGCGTTGGAACCAATCCAGACATGTTTGCCAATGACGATAGAGTCATATGAGTTCTTGCGGTTCTTGCTTGGTTCTAGGGCATGATTGACGGTTGCCAGTACCACATTGTGGCCAATTAGACTACCTTCGCCAATATGAATGCCTCCTTGATCTTGGAAATGACAGCCCGAGTTGAGAAAGACATTTTCTTCAAAGGTCGTGTTTTTGCCAAAATCCGTATAGAAAGGGGGGAAGACTCGGAGACTGTCTGGCACTTTTTGGCCAGTCACTTGTGACATCAGGTCTCTGATTTCTTCAGGACTATGATAGTGGCTGTTGATTTCCATGGTTAAGGCGATAGCTTCTTCAAACAAAGCAGAATCCTTAAAACTCGTATAGCGACGTTCAATCATTTCTTTTCCCCCTCTTTTAAATACAAAAAATCCCCATCTAGCTAGAGCTAGACAGGGACGAATATGCTTATCCGCGGTACCACCCAGATTCACATATCCGTGTGATATGTGCAACTTTGTTATTGATTATGTTAGCCTCAGCAACACCTTCTGACATCTGTGCGGGTTTCTCAATACTGCCGCTTCCTGTAACAGACAAACTCATTAGGACTCTGATTACTGTTATTCTATCAGATTAGCAGCTTTTAGGCAATCATGGATAGCTTATTTTTTAAATTTAACGCCATTTTCAACTAATTTATCAATGGTTCCTTGACCAATTCCGTTGATATCAAGAACTTCTTGTTCTGTCCATTGTTTGAAGTCAGCTTTCGATTTGATGCCTTCATGGTAGAGCATTTCAACCAAGTCAGAACGAATATCTTTCACTTCTTTAAGGTTTGAGAAGTCCTCAAGGCTCAACTTGCCATCAATACCAACATTTTCTGTTAGTGTTTCAACAGTTGCTGGACCGACACCTTTGACTTCAAGCAAGTCATCTTCTGACATGTCTTTTAATTCATCAGTTGATGTGACACCTTTGTCGTAAATGTTTTCAACGGCGTCTGAACGTACACCTTCTAATTCTGGTGTTTCAGCAAATTCAGCTAAAGTTGGTTTTTCTGTAATTGTAACACTTTCCGCATCAGTAGGGATAGCTGTGATATCGGTGTTAGCATCAAGGGTAATCACTTTTGGATGCTCTTGCCCAATAATACCTTGACGTTTTAATTCTTGTTTCAATTCTTTTTTACGATTTTTTACTTTAGCCATAATTCTTTCCTACTTTCTATTTTAATAGTTTCGTTTTCCAAATAAATCATCCGGCATGTCGTGGAAGGATTTACCATTGTGATAATTGTCAAATTTGCCTAAAAGAAATTGATAGGCGTCTAATTTACTTTCATAACGAATGAAAGCATCTTTAGCACGCTCGTCTCCATCTTCCTGAGCAATTTGTTGACTTGTCGTCATTGCGACTTGATTGACTTGAATCTGCGTTTGGACCCATTCTTCAAAGTCTTTTATAAATTCTTTTTCGAAAGACATAAAACCTTCCTTCCTCAATTGATAGACAAATTATATCATAAGTAGGCAGAGAGTGCTATTATTAGTCATTGGAAAGGCTTACATGTATACATGCGCCTTTTTCTGTATCTATAAGAAACCCACTCATATCAATATATGTGTGGTCACTTTTAAAAATTAAAATTTTTTCTCTTTTTTAAATATTTCTATCGAAAAAGATAGGAAGCTATGTTATAATAGGAGCATCATTTAGATAGGAAACTATGCAATTGTCATGTATAAAGATCATATTGGAATCTTAATCAAAAAAACCAGTCAAACTTTTGATAAGACTGCTAGTCAGATTTTAACGCCAAAAGGCTTGACACCTAGTCAGTTTAAAATCTTAAAATACGTTACTTTAAGACCTGAAGCCAGCGTCCGACAGATTGATATTGAAAATTACTTTTCTATGTCAAACCCAACTGTCACTGGTATTCTTCAAAATCTTGAGAAGAATCAATGGATTTATCGGCAATGTCACGCTGAGGATAAACGTTCAAAGGTCATCATGTTAACCGACAAGGCTAAAAATGCTAGTCTTTTTATTTTGGAAACAAGTGGTCAAATTGAAGAAAGCTTTACTGCTGCTTTGACCGATTCAGAAAAAGAGATTTTACGCCACTTATTAAATAAATTACAGAAAAATCATCAGGAATAGAATAGCGAGGTAACAATGCAAGCAAACGATTTTCAACTAAAACCCATTCCCCAACTCCTTTTTAAAATGGCTATGCCAGCTATCACAGCCAATTTAGTCAATTCCCTCTATAATATCGTCGACCAAATTTTTATTGGGCATAGCGTTGGCTATTTAGGGAATGCAGCGACCAGTGTGGCTTTCCCTTTAACCATTCTCTGTCTTGCCTTTGGCTTAACCTTCGGTCTCGGTGGAGCTGCTAACTTCAACCTCTCTTTAGGTCGCGGACAAATGGACAAAGCTAGTAAAGTAGTCGGCAATGCTGTATCCCTTTCTGTCCTCTCGGGTGTTATTATTGCTGCTTTGATTATCATCTTTTTGAAGCCATTGCTGATCATTTTTGGTGCCACAGATGCGACCATGGCTTATGCCCAAGACTACACTTCCATTACAGCCTTTGGTATGCCTTTCTTGCTTTTCACCTTTAGTGTCAATCCACTGATTCGTGCTGACGGCAGTCCCAACCATTCTATGTTGGCCATTATCTTTGGGGCTGTCCTCAATACCATTTTAGTGCCTATATTTATCTTTGTTTTTGGCTGGGGAATTAAAGGTGCAGCCTTTGCGACCTTAATCAGTCAGATCCTCTCAGCTCTTTATATGGCACTCTATTTCCGTCATTTTAAATCAGTTAAATTGGTCGGCAAGGACTTTAAAATTAGGGCTGATATCTTCAAGGCTATTGTTTCGGTTGGTTCTTCTTCATTTATCTTCCAGTCTTCTATGTTACTGATTCAAATTGTCAGCAATAACATGTTGCGTCGTTTTGGTGCCGAGTCCATTTATGGTAGCGATATCGCAATCGCTGTGGCTGGTATTGTCATGAAGATTAATAGCTTATTTATTGCCATCATTATCGGACTGGTCCAAGGGGCTCAGCCGATTATCGGATACAACTACGGGGCTAAAAATCTTGAACGCGTCAAAGAAACAACTGTCTTGCTCCTGAAAACAGCAACCATCATTTCTGTTATTGCTTTCTTCAGTTTTGAAGTTTTCACCCGACCATTCTTAGAACTCTTTGGAACTGGATCCAAACTTTATTTTCAGTTTGGCATCATGTATTTACGTGTTTTCCTCTTCTTTGTTTTTGTCAATGGTATCCAAATTGCATCAACGACTTTCTTCCAAGCCATTGGTAAAGCCAGAATTGGTGCCTTTCTATCCTTGATGAAACAGGTCATCGTTCTTCTACCATTACTCTTCATTCTGCCGCATTTTATGGGAGTTGAAGGAGTCATGTATGCTGCTCCTATCTCTGATTTCATTGCCTTTGTCTCAGCCTTTTACTTCTTAAGACGTGAATTCAAACGCATGCCGCATGATCTAAGAGCTGATGAAGTCTAACCGTAAAAACAAATCAACGAGCGAAAAAGCCAAACTCTTTAATTGAGCTTGGCTTTTCTGATGTTTTCTTGTTAAAGATTTAGATAGTTTTACTTTTTAACTAAGTCTAAGCCTTCACCGACATTCAAGGCATGAACACGGTCTGGGTTAACCACATCTTGACGCAACTGTTCTGGGTTACCATTAAAGGTATTCCAATCTGGTGCATCAATAGAACCCCAGTGAATGGTCACTAAATCAGCATTTGGATAGGTATTAGCTTCTTTAATGGCGCCATCATACGTGATGTGCCAGTCATTGTCACTAAAATCAAAGAGAATCATATCTGCCTGAGGCATTTCTAAGTGCTCTGGCATCAATTTTGTATCAGATGGCAGCCAAATGGTCCCATCTGCAGTTTCAACCCAGAAACCCACATATTCTTCTTCTTTCCACTCACGATAATTGTACTTAGACATGCTATTTTGCCAGTTGTGGCGTGTTGGCGTTGTGGTAATCTTAATATCGTCAACCATGAAGCTTGCGCCGACAGCATGTTCTTCTGTCGCGAAGCCTTTCTCATTCATGACTCCTGCCACGTGTGTTGGGGCATGGTAAGTTTTTGTAACTGCTTTGCAATTTTCCAATGTCTCAAAACTCAAATGATCATTATCAATATGTGAAATCAAGAGCCCGTCGATTTTGGGAATGGTTTTGGAATCAATTGGCATGTCAATTAACAAGGGCATGTCAAAGCTATCAAGTATTGGGTCAATGAGCAAAATGGTTCCACGACTGTTAATCATGATAGAGGCATTGCCTAACCAATAAACTTTGGTACCTTCAATTTTGTCGAAGGCTGAAAGGGGGAGGTTAACGGTTTTTTCAGGCATTGCTTGACCTGATGGGCTAAATGTTACTGACATAGGATTCTCCTTTTAAGCTTTGCCTTTCTTGTTGGCATAGATAACCGCAAGGCTACCAATGGCAATTAAGGCCAGGAATATAAATAGACTTGGATAGTAAGACTTGGTGAAGTCGTAGATGAAACCAATGGCTGAGAAGGCGATGGCTGCACCTAGGTTTGAGGCAAATCCAATAAGTGGGTAGGTTTTTCCATAATCATTAACACCATAGATATGACGCGTGATTAGCGGAGTGGCAACGGCTAGAATACCAAAACTTGCACCTAATAAGAAAGCACCTGGCATTAAGAGGCTCGGTGTTTTGCCGATGATTAGCAATAGAATACCGAGTGTTAGGGCAAAGATTAGTACAAAGTTGGCCTTTATAGCTCCTATTTTATCAGAAAGGAAACCAACTGCCAATTTTGAAAGAATATTGCCAAGCATGGCCATGGACAATAAACTTGCTCCAACAGTGACATCTAAGTTGAGGGTTTCCGCAAATCCTGGGAAGTGCTGGGCCATACTAGTGATGAAACTTAAGCTGACACCAAAGATAATCATAGCAATTAAGGTGCTGTTGATTTTAAAGTTGCTAGTTGGTTCTATATCTGTTAATTCGTCAACCACTTCTTCTTTTCCTTTAAAACCGTAAGCTGTCAGTCCTTCTTGTCTTGGGTCTAGTTTGAAGGGGAATAGCAGAGCAGGCAGACAGAAAGTTAAGAAAATTAATGCTTGTACCAAGAAGGCAAATTGCCAACCCTGACTTTGAATCACTTTTGCCAGTATAGGCGAGATTAGTGCGCCAATGATACCGCTAAAGCTTAAGGTAATACTGGTCGCAAGACCATTTTTCTCATTAAACCAGAAGTTAATGATATAAGTCAAAGTCATGATAGAAAACATCCCCGTGCTAAAGCCACGTAGGAAGCTGAGCAAATAAAATTGCCATAATTGCGTGGCCATACCCATCAAAGCTGTTGAGGCAAAACCTACAGCAATTGAGACCCACATCAATAACTTGAAGGGAACCTTTTCCAAAAGTTTGATGACAAAGAGTCCCGCAATGGCTGTTACGATTGAAAAGATGGTCATATGAAAGGCAAATGAACCACGATAAATGCCTAATGCTTCCGACACAACTCCATAAAAAACACCAGAAGTGTTAATGGAAACACCAATTGTCGCGGCTGATAAACCACATAATGTTACTAAGACCTTCCAGGCTTTATGTCCAGATGTCATATGTTTTCCTCCTGATTGACCATCCCTATTTTATTAAGGATGGCTTTTTTCTTTTACTTTACCATAATTAAAATGCCTAAACAATTTGATTTGACCCAATTTGTAACTAAATTTCACAAATTTAGCATTTTCCTCAAAAGTGTGAAATTGAATTTCAAAAAAAAGCATTTTTGTGGATGACTTTTTGAAAAAATAGTCTTGCACCCAAGTCCAAATTATAGTAATATAGATAGAGTAGCCGCTATAGTTAAATGGTATAATAAAGCAATGGTAATGCTTCGTTCCGAGTTCGATTCTCGGTGGTGGCAGATATTTTATAAGTACAAACTCTTATTCTATAAGGGTTTGTTTTTGTTTTCTTCCAAACTTGGTCTACTTTTGGTCTACATCATTTCTTTGTTTAAGTATCTAATACATCAACAACTTATTTTTGTTGACTCATCTCAACTTCTGCCATTAAATGACCATACGTCCTAATCAGAGAGATGTAGTTAAAAACCTTGATTTTAAAGGTTTTTTAGTTATTTTTCATTATTTGTTCTAAATTTGTTCTAGTAAAGTCCTTTTTTAAAACTAATTTTGAATAATTAAATCTTTATTAATAAGGTACTAAAAAAAAAAACGCTTTAATAAACGTTTTAAAAAGCATCATATTTTGTACTGTTAGTATCAATAACTGTCTCAACCTTTGTTCTAAATTGTCCTTTGATGGCTGTGACTATTTGTCCTGATATAGCTGTGATACTAGCTTTTTCCGTACTGACTGTAGTCACAATTTTATTATCTTCATAAGTCTTATTAACCTCTCTTAAGTTCACTGTATCCGTAGTAAGCCACAAGACTATAGCCCAATAGTGCTATTAGTGATGATTCAATTCCAAATTGACCACCAGTTATTAAGAAGGACTTTGTTCTTAGTAAATAGTGACTAATGTTATAGGGATCGACTTTAGTTGATATTGTAAAGATACCACTAATAATCACACTATTCCATAATGAATGAACTAATGCATTATTCCATACAGTTTTACTCTCATAAGCAATAAGTGAAAACATAACACCTACCATTGTTCCAGCAAGCATCACTAATAAAATACTTAAAAGATTAAATGACATCCCAATGATATGAACTAGTCCAAAAAGTAAGGAGGGAATAACTATTGAAATCATCATTCCCCACTTTTCTTTAACTAAGGTCATGATAATACCACGAAAAACCATCTCCTCTACAAAACCTGCACCAAAACCTGTGAAAAAGATTCCTCGACTAATGACTGCTAAGGTTTCTAATGTGGACTTGTGAGTTGAAATAATGTGACCAGGAATAGATAGATAAATAACTGTAACCACAACTGGTAATAATAAACCAATGATGACCCACTTCCACTTTACATGAAAATGTCCGATTCCAAAGTCATTTAAATTCCGATGAAAGAATTTTATCACGAATTGTTTCAGTAAAAAATAAGTTAAAAAAATATAAATGATTCCAGATATCGCAATTGAAATAAATTCTGGAACTTTAAAGAGAACTAACAGTGTTTCTATTAATTCAGCTGACACCTGTGAGAAAATGAGTATGAGTATGGATCCTATTATTCCTAAACTAACTTTTTTCGTCGTTAACAATTGATATCTCCTTATTATTTTAACTGACTAGCGTGATCAAAATCTTTTTTATCAGTATATAATATTGTTTTTAATAAAACAAACGATTTCTCATCATATACATCATTAATGGTGATTTTAGGTAGTGTAAAATATATTGTCTAAAAACAAAAAAGGAATAAATCCTGTATAGTATACTTACAATATTTCGCTAGAATGAGATTTATTCTCATGACTTAGTTTAGAACAGAATTACTTAACTTCCTAGCTCAAAATTAGATATTGAAGAATTCATTCGTTCCTCTTTAGTAATAGCTATGAATGACCTTTTGTAGCTTGAACTCCCAGCTTTCCTTGGAAATGAGCTATATGAAAAAAATTACAACTCTGGTAATAGACGTAATGGGACTAATTATCGACAGTTTGAAACGAAGTAGCGGCAGTAATTTTTATAATCCTAAGATATCGACTCGGTAAATTTTCATCAGTTAATCACCATATTATGCTAAAAGATATGGTGATTAAACTCTTTCAGACTGGCGTTACGACACGCGAAATGAGTGACATTACTGAGCGCATGTATGCTCACCATTACAGTCCAGCAACTGTTTCAAATATCACAAAAGTGTCCCAAGAAAGTGTCTCTGCCTTTCATGAACGATCACTTCAATCTAACTACTCAGTCTTGTATTTAGACGGAACTTACTTACCCTTACGACTAGGTACGGTCAGTAAAGAATGTATTCACATTACACTTGGTATCATACCTGAAGGGTATAAATCAGTTCTTGGCTATGAGATTGCCCCTAATGAAAACAATGTCTCTTGCTCAGATCTTCTTAAGAGGCTACAAAATCAAGGACTTAAGCAAGATTCTCTAGTTGTTACAGGCGGTTCTACCGGTGTGGATCAAATCATCCAACAAGCCTATCCAATGGCTAAACAGCAACAGTGTCTGGTTCACATTGGTCGTAATATTTCCAGTAAGGTCAAACGGATAGATAGGGCACCTATTCTAAATCAGTTCAACCAGATTTATCGTGCCACAAATTTACAGGAGGCTTTTAAATTATTAGAGCAATTTGTTTCTGAGTAGAAACCTGATTACAAAAAGGTCATGGCATCACTTTAAACAATGGAAAACCTCCTAACTTTCTATCAATTTCCACATCACATTTGGTCTAGTATTCACACTACAAACTTGATTGAATCACTCAATAAAGAAATCAAGCGACCAAACAATAAGAGGGTGTTTTCCCAAAATTAAGAAGCCTTAGAACGATGCCTTGTAAGTATTTTCGAGGACTATAATATTAAGTTCGGAGCTCGTATTCATAAAGGATTCGGAGCATGTTTACTTTTATATTTTAATTTGAGCTTTGAATTGCCATTCATTTTCTTAATTTTTACTGATTGTTAAATTCTATTATTTCGAGAAAAACATAGCAAAGCAAAAAGAGAAACAAACTATTTCTTGTCTCTCTTTATTCATCTTGTGTGTAAAGCCTAATTTTTCGATTTTTGAGGGAGCGGGAAAAAAACACTTGTACTGTTTTTATACTCTTCCCAATCCTGTCTACCTTCGTATTTCCTTTCAAGTAGTGGGACCCCAGATACAAACCTAACTAAAAGTGTAATCACTAAAGGACTAAAAATGAGCCACACATTATTTAGATTGGAAATAGATATAATATAAATTCCCCACCATTGTATTGCTTCTCCAAAGTAGTTTGGATGCCTTGTATATGCCCAAAGTCCAGATGTCATTAGCTCCCCTTTATTTTCGGGTTTTGACCTGAAGTCTTTTAATTGTTTATCCCCTACCGATTCAAATATAAATCCAATAATCCAGAGAAAAATTCCGTTAATTGTTAAAATTGAAATTTTTGCATTACCTGTTATATTTACATATATTACTGGTAATACGACTATTATACACAACACAAATTGGACTAAATACATCCTAAAAAAGAAATAAAAATCAAAATATTTTCCCTTATAATTTTTTCTATAGTCATCATATCTAAAATCTTCTTTAGTTTTAATATTTCTCTTTGCTAAATGGAAAGTTAGCCTGCTGCCCCAAATAATAACAAGAATAGTCATTAATAAACCAGAATATGTCTTATTATTCGATATTAAGTAGGATATTACTGAGGACAATATAAATGCAGCTCCCCATAGTACGTCAAGTAAGTCATGCTTGTTTTCCCTCTTTCCAATGAAGAAAACGAAAATGAAACTAATTAAAACAATTCCAACTGTTAAAATATATTTATTCATAATTCTCCTTTAATTGATAGCCTATTGCTACACTTCCATCTCCAGAAAAATTTTCAGTAATTGAAGATATTTCTGAAATATATAAGGGTGAAAATCCTAATATTTCTATTAATACTTTCTCCAATTCTCGAACCTTCTCAAAATTATTTACATGGACTAAAGCATAGGATTCTATTTTATCCTTATTTATTTTTATTTCGTTTAATAAGTTAGAATAGTTTCTCTTGTTTGAAAACGCCGCCCTTTTTATAATTCCATTTCCTTCTTGATCTATAGAAACTAATGGAAGAAATCCTATTTTTTGAAGGAACCATCCTATCCTCTGATTTAGTCTTCCTGATTTTACCATACCATCCAGATTTTTTAGGCTTACAAAAATCTTAGTTCTTTTTATTGAACTTTCTAGAAATTTAATAAGTTCACTATATTCAATTCCTTCTTGAATTTTTTTAATCGCATGATATACTACTAAGCCTTCAGCCACAGAGTTTAATTTTGTATCTACTATTTCCAATGAAATATTCGGATTAGACTTATTATATTCTAAATATCTCTCAAATAGTCCTGACATTTTAGATGAGACTGTCAAAACAATGGTATGCTTATGTCTTTTAATAATAGGATTTAAGAATTTCTTTATCTCTTCAATATTAGGTTGTGAAGAAGTAGCACTTTTAATATTTGACATATTTTTGGGAGCAGTCCTCTTGTCTTGATATGAAACTCCTTCGATTATCATATTTAGGGGTAACATATATGCAAAATCTGGTAAATCATCTAATGGTAAATCTGCAATGCTATCTATTACTATTCCGATCTCTGAATCAGACACTTTTGTAAGTCTTTGTTGTAAAATCATATCATCTGCTTTAACTTCAACAATATCACCAAATTCTCTAAATATATCAATTAACTTTTGCGGATCATTAGTATGGATATGGGTTCTTCGGTACGTTTTATTCTCAGTTATAACTATAGAATCTCCATATTTTTTAAGAATATCCTTAAAGTCTTCTTTCTGAACACTTTTTTTATTTTTTAATAAAATTTCAGTACAATACTTGTAGTTATCAACAATATGATAATCATGTGTTTTTATATGTGTTTCTCTTATTATTTCTATATAATCATTGTTAGTTTTATTAGCTTTTTTACCTTTTATTCCACTAATAAATCCCTCTACGAAATACATAAATCCAAGTGCTCCAGCATCTACTTTTTGACTACCTACTTTTGTCTTCATCTGATACTTTGTTTTTTCTACAGTCTTCTGTAATTCTTCGTATGATTTCTCAAAAATTGATCCTGTTCCAATTTCATTATTTTTAAATAACTGTAAGCTTGCTGAAAAGTCCGAGATTGCAGTTAAAATTGTTCCTTCTACTGGATTTTCTAATGAGTCGTATGCATACTCTGATCCAGATTCGAAACAATTAATTAATTCTGATAAATGTAAACTTGTAGTGTCAGGACATTTATACTCAAATCCTTGAAAAAACTGTGAAAATATTGCACCAGAATTACCTCTAGAACCTTTGATAGCTGCATTACTTACGGATTTTAGTATATCTTTTATATTTTCTTCTTCACGAATTTCTTCCCTTATTCTCTGCATTAAATGAGATAGATTCTCTCCAGTATCATTATCTGGTACAGGAAAATAATTTACTTCATTTAAGTAATCTTTATTAAGCATTATTTGTTCTGTTGCTAATATAAAGGCATTATAGATAGAACTACTTGTTATGATATCTTTCATCTTACAATCCTAATATATTAATTATTTTTATTGAAATTCCTGTTGTTGCAGCTGTTACAAATGAACCCCAAATTAAATCAACGACTGTTACTATAGTTGGCCACCCTTTAAGAGTAGCCATATTTGTCAAGTCGTATGTTGCATACATAACTAGCCCTAGAAATGCTCCCATTAGAATCCCTTTTAATATATTTCCACTCTCAGCTGTTGGATTTACAATAAATATTAATATAGCTGAAACATATAATAGATAAAAAATGATTGCTGGAATAAAATTAACTTTATCAGCCATTAAATGGCCAATATTATTTTTATAAAATTTCGGTGCAACTAGTCCAAGCCATGCAGCATCAATTAGTAAAAAAACTCCAAATATTATTAAATATCTTTTTATCATTATTTGTCCTCTCTTTTAACAACACAGAAATTGTTTCGATTAAATTGTAATATCGAAACTAACGTTAATACTACGATTCCAATTATTATAACTGGGTTAAGATACGTACCATAATCTAACTTTCCAGCTAATCTTCTCGTTTCCATCAGTATTCCAAAAAAAGCCCATGCAACAGGTAAAGTATATATAGCATTATTTATCTTAGTATTTATTAAAATTACTATAATAATTGAAAGAGCTAAAACTGTAGGTGCCAAAACTGTTTGAGAAATCCCAAAACCATTCCATCCCATTCTTACTAAATAAGCTGCAACATTTACCACTGAAGCTATAGTCAACCATCCCGAATAAAGCCCAAATGTAATTCCTATAAGTCTGTAAGGTATTTCACTCCTATGTTCATCTAATCTTTTACTAATAGTAGTCAAACTTATAAGTAACAAAAAAATAAATATAGTAGAAATTCCTATTTGTTCATAAGAAAAACTTACAATCCACAAGATATTAAATAAAGAGCTTAGAAGAAAAGTAGGAGTAAAAATATTAATTAGTTTATTTACCTTTGAATCTTTCTTTTTTACTATCATCATAGCTAATGTAAGTAAAAGTAAGGTATAAATAATACCCCATATTGAAAAAGTAAATGGAGCAGGAGTAATTAGATTATGATACTTATCGGAAACTGCTTTTTGACTCATTCCGTTAATATATCCGAATGAACCTAAAGCATTAAATGCTATAGTTATAATGAATGCAAATAGATTAATCCAAGCTTTGGTCTTTGTGTTTAAATTTTTCATTTTAAATCTCCTTAAATAAATTATTAATTCATTTTCTTGATATAATGTTATCCATTATAACAGGTTTTATTAAAATGAATTATCTCTATTTCATTCAGATTGTCACTAAGTTTTATTATTTTATCTAATACAGAAAACTTAGGAATTACTCTACCCTTTTCATAATTATTTATAGCTCCTTTGGTCACACCAATTTTGTTAGCGAACTCAGTCATGGAATAGCCATATTTTTTTCGGATTAATTTGATTTTTGAACCAACACGTTGTTTATATATTTTTACGTCATAATTTCTATAACTTTCAACTCGTATTAATTCAAAGAAGTTAAAAAGTAATACTTTTATAATTACAACATAATTTATTTCTTGATTTTTTACATCAAATGTATAATTTAATTTTTAATTATATTATACCAAATTATAAGGAGGTTTGCTATGGAACAAACAAAACAATTATAGAAGCTACTAAATCACTTTTAGAAAAAAATTATTGCTATTTCTTCTGAAGAAAGTATGAAATATAATACAAGTGGAAAAGAAGGTTTAAAAATTACAGTCTCAATTAAAGTTTTATATTCATCTATTTTTTAGATTAAACCCAATTTAAAGTTAGAAATATAGCACCTTCAATTTCTTAATCAAATTTAAAAATTAAAAAGGAAAACAAATTAAATTTTAAAAACTTGATAATTGGTATTTATAACTCTCAGTTGATTTTTTCTTCTGAAGATGTATTTATTTCTAGAGATGAATCTATTTCTAGAAACACAGAAGGAACTAATTGAAACAAAAAGTGAAAATAAAGCATAAACCATTTTCAAAACATTTTACACTATCCCTTAAAAAATGAAGATCGATTAATTCGCATTATTCATAATTATACGATTCTCTTTCCGTTTTATATCGCTTATTATAAAAATCTTTTAATTCGCTCGGATATTAATATACTTGATTTGAGAGACACTTTTTTACCCATAAATGCCCATGCCATCGAGACTTTTATCACTGATTATCTAACACATATTAATATACCTCTAAAGAATTTGGAAGAAATCAAAGAGAATATTACCCATGTCTTAATTTCCAATTGGGAAGATTTTGTTCCTGAAATGAAACAACATTGGAACCCTCTAAAAATAGGTATTTATACTTCGATTGGCAAACATCACTCCAAAATGGTTTGTGACTACTTCGCTGTTTCTATTTCAGAAAGTTTCGCAAATATCATACCAATTACGGAAAAAAGATCATTTAATGATAGTTTCGACATTATTCTTACCGATATTGTGATTCCCCAGAACCAGCTCCGTCTCAATCAAAAGTCGATGATTATTAATCTATTTCCAAGTCGACAGGATGTTCTCAATTTGATGGACTTAATTATTAACAATTAATTAAAAAGTTGAAACATATCTTTAAAAAGAGAGTCAGGATAGTATCACTGACTCTCTACTTTTATTTTGTAATCCAATAATCTAATTTTTCTACCAAATCTTCAACTGCTATCGATTGATATTTTTCCGATGCTATCAAATCTCCAATGACAAAGCCTTTCGTCGCATTGTTGAGCATTGTAATATCATTTTGGTCATTACCAAAAGCAACGAAGGGCTTTTGACCAATCAAAAATCTCAATGCAGAGTATTTATTTATTCCTTTCGCAGTGATAACCAGCTCTTTTTCTGCTTGATGGTAGAGAACCGTTGTATTGGGCATTGATTCCAGTAGCTGAGCTTCTTCTGCTTCAATATTGAAGAGAATTATTTTGCTCACATTTTTTTCTGTCAGGGCTACCTCTTTAGCTAAATGTCCTGGATCTAATTTCCCTAAAATATGATGTTGCAGGTCAGAAATTTTTGCACTATAGTTCCAGTCATAATCTACTATATAATCCAAGTCTTCTTTCTCAATCAATTGAAAACAAGTCACAATGGTATTAGGATTTAGATATTCTGTCAGTTGAATCTGCTGATTCTTTCTATACATAGCTCCATTAGCCCCAATCAGGTCACAAGTTTGAAAATCTTCCAAGAGGGGCAGCATATCTCGAATGGGACGAGCGGAAGCAAAGATCAGAGTTGCATTACTCTGTAATGCTAATAATTTTTCTTTTACTCTTTGCTCAATAGCTCGGCTATTAAACACAATAGTCCCATCTAAATCAAAAACAAAAATATTGGTTGAAGCTGGCATTAAATCTCCTTTTTATAGGTTAACCTTGTGGACCTCAAATCCCAAGTCCTCAATAAAGCGTAAAACGTCCTCAGTTTTGACAAAGATTGTTTTAGTGTTGTCATTAGGGTGGAAAGTTTGAATCGGCTGATCCAAAATTTCGGTATCAAAATAAACCTGAATGTCTTTTTTATGGTTATTGATGAGGCCGAAGGGGGAAACAACCCCAGGTCTTAAGCCCATTTTCTCCTCTAGACTCTGAGGAGAAGCCATTCTAATACGATTGGCATGGACTAGGTCTTTGAAAGAATCCATATTCAAGGGCTTGGTATCATCCATAACAACAAGATAGTAAGCTGTTTTTTTCTTATTGGTCAGAAACATGGATTTGGTACGGACGCCTTCATAGCCCTCAATGTAAGCGTCAGCTTCTTCCGTTGTTAAGGCAGCTGGATGTTCCACAATATCATAAAAAATATTCTTCTTGGCTAATTCCTCAGCTAATTCTTCAAACGCAGACATGGTAACAATCCTACTTTCATTTTAATATTATTTTATATAAATAAAAGCTCTTGGTCAAATTTTAAAAAAATAATAAAATCATTTGACAAAAAATGTAACGTTTATTATACTACTTTTGTAAAGCAACCTTTACTAAAATGAAAATTTAGGAGTTTGAATATGCTAACTATAAATCATTTGAGCAAAGCCTATGGTAATACTCCCGTACTGAAAGATTTATCTTTTGACATTCAATCTGGAAGTATTTGTGGCTTTGTAGGGAAAAATGGGGCAGGTAAAACAACTTTTTTCCATTCCTTACTGCACTTTGTCACTTATCAAGGACAAATTTGTCTTGATGGGGAAACAATTACCAAAAAAGCTTATCCTAAAATTGGCTATTTACCAGAGGAACGCAGTTTAATGCCTAAACTAAGTGTCCTTCAACAAGTTTCCTACTTAGCTCGTTTAAAAGGAATGACTGATGTTGAAGTCAAAAAAGAACTTCCACTTTGGATGGAACGGCTAGAAGTCAAAGGTAAACCAAGTGATAAAATTAAAAGTTTATCAAAAGGGAATCAACAAAAAATTCAATTAATCATTACACTTATCCATAAACCTGATTTAATTATTCTCGATGAGCCCTTTTCTGGTCTAGATCCTGTTAATTCAGCTATTCTAAAAAAAGTCATATTTGCGGAAAAAGAGCGTGGAGCAACCATCATCTTCTCCGACCATGTCATGACCAATGTTGAAGAATTGTGTGACCAACTGATTATGATTCAAGATGGACAAATTGTCTTAAATGGAAGCATTTCCGATATTCGCAATAGCTTTGGCAAAACCAGACTTTATTTATCATCTGAAGTTGCTATTGATTGTTTAAATGATATCCCTGAAATCTTGGAAATCAAAAAAACAAATCAGGGACAATGGCGTCTTATTTTAGCCAATGAGGAAGTTGGCAAAGAAATCTTTAATCGTGTCTCTGCTGGTCGCTATTTATCAACCTTTGATCAACAAGCACCATCTATTGATGATATCTTTAAACTGAAGTCAGGAGCTCTCTCATGAAAGAAATATTAATCGTTTGTAAAGAAACCTTTTTAAGACAAGTTAAATCTTGGTCTTTCTTACTCATGGTCATCTCACCCTTTATCTTTATTGCTTTTTCATTGGGGATTGGTTATCTCAGTGGCAATTCAGCTTCAAAAAATGACAAAATAGCCATTGTTGTTAGCGATAAAGCCATGAAAAAAGCCTTCCAAAACATTGAGGATAAGACCTTTTCCTATAAAAGTGAAAAAGATGCTGCCAAAGCTCTAAAAAAAGAAAAAATTTCAGCCTATTTAATTGTTGACGCAAAAGATGCCCTTGTTAAAGGTATTTATAAGAGTAATGACAGCATAGGAAGGAGTCAAAAAGTCCTCCTAGAACAAAGCTTAGGATTACTTCAAAATCAAGTCAATATTCAAAAAGCTCAGATTTCACCAGACCAGTTAAAAACTTTAAGTCAAGAACCCCAACTAAAAGTTGAAACCGAGAAAAAAAATCAATACAATGCTATCAGTAAGTACATCTCTTTCTTCGGTGTCATCTTTATCATGTATTTTATTATTCTGATTTATGCTTCCCAAACTGCCCAAGAAATTGCCAGTGAAAAAGGGACTAAAATTATGGAAGTTATCTTTTCCAGTGTTTCCGCTGAGAATTATTTCTACGGTCGAATCCTTGGAATCTTCGCCGTTATTCTAACCCATGTCTCTATTTATGTGATTGGTGGTTTAGTGACCTATCATTTGGCCAATAAGATGGACAATATGAAAGCCATGATTGCTGGAAGCAAACCCTTAATCGAATCTGTTTTCAAACATTTAGACTGGTCTATTTTAGCCTTTGGAGTATTTGGCATCCTCATTTATGTTATCTTAGCAGCCCTTTGCGGTTCACTGGTTGTAAGACCTGAACAAGCCCAACAAGCAGCTCAACCAGTCATGTACCTGGTTATCGCCGGTTTTGTCGGCTCCTTCCTCTTTGGACAAGAAGGCAGTGATGTGCTACTCCTCAAAATTGGCTCCTACATTCCCTTTATTTCAACCTTCTTTATGCCCATTCGTTTAATTAATGGCTATGCTGATCTAACTCAAAGTCTGATTTCCTTAGCTATTTTAGCTCTTAGTGCTTTCTTATTAACCAACTTTATCGGAAAATCATACTCTGGTTTAATTCTCCAAACAGACGATATCGGTTTCTTTAAAGGACTCAAAAAAGGACTTGCCCACAAATAAGAAATCCAAATAAAAGCCTAGGATTAAGCTATCCTAGGCTTTTGATTGATCAAAAAGAGACCAATTGGTCTCTTTTATTTGCTTGATAATTGACGTTTAACTGCTACGAAAATAATTGGTAATACCGAAACAAAGATGATTCCCAACATGATCAGTTCAAAGTGAGCTTGAACAAAAGGGATACTACCAAAGAAGAATCCTGCTAAAATCCCAACGACGACCCAAGCAAGTCCACCGATGATATTATAATGCAAGAATTTCTTAGCATCCATTCGTCCGATTCCAGAAATAAATGGAATAAAAGTTCTCACGATGGGAACAAATCGGCCTAGTGAGATTGCAATATTACCATATTTTACAAAAAATTGTTCCGTTTCAGCAATATGACTGTCTTTAATAAATTTACCGAAAAAAGGTACTCTTCTCAGAGCTAGCCCATATCTTTTCCCTAAGGAGTAGTTAACATAATCCCCAATAATAGCTGCAAGGGCTAATAGGATAATAAAAGGGATGGGATTGTAGGCACTTTTGGCAATAGAGGCACCGGTCATAAACAAAAGCGAATCCCCAGGTAGGAAGGGAAAAAAGACCAAGCCAGTTTCCACAAAAATAATGACAAAGATAATTGCAAATGCATAAAGACCATAATTGGTCAATATCATATTAATAAAATCAGTAAACATAATATTCCTTTAGTTTTTCTTTTTTCTAAGTAATAGCATAGCAGAAAAAAAGGGCTATTACCAGAAAAGGTTATTTCCAAATCTGTCAGTTAAGCTTTCCTTAAGCTTTGCTGGCAGAATTAGCTCCCTTTACCAAAGGAAGAATGGCTAGAAATAATATATGAGCAAGAAGTTCATATTTTCAAACCAGATAAAGTCTGAGTAAAAACTCCTATGTTCAAATCAGATGATGTCTGAAGGAAAATGAAATTGGAGAAACAATTCGTCATTTCAGATCACTTTAAGCTTGTATAAGAATAAATAGTGTTATTAAGACAATGCTAGAGATGATGGTTAAGGAATTGATAGTTGCTGGAGTCGAACTCTTGCTCCCCAACTCACGCGCAAAGAGCGGTGAAACTACTGCGATTGGTGCCAAGAGACAAACGGTTAACATATCTCTGACAATTGCGGATACTGGCAAAAGATAGACGAGGGCAATCATGATTCCTGAGCCTAGTAAGCGCAGACCTAGCAGACGACCAATTTCGACAACTTCTTCTCTATTCATCCGCAAATCAACCATAATCCCTAAGACCAACATGGCCATAAAAGGATTGGCGTCGGCACCAATTTTTAAAATGGTTAGGACAGCATCCGGTAGCTCAATGTGTAAAAGAGCTAAACAGAAACAAAAGAGGTAGGTACAAAAGGGGACGGAATGATAAAGTTTTGCCAAAAATTTCTGCAAGGTCATGCGTCCATCCAATTTGGCTAAGCCACTTGCCATAGAGACATTGCCACCAAAAACCATAATAGCATTGCCAATATCAAACAGAATAACTGTTAACAAATAGGATGCTGGGAAGAAAGACTGAACAAAGGGAAAGGCAAAATTCCCCACATTGTAGCCAGCTAACTGAATAATTTCCTGGGAAGCTGCTACAGCTTCTTTGCCACGACTTTTGAGATAACCAATCAGCAACATCAGAAAATTAGCTAGTAGGGCAACCAACATCGGTATAAATAGTTGGCTTGAAATAGTTATGGCTTTTGCGGAAATCAGGAGTGCACAGGGCAGTGTTACATTCATAACCACTTTGGCCATGGCTCTGCCTTCCTTGTCCGAGATAATGCCTCCGATTTTGAATAAATACCCCAGCAGGACCACTAATACAAAAGCGCTAGCTTTGATGAGAATATCTAACATTTTAACTCCTTTTTTACCTTTACTAGTATACCACATTCTCAGCTCGGCCATTTAACCAAGCAAAAAGCCCAAATGATCACTCACCTGAGCTTTTGCTAGAGGAAATTCTTTAAATTTTGGCTGCTAGACTTTCGGCTGCTAATTTACCTGAAGTAAGGGCCCAAGCATTGTTTGCCCCTGATGGTGAGTCTGTTCCCATAACCCCACCAACGACTTCTCCGGCCGCATAAAGACCAGAAATAACATTGCCTTTACTGTTTTCAACTTCTAGTTTATCATTAACCACAAGTCCACCCATTGTTGTGGCAAAACGCGGACGTTGCTCAATCATGTAGTAAGGACCTTGGCCAACTTTTTCTTGTAAAAAGCGGAGCTCACGTTGGAAGTCTTGGTCTTGACCAGCTTCAACAAAGCCGTTGTAACGAGCTACGGTTTCAGCAAGGCTAGTAGAATCCATTCCTGCTAATTCAGCTAATTCTTCTAGGGTATCAGCGTGGAAGAGATATGGTGTTGTTTGGCCGTTGGCTGCTAACCATGAGTCAACTTCAGCTTCTGAGATACCACCTTCAGCTATTTCTTTGCGGAAAACATCAAAATGGCTTTGGTCTAATAGTAGGTACAACAATTTAGCTTTTTGTTCCATCAAGACTTCTAGAATGTCATGGTTACTTGCTCGTTCATTAACCACGCGCTGACCGTCGGTGTTGACTAAAAGGCCGTTTTGTTTCAGAACAACTAAGTTACCTCCGATGGTTGATTTGGCATAGCCTGGTGCTACTTCGACCCCATTTGGATAGATTTTTCCAAATTCCATGAGACGGCTAGCGGCGTCAATTTCTGGTACTTGCGCCATCATGAGGCCTTCACCCATTGATGAGCTTGTTCCGTAGAAGAGAACACCTTTGAGTTCATCTGTAAGGAGGGCCTTGTTATTACCGTAACCACCTGTTGTTAAGATAACCCCTTTGGTTTGGATGCGGTGGGTTTTACCTGTTTCTTCTACCGCTACTAAGCCTGTTACATTCCCTTGGCCGTCATGTAAGAGTTTCTCTGCTTTTGTTTGTAATAGTAAGGTTACGCCTGATGCTGCCATTTTTGTACGGACTGTATCTGCGAAGCCATGTCCCCCATGGGCATAAGCCAATTCACGGTCTTTACGGTACTCGGCTAAGATATGCAAGCCTTTGTCGTACTGAACACCGATATAATCGTGAACCCAGTCAGTTGCTTGGCCAACATTCTCGGTTAAGAGGCTAAGCAATTCTGGCACGTTTTTATGGTTACCATTGGCCATGAAATCTTCGTACATAAGTTCTGGACTGTCATCTTGCACGCCTTCTTCAAGTTGTAAGCGTGAACCCATAACCACTTGGTTACCACCAGATACAGAAATGGCACCCCCAATAAAGCTGAGTTTTTCAACTAATGTTACTTTTAAGCCTAACTCATCAGCTCTGAGGGCTGCGGCAATTCCGGCTGCCCCACCTCCAACGACAACTAGGTCGGCAGTTTCTTCAACGACTTCAGTTGAGCGGACGACTGTTGGTTTTGGACGTGCTTTTAAGACATCAACGGCATCTTGTCCACTGGCTTCAAGAACGGCGTCTGAAACCCCATCAATAACCCCTTGGCTGGTTGAGGATGCTCCTGAAACGGCATCAACATTAAGGGTTTGGAAATCAATGATTTGTTTTGGCATTTTTTCAAAGACCAAATCAGAAAGTCCTGCTGATTCACCAGCGCTATCAATTTCAATAGCTGTGATAGCTGAATCACTGAAGGTAACTTTCATTGGTAATTCGCTGTTGTGGCCATGAGCCATGACACGATACTCACCAGCTTTATATTCCAAAGGTTTGGTCATTAATTCTTTGAGACGCTCTGCTTTGGCAGCTTCGGCAATGGTGTCTTTAACCAAGAAGAAGGTGTCATCCATAAATTTCCACAAAGGGGTAGGGATAACTAATTTTTCACGATCATGCACATCAGCAAAGGCAGGAACTTGTTGGTCAGCCATGATGGCTTGAGCCCAATCATTCTCTACCAGGTATCCTTTTGCGATAGCTACTAAGTCGTATCCAGCGGCTAAGGCATCTTCGGCATCCGCTTTTTGTAAGATGCCGCCAACCCCCATGACTGGGACTTGGGCTAATTTTTCTGATTTAAGCTTGTGGTATTTGGCAATAGTTGGCTCTAAGTCATTGGTATCAACGATTGAAGTTCGTAAGTAGGCTCCCATTGAGAAGTGAACATAGTCTAGTCCTTCTTCTGCCAAAGTATTGAGCAGGTACATGCTGTCTTCGAAGTGGATTCCTGGTTCTTCCAATTCTTCTGGTGAGAATCGGTAACCGATAATGAAGTTTTCGGCTCCTTCTTCTTTAACGGCTTGGTGGGCTGCTTTTAATACTTCCAAGGGGAATTTAGCTCTTTTTTCTCGGCTGCCACCCCAAGCATCTTGACGACGGTTAGAATGTGGTGAGAAGAATTGTTGTAAGAGATAAGTGTTGGCACCGTGAAGTTCGACACCATCAAAGCCTGCTTTTATGGCACGACGAACAGCTTCTTTAAAGTTGGCTACCATTTCTAAGACTTCTTGGTGAGTCATTTCGGTTGGTACTGGTGCGTTTGGGCGAAGGGCTGCTACTGCTGAGGAAGAGATTGGTTTCGCACCACCATTCATCTCTGGCCAAGCCATACGTCCTGCATGATAGATTTGAATGAGGGCTTTTGACCCTTTATTTTTGATGGCCTGCGTGAGGCGACTTAGGCCTTCGATTTTATCATCATGGTCAATACCAAGTGCACCGAAGAAACCACGGCCTTTGTCTTCAACAAAAGCACTTTCAACGATGATGGTCCCCGCTGTTCCAGAGCGCTCTGCATAATATTTAATCAATTCCTCAGTGATGGAACCGTCAAAATAGGCTGATTGTGTCGTCATAGGTGCCATGGCGATACGATTTTTTAAAGACTGTCCATTTGGTAATGTTAGCTGATCAAGTAATTCTTTAGTCATAACTCTTCCTTTTCCTAGTTCAATTTAAAGGTTGTCAAAATTTGGCGCAATAAGCCAACTGGTACTTGTCCTGGTGCTGATGCTTCTTGAGCAGCACCGAAGGTTGCGGCAGACCCAAAAGCTTCTCCAGAAACCCGTGTTACCATTCCCAGCGAACCCATAGACATGGTAATCAAGGGTTGCTCAAGTTTTTGTCTTGCTTGCGCTGTTGAGGACATTAGGGTCAAAACATCTTGATTGCTTTGTGGCATCACTGCAATCTTACAGATGTCAGCACCTTTTTCTTCCATCATGGTCAGGCGTTCAACAATGGTTTCTTGACTTGGTGTTTTATCGAAATCATGATTACACATGATTATTTTGATTGCTTTTTCATGTGCTTTTGTGATTAAGTCTGCAACTCCAGCCTCTGGCATAAAGAGTTCCACGTCTAATAAATCAAGGCTCCCATGCTCAATTAATTCTTGATAGAGTTTGAAATAGGATTCATCAGATAAGGGACAAACGCCACCTTCCTTGTGTGTTCTAAAGGTCACTAGAAGAGGTTTTGCTAATGTTGCTTTGACTTGTTTAGACAATTTAGCTACTTCTGCAAAGTCTTGGACTTTTTCAAAATGATCAATACGCCATTCCACAAAATCACAATCAATTTCACTGATTTCTTTGGCTGCTTGGATAATAGCCTCTGCACTTTTGGCGACGATAGGCACGATAATTTTAGGTTGACCTTGGCCAATGACCAAATCTCCAATTGTTACTGTTTTTACCATTTCTTTAACACCTTTCCTTTTCTCATGAAAGCTATTGGACCACTTGCTACCGACTAACAAATTCAGCCGATGATAAATGTGATACTTTTCACTAATAGTATAGCATGAGGAATTTTTAAAATCTAATGCATCTTTTTTTATGAATCAATAGATATTTTTTATATATTATCGATGAAAAAACCTGATCCATTTGCAAACAAAAACAGCATGACCATGCATGCTGTTCTTTTTCAGATTTTAGTTTTCTTCCTTAAAAAGTAAATCTTTAATATAGTCTACAGGCATATCTTCTCCTGTAAATAATTTGAAGGCTTCAGCACCTTGATAAAGCATCATACCTAAACCATTAATGGCTTTTTTAGCGCCATGTTCTTTAGCGAATTTCAAAAGTTTTGTTTCTGCTGGGCTGTAAACCACATCAAAGACAACTAAATCCGGACGAATCACTTCTGGATCATTGATTAAACTTAAATCTTCTAATGGTTTCATACCAACACCAGTTGCATCAATATAAATTGATGACTCAGCAATGGATTGTTTAAAGGCAGCATCGTCAGCTAAATCAGTTACGCTTGCTTTAGTATTTGTTCTGCTGTTAATTTTTTCAACCGTTTTTTCAGCATTGGCAAAAGCAGCATCTTTGGGATTGAAGATACGGACTTCTTTAGCCCCATCCAAACCGAGTTGAACAGCAATAGCTGTACCTGCACCACCTGCACCAGCAAGGGTAATAATTTGGTCCTTAATATCCACCCCTTCTTCTGCAAGGGCACGAACAGCACCTGTACCATCAGTGACATGACCAACTAGGTGACCTTTACCATCCTTGTTAACCACTGTATTAACTGCACCAACAAGTTCAGCTGCTGGTGAAATCTCATCCAAGTAAGGAATGATAGCTTGTTTATTTGGCATTGAAACATTTGAACCGCGGATTCCTAAAGCACGAATCCCTTGAACAGCATCGGCTAATTCTTCGTTACCCACTTCAAAAGCAAGGTAGGCATAGTCTAAACCGAGTTTAGCAAATGCTTCATTGTGCATTTTTGGTGATAAACTATGACGAATTGGTGTCGCAATTAATGAAATGAGTAAAGTGTGACCTGATAAACGTTCTGACATAATAATACCTCTCTATTGATTAAGTCTGATAATGTTAGTTTCTGATAAGAAAACTTTTTTATAACGATATGCAACGATGGCTAAGACAGCTGTTCCGAGCAGTGCTAAGCCAATAACTAGATAAAAGACCAAGCGAATATCACTTTCAGCCAGGATACCCGTAATATAGGGTGAGCCCATAACCGAAACGGATGTTGCCAAAGAATAGTAACTGGTTACCAGACCTCTTCTTTGAGGGAAAAAGTCTAATAGAGTCGCTAGCCCCAATTGCCAGATACCACCAGCAGCAAAGAAACCAATGGCAAAAGTAGCAAAAATTAAGGTGTAAATGGTTGGGAAGACCAACATAGCTGTTAAAGCAAGTGCTGAAATAGTGGTACAAAAGATCATGTAAGCCACAACATTAACCCCACGCTTAACAATGGCTGAAGTGATAAAAACCGAAACGAATGAGAAAATGCTATAAAGACTGACAAACATTAAACTATCCGTTCTGGCAATACCAACAACATTTTCTGCAAAAGTCGGAACCCAAATAATAAAGATATTAAATAGCGAAACCGAAACCAGCGAAAAGACTAATAGGCAGACACCTTCAATAGCAAAATGTGATTGATTCCATAAAGGTTTGGCAGGAGCCAATAGCTCCGCTTCTGAGACCACTTCTTTTTTGGTATCTTTTTGCAATTTAGGAAATGGTAATTTCAAGAGTAATAGGGCATTGCCTGCTAAAAAGAGGGCAGCAGCAATGAAAGTCCAGCCAAAATAGAAATGATTGCGGAGTAAAAAGCTGGTCAGCAAGGGCAGTAAAAATTGACCGACTGAGATAAATGCTTTATTGAGAACAGAAAGGGCACTATTACTATTGTGCTCCTCGAAAGCCTCAACCACAACCGGATATGTGGCAGTATCTAAGAAAGAATTACCAATACCAGCAAAGATAGCAAAAACAAATGCCATCATGTAGTTGCTTGAAAAGATCAAACCTAAATAGAAAATGATGTAAGATAAAACACCTAACAAAACGGCCTTGCGGCGTCCCAGAGCATCTGAAATTAAACCGGCCAAGTTAACACTTAGAACACGACCAAAACCGATAGCACTAATGACCAAAGTAATTTGACTGATCGACGCTTGCCATCTTCCTTCTAAGGTAACCATATTCTGAGAAATAATAATGGCGGCAATTCCTTGAAAAATATAGTTGATATAAAGTGCCCCAATAGTTGGCACATACTTATTTTTCATTGAATGATACTCCTTGCATAAAATTCTTTAAAAGGCTTAAAGAAAGCTAGACATCCTTCTTTAAACGTTATCTCTTAGTCTTTTTTTGAATTGGAAAAGACAGAAACTCCAAAGATATGACCGTAACGTTTACCAGCAATCATCATTAATGCTGCTGAAGCAAAGCCACATACTGATACGAATAACATGATTAAATCTGCACGGTTAGCAGCAATCAATTTAGAAGCTAACATTGGTACAATGTATGATCCAAGAGCCATAACAAAGTAATAGATACTTGTATTACGACCTTTATTTTTATCAAAAAATTGGTTAAGAACTGCATTCCCCATTTGCAACAAGCCACCTGCAGCGAAGAAACCGATGATAATACCTGCAAAAGTTAAAGTTGCTGCTGTTGGAACAAAGTATACCAGTAAACCAGCAAGACCTGCAAAGATAGGACTGATAACAAGCAAGGCAATATCACGAATGCCACGCGCCATTAAGAAAGCAAAGACGATTGTTGCAATTAAACCACCTAATTGGTAGTAAGAAGTAACAGCTGCTGCTCCTGTTTCTGACATGTGAATAACATTTTGGGCATACAATTTAGAAGCTTGTTGGAATAAGTAGAAAGTTGAGTAAATGGTGAAGGCAAAAGCTGATAAGATAACCCCATCAATGGCAAAGTTAGCAGCATTTTGACGACTAGTTGTTTGGCTAGTCGCTGGTTGAGCAGTACTTTGTTTAGCTTCAAGAATTTTGATGGCTTCACGAGCTGAAACATTTTGTTCTTTACGAATATCATTATCTGGGAAGCGGGCGATTAAGACACCTGCTAAAACAAGGATACTAAGAATGAAGGGAACCATAATACCAATTTCAACCGCCATTTTATGACTAACTAAGAATGCTACTAAAAGTGGGTATAACATTGATGAAACTGAAATAAAGGCTTTACTAAAAATTGAAGCTGTTGATTTATTTTCAGGATACATTTCGAATAAAGCTGGGTTAATGGCACCATCATATAGTGAAGTCATAGCTCCACCAATAAAGGCTAAAATATTGGCCATCCAAAGATTGCTTGCTACCAAGAAAGACCCAAACATAATAACAAAACCGATTAAACCAATAACAATTAGGGGTTTACGACCAACTTTATCTGATAAGGCACCAGAGAAAGTTAAGAAGGAAATCTTCCCTAAACCTGTCCAAGCAATAACAGCAAAAACGGCTGCTGCTTCAACACCCCATTTATGAGCGAAGAAATCTGCATTTTGTGAAATAATGATAGCTTGAATCCCATGACAGAAGTAAGTCATCCATAATAGAAATGCTGTGAAATTGTACTTATTGTTCTTAAACATCTTTTCTCCTTTGTAAGCCTGACGAAACAGACTCCTCTTTTTTTACTTATTAGCCTTGATGCGCTCTAGGTAGGCATTGTGCTCTTTTTCAGCATATTGACGACGTCCACCAGGTTTTGGTGTTTGGTCACCCATCATAATGCCGAAGCCACCTTCAACACGTAACTCATGACCATTTGTATAGTCTGAACGATCACTTGCTAGATAAAGAACAGCATTAGCAATGTCCATAGTGTTACCAATACGTTTGTTGGCTGTTAAAGCTTTACGTCCTTTTTCAACTTCAGGATCCGCATAAAAAGCTTCTGATAGTGGTGTTTTAACAAAACATGGTTGAATACAGTTACTACGAACACCAAACTGACCCCATTCAGCAGCCATTTGACGAGACATCATGTTAACGCCTGCTTTAGTGGAACTATAAGCTGCAGAATAAGTTTCTGGGAAAACAGAAGCGATGGTTGAGACATGAACCATATTCCCTTTACCCTGTTTAATCATTTGACGACCGAAACGTTGAGATACCAAGAAATAACCTGTTAAGTTGATATCTACTGTTTGTCGCCATTCTTCCAAGGGTAAATCTTCTAAAGGACAAGCACGAAGCATTGCTGCTGTATTAACCAAAATGTCAACCTGACCAAATGTTTCCACTGATTTAGCAACTGCATTGTCAACCGCTTCTTCCGAAGTTGAGTTAGTGACAATTGCCAGTGTTTCGACACCATATGTGTCTGAAATTTCTTTAGCGTAAGCATTGAGCTCTTCTTCTTTGATATCAAGAAGGACGATTTTAACCCCTTGCTTAGCAAATTCTTGAACGATTGTTTTTCCCATACCGCCGACAGCTCCTGTAACTGCTGCGACTTTACCTTCCAAACCTAACCATTGTTCTGTCATGATATTACCTGTCTTTCTATTATAGCCTATTTTAAAGTAATTGCCGATAGCCTTTTAAACCAACTGTTCTGGCCAAGCTTCCTTAAGCACCTTAACCGTATTGTCATAAGTATGTTGACTCGCATAATCTAAACCTTGAGCCAAGATAGCGTCTGAAATCACTTCAACACCAATAACCTTCGGAGTGATGCCCGCTTCCTTAATCATGTTGACAAATCCAACTGTGTCCTTAGCCCCTGTACCTGGAGCCAAACGGTCATGCATGGATTCGTCTCGGAGAATCGCTGCCGCATATGGGCGATCATAGGCATCATTGATTTGGATGGAGATAACCTTAGCGGCTTGCTCAGCTGTGAGCTGACGATAAGGTTGGTCCGCACGAACCCAGTGCCAAGTGTCAAGAATTAACATGGCATTATCACAGCCAGAGGCGTCTACCACCGCATAGGCTTTGTCAAAATCTGGAAGACCACTGTAAGGCATTGGTTCAACACCAATAATTAAATCACCAGCACGTCCACAAAGTTCTTTTAATTTTTGAGCAGTATAGTCAATGGAATAGTTTTCCATTAATCCACAGTTAATGTGACCAACATTGAACAGACGACACATATGGAAACACATTTGTTCTTTGTACTTTTGCTCATAAGAACGATGCTCCTCAGCCCACTGAACAATATACTCTACTTCAGTGACTTTAATGTCATATTTTTCTAGGATAGCCAAGATATCTTGGTCTGTTAAGCCTTCATTTAAGGCGTCGACATAGGTTTCTGCGCGAAGGCCAATCCCTTCGTAACCTGCTTCTTTGGCTGCTTTAACGCGGTCTTCAAAAAGACAAGTTTCTCCCAAGGTCCAAGAGCTAATGGTAATTGGTGATTCTTTTGACATGATAAGTCCTCCAAAAGTTTGTTAATCTTTTAACATTCATTTACAAATTTATTATAAGTTAAAAAAATCACAAAATCCAATTGATTTTTGAAAAGCTTTCCATAGAAAAAATTTATGGTTTTTGTTAAAATAGAATTATGAACTGAAGGAGTTGCTTATGAATTTACAACACTTACGCTATTTCATCACACTTGCCAATCTGGAACATTACACAAAAGCTGCTCAGCAGCTACATATTACGCAACCAACATTAAGTCATGCCATCAATATGATTGAAACTGAGCTAGGACTACCACTCTTTGAAAAACAAGGGCGAAATATGGTCTTAACAGCCAATGGCCGGGAGTTTGCGAAAGATATTCAAAAAGCGCTCAATATTATTGATAGAAGTGTCTCAAAACTGCAATCCCTTGACCTAGATCAATTAGATATTAATATTGCCTTGTTGAGAATCCTCAGTCATCGAATTGTCCCAAATTTAACAAGACAATTCCTAACCAAGCACCCCCATTCTCCCGCTAACTTTATCTTCTATAATGATAGCGGAATGACAGCCGATCTATTAAAAGGTTTAATAGATGGTAAATATGACTTAGCCTTCTGTTCAAAAATCGATACTGACCCACAAATCACCTTTGTGCCGATTGCAATTCAGGATATGGTCATTGTGGTGCCAAAAGGACATGAACTCAGTCAATTAGGAAAAGTGACTTTGGAAGATACCCTACCTTATTCTCAAATCTGGTTTTCCAAAAAAAGTGGTGTTCGCCCAGTTGTCGAGGAACTTTATAAAGAGTATAAAAACCAAGTCAATATTACCTTTGAAGTTGAGGAAGATGAAACCATCGCCGGCTTAGTGTCACAAAACTTTGGCATTGCCATCCTACCAAAAATGGATTTCCTAAAAACAATCGATGTTGATATCATTGAAGTCGATGTCCTCAAAAATTCTCGCTACTACTACCTGGCTTACCTCAATAACAAAACACAGGCCCCAGCAATCCAAGACTTTATCGATTATGTTTCCAAACAATATCAAATTGAACAAATGAGCCAATCCTAAGGATTGGCTTTTTTCATATGTTAATTTCGAGTTGAAGGCAAGAAAAAAAGCTTATGACATATAAGCTTTTAGGTTAAGGCTTGATAAATAGTCTTGGCGAGGATACGATAGCCCATGCGTCCAAAATGGAGACCATCATCTTTAACACCAATCAGTAATTGGTCTAATGGTACTTCCTTTGTGGCAGCATCTCTGAATGCTTGGTTCAAATCAAGGGCTTGACAGCCTTTGCGTTGACAAACTTCGACAATGGTATGGCCATAGGCCGCAATGTTGGCATTTGTTCTTAGATGCATTTTGCTCTCATCCACAGGTGGGGGCAAGAGAAAATGAATCTGTTTCCTTGGATAACGGGTTTCAAAGATTTCAATCAGACGCTCCAAATTGGCCTCAAATTCATCGATGGCAATATCTCGATCACTGGATAAGTCATTGGTTCCCACCAATACAAAGAGATAATCGGATTCTTCTTCTAAAATCATATCCTGATAGCGGGCTAACAAATCTCGAGTTGAGTTGCCAGAAATGGCTGTGTTATGAATGACTAAATTCTCATCAAGAGCGTGGAGCATGAGGTTAACCATAGGTTGATCCGCATCTTCATGCCTAGCCATTAAGCTATCCCCCGTTAAATGAATTTTTTTGACGACTTTAACTTCTGACAAGGATTGGCAATAAGCAATCCACTTCTCCTGATAGTCTTGGTCATCTAAAATCCTGTCTCTGAGGTCAAGGACGCTATTTATCCCTTGACGCACGGCCTCTTCTGCACAAGTTTGGTAATGCGGCCACTGATCTTGCTCATCATATTGGGCAGGAATGGTCTGCCAGCCTTTTTGATAGGCTACAAATGCTCGGCTATGACCATCAAGAATCGTATCCTGTCCATTTATTTTTCGGATAATGATAGGTTCATTCATAGAGTCCGGATCTTCGGTCAGCCACTCTTCGATGGCTTTTAATTTCCGCTCCGATAAGTAGAACTGACTGACTTTCAAACTGCTAATAGACTTTTCCATTATTCACTACCTCATGTATCGGTCGGGGCGGCTCAAGACCTTGTTTGTGCTCACTCAAGCATTTTTCCATCCAAATCATATCAAACCACTGGTCAAATTTGTAACCCGACCCATGGAATTTACCAACTAAACGATAGCCCAACTTTTCATGAAAAGCCTGACTGGCATTGCTTAAATAGGGTGTTTCTTGAGGAGCTGTCGCAATACAGGCATTACAATTTAGAATCCCTTGCGCCGACAAGTAGCCCTCCAAAACCTGATAGAGTTTGGGACCAAGCCCCTTACTGCGAGTATCCATGGCGACATAAATACTGACCTCACAAGACCAAGCATAGGCTGCGCGAGGATGAAAACTTGAGGCATAGGCATAAGCCAAAATCTTGCCATCCTCTTCATAGACAAGATAGGGATAAAAGGTCTGGATTTTTGCTATGCGCTCTTTAAATTCCTCAAGCGACGGAACATCATATTCAAAAGTAATTGCTGTTTCGGTCACATAAGGACTGTAAATGGCTAAGAGTTGCTCAGCATCAGCAGGACTTGCAAATCGTATCATAAAAGACTCCTTAGATTTTTAGTATAAAATAAAAAAGCCTTGAGGTCAAAAATTCTCCTCAAAGCTTTGTCAATAATAAGACGAAGTCTGTCCTTTATAGAATGTAGTGTGCTGTCCCTTGACTGACAAAGGTCATGCCATTTAGAACTTCTAGTTCTTTATCTTGAACAATGGCTTTTGAAGTCTCAATATACTTCTTAAAGTGGGGGCTTGCTATATGTTTCTCATAAGCATCTTGGTCCTGATAAACTTCAAAGAAATACCATTGACTGAGATCTTCTAAATTGCGACCGCAAAAGAGGGCCAAAACACCTTCTTCTTTAGCAATCGAAGTGGCCATTTCCTCACTAAGGATGTCTTTAAAAGTCGCCGCATCTTCAGGGTCTAAGCTAATTTTTGCCAAACGAATATTCAAAGAAGTGGCATCTTCAAAGACTTTTTTCGTCGCCTTTTCAAAAAGTAATTCGGCTTGTAAGATAATAACCTTGCGACTTTTAAGGCCATCTGTCGCATAATCTAAGAAGGTTTTAAAGTGGTCAGACTGGATGTGTTCCCGATAAGAAGCCTCGTCTTGATAAAGTTCAAAAACCAACTGTTGCTCTGGATTATCATGGTGGCAAGAGGCCATGACTAGAGTTCCCTCTTCTTTTTCAATAGATTGCAACAAATTATTTTTACCCACTTTTTGGAAAGTCTCCAAAGTTGACGGGATAGGTTCTAGCTCAAAGAGGCGCATGATTGGGGCTTGTTTTTCTGGATTGGTCATTCTTTTCTCCCTATTAGTCTTAAGAAATTCTTTTGGAAAATGTCTGCTGTTGCTGATTCTGGCAGTTTCATCTGGGTAATAGCTTGGATAATTTCCTTTGTTGCGCCAGCTGGGGCAATGCCTAATGGTGCGTCTGTCCCAAAGAGGACATGATCATGTCCGAAATAATCAATGGCTAGCTCTAGAGCTTTGCTATTGCCCAAAAGGGCAGTATCCACATAGAATTTACGGAAGTCTTGGGCTAGTTCTGGTGCCAGGATATGATTAATGCGTCCGGCAAAATAAGGGGCCATGGCACCTGCATGATGGACGATGATTTTTAGGTCTGGGTATTTTTGAAAATAGCCAGCTTGAACTAGCTGTAACATGGCCTGTGTTTGTTCATATTCCCAAGAGAAAATGATGTTGTTATCGGGTTTGCGTTCATCAAAAACCGGATGGAGCCATAAGGGAATAGCCTTTTGGGCACAAGACTCAATAACTGGAGCAAATGTTGGGTCAGCTATTGATTTACCTAATTGCCTGGTAAAAATCTGAAAGCCTAAGGCATATTTCTGATTAGCAAAGCTTTCAATAATCTTTAAACAAGCCGGAATGTTATTCATGGGCAACATGAGGACCGCTCCATAAAAGATATCTTGGTTAGCTGCTACTAAATCCAGCAACTCTTGATTGGCCGATTGAACCATCATTGCTGCTTGCTCCGCTTCTAAATAATCTTCTGGATTGGTATTGACATATGACAGAACTTGCTTAACATGGTCTTGTGCTGCTTGACGTCGAGCTTCCATGTTAGCTAATAAAGGGTGTTGGACAAAAGGCATTTTTTCAGGGATACTAGGGGCTATTTTTAAGATAGCATCTTTAAATTGGGGTAATAAGACATGGGCAAAGACATCAATTTTTTCCATAAGAGCTCTCTTTTCGCATATTTTCTCCATTATAGCAGAAAATAGATAATAATCCCGTCTAAAAAGAGCATGACTTAAGAATTCTACTTGAGAAGGAATAGGTCTGATTTTTCACAGCAAAAGAAGCTAAGGTTTCCCTTAGCTTCTTACTGCGTCTTATCAGATTTTTTTGATATCTTATTCTTCTTCTTCACGACGTTTTAATGCTGCGAAGAGTCCGCCACTTGCAACGAGGAGGCCAGTAATCCAGAAGATTTGGCTTTCTTTCATGCTGCTGTTTCCGTCAGCAAGTTCAGGTAAGCCAGCTTTTTCAGCAGCTGGAGCTTCTTGTCCGTAAGCAACTTGTTGGTAAACTTGAACTTGTTGTCCATTGTGATTTACTGTTACAACTGTGTTGTTGTCAGTTGCAGGTTTATGGCAATCACCTTCTACAAATTCAGTTAAGTTTGTACCGAAGATAGCGTTACTTACCCAACGGTAGAAGTTAATTGTATGTGTTTTGTTAACTGGATTTCCAGCAAAGATGAACATTGGTTGTCCTTGGAAGATACCACTGACAGCAACTGTTTTATTTGCTAGTCCTTCATGTTGTGGCCACCAACCTGATACATAGAAGTCACTTGCCTCGATATTTGCTAAACTCATAAATCCTGCTGGAATTCCTTGAATCCAAGAACCAGAGTTTGCATAGTAGAGTGCATCAGAACCATATCCACTTGTGTAAGGGCTATTAGTATCAAGGTCAATCTTCATTAAGCCTTCGTAGCTATAACCTTCATCTTCATTTGTCATAGCTGCATCGAAACCGGGAAGTACACCTAGACTTTCAAGTTTAGCCATGGCAACTCCGCCAAGTACGATAATTGGTTTTTTACCAAGAATACTTGCATCAAATTCGTCATTATCAAGTACAATAACATCTGCTTGGTCTGCTGAATCAACAACATTAAAGCCCATTTGTGCTAAGGCAAGACTGACTTCAGCCGGTGAATTAAAGCCAAGTGAAGCATTTGGATTACCAGGTGCATAAACATTCATTGCTTTAAGGGTTTGTCCAACTGGCACCATACATGTTGGTTTAGCATAGAGTGGATAGGTAGCAATAACACTTTCATATGTTGCTTTATCCATTACATAACCATCGTCAGTTAAATAAACATTTTTGCCTGCTTTAAGAGCTGCATTAACGGCTTGGACTGCAGCCAGAGAGTTATTTGATACAATATAGTATTGTTTGTCGGTTGTTGCTGTACGAGGTGCGCTTGTTAAGGTTACGTTACCAAGTTTTCCTGCAAAAAGACTTTCTTGATAGATAGCATCAGCTTTGAAACCACGCATTGCTGGGAAATTCATTACTAATTCAGCATACATTGCTGGCCATTCTGACTCATTAGCTCCTTGGTAAAGGACGTGGTTGGCATATCCTCTCTTAGCTTGTGCCATGTCAATGACTAAATCACCAGCTTTGTAGCCTGCTACGTCTTGTGTTAATTGGTTAAGAATGACACCATTACGACGGAAGTAATCAATCATCTTAAAGGCTTGGTCTGTATCACTTTCTGTAGAAAGTGTCATTGGAATGACATAATAATCTGGGAAGAAAGTTGGGTTCCCATTTGTTGGTCTTCCTTTAACAGAACCATCAACAGTGACTAATTCGTTAGCGGCAGCCTCTACTTCAGCTTTATGAATACCACGAGAATAGAATTCCAAACGTTTCTTCATTAACTGGTCACTATTTTCTAAATCATAATTAATCCCTGCTAATACTGCATAGTAGCCTGCTTTATAGGACTCTTGGTTTGTTCCAGGTACTTCGATGGTATGTCCTAAAATTCCTTGATATAAACCATAAACAGCTGTGTAGCCTGAGAAGGAATCATCCCATCCTGACCCATAGTCGAACATTGGTATGATGTAGCTGTCATATTGTGAGTTAGTGATTCCAGCATTACCCATGGCTTGTGCGCCAGCAACTAGATTATCCTTAAAGAGATCATATTCAAAGTTAGGATCATGTGGAGGCGTACATGGTTCAATCAAGAATTCTTTTACAAATCCGTGAACATCAAAGATAGCAATTGGGTTCCATTTGTTGATTTGCTCAACAATAGCACGTGTTTCTGGATTGGTTTGATAACCTGTATCACGGTTAGGATCAAGTCCATTGTCCAAAGCGCGTGTATTTGCGATATCTCCATCTGGATTTTCAGTAAAATCAAAGAGTAGGATAACTTTTTCCAATAATTTTGGAATATCCAATGTTACTGTCATTGGAGTATTGTTAGCGTCAACAGTTTGATAGTCAATCACAGTTTGTCTTGAGAAAGCTTCAAATAATCCCCTAACAATATCAATACCAGGTTGTTCATCAGCATGGGTATTATTGATGAGAATCGGTAATTTATAATCAAATTGACCTTGAGCCAAAAGTTTTAAAGCTTGGTCAGGATTTAGTAACATTGATGGGGTTGTATTATTAAGATAATTATCAAGGCTTGCTTGATCTTTAGCAACAATCCCCATTTTAATATCGTTGCCCAATGCACTCTGACCAATTGTTTCTACTTTAACTAAACGGTCAGTAGCATGGTTTGCTGCAACGTCATCTAGTGTATTTAGGAGTTCTTCATGTGTTTGATAGTCTTCGTAAGGTCGAAGAATTAATTCTTTTGTAATAACTGTTAAACCATCTTGACTCACTCCTTGAAGGGTATAAGTTCCCATATAGTCACGGTAAGTTCTTCTGATATTGTTTGGCCAACGTAAACTGAGGTCAGGGCCAAATAATGGTACGATTTCGATTTGATAATCTGTCCCAGTTGCTGTTTTTGTTTCTGTTACAGTGTAAGAAGGTGCTCCAGTAAATGTACCTGTTTTCATATCATAAAGATTAGTTGGTAATTTTGGAATAGTCCATTTCATTGGGCTTGTTGTTGGAGCAGAGATGTTCACTTTATTTGTAACATCCATATAAACAGTTTGACTTGGCTCTGCTTTAACTGTAGGTGTAGCAGTTGCTTTAGGTGTTACTGCAGTAACAGCCGGTGCAGGGGCAGCTGTTGTTGGGTCAGTTGTTGGAGCCGGTGTTGTAGCATCAGTTGTTACTGGAGCAACAGGTGCAGTAACGCTAGCGTCTGTAGTTGTTGCTGGAGTTGGTGCTTCAACAACAGGGGCAGCAGTTGTTGTAGTTGTTGGAGCAGCTACAGTTTGAGCTGTTGCTGGTGCAGTTGGTGCTACGGCTGCAACATCTTCTGCTTGAGCTTGTTGTGCTAAAGCAAGTGTAGCAAGAAGTAAGCAAGAAGCTGATAATCCTTTAATAACTCTATCAGCGTAAGTGGAATGACTAGTATGCAATTTAGCCATGACAGACCTCCTAAATTAGAGTTTTTTTACTCATTTATTTCTTTATTTCGCCCTCATTTTATCACAAGGAATATCAGTTTGCAACCGCTTTCAAAGTCTTTGGAGTATTCAAAAAAATAGAATTATTGTAATTATTTTAATTTTATTCACATACTATTTAGTTGCAAAATAATTAGTCAAAATCGAATATTTTATAATTTTTTATAATAAAGTTTAAAATTGATAATTATAATAACTATCCTATAATTTTTTTGTATTTATTCAAAAGAAGCCCCTTTTATATATATTTTTTCGTATCCTCTAAAAATACTATAAAATCTTTTTTTATGTCCTTATAAGAATATTTATTCTTAAAATATAAAAAGAAAAAGCACAATTGTGCTTTTGTCTTAAAATTGTTCATTTTGTCCTTAATTTTTATGTGGCTATTATAAAATAACTACTAATATATATACTTTTTTTATATATTTCCAAACATAACATGACTTTGATAGAAGCACTACTTGCGGAGTAACTTAACAACAGCCTCAGTACGGGAAGTGTGCGGAAACATATCCACCGACTGGATATACTCTACTTGATAAACTTTTGCTAATTGAACCAGGTCTCTTGCTAAGGTTGAGGTGTTACAAGAGACATAAACCATTTTTGCTGGTTTATAAGTTAAGATGGTTTTTAGTAATTTTTCATCCAATCCAGTTCGTGGTGGATCGACAATGATGGCATCTGCACGATAGCCTTCTTGATACCATTTGGGAATCAGGTCTTCAGCTTTGCCTGTTTCATAATAGGTATTGGTAAATCCTAATTGTTCAGCATTGCTTTTAGCATCAGCTATGGCTTCTGGGATGATATCCATTCCTCGTAAACTCTTGACCTGTTTGGCATAAGCAAAACCAATGGTTCCCACACCACAATAGGCGTCTATGATATGGTCCTCTTCAGAGACATCTAAGGCTTTGACAACTTGGGCATATAGTACTTGCGTTTGTTGGGGATTGAGCTGGTAAAAGGCTCTTGGGGAAAGGGCAAATTGGGAATCCAAAACTTCTTCTTCAATGCTTTCTTTGCCCCAGATGATTTCTGTTTCCTCGCCATAAATCTGACTACTTTTACTTTTATTAATATTGATTGCAATTGACTTGATATCTTGATGCATGCTGACTAAATTTGTGATCATTGGGGCAAGTCGGAGCTCACAACTACTTACAAAAATCAATTGGACTTGACCACTACTTTGACCCCGTCTAATCATGACAGTTCGTAAACCAGCAATTTTACGTTCATTGTAAATTGGCAATTTATGCCGATCTAATAATTTTACAATATCATTGAGAATGGTTTGTGTTGTCTTGTCTTGAACCATACAGTCATCAATCGTTACCAAGCGGTGACTACCCTCAGCAAATAAGCCTGCATGGACTTTTCCACCAAAGGCTCGTGTTTGAAATTGCAGTTTGGCACGATAATGCCAAGGGTGATCCATGCCAATGGTTTTTCTCACTTGATAAGATTCATATCCTGCCGGTTTAAACTTTTTCAGACTTTGTTGGATTATATCCTCTTTGTAATCCAATTGTTTGGGATAGGCTAAGTGCATTATCTGACAGCCACCACATTCTTCATAAATAGGACATTTAGGGGCAACACGATCTTTTGAAGCCTTGAGAATAGTCACTAATCTTGCTGTCATAAAGCGCGGTTTTACGGCTGTAATTTGGCAGAGAACCTCCTCACCGGTCAAGGCGCCTGTGACAAAAACTAAGGTTTTCTGATAATAGCCAATACCCTCACCGTTAATGCCCATGCGCTTGATTTTTAGTTTAATTCGTTGTTTCTCTTTAATGTATGGCATCTTGTCCCTTTTCACGTTTTCTTAGAAATTTCTATCGATTACAATTTTCTCTTCCCATCTATTTTACCATTAATTTGTTATAATGATTAGTATGAAAATAAGCAAAATCGAAAAGAAGAAACGTCTTTATTTATTGGAAATTGATGACTCTGAAAGACTGTATGTTACCGAAGATACCATCGTTAAATACATGCTGTCAAAAGATAAGGAATTAAGTGCTGATGAATTAGCTGAAATTAGGGAATTTGCCCAATTTTCGTATGGTAAAAATCTTGCTCTTTATTTCATCTCTTTTCAGGTACGTACGAAGAAACAGGTTCGCGATTATCTCTTAAAGAATGATATTGATGAAGCTTCTATTGCCCCTATTCTTAAAGATTTAGAAGATAATAATTGGATTAATGATGCCAAATATGTGGAGTCCTTTTTACGGCAAAATGCTTTATCCGGTGATAAAGGACCACAGGTTTTAAGGCAGAAATTAATGCAGAAGGGGATTAGCACGGGGTTAATTGATCAGGTCATTGATCAATTTGATTATTTCCCTCTAGCTGTAAAGCTTGGCCAAAAGTTCTTAGATAACTATCAGGGTCGTCTGCCGGAAAAAGCTTTGAAGGATAAAATTACGAAGTCAATTCTTACTAAAGGTTTCTCCTATGACACTGCCAAGGCTGTTGTGGGAAGCCTCCATTTTGAGCTTGATCAGGAAGATAGTGATGCGCTTCTAGAAAAGGAACTTGATAAGCAGCACCGCAAATTTAGCAAGCGCTATGACGGTTACCAATTACAGCAAAAACTTTTTGCAGCTCTCTATCGGAAAGGCTTTGATCCTGATGCCATTAACCGTGCTTTGCGCGAATACTTATAAGTCACTCAAAATGAGTGATTTTATTTTTTTTTTGTGTTAAAATATATCAGATAAGTTTAATTGTAGAAAGTTGGTAAGGCATGAAATTACCTAAAGAAGGCGACTTTATTACAATTCAAAGTTATAAGCATGATGGTAGTTTACACCGCACTTGGCGGGATACTATGGTACTAAAGACAACTGAAAATGCTATTATCGGAGTGAATGATCATACGCTTGTTACTGAAAGTGATGGTAGACGCTGGGTGACTCGGGAACCTGCAGTTGTTTACTTTCATAAAAAATACTGGTTCAATATTATTGCCATGATTAGAGACAATGGTGTTTCATATTATTGTAACCTAGCTAGTCCTTATGTTCTTGATGGGGAGGCTCTTAAGTATATTGATTATGATCTAGATGTTAAAGTATTTGCAGATGGTGAAAAAAGATTATTAGATGTAGACGAATATGAGATGCACAAAGAAAAAATGTGTTACTCTGCTGATATTGATTATATCTTAAAAGAAAATGTTAAGGTTTTAGTTGATTGGATTAATCAGGAGAAAGGGCCTTTTTCAAAAGCCTATATCAAAATTTGGTACAAACGTTATCTTGAACTGAAGAATCGTTAATAAAGTTGAGCACTCCTCTTTTTGGAGTGCTTTGCTTATCGCTTAGAAAGGATAACCCTATGGCTTTTCAAAATACAAAAGAACGCTATGCAAGTTTTGGAGTTGCTACTTCGATTGCACCTGAAATTATTGACACTTTCTGGCAAATTATCGACGAAAACTTGAGAGGTGTCTTCCCACTCGAAAATATCTTACTTTTCAAACTGATTCGAAATGATAAGCGCAAGCTATCCATCGAATACCATGATAAGAAAAATGAAACACTTATTGTTTTTGATTATGACTATCCTTATGACCCATTCTTACCCAAATATGTTTATGCAGTGGATAATGCTGGGATTGAAACCATCCTCTTAAATCATGAGTTACATTAACTAAGATAAAAAGACCTCTAATGAGCCTATCATTCTGAGGTCTTTTAAATGTCTCAAAAAATAAAATAAAAAAACTCTTCATAATGAAGAGTTAACGATAGTCCGTACGGGATTCGAACCCGTGTTACCGCCGTGAAAAGGCGGTGTCTTAACCCCTTGACCAACGGACCAAAGTTATAATGGGCACGAGTGGACTCGAACCACCGACCTCACGCTTATCAGGCGTGCGCTCTAACCACCTGAGCTACGCGCCCAAGCTTACGCTTGGAAAATATATTGTTTATAAAAACAATGCCGGCTACATGATTTGAACACGCGACCCTCTGATTACAAATCAGATGCTCTACCAACTGAGCTAAGCCGGCTAAAGTTTTATGCGGGTTAAGGGACTTGAACCCCCACGCCGT